>NZ_CP038492.1:1865000-2486666 GCF_004751985.1 Rhodophyticola sp. CCM32
CACATTCACCACCACCCCAAGATAGGAAATCGCCACACCGGTCCAGGGCCGGCCGATTGTATCGAACAGCGTCTTGAAGGCGAAGAACATCAGGATCGGCACCAGCCAGATCGCCATGCTGATCCAGTAGGGCATCAGGATGGCAATCACTTCGGGCGGCTGGTTGAGCCAGCGCAGAAGCGGGAAGGCCAGAACCATCACCAGCCCCGCGCCCGCCCCGCCAATCGCGCAAAGCGCCAGCCCATGGCGAAGATGGGCCGAAACCTCGCCCGCATCATCCGCGCCATGGGCCTGTGCGATCTCGACCCCGATCACGGTCACAAGCCCCCAAAGCCCCGATATCAGGATGATCAGAAAGGCCGTGGTGATCCCGGCAGCGGCCAGCGGCACGGTGCCCAGGGGCGCAATCATGACCGTATCGACCACACCGATCAGCGTGGCCGCCGCAAAGGCGATCATCAATGGCATCGACAGGCGCAGCAGCGGCATCACCTCGGCACGGGTGCTGGCGCCCGACGGCACGGGGCCGGGGTCTGTGTAATCTGGAACCGACATGGGTCTGACATGTTGCGCATCCGGCGGGCGCCCGGTCTGCGCGAAATGGCGTCTCCTCAGCCACGCGAGGGCAGCCCGTCGGGGCCTGCGCGCGCGACACTACCTTGGGCAACACCCAAGTCAAGACGGAGATCGGCTTGACGGGCAGGCCCCTGCCAGTCTCGGGCCTGTTGACGTTCATCTTTGGCCACTGGCGCGAGACCCGTTTTGCCGCTGGCGCGTTGAATTGAACACAGCGATGTGGGCCATCAGAAGGGCAATTCGGCAATGTCAGAGGCAAAATGGGCCGCGTCCCGAAGGGAGTGCGCCAAAATTGCCCATTTCTGCGTTAAGATCGCTTGCATTAGCGGGCTAGTTCTGCGCGATCTTGCCTGGAACTGAGCAATTTTGGACTGAAACCAGTGGTCAAATATGAACGTCAACAGGCCCGAGATGCCCGACGATATCCACTTGCAAGATACGGGGCCGGTCATGGGATTTAAAATGGGCATTGTCGGGTTGCCGAATGTGGGCAAATCCACGCTGTTTAATGCGCTGACCCGGACAGCGGCGGCGCAGGCAGCGAATTTCCCGTTCTGCACGATCGAACCGAATGTGGGGGATGTGGCCGTACCCGATACGCGGCTTGACCAGCTGGCGGCGATTGCAGGGTCAAAACAGATCATCCCGACGCGGATCACCTTCGTGGATATCGCGGGTCTCGTGAAAGGCGCCAGCAAGGGGGAAGGTCTGGGCAACCAGTTCCTTGCCAATATCCGCGAGGTTGACGCCATCGCCCATGTACTGCGCTGTTTTGAAGATGGCGACGTGACCCATGTGGAGGGCCGGATCGACCCGATTGCGGATGCCGAGACCATTGAAACCGAACTGATGCTGGCCGATCTGGAAAGCATCGAAAAGCGCTTGCAGAACATCACCCGCAAAGTGCGCGGCGGTGACAAGGACGCGGTGCAGCAGGAACGCCTGATGAAGGCGGCGCTGGAGATGCTGGAGGCGGGCAAACCGGCCCGCATGGTGGATGTGGATACCGAAGACGCCAAAGCCTGGGCCGCGTTGCAATTGCTGACCACAAAGCCGATCCTCTATGTCTGCAATGTGGAGGAGGACGCCGCGGCAGAGGGCAATGCCCAATCGGCCAAAGTGGCCGCGATGGCGGTAGAACAAGGGGCGGCCCATGTGGTGATTTCCGCGCAGATCGAGGAGGAGATCAGCCAGCTCGACATGGAGGAAGCCCAGATGTTCCTAAGCGAAATGGGGCTTGAGGAGGCCGGGCTGGACCGGTTGATCCGCGCCGGTTATGCGCTGCTGGACCTGGAAACCTATTTCACTGTCGGCCCGAAAGAGGCCCGCGCCTGGACGATCACGGCGGGCACTTCGGCCCCCAGGGCCGCCGGGGTCATCCATGGCGATTTCGAGAAAGGCTTCATCCGCGCCGAAACCATCGCCTTTGAGGATTTCGTGACCCTTGGCGGGGAACAACCGGCCAAGGATGCGGGCAAAATGCGGGCGGAAGGCAAAGGCTATACCGTCAAAGACGGAGATGTACTGCATTTCCTGTTCAACACCTGAAACGCGCAAGGCCTAGGGTCAGGCCCCCTTAAATCCATGCCTTTCAGCCTGCGGCCAAAAGGCGGCTGAACCGGCGACAGGGCGGTCAGTTCCGCCAGACAGCATCCCCAAATTCAAGATACACCGTGCCACCACCCCCGGTCAGAAGCGGCAGATTGGTTGGCCGGCAGGTTGCATTATCCTGCGACAGGCGTCGTGCAGAGCGGACGCGAGTGAAAAAGCGCGCATCCACCTCGACACGCTGATTACTCATCACCAGTACCGTATCACGCAGCATGTCATTGATCGTGCCGCGCAGCCGACTGTCGCGCAGATATCCCGACCCGCACAGCGCCATCCGCCCTTCCACCGGGACCAGATACCAGCGGTATTGATAAACCCGGCCAACCCCGCCGGTGAAATTGACCTCGCCATCAATGAATTCAGCGGTCATGGGTATCTGAAATTCCTGTGCCTCAACCGGTTTTGGAGCAACCCATAACCCTGCCAGAAATATCAGCGCCGGCAAAACAGATGTGATGATCTTCATAGGCCGTTCCTTCCGGGTTTCATAAGACAGGTACGTAATATTAACGATTCAATTGCAATATTAACTATTTATTTACCTGATCTTTGGAAACCGGATTGATCTGAGTCAATAGGCTCTTTTCCTTTGCATTTTGTGCCATGTAAGACGTGAACCGGAAAGCTGGCATGTTACCCGCAGCGATGCCCCTGAGATCAGGGCTAAGGGTCAGGATCTAAGGGGCCTGGACCCTATGCTGCGGGCATCCGTTTCTCGACAATTTCCGCCCACCAGGAACAGCCCGCCGGGATCGCTTCGTCATTGAAGTTGTATTTCGGGTGGTGAACATCCGCCGTGTCTCCATTGCCGACCAGAATATAGGCCCCGGGGCGCGCGTTCAGCATGAAGGCGAAATCCTCGCCCCCCATGACCTGCGGTGCATCATCGCAACCGCCCGAAACCGAAGCGGCGACCTCGGCGGCGAAGGCTGTCTGTTCCTCGGAATTTACCATCACCGGATAGCCGCGCCGGTAATCAACCTCGGCCCGGCCACCCAGCATCGCCGCTGTGCCTTCGGCAATCTCTTTCAGCCGTGCCTCGGCCATATCCTGAACGTCCGGGTCCATGGTCCGCACGGTGCCGCGCAGATGCACGGTTTCGGGGATCACATTATGCGCCAGCGATCCGGTCTCGAACGCGGTGACGGACACGACAAGCTGTTTGACCGGGTCCAGATTGCGGCTGACAATGGATTGCAGGGCCAGCACCACATGGGCGCCCATAACCGTGGTGTCCACGGTTTCATTGGGTTTGGCCGCATGGCCGCCCTTGCCCGTCAGATAGATATCGAACTGGTCAGCGGCAGCAAAAAACGCGCCCGGGCGGATCGCGAAAGACCCTACCGGTTTGCCCGGCCAGTTGTGCATTCCGTATACCTCGTCGATCCTGAACTGCTCCATCATCCCGTCATCGACCATTTCCTTGCCGCCACCGCCGCCTTCTTCGGCGGGTTGGAAAATCACCGCAACGGTGCCGTCGAAATTCCGCGTCTCCGCCAGATATTTCGCCGCCCCCAGCAACATCGCCGTATGCCCGTCATGGCCGCAGGCATGCATCGCACCCGGGGTTTTGGAGGCATAGTCCAGCCCCGTATCCTCAAGGATCGGCAGCGCATCCATATCGGCGCGCAAGCCGATGGTTTTGCCGGATTTGTTGGTTTTCCCCTTGATCAGCCCCACCACACCGGTGCGGCCCAACCCGGTCACCACCTCGTCACAGCCAAAGGCTTTCAGCTTTTCCTCGACCAGGGCCGAGGTCCTGTGTGTCTCGAACAGGATTTCGGGGTTTTCATGTATATCGCGGCGCCATTCGGTGATCTCGGGCAGCAATTCGGCAAAACGGTTCTTCACGGGCATCTTACATCTCTCCTGTTGGGGTCAGGCCGCCGGCATCCGGCGTTCGACCAATTCGGCAAAGAAGCTGCACCCGTAGGGGATCGCTTCATCGTTGAAATTGTATTCCGGGTGATGGCATTGGGCGCTGTCGCCATTGCCAAGGAACAGATAGGCACCGGGGCGTTCTTCCAGCATATAGGAAAAATCTTCGGATGGCATGATCGGGTTCGCGGTGGCGTCGACTTTCATGCCAACGGCGCGCGCGGCCTCGGCGGCATATTCCACCGATGTCGCATCATTCACCGTGACCGGATATCCGGGCGTCCAGATCACCTCGGCCTTTGCACCGAAGGCGGCGGCGGTATCTTCGGCCACACGGCGCACACGTTCTTCGGCCAGCGCCCGCGCCTCCGGTTCCAGGCACCGCACTGTCCCTTCCATCCGCGCCTTGTCGGGGATGATGTTCGAGGCGTTCGAATCGGTCTCAAACACGCCCACGGTCAGCACAACACGGCCCAGCGGGTCGATATTGCGTGATACGATTGTATGGAGCGTCACCACAATCTGCGCCGCGGCCAGGGTGGTATCGACCGCTTTATGCGGCTCGGCAGCATGGCCGCCCTTGCCCGTGACGATGATCTCGAACTCGTCCGAGGAGGCCTGAAGCGGCCCCGGGCAGGTCATGATCTCCCCCACCGGAATGCCCGGCCCGTTATGGACGCCGTAAACCTCATCAATACCCCAGCGGTCCATCAGCCCGTCATCAATCATCGCCTTCGCCCCGGCCCCGCCTTCCTCTGCCGGTTGGAAGATCAGCACCAGGGTGCCATCGAAATTCCGCGTCTCGGCCATGTATTTCGCGGCCCCCAGCAGCATCGCCGTATGCCCGTCATGGCCGCAGGCATGCATCTTGCCGGGGGTTTTCGAGGCATAATCCAGCCCGGTCTGTTCATGGATCGGCAAAGCGTCCATATCGGCGCGCAGCCCGACCACCCGGCCCGAGCCATTGGCCTTGCCCTTGATGACACCGACAACACCGGTGCGCCCGATGCCTTCGACCACCTCGTCGCAGCCGAAGGCGCGCAACCTGTCCGCCACCAGCCCGGCAGTGCGGTGGACCTCATACATCAGTTCGGGGTTTTCATGCATATCCCGCCGCCACTCGGTGATTTCCGGCAGCAATTCCGCGAAACGATTCTTGATCGGCATAATCAGCTCTCCTCAGGCAGCGGGCATCCGGCGTTCAACCAGTTCCGCAAAGAAACTGCACCCGTAGGGGATCGCCTCGTCGTTGAAGTTGTATTCCGGGTGATGCACCTTGGCGCTGTCACCATTACCGACATTGATGAATGCCCCCGGGCGGGCCAGCAGCATATAGCTGAAATCCTCGGCCCCCATACGCGGCGGGCGCCCGTAATGGACCCGCCCCTCCCCGGCGATACTCTCGGCAATCCCGGCGGCGATCCGGGCGTTTTCCTCGTGGTTCACGGTGACGGGATAGCCCCGTTCATAGGTGATATCCGCAGTGCAGCCATAAGCCGATGCGGTGGACTGCAGGATCTCGACCACCCGGGTTTCGGCCATATCGCGAATGCTTTCATCCAGGGTCCGCACCGTCCCGCGCAACAGAACCGAAGCGGGGATCACATTATACGCCCCGGAACTTGTCTTGATGGTGCAGACCGAAACCACGACCTGTTTCAGCGGATCGACATTGCGGCTGGCCACGGTTTGCAGCGCCATCACCGAGGCACAGGCCGCAGGCGCCGGATCAATGCAGTTATGGGGCTGGGCCGCATGGCCGCCCTTGCCCACGATCTGCACCTCGAACTCATCCGCCGCCGCCATGATCGGCCCGGGAGAAACGCCGAACTCGCCCACGGGCAGACCCGGTTCATTATGCATGCCATAGACTTCCCTGATGCCGAACCGGTCCATCATCCCGTCATCGACCATCGCCTTGCCACCCGCGCCGCCTTCTTCGGCAGGCTGGAAAATGACACAGACCGTACCATCAAAATTCCGCGTCTCTGTCAGGTATTTCGCGGCCCCCAGCAACATCGCCGTATGCCCGTCATGGCCGCAGGCATGCATCTTGCCTTCGGTGCCCGAGGCATAATCCAGCCCGGTTTCCTCGCTCATCGGCAGCGCATCCATATCGGCACGCAGGCCCACACAGCGCCCGGCAGTGTCACTTTTGCCCCGGATCACACCGACAATGCCCGATCTGCCAATGCCGGTGACCACCTCGTCACAGCCAAAAGCCTTCAGTTGCGCCTCGACCAGGGCGGTGGTCTTCGGCAGATCATATTGCAATTCGGGGTTGGCATGTATCTCACGACGCCAGGCGGTGATTTCATCGTGCAGTTCTGCAAGTCGGTTCTTGACCGGCATGGGTCACTCCTCTGTCAGATTATCCAGCAGACGCGCCATGAAACGCTCCCCCTGCTGGAACTGGTCAATGGTTATGAACTCATTTGGCTGATGGGCCTGTTCGATATTGCCGGGGCCGCAGACCACCGCCGAGTAGCCACCGGCCTGAAACTGCCCGGCCTCGGTGCCGAAACTGACCGCATGGGTCGCATTATCGCCGGTCAGCAGGCGCACCATCTGTTCAGCCGCCCCATCCTGTTCGGGGCGCAGGCCCGGGACGTCCCATTTCGGATCGGCGCGGATAAAGCAGTCCGGCTGGGTTTTTTGCATCTCGGCCTCAAGCGCCCGCACTTCCGTCAGATACCGATCGGCCCAATCCTTCGGATCTTCTGTCGGAAGGCATCGGAACGACATCACATAGGTACAATCCTTGGCGGTGATGTTATGGGCGGTTCCGCCCTCGATCATGCCGACATGGATGGTCGTGTAAGGCGGATCAAACGGGCTGTCAGGGTCGGCCTTGGCCTTGTTTTCAGCGTTCATCCGGTTGGCCCAGTCGATAAGCTTGATCCCTTCCATGATCGCGGACACACCCCGGTAATGCAGTGAGGAATGCACCTCGAAGCCGCGAATATGCATGTCAAAGCCGGAGCCGCCCTTATGGCCGGTCACAGTGCGCATGCTGGTTGGCTCCCCGATGATTGCAAGCGCGGCTTTCGGCATGTGGGCCTGCATCGCGGCAATCATCGGCGGCGCCCCGGCACAGCCGATTTCCTCATCCCGGCTGAGACAGATTTGCAGCGGCCGGCGCAGACCCCGTTCCAAAGCCGGTGCAACCATGCTCAGCGCCAGCGCATCAAACCCTTTCATGTCGCAGGTGCCGCGCCCGTAAAGCTTGCCGTCTTTCTCCACCACTTGGAACGGATCGGTGTCCCAGGCCTGACCATCAACCGGAACAACATCCGTATGACCTGATAAAATCACACCCCCCTCAACCTCGGGACCGATATGGGCGTATAGGGAGGCTTTGGTGCCTTCGATGTTGTAATCGCGGTTACAGGTGACCCCCAAATCGTTCAGATATCCCTCCACCCAATCGACAAGTTCCAGATTTGAATCCCGGCTGACCGTTGGAAAAGATACAAGCTTTTCAAGTAGGTCTCGCGCAGAGAGGGCGGTAGACATAAGGTACTCCTTTAACATGAACCCGGCAGAACCTGTTCCTTCCCCGCCGTGTCGTCAAGCCCACAAGGCGGTAAGTGCCTAAGTCTTGTGCATCCGCCCAGACCATACGCAAGGGCACCCGGATTGCCGCTTGCGGGATGCGAATTTCCTGTTACCGTCACAGCCAACGATTGCACCCGCCCAGCAGAGGCCGGGGCGTTAACCAACCGGTGAGGAGCGTTACACCATGCCCGATGGGGGTCTGGCTTCTGTCCTTGATGTCAAGGACCTCAAAACTGTATTCCGAACCCGGCGCGGTGAAATCCACGCGGTGAATGATGTGAGCTTTCACCTCGAACCGGGGGAGCTTCTGGGCGTGGTGGGCGAAAGCGGATCGGGCAAATCGGTGACGATGATGTCGCTGATCGGCCTGCTGCCGACACCTCCTGCCGAGGTTCGTAACGGCCGGGTGATGTTTGAAGGCCAGGATCTTCTGACATGTACCGAGAAACAGCTGCGCGCCGTTCGCGGGGCCCGGATCGGTTTCGTGTTTCAGGACCCGATGACATCGCTGAACCCGGTGTTCAATGTCGGCTACCAGATAACCGAACCCCTTAGAAAACATATGGGGCTGAATAAATCCCAGGCCCGAAGCCGCGCGGTCGAATTGCTGGAACTGGTGGGCATTCCCGATGCGGCCCGGCGACTGGCCGATTATCCGCATCAGTTTTCCGGCGGTATGCGCCAGCGGGTGATGATTGCGATCGCCCTGGCCTGCGACCCCAAGGTTCTGATCGCCGATGAACCCACAACCGCGCTTGACGTCACGATCCAGGCGCAGATTCTGGAACTGGTCAAGGAACTGCGCCAGAAGCTTGGCATGGCGATTGTCTGGATCACCCATGATCTGGGCGTGATCGCCGGGATCGCCGATCGGGTGATGGTGATGTATGGCGGTCAGGTCGTGGAACAGGGACCGGTGCGGGAGCTGTTCGCAAACCCGCAGCACCCTTATACAAGAATGCTTCTGGAAACCGTGCCCTCGGTCACCGGAGACCGGGCTGAACGGTTGCAGGTCATCGAGGGCCAGCCGCCGATGCTGGCCGCGCAGCCAAACAGCTGCCCGTTTCACGCGCGATGCCCGCTGGCCTTTGATCGTTGCCTGAAACAGAACCCATGGCGCACCCCTGTCGGCCCCGATCATGACGCGGCCTGTTTCTGGGATGTGGATACAGGCAGGCCCCGCGATGTTTGATGCCAGCGCCAACAGGAAGCTTGTCGAGATCGACGGACTGAAAATGTATTTCCCGATCCATTCGGGATTGCTGCGCCGCCACACGGGCGATGTGAAAGCCGTCGATGGCGTGAGTTTCGACATTTTCGAGGGGGAAACCCTGGGTCTGGTCGGCGAATCGGGTTGCGGGAAATCCACCTGTGGCCGGGCCATCCTGCGATTGTATGAACCGACGGACGGCTCGATTGTCATCGACGGGGAAGAGATTGCCGATGCGGGGTATGATAAACTGCGCCGGATGCGGCCCACCATGCAGATGGTGTTTCAGGACCCTCAGGCCAGTCTCAACCCGCGGATGACCGTGGCCGCGATCATCGGCGAACCGTTAAGCGAACATTCCGGCAAATCCAAAGCCGATCAGCTGGAACGGATTTACGAGTTGATGGATGCGGTCGGTCTGAACCGTGATTTTGCCAATCGCTATCCGCATGAGTTTTCAGGCGGCCAGCGCCAGCGCATCGGCATCGCCCGGGCCCTTGCGCTCAACCCGAAATTCATCGTCTGTGACGAACCGATTGCGGCGCTGGACGTGTCGATCCAGGCGCAGGTTGTCAATCTTCTGGAAGATTTGCAGAAACAACTGGGCCTGACCTATCTGTTCATCTCTCACGATCTTTCCATGGTGCGCCATATCGCAGACCGGGTGGCGGTGATGTATCTGGGCAAAGTGGTTGAACTGGCCCCCCGTGAGGGCCTGTATGCAGACCCAATGCACCCCTATACCAAAGCGCTGCTTTCCGCCGTGCCGGAGCCTGACCCGGTTGCCCATGACACGGCCAACCGTACCATTCTGCAAGGTGATGTTCCCAGTCCGGCGAACCCGCCGCAGGGCTGCAATTTCTGCACCCGCTGCCCGTCAGCCACAGATATCTGCCACAGGATCGACCCCGAATTTCGTGAGGTGCAGCCCGGCCGCTATGCGGCCTGCCACCTTCTCAATGACACCAAGACGACCGCTGATCAAACAGCGGCGCCCGAGGCACAAGAATGAGCAATCCAACTAGGAGAGAGACATGAACTCGAAGACATTATTACTAGGGGCAGCGGCCGCGTTTGCACTGTCCCCCATGGCCGCGATGGCGGAACGTGGCGCGTCCGGCCATCTCAACATCATCTACTGGCAGGCCCCGTCGACGCTGAACCCGTATCTGTCGGGCGGCACGAAGGAAGTTGAATCCGCATCGCTGGTGCTTGAATCCTTCGCGCGTTTTGACGACACGGGCACCATGGTGCCCTGGCTGGCCAGTGAGATTCCGACGGTTGAAAACGGCGGTGTGTCCGAGGATCTGACCCAGATCACCTGGACAATTGCCGATGGCATCACCTGGTCCGATGGCACGCCCCTGACCGCGGCAGATGCCGTGTTCACCTGGGAATACTGCACCCATCCCGAAGGCGGCTGCGCGCAGGTGTCCTATTTCGACGGTGTGGAAAGTGTCGTGGCCGTGGATGACATGACCGTTCAGGTCAATTTCTCGGCGCCCAAACCGTTCCCGTATACAGCCTTTGTGGGTGCGGAATCGCCGCTTATCCAGGCCGCGCAATTCGCCGAGTGCCTGGGCGCCCGTGCGCCGGAATGCACCGATGCCAATTTTGGCCCGATCGGCACAGGCCCGTTTGTGGTCACCGATTTCCGGCCCAATGACGTGATCGAATTCGCGGCAAACGAGAACTTCCGTTTTGCCGATCGTCCGCATTTCGGCACCGTGACCTTCAAAGGCGGCGGTGACGCGGCGGCGGCGGCCCGTTCGGTTCTGGAAACCGCCGAGTTCGACTATGCTTGGAACCTGCAGATCGACCCGACGATTCTGGCCGAGATGGAAGCCCAGGGCAACGGCACGGTTGTGACCGCGTTCGGCACAAGTGTTGAACGTATCCATGTCAACCAGACCAATCCCGATCCGGCGCTTGGCGACCTGCGTTCGACCCTTGCGGGCGGCGCGCATCCGTTCCTGACCGATCCGGTGATCGGCCAGGCCATGTCGATGGCGATTGACCGGGCGCTGCTGGTTGAGGTTGGTTATGGGGCCGGTGGTCAGCCCACCTGCAACGTTCTGCCCGCGCCTGAGCTTTATGCATCCACCGCCAATGATGCCTGCCTTGTGCAGGATATTGCCGGGGCCAATGCGCTTCTGGACGAAGCCGGCTATATGGACACCGATGGTGATGGCATCCGCGAAGCCAATGGCATGCCGATCAGCATGCTCTACCAGACTTCCACCAACGCCGTCCGTCAGGACACCCAGGCGCTGGTAAAACAGTGGTGGAGCGAGATCGGCATCGACGCCGAGCTGCGCAATGTCGACGCATCGGTCTTCTTCGGTGGTGACCCGGCCAGCCCGGACACGTTCCAGAAGTTCTATGCAGACCTTGAGATGTACACCAACAACTTCTCCGGTGTGGACCCCGAGGCCTATATGGCCAGCTGGCTTTGCACGGATATCCCCAGCCCTGACAGCCAGTGGCAGGGGTCCAACATCCAGCGCTTCTGCTCGGAAGACTATGACGCGCTTGTGGGCGAGATGGCCGTTACAGCCGATCTGGACGAACGTGGCCGCCTCGCACGTGAGATGAACGACATGATCATTCAGTCCTACTCGATCATCCCGCTGATCCACCGGGGCGGCGTGTCGGCCCATGCCAACACCCTGGAAGGCATCCGCATGTCCGACTGGGACAGCGAATTGTGGAACATCATGGATTGGCATCGCGCCGAGTAATCCACGGGATCCATGGATTTGCGCCGCCCCGGACATTCGGGGCGGCGCAGCAAGCAAATGGGCCAGCATATATGAGCATTGAGATGTATCTTGCCTATCTGGCGACGGTGGCGGTGTTCTTTGCGTCGCCTCCGGGGCCCAGCCAGTTGCTGATGATCTCCAGTTCCATGCGCCATGGTCCGCGCCGCTGCGGCTGGACAATCGCCGGTGATCTTTCTGCAAATTCCCTGCAAATGCTGGCCGCCGGTTTTGGCCTGGCCACGCTGATTGCTACCACCGACCGGGCATTGGATGTGATCAAATGGGCCGGTGTCGCCTATCTGGTCTGGATGGGCATCCGCACGTTCCGCGCCGCCCCCACCCCGCCCGGTCAGGCCGCCGCGCTGACCTCTGCCCGACAGCTTTATTTTCAGGGGTTCTTCACCTCTGCCTCGAACCCCAAGGCGATCTTCTTCTTTGCCGCGCTTTTCCCGCAATTCATCACACCCGAGACCGCGATCTGGCCCCAGCTTCTGATCCTGGGTGCGACCTATCTGGTTGTCGATGGTGTGATCCTGTTCATCTACGGCGCAACCGCCGCCCAGCTGTTCGCCGGGCTGGCCAGCCGCGGCCGCCTTCTCAACCGTCTTTCGGGCAGCGCAATGATTGGCGCCGCAGGCCTTCTGGCCCTGCGCGACGCACACGCGCGATGACCCGCCCCGTGTCGCAAAGGGACCGAAACATATGCTGACCTACACAATCCGACGATTGCTGCTGGCCATCCCTGCGCTTCTGTTCATCAGTTTCATCATCTTTCTGATCGTGAAACTGTCGCCATCGGACCCGACGGCAGGCCTGCCGCTGACGATCCCGCCAGAGGTGCGCGAACAGATTCGCGAAAGCCTGGGCGTGAACCAGCCGGTCTTTGTGCAGTATTTCCGCTGGCTGCAACTGATGGTCTGGAACGAGCCTTTGCACCTTCTGCAGGACTGGACCGGCTGGCAGGTCGCCCCCGAAAGCACCACCCGCATCATCAGCTATCAGACCCGCAGCCCGGTGATGGAGCTGATCATGCAGCGGATGCCGCAAACCCTGTGGGTTGTCGGTATCAGCTATATCGTCGGCATTATCATCGCCCTGCCCATCGGGATCATATCAGCCTATCGGCAATACAGCTGGTTCGACCAGCTTGGCACATTCATCTCGATGCTGGGGTTCTCGGTGCCCACCTTCTTCACCGGTGTGCTGTTCATTGTGATCTTCGCGGTGAACCTGGGCTGGTTTCCATCGGTCTATGACACCACCCATGTGGTCACCGACTGGAGCAGTTTTGTGGTTCAGCTGAAACAGATCATCATGCCGGTGATGGTGCTGGGCCTGTTCAACGCCTCACAGATCAGCCGCTTCATGCGCGCCTCGATGCTGGACAATCTGAACCAGGATTATGTGCGCACCGCACGGGCCAAGGGCCTGACCGAAAAGGTTGTGGTTCTGGTCCATGTGCTGCGCAATTCGCTGATCCCGGTTGTCACTGTTATCGCGCTGAACGTGCCCGCCGTGTTCGGCGGCGCGATCATCACTGAACAGGTGTTCAAGGTGAACGGCATCGGTCAGTTGCTGATCATCGCCATCCAGTCTGGCGACGTGCCGACCGTGCAGACCGTCTCTTTCATTTTCGCCGTGCTGATCGTGTTGTTCAATCTGATCGCCGATGTCCTTTATGGCGTTCTGGACCCGAGGATTCGCTATGACTGACACCCCGTCAAATGCCGCCGATACGGCCACAGTTGCCAAAGCTCTGGAAGCTTACCGCCCGCCCCGCAACCAGTGGTGGGATGTCTGGGATCAGTTCAAGACCCATAAAGGGGCGATGCTGGGCCTTGCCTTCTTCGTCTTCGCGCTTCTCTTCGTCTATGTCGGCCCGCTGATCTGGACCATCGACGCCACCTATATTGATATTCGCGCCCGCAATTCCGGCCCGACACTGGCCCATCCCATGGGCACCGACCAATTGGGCCGCGATACCCTGGCGCGGATGATGGTCGGCGGCCAGACCTCGATTGCCGTGGGTCTGACCGCGATGCTGCTCAGCCTTGTGCTGGGCACGTTGATCGGGGTTGTTGCGGGCTATTTCAAACGCGCCGATGGCCTATTGATGCGGCTGACAGATCTGTTTCTGGCGCTGCCGCTGCTGCCGCTGCTGCTTGTCATCATCATGCTGTTCCGCGATCAGCTTCGCGCGGCCTTCGGGCCGGAAGGCGGCATTTTCATCCTGATTGTCTTTGTCATCGGCGTGACCAGCTGGATGCAGACCGCGCGGGTGGTCCGCGGCGACGTTCTGGCCCTGAAAGAACGGGAATTCGTGCTGGCCGCCAAATCCATCGGCACGCCGTCACACCGGATGATCCTGCGCCATGTGCTGCCCAATGTGATGTCACCGATCATGGTTTCGGCCACGCTTGGCATCGCCAATGCGATCATCACGGAATCCGCGCTCAGCTTTCTTGGTCTGGGCTTCCCCTCGGATTTTCCGACATGGGGACGATTGCTGTTCGATGCCACGGACTGGCTGCAACAAAACCCCGAACGGGTGATCTGGCCCGGCCTTGCCATTTCTCTGACGGTGCTGTCGGTGAACTATATCGGCGATGGCCTGCGTGACGCGCTCGACCCGCGTATCCGGGGCCGGTAACGGGCCCATTCACCCGGCTTCTTCTGGTCAAAAATATTCTGGGGGGAGGCGCCGAAGGCGGCGGCGGGCTACGCCCCCTCTTTACCCTTGTCCAGATGATCCTCCCACACCAGTTCCCGGAAATCGAACCCGCCCTCCAGCGTCGGTTTCACAACCCGGAAATATGGCGACAGGTCGAAATCGCGCGGCGCGAACAGCGAATGATGCCGGATATGCAGCAGCTCCTGTTCGGCATATTCTGATCCACCCTGACGCCGTTCCGGCAGGATCGGATAGCGCACGCCCTGATAGGCCTGGGCGATCAGCGAGGAACAGATCGCCCGCGTCGGATCCCCCGAACCGAAGGCCAGCATGCGGCGGCGCCAGCGTACGGGCACCGGTGGCGTGGGCAGGAAATACCGCGCCAGATCAAAGATATTCCGCATATCATAGCGCAGACCCAGATTGCTTATCATGAACTGCACCACCTGATCGCGTTCCGTATCATTCAGACCGACAGGCCGGCAGATGCGGGTATTGAACGTTTCATATTTGCTCAACGGCACCGCAACACAGCCTTCACCCAGATTGACCTCGACCAGCCGGGGCCGCTCCCGTCTATCTTCAGGCAAAGGCAGCACATCGCCCACATACATCGCCGCATGGGACCAGGTGGATTGCGTCAGGTATTTAATCGCATTCGAGATGCGCTCGCCGCCTTCAACCAGAAGCACATCTCCCGGCTGCAAGATCCGGCACAATGTGGGGAAATCCGACGGTGTATAGGGTTGATAGCCCGAGCTTGGATCGCGCAGCCTGCGCGCCAGACGGCGGCCAACCCGATCCAGAAAGGTATCTTTGACTGTCGCCAGCTTATCGGTCATCGCATCAGCCCCTCCTCCCGGCCCATCCTGATCATAAGGATGCAAGGGCCGGGTCTTGTCCACGCCCCTCACCGGGACGTTAGAGCAGAAATCGTTTAATCTGAATCAAAATTCTCTGCCTCCGGGTCAGCAAGCTGCTGATCTCGAACGCGAATTTCGATGAGCGATGGTGCAGATTAAAACGATTTCGCTCTAGATGTGGAACCTCAACAGGTTGTTCGGGTCCAAGCCTAACCGGCTGATTGGTGGTTTCGATTTTAGCGCTGAGTGCGGTCGGTGCCAATTGTAAAGATGTGTCCACACGGGCAGGTCTGCGGCGCGGTCGTCTGATGTCTCATAGGCACGGGCATATGCCCACTCACGCAGTGCGGACTGGATGAAGCGTTCAGCTTTTCCGTTGGTTTTGGGCGTGTAGGGTTTGGTTCGGATATGCCTGATACCAAGTTCAGCGCACGCCGCCTTGAAGGCATGGGATTTGTAACAGGAGCCATTGTCCGTCATTACTCGCGCCACCGTCACCCCCATGGTCGCATACCAGGCAACGGCCGCCTTCAGATGGGCGATAGCGCTGACCGCCTTCTCGTCGGGATGGATATCGGTGAAGGACAGCCGTGACGCATCATCGACGCAGACATGGACGTACTCCCAACCAATCCCGCGGCTGTTGGACTGTCCCGTCCTGTCGCCTGTGATGCGGTGGCCTGTGCGTTCGAACTTGCCCAGACGCTTGATATCCAGATGGATCAGTTCGCCGGGATGTTCGCGTTCATAGCGCCGCACGGGTTCGGCGGGCTCCAGATCTCGCAGACGGCTGAGACCGGCCCGGCGCAGCACACGGCTGACGGTGGCAGGCGACACCCCGGTCTTTGCAGCGATATGCGCCCCGGTCAGGCGCTGCCGACGCAGAGCAACAATCTGTTCGGCGACATTGTCAGGCGTCGGGTTGCGCAGACAATGCGGGCGCGATGTCCGGTCAAGCAAACCCTCGTGACCTTCCCGTTCAAACCTTCGCCACCACTTCGCAGCAGTCTTGGCCGAACAGCCGCAGGCCGCTCCAGCCTCACAAAAGCTCATGCCACCCGATATAAGCCTGACAAGCCGCTCTCGACCCAAAGGAGCCAGTCTGGCATTCTTGTGTAAGTTCATTCGATCCCTCCGAAAAGTGGTGAAGCTTGGTAACTCCAACCAACTCGGTTCGGATCGAATGGACAACCTACTGAAAGCTCACATCTAGAGCGTGTTGCAGTCATCCTGATTCAGGATTCCCAGATTGCTCATGATGTGATTCCTTGTGTGTGAGGCAGATATGGGGTCACAGATGGGCAAGCCACATCCGATAGAGTTACGCGAACGTGTTGTTGCGTTTGTGGATGAAGGACACGGTCACCGTGAAGCGGCACGACACTTTCGTGTGTCACCCCGGTTTGTGAACGACTTGATCAAACTGCGGCGCGAAACCGGGTCGCTGGCACCACGTCCGCAAGGCAACGGTGGCGGTCACGGCAAACTGGCGAGCGTAGCTGACTGGATCGAAGCCCGCGTGGCCGGGAAAGGAGAGATCACGCTCGATGAACTGGTCTCGGAGTTGGCCGAGACGCATGGTATCGACGTGCATCGCGGCCACATCAGGCCTTGAACATGAGGCCACCCGTGCCAGAAACTCTAATCAGAAATGACCCAAAGATTGGGGGCTAGACAATAGCCCTTCATGGCCAACTATCTGGACAGGCTGGCTTTCATCGACGAGACTTCGGTCAAGACCAACATGGCCAAGACAACCGGATGGGCTCCTTATGGCCAGCGCTTGGTCGATCACGCACCCTTCGGCCATTGGCGCACCCAGACCTTCATTGGTGCACTGCGCCATGATCGGTTGGACGCCCCATGGGTCATCGACGGGGCCATGAACAGCGAGATGTTCACCCTCTACACCGAAACCCAACTGGTGCCGACCCTGCGCGAGGGTGACGTTGTCATTCTTGATAACCTCTCCAGCCACAAGGCACCTGCCGCCGCTGAAGCTCTGCACAGCATCGGCGCATGGTTCCTGTTCCTGCCGCCATGTATGGTTGGCTCCTGCATGGCAAGGGTTTTGTAAGCTTCTGGCATCTGGTCGGCTGCGGCCATGTATTCGGCGTCGTTCTGCAGCAAATGTGCTGCGCGCCATGATGAATGTCCGCGTCGGCTGAAGGCTCCCACTCAATCGAACGCGCTCGGCGGCGCTTCGGATTCATCGGGGTGTTCCTGTTCGCCGTTTCCGTCATTTCGCCATCACCTCACGTTGGCCTTACCATTCTTTGAGACCCTTCTCAGCCGGGTACTTCTCCGACCTGCGGTCTATAGCTCGTTCCGTCACGCAAAAGCGCAAAGATGGTTCTTGCCATGCGCCTCGCCAAGGCGATCGCAACGACCCTTGTCTCCTTTGTCGCCAGCTTTCGCGACAGCCAGTCGGTGCCCATGTGGCGACTTCTGCGCCGGACCATGATCTGCGCCATGGCCCCAAGGTAAAGCAGGCGCCGGATATAACGGTTGCCCATCTTCGAGATGCCACCGCTTCGGGGCTTCCCGCCGGTCGAGTGCTGCTTCGGCGTCAGGCCGAGCCAGGCAGCATAGTCCCGCGCCGAGCCGAAATTGCTGACATCCGGTGTCGTTGCGGCAATCGCGGTTGCGGTCAGCACGCCGACGCCTGGGATCGATGCCAGACGGCGGCTCACTTCGTTGTGCCGGTGAACCTCCTTGATCTCGTCGGTCAGCTGCTCGATTCGCGATTGCGTCTCTGCCAGTTGATCGAACAACACCCGGAGCGGAAGGCGCGCGGCCTCGGGCAAGGCGTCCAACTCCTCTGCCAGGCTCGCGACGCGCTTTGATCCCTTCGCCGTAACGATACCAAACTCAGCCATGTGAGCGCGGATCGCGTTGCCGGTTTGCGTGACCTGACCGACGAGAAAATCCCGCGCCCGGTGCAGGACAAGCGCCGCGGAGTCCGCCTCGCTCTTCACGGGAACAAACCGCATCGAAGGCCGGGTGACCGCTTCGCAGATTGCCTCCGCATCGGCCGCATCTGTCTTGTTCCGCTTGACGTAGGGCTTCACATAGGACGGCGGCATCAGTCGGACCGCGTGGCCCATCTCTTGTCGTTGTCGTCCCCAGTGATGGGATCCCGAACACGCCTCGATGCCGATCAGGCATGCTGGGCGCTCTTCGAAGAACGTGAGAAACTGACCTCTCCGCAGCTGACGCCGAACCACAACATTCCCGTCGCAATCAACGCCATGGATCTGTATGACATTCTTGGCGAGGTCGACGCCGACTGTGCTAACTTCATTCATGGATGGCTCCTCAAGTTGGGACAATGACACCCCATCATGGCGCATCGCGACGCCGGGAGCAGGAGCCATCCACACCATCAATTGAGATGGCGTTCTCGAAACTCAAAACCCTGATCCGAAGAGCCGCAGCCAGAACATACGACCAGTTATGGGCCGCCGTCGGAAAGGTCTGCGACCTCTTCTCAGAAGAAGAGTGCTACAACTACTTCAAGGCCGCAGGCTATGGGGCAGATTGACTGCGACACGCTCTAGATGTGAGCTTTCAGTAGGTTGTCCATTCGATCCGAACCGAGTTGGTTGGAGTTACCAAGCTTCACCACTTTTCGGAGGGATCGAATGAACTTACACAAGAATGCCAGACTGGCTCCTTTGGGTCGAGAGCGGCTTGTCAGGCTTATATCGGGTGGCATGAGCTTTTGTGAGGCTGGAGCGGCCTGCGGCTGTTCGGCCAAGACTGCTGCGAAGTGGTGGCGAAGGTTTGAACGGGAAGGTCACGAGGGTTTGCTTGACCGGACATCGCGCCCGCATTGTCTGCGCAACCCGACGCCTGACAATGTCGCCGAACAGATTGTTGCTCTGCGTCGGCAGCGCCTGACCGGGGCGCATATCGCTGCAAAGACCGGGGTGTCGCCTGCCACCGTCAGCCGTGTGCTGCGCCGGGCCGGTCTCAGCCGTCTGCGAGATCTGGAGCCCGCCGAACCCGTGCGGCGCTATGAACGCGAACATCCCGGCGAACTGATCCATCTGGATATCAAGCGTCTGGGCAAGTTCGAACGCACAGGCCACCGCATCACAGGCGACAGGACGGGACAGTCCAACAGCCGCGGGATTGGTTGGGAGTACGTCCATGTCTGCGTCGATGATGCGTCACGGCTGTCCTTCACCGATATCCATCCCGACGAGAAGGCGGTCAGCGCTATCGCCCATCTGAAGGCGGCCGTTGCCTGGTATGCGACCATGGGGGTGACGGTGGCGCGAGTAATGACGGACAATGGCTCCTGTTACAAATCCCATGCCTTCAAGGCGGCGTGCGCTGAACTTGGTATCAGGCATATCCGAACCAAACCCTACACGCCCAAAACCAACGGAAAAGCTGAACGCTTCATCCAGTCCGCACTGCGTGAGTGGGCATATGCCCGTGCCTATGAGACATCAGACGACCGCGCCGCAGACCTGCCCGTGTGGACACATCTTTACAATTGGCACCGACCGCACTCAGCGCTAAAATCGAAACCACCAATCAGCCGGTTAGGCTTGGACCCGAACAACCTGTTGAGGTTCCACATCTAGATGCCGCGAGCAGGATGAAATACGCGTGATCAGGCAGAAATGCCCAATAGTCCTTGCCATATGCCGAATTGCGGATGACGGGAAAAGGCCATTGGCTGATCCAGGGTCAGGCCCATGACCGTTTGGCATAGGGTGTTCTGTCCTATTCCTCGCCGAAAAGATTGCCCTGACCGGATTTGCCCGGACGGGCGGGTGCAGAGCGTTTGGGTGCCGGTTTGCGGCCTGTTCCATCCTTCCGACCGGCCCCGCCTCCCGGCAGAACACCCAGCCGGCCATCGGCAAATTCGATCTCCAGATGCGCCGCTTTGGCTGCGACGCTGTGGCTGGTGACCAGCGTATCGCCCTCGCGCACAACCGCATAGCCGCGCCTCAACGTCTCGGTATAGCCCAGGGTCTGGCGCAACCGTTCCAGCGCGTCCAGACGCTCCCGCCGGGTCTGAACCGATGCCGCAGAGACCCGGGTGAAGCTCTGGCTGACATCGTCAAACCGGGCGCGCGCCGCTACAATCCGATCGGCCAACCGCTCCGCCTGCAGGCGCCGCATCAGCCCGGCAAGCTCTGACTTTCTGCTGTGCAGCCCGGCCTCCAGCCGCCGGGGGACAAGACCGGCCCCCGCACGACCCGCCTCGACCCGTTTGATATTCAAACCCTTTTCAAGGGCAGGCCGCAACCGGCCCGCCATCCGGTCCGCCGCAAGCCGCCGGGTCTGTGTGGCGTTCCGCAAGGCCGGGCCAAGCTGAACCATGGCGCGGTCCAGCCGTTGCCGGGGCGTTTCCAGCAGCACCTCGATCCGGGGCAGCCCGCGCGCCAGATCGCCAAGCCGCTGTTTTCTGATCGACACGGCCTGCGCCACGCCGCGCGACAGGCGCCCACCCTGGGTTTCAACCCAGCCCAGCAGTTCCAGCCGCACCGGCACCGCCATCTCTGCCGCTGCTGTCGGTGTTGGCGCGCGTTTGTCGGCGGCAAAATCAATCAATGTCGTATCGGTTTCATGGCCCACCGCCGAGATCAGCGGGATCTCACTTTCCGCCGCCGCCCGGACCACGATTTCCTCATTGAACCCCCAAAGATCCTCCAGAGAGCCCCCGCCCCGCGCGACGATCACCAGATCAGGCCGGGGCAGCGCGCGCCCGGCGGACATCCCGTTGAACCCCCGGATCGCATTGGCAACCTCCGGCGCGCATCTGTCCCCCTGCACGGCCACGGGCCAGATCAGAACCTTGCGCGGGAACCGGTCGCGCAGCCGGTGCAGGATATCGCGGATCACCGCGCCGGAGGGGGAGGTTACAACCCCGATCACCTCGGGCAGATAGGGCAGCGCCTGTTTCCGGTCTTCGTCAAACAGCCCTTCCGCAGCCAGCGCCGCCCGGCGTTTTTCCAGCATCGCCATCAGGGCACCCACACCTGCGGGGCGGATATCCTCGATCACCAGCTGGTATTTTGACTGCCCGGGAAAGGTCGTGATCCGGCCGGTGGCGATCACCTCCATCCCCTCTTCGGGCTGATGGGCCAGCCGGGCGGAAACACCTTTCCAGATCACCCCGGCCAGAACACTGCGATCATCCTTCAGATCCAGATAGATATGGCCGGATCGGGGGCGTGACAACCGCCCGACCTCGCCCCGCACCCGCACATGGGAAAACGCGCCTTCCACCGTGCGTTTCACCGCCCCTGAGATCTCGGAGACCGAAAACTCCGGGGCGTTGCCTGTGGTCTCGTCCTCGTCGATCAGATCCGACATCGCCACCCCTTTGCCTGCCATGGCCCATTGCCTGTCTCGGCACATTGCTTGTCTTGGTCCGGGCCACAGCTTATAGCGGTTTGCGTTTGATCTGAATCGAAAATTGCTGCCTCTCCCCTTCGGGTCGAACGCGGTTTTCGATGGGGCTGTACCATATAAACGCAAACCGCTTTAGAACGCCGGGACTCAAAGGCCAAGGAGACACGCCCAATGAACATCCTGATCCTCGGCGGCGGCGGGCGTGAACATGCCCTGGCCTGGGCCGTATTGCAGAACCCGAAATGTGACCGGCTGATCGTGGCACCGGGCAATGCGGGCATCGCGCAGATCGCCCAATGCGCCGATCTGGATGTGGAAAACCCGGGTCTGGTGACCGAATTTGCCTGTGAGGAAGCGATTGATTTCGTGATTGTCGGGCCAGAGGCTCCGCTGGCCGCAGGGGTCGCCGATGCGCTGACCGATGCGGGTATTCTGACCTTCGGGCCAAGCCAGGCGGCGGCGCAGCTGGAAGCCTCGAAAGCCTTCACCAAAGAGATATGCGATGCCTGCGGTGCCCCCACCGCCGCCTGGGCTCGGTTCACCGAAGCCGCACCCGCAAAGGCCTATATCCGCAGACAGGGCACGCCTATTGTCGTCAAGGCAGACGGGCTGGCCGCGGGCAAAGGCGTGATCATCGCGATGGATGAGACAACCGCCTTCGCCGCAATTGACGACATGTTCGGTGGCAGCTTCGGCGGTGCCGGGGCCGAAGTGGTGATTGAAGAGTTCATGGAGGGCGAAGAAGCCTCGTTCTTCGTGCTTTCAGACGGGAAAACCGCGCTGCCCATGGGCACGGCCCAGGACCATAAGCGCGCCTATGACGGGGATGAGGGGCCCAATACCGGCGGCATGGGCGCCTATTCCCCCGCCCCGGTCCTGACCGATGCGGTCGCCGCCAAAGCCATGGCCGAGATCATCCAGCCCACAATTGACGAGATGGCCCGGCGCGGCACCCCCTATCGCGGTGTGCTTTATGCAGGCTTCATGATCCGGAACGGGCAGCCCCGGCTGGTTGAATATAATGTCCGCTTTGGCGACCCGGAATGTCAGGTTCTGATGATGCGGCTTGGCGCGCAGGCCCTTGACCTGATGCTGGCCTGTGCCGAGGACCGCCTGGACAAGATGCAGGTAAGTTGGGCCAATGACCACGCGATGACAGTGGTCATGGCGGCGAACGGCTACCCCGGAGACTACGAAAAAGGCAGTGTGATCAACGGGCTGGAGGATATCCCCGAGGACAGTTTCCAGATCGTCTTTCATGCGGGAACCACACGTGCCGAGGGGCAGTTCAGGGCCGCAGGCGGCCGGGTGCTGAACATCACCGCCCGGGGGGCCAGCCTGGCAGAGGCACGCGACAAAGCCTATGCGATGGCCGGTCAGATCGACTGGCCCGGCGGGTTTGCCCGGTCCGATATCGGCTGGCGCGCGCTTGGCAGATGATTATCCGCGACAAACCCACATTTGTGCAGCTTTTCTTCGCGCTTCAGGGCTCTGTCCTGCCGCGTATCGCGCCGCGCATCCTGATGCTGACCGGTCTTGCCGCCGGGCTGACCTGGGCCGACCGGGCGGCATTTCTGCCCCTTGCCCATCCAAGTGCGGCCCCTTTCGCCATATTCGGCGTCGCATTGTCGATGTTTCTGGGGTTCCGCAACAACGCCGCCTATGACCGCTGGTGGGAGGGGCGGAAACTCTGGGGGCAGTTGATTGCCGATCTGCGGGCGCTTGGGCGCGAGAGTGAGGTCTTTATCACCGCGCCGGAACGGCGCATCCGCATTCTGAAAGCTGCGCTGGCTTTCCTGCATCTGCATCGTGCCAATCTGCGCCATGTGCCGGATGACACCAAGGCGCGCGACCTGACCGGTGAGGATTTCAGCAGTGCCGCGCATCCGCCCTGCGCAGCGCTGGACAGGGTTGGGACTGAGCTGGCCGCGGCCCGAAACGCGGGGGAAACCGATGGGTTTGGCGCCAGGGCGCTGGCCGAAAGGCTGGGGTCAATCACCCTCGCACAGGCGGGATGTGAGCGGATTGCAACCACACCCCTGCCATATGTCTATTCCCTGCTGATCTTCCGAACCACCTATCTCTACTGCCTGCTTCTGCCGCTTGGTCTGGTGGATCAGGCCGGCTGGCTGACACCGGTTTTCGTGGCGGTGGTGGCCTATGTGTTTCTGGGACTGGCCGAGGTGACCGAGGAACTGTCAGAACCCTTTGGCACCAGCGTCAATGGCCTGCCGCTTGACGCCATGTGCCGTGTGGTCGAAATCAGCCTCGCGCCGCGCCTGGGGCAAGAGGTGCCCGCCGCCCTGCCGCCAGAGAACTATCACCTCAGCTAGGGTCTGTGGACATTCATCTTGAGTTGATGATCGCAGAGCATAGGCAGATCATTGCAGCATAGGATGCATCAGTCTTGTCCGAGCGCATAGCTATGCGTTTGAATTCTTTCAGTTTCTGGAAGTAGTTTTCGATCAAGTGGCGCCATTTGTACATTTCACTATCGATCGCCATTGGCTGCAATCGTTGCGGGCGCTGGGATATGACGATCTTTGCGCCTCGCGCGTTCATGTCGTCGATGATCCAATTGCTGTCGAAGGCTTTGTCGGCAAGCATCGCACCAAATTCTACACCTTTGATCAATGGCGCGACGCCAACCGTGTCGTAGCGGTTGGCTGGCATCAGGACGAAGCGCACCAGGTTGCCAAGCGCATCCACCAAAGCCAGAATTTTGGTCCCCTCTCACACATGCAAGCATGTGCTGCCGGGCAATGGTCCAGCCGCCCTTCGATTTACCTACAGCATGCTGCCTTAAACCTGAGACATCGCGCATCACAAATACCCTGAGAACGCGAAGCGTGGCAGGGTATTTGTGATTCAAGTTTAAGGCAGGGTGCTTTAGGTCGTGAACCGAGACGGAGAATTATCGGTGTCGTTGCCGTCGCATGCGTGAACGCTGTTGGGTGGGTAATCCCCCTAAAATTAGTGGTGTTCAAAAGTAGAATTTTCTCGGCAAGATATCTGAGGAGATTTACGATGAAGAATGGACGTTACAGCGACGCGCAGATCATGGCGATCCTGAAGCAAGCAGATGGCGGCGTGCCTGTTTCTGAACTGTGCCGCGAACATGGAATGAGCAGCGCAAGCTTCTACAAATGGCGCGCCAAGTTTGGCGGCATGGATGCGTCTTTGATGTCCGAGATGAAGGATATGGCGGAGGAGAACCGCCGTCTGAAGCGCATGTATGCTGAGATGAGCATGCAGAATGATCTGCTGAAGGAAGCCCTTGGAAAAAAGCGTTAAGGCCGTCTCTGCGACGAGAGGTGGCCGTGAATGCGGTCGCACGGCACGGTGTCAGCGTGGCGCTGGCTTGCCGCACGTTCCAAATCAGCGAGACGTGCTATCGATACAGCCCGGTTCTGAGCGACGAGAACGAAGAGATTGCTGATTGGCTTGAACGTCTGACGGCAAACAAGCGCAACTGGGGCTTTGGCCTGTGCTTTTTGTATCTGCGCAATGTGCAGGGCTATGGCTGGAACCACAAACGCGTCTACCGGATCTACTGCGAACTGGAGCTGAACTTGCGGATCAAGCCTAAGAAACGTTTGAAGCGGGACAAACCTGAACCGTTGGCCGTGCCTGACGTCCCAAACGACACTTGGTCGATGGATTTCATGGCGGATCAACTTGCTGATGGCAGGTCGATCAGAACATTGAACGTGCTGGATGACTTCAATCGCGAAGGCCTGTGCATTGAGGTCGACTTCTCACTGCCAGCGGAGCGCGTTGTGCGCAGCCTGAACCAGATCATTGAATGGCGCGGCCAGCCGCACGCAATTCGCGTCGATAATGGTCCAGAATATATCAGTGGCACGCTCATGACATGGGCCGAGAAACGCAACATCCGGCTTGAATACATCCAGCCAGGCAAACCACAGCAGAACGGCTACATAGAACGTTACAACCGCACTGTTCGTGGCGAGTGGCTCGGACAATACATCTTTGAAACGATTGAGGAGGCACAAGATAAGGCGACTGAATGGCTCTGGACTTACAACAACGAGCGACCCAACATGGGTATAGGCGGCATAACACCCGCCATGAAACTGAAAACAGCCGCGTGAATTCTACGGCTGGACCCCATTAAAAATGGGGGATTACCATGGAACCCGCTTCACCCGTGCATATGTGCAGTCCCCCGTATGTGGGCCAAGCCGGATGAGCGCGTATACTGGCCGCTATCCACGCTCGCACGGGTCCACGGCCAACGCCTTTCCTCTGCGTGTCGGGGAAATGACTCTTGGGGATCATTTGCGCCCGATGGGTCATGATACTGTGCTGATTGGCAAGACCCACATGCGCGCTGATGTCGAAGGCATGGAGCGTTTTGGCGTTTCGCCTGATACAATCATAGGCGCGCGCCTTTCGGAGTGTGGCTTTGATACGTTCGAGAGGGATGACGGGTTGCACTATGTTGCGACAGATCCCGCATATAACCAACATCTACACGATCAGGGGCATACGGGCGACAATCCGTGGTTAACCGCTGCAAACAGTGTGGCTCCTGAAACGGTGGATGAGACGGGCAACGGTTGGTTGCTCAAATATTCCGACCGCCCTGCCCTTGTGCCTGAGCCAGATAGCGAAACGCCTTATCTTACGCGCCGGTTTATTGATTTTCTGGATAGCCGCGCAGGTCAGGACGGGTGGTTGTGCCACCTGTCGTTCATAAAGCCGCATTGGCCCTACATCGCCCCTGCCTCCTATCACAACATGTATGGACCAGACAGTTGGGTTGCGCCCACGCGCGACAACGGCGAACGCGCCGACCCCCACCCTGTCTATGGCGCATTTATGAATCAGCGTGTGTCAAAGGCGTTTTCACGAGATGAAGTGCGCGAAACGGTGCTGCCTGCATACATGGGCCTGATCAAGCAGATCGATGATCAGATGGGCCTGTTGTTCGCGGAACTGAAGGCGCGCGGTCTTTGGGACAAGACGCTGATCGTGTTTACCTCTGATCACGGGGATTACCTTGGTGATCACTGGATGGGCGAAAAGGATCTGTTTCACGAACCTTCCGTCAAAGTGCCGTTGATCATACGCGATCCCCGCCCCAATGCCCTGCGCGGACAGATCAGTGATGCGTTGGTTGAGGCGATTGATCTTGCCCCTACATTCGTCGATGCGTTGGGAGGTGATCCAGCGTATCAGTGGTTCGAGGGCCGCTCGCTTTTGCCGTTGCTTGAAGGGTCAATGCCCGAGGATTGGCGCGATGTTGCATTCTCTGAATATGACTATTCGGTCATGGATGCCCGGCGCGAATTGGATCAGGAGATTTCCGATTGTCGCATCGTGATGGCCTGCGATGCCCGTTGGAAGCTGTTTTATTTCGAAGGGTTCCGACCTATGCTTTTCGATCTGGAAAATGATCCCGACGAATTGCACGATCTGGGAAACGATCCCGCCTATGCGGGCCAATGCGAGCATCTCACAAACGAAGTTTTCGCGTGGTATCGTCGTGGCCGTCAACGTGTGACTGTGACAGATGCACAAGTCTCGCAGGGGGGTGAAGCAGCTACTGTCGCACAAGGTGTGATTATCGGTTTCTGGGACGAGGACGAGCTGCGAGATTTCAAGGATCAAACTTGATCCTCACTCACCGCTCGACAAGGCCAGTTGTTCGTCCAGCCACCCGCGCCGCGTTGTCGGCTCGGATGCCAGTAATCGTTTGGTATAGTCCTGTTGCGGATCGGCAAAAACCGCCTCGGTGGTGCCCTGTTCTACGATCCGGCCTTGTTCCATGATGGCGACAGAATGCGTGAACCGTCGTGTGACACCAAGATTGTGGGTAATGAACAGGATGCTGATCTGACGCTTTTGCTGCAGTCGCCAAAGCAATTTTAGGATGCTGTCTTCGACCAAAGCATCAAGCGCCGATGTGACTTCATCGCAAATTAACACTTCCGGTTCGGCGGCAAGGCAGCGCGCGATGCACACGCGTTGCTTCTGTCCGCCCGAAAGCGCACCTGGCGAGCGATTCAATAAATCATGTGGCAATTCAACTTCATCCAGCAACGCGTGTAGGCGGGCATTCAAAGCCGCCCCCGAAAGCCCGTGGAATTTCTGCAAAGGTCGGGCCAGGGCCGTGCGGATTGTCTGGCGTGGGTTCAACGCAACGTCCGGCAGTTGGTGAGCAAACTGAATGCGGCGGCGCAACGAGTCTGATCGTCTGTCGATATTGCCGTCCAACTCTGCCCCATTCAGCAGGATTTGCCCTGCCCAGGGCGGTAGAAGACCGGCGATCGAACGTGCCACTGTTGTCTTGCCGCTACCGCTTTCGCCAACAAGGGCGACGATCTCACCCTCGCCGATAATTAGATTGACATCGCTCACTATCTTGACGGCGCCATACCCAAGATCAAGCGACCGGATTTCAATTATAGCGTTCTGACTTGGCGCAGCGCCGACAAAATCACCAACCTTACGGTGCGCGACAAGAGCCTTTGTATAGTCGGTTTCGGGCGCGTCGATGATTGCCCGCGTCTTGTTTTGTTCAACGGTCTTGCCGTTGCGCAGAACCAGAATGCGGCTACTGACCTGCGACACCACAGCCAAATCGTGGCTGACGTAAATCGCGGCACAACCCTGTTCGGCAATAACCTGACGGATCACGCGCAGGACTTCCATTTGTGTCGTAACATCCAGAGCGGTTGTCGGTTCATCAAACACGATAATTTCAGGATCGTTGAGCAATGCCATCGCAATCATCGCGCGCTGGAGCTGCCCCCCCGAGGCCTGATGCGGGTACTTGCGACAGAATGCGACTGGATCAGGCAACTGCAACCGATTAAACAGTGCCACCACCAGATCACGACGCTCAGTCTTGGCCATGCTCTTTTGCAAAGCGCGCAGTTCGGTCACCTGATCCTGCAACCTGTAAAACGGGTTGAACGCAGCAGCGGCGGATTGTGCGACGTAGGCAACCTTGGTTCTGCGCAGGCCGCGTAAATCGTCAGGGGGCATCGCCATCAGATCATGGCCCAAAAGCTCTACCCTGCCTGATGATACATGGCATCCGGGCCGCAGAAACCCGATAGCGGCGAGCCCAAGTGTTGACTTGCCAGCCCCGGATTCTCCGATCAAGCCAAGGATTTCTCCCTTTTCGAGGGTCAGGGAAATGTCTGACAGAAGTGCCTTTGATCCAGCTTTCAGGGTCAAGTTCTCGATCTTGAGAAAGCTCATTGTGCCAGCTCCGCGCGGATCGAATACTTGCGCACCAGCCAGTCCACGATGCCGTTGGTCGAAATAGCGATGGCCGCGATTGCAACGGCCGGAACCAAAGGCGCGCCGCGTCCGATTGAGATCGCCAGCGCATTTTCACGCACAAGCCCGCCCAGATCGGCATCTGGTGGCTGAATTCCCACGCCCAAAAAGCTGAGTGCACTGATAAAAAGGGCGGCAAAGGCAAAGCGCAGGCCGAATTCGGCGATCAATGTCGGCGCCAGATTGGGCAGGATTTCGCGGAAGATGTACCAAGGCATCTTTTCGCCACGAAGGCGCGCAACCTCGATGAAATCCATGGCCGCGATATCTCCCGCAGCGGCGCGCAGAATGCGGAAAAACAGAGTCGTTTCCAGCACGATCATTGTACAGACAAGCGTCGTCAGAGACACCCCGGCCACAGCCAGTACAATAAGAGCAAAGATGATTTGCGGTATCGCCATGACCGCATCGACAGAGCGCCCGATGATCGCGTCAACCCACCCTTTGCGGACAGCAGCCGTGATCGCCAGCGTCACCCCTAAAAAACACGCGACCATCGTTACAAAAGATGCAATGCCAATGGTGTAGCGCAGCCCGTAAGCAGTACGGCTGAGCAAGTCTCGCCCCAAGGCGTCGGCCCCCAGAAGATGATTGGTACTGGGTGGGGCGAAAGGTGCGCTGACCACATCGCTTGGGGAATAAGGCGCAACAAAAGGCGCAAAAACCGCAAGCAACACCAGCGTCAGCAACATCCCAGCTGAAAGGATGAAGGACAGCGGGTAGCGCGCCATCATGATTTTGGCTCCCGAAGACGGGGGTTAACGAGAACCGACAGGAAATCCGCCAGGAAGTTGAGGAAGATAAAGACGAATGAAAAGCACACACCGCAGGCCTGAACCAGAGGGAGATCACGGTAGGCTACGGCATCGACCATGAGCTTGCCCATGCCTGCGTAGCTGAACACAGCCTCAATCACGACAATCCCGACCATCAGATAGGCAATTGTGAGCATCGAGATTGACAGGATCGGCGACAGCGCATTCGGCAAAGCATGTTTCAGGATGATATAGCGCGGCGACAGGCCTTTGATCTCCGCCATGAGGATATAATCCGACGCCATCACACTCAGGATCGCGGTGCGGGTTAAACGCATGGTGTGGGCGATCGTGACGAACACAAGTGTCGCGACTGGCAGCGCCAGTACATATGCCCAATCGCCCAGTGACGCGCCTGATCTGATGACCGAAAGGCTGGGAAACCAACCCAGCCGGGTCGAAAATACGTTGATCAGGATGTAGCCTGTCAGGAAGGCAGGAATTGACACAAGCCACATTGAGACAAATGAAATAACACGATCCAAAAGACTTTCGCGCTTGAGCGCTGCAAGGATGCCCAAAGAAATCGCCAAGGGTAAGGCAATGATAGCGGCAGATAGCGCAAGGATCATCGAATGCGTCAACCTGGGTAGCAGCACTTCAGCCACGGGGCGATTGGACGAAAAAGAGATACCCATGTCGCCCTGCAACATCCCTGCCAGCCAATTCCAGTAGCGCAGCGGCAACGGATCGTTCAACCCAAGTTCGGCGCGCAATTCGGACAGGGCCTCAGGCGTGGCATTTTGCCCGAGGATCGATTGCGCAGCGTCTCCTGGCAAGAGCGCGGTTCCGATAAATACCAGAACCGAAACCAGTAGCAATGAAATCAACCCGCTTCCCCCGCGGGAGATTACAAACGAAAGAAGCGGGTGTCGCACATTCAAGTCAGGCTACTTGAACCAAACATTCTCGGCCGCGCGTATGCTTCCGATTGCAATCGTGCCGGGGACGTAGCCTGCCAACTGCGTAGAAATACCTTCCGGAGTGTTTGCAAAGGCCGGGATGATGACGCCACCGCGTTCTTGCAGGACGGCTTGGGCGTTCCCAATAGCAGTCAGGCGTTCTTCCGCATCACTGGATCCGCGTGCTGTCTGTAGCAGCGCATCAAACTCAGCATCGTTGAAGCCAGTGTCATTTGCCGGAGACCCACCGGAGTAAGCCAGCGTCATGATCAGGTCGATTGTTGGGCGTCCCCCCAAAGTGTTGAGTGGAAGGGGGTTTGGGCCCAGACATTGCCCCAGTAGCCGTCGGCCGGCTCACGCTGGACTTGGATATCGATGCCAGCCGCTGCTGCGTGTTCCTTGAACAAGGTCGCACCATCCACAGCCTCTGCCCCTGCAGCATCAGAGGTTTGCAGCACAATTGGGCCCGAATGACCCGACTGAGCATAGAGCGCCTGCGCACGATCCGGATCATAGACGGATTGCGGCACATCTGCCGAAAATTCTGCGGCGCTGGGCGGCACCGGGTTATCGTTGCCAAGGCGCGCGTGGCCACCATAGATACGCTGAATAAAATCTTCTCGGTCGATGGCCAGCTTCAATGCCTGGCGCAACGCCAGGTTATCGAAAGGTGCCCGGTCAACCATCATGTTAAAGCCTGAAAAGCCGGTGCCGGTCGAGAATTGTATGTCAACTGTTGGCAAGCTTTGCAGCAATGGGACGGCGCGCGCATCCAGATTTCCTGCGATATGCACCTGACCGGATTGGATTGCGTTGACCCGTGCAGAAACGTCATTGGCCGCAAGCAACGTCACGGTATCGACAAAGGCGCGATCGGTGCGGAAATATCCATCGAACCGCTCAGTTTCGAGGATTTCACCGGGCACAAAATTGGTGATGCGATAGGGGCCGGTGCCCACGCCGTCATACGCGGTCGTACCCTCGGGAACGATTGCAAGCGAATAGTTGGAAAGCGATGGCGCAAAGAAGTAGTTCGGTGCTTTGAGCGTAAAGATGACACGGTGGTCACCATCTGCCTCCAGCGTATCAATCGCTCCGATGATGGCGCGAGAGTTGGAACGACTGCCTTCGGCACCATGGGACATGATCGAATATATCACATCGGCAGAGGTTACGGGCTTGCCATTGTGAAAGGACGCTTCGGGGGCCAAATTGAAGGACCAAACGCGACCCTGCTCGCTTTCTTCCCAGCTCAACGCCAGTCCGGGCCGAAGTTCGGCATTTGTACCAGAGATTTCGACCAGCGTATTGAAAACCGTCCCGCTGACAACTGCCATGTATGGTGAATTGAACGTGCGCGGGTCTAGGCTGTTGCCAGTTGACGCGCCATTGATTGCAATAACCAGATCGCCGCCGCGGTTGGCGTCTTGCGCAATGGCACTGTGTGGGGCGAGGCCAAGCAAGGTCGCTGCCCCCGTGGTAGCCAGCATGCCACGTCGGGTCATTTTGTTGGAAAATGTCATAGCGTCTCCATTTGCTTCCGTTTTTCTGACATTGCTGTTGGATAGATATTTGCAGCGATCATGTTCATTATTGTACATAATGATTTGCAGGCGATCTTGCGTTTGTCAACAGTTTTGCCGTTTTCACGATGCCTGATCGGCCTTCTTGATCAAACCTAAGAGAAAACCCAGAAGACACGCGTCAGAAACGGCCAACATCGAACGCGCCAAGCGAAGCGGAAACGATTTCTTCTTTTGGATTGGCCGCCCATACCTTCGCGGTCATGCGGTCATGCGGTCATCGATGTACCTTTGCGCAATGCCGATGGCGTTATGCCAAATTTGGCGCGAAAGTGACGCGAGAAGGAAGATGTTGACCCAAACCCGCTTGCAAGGGCCACTTCCGCGAGGCCAAGCTCGGTCTGTTCACATAATTGATACGCAACATCGAGTTGGAGATCGCGGTAATATTTGCGCGGCGAGCATCCAAGGTGTTTGGAGAAGACGCGTTCAAGCTGTCTTTGCGATATGTTGTGGGTTCGGGCGATATGTCCAAGGGCCAGTGGCGCGTCGATGTTCTGGCTCATCTGCCGAACAACGGACCGAAGCATACTTGGAAGATGGCGCAGCCGGTTCTCCAATGCGCCGGGCTGAACGCTTGTTGCTTGACGTGGGAACGAGACAAGCGTGTGGTCGCAGAACAACTTTGCCGTTTGGGTGCCAAATTCGCTTGCAAGAAAATCGATCATAAAATCCAGCGTAGCCAGCTCGCCCGCACATGTCGCGACCTTGCCTGCCGAATTGAACAAGGTGTTCGTGACCTGTAGCGAAAGATTGCGCTCGGCAAAGGCAGCCTCGGATGCCCAATGCACAACACATTCCGCAGCTGGAATTGCATGTTCTTCAGCCATAACCCATGTGGCCGCTCCGATGCTCGCGATCCGTATCCCGTTGCGCTTGCTGGTGCGGATCAGGCGCCGCAGATCGTCGCGCAGCTCAATCGGGACATCCAGACCACAACATAAGAAAATCATACTTGGACGGTTCAGGGTCGACATGCGCGCCAAGAGAGCTGCGACATCGTAATTTCCAGACAGAGCAACACCGGCACGAGGATCGCAATCCTGCCGCTTCAGGTGAAGTGTTGAAACGGCAATTTTCGCACCTTCGCATTGTGACTTTAGGAACTCAAAAGGTTCGCAAAGACACCCGACGCTGATCAGTGATGCGCCTTCAACAAGCACAATGCAGTATTCCGCCCTGCGGTCATCCGGATCGACGTCATATGTCATTCCAGGTGATGTGCACAGGACAGCAGGCTTTGTAGCATCGCTTGGCCATGTGCGCGGCCAACATGAATGCGGAAGCTTTGCGGGTTCTTATAAGGGTACAAAAAGACCCCCATACCAAACAAAAGCCGCGCAACAGATCGCGATGGCACCGCGAGTGACACCTCCCCTCCCCGTTTCAATAGCTCAAAGGCATTAGGCCCCGAAATATCATACACGCTATAGGCATCTGTCGCATCCGATACCGCCTGCTCCAAATCGTCGTGCCAGCCGTCTTGGGGCACTTGATCGTGATCCACCAGAAGGACCCGATCACGCCGGATTGCAAGGGCATAGGGATCCTGTGATACCACATCGGGCCATCCCGAAGCGTCTTTGAACTGTTTTAATATGCGCGGCCCCGAAACGAGCGTTTGACGCTGGATGGGTGCCAGCGCAATCGTCACGCCGACCGCCGTCAGGGGCAAGGTGGCGTCGTCAATGAAATCCCATTTATGCCGATCATCACGCATTCAGCTTGCCTCCTTCGGGATCATAAAAGCAGGGCGCACAAACGACTGCTTCGACGCTTTTGCCAAGATGCCAGGCGCGGATGACCTCGCCGTGCCGTTCCGCGCCGCGCTCCAACAAACCCAAGGCGATGGGCCGGCCAAGCGTCGGGCTGTCATAGCTGGACGTGACAATCCCTATTGAGGCAGGTTGTTCACCGCCCGTCACCAAATGAGCTCCCGTCGCCAGAGGTTCGGCATTTTCTTGCACTTCAAGACCCACAAACTGGCGGCGGTTTGTATCGTTGGCCACATCCGTATGCAGCCCCCGATCCCCAACAAAAGCCGCGGTCTTCTTTTGGCGCGGTAGGTCAAATCCCAGATCGTGCGGCATGGTTTCACCGTCAGTGTCCTTGCCAATAATCAGGTATCCCTTTTCGGCGCGCAAAATTGACAGGGCTTCAACGCCCAATGGGCCAACACCAAGTGGCGCACCAGCCTGACTAATCGCCCGCCATAGATTTGCGACCGCAGAGGGTTTGGTCGATATCTCGAAACTTGTGTCACCCGTGAAACTGACCCTCGCAATACGCAATGGCGCGCCTGCGAATTCCGTTTCGCGGAACGTCATATGGCTGAATGCCTCCGCGGACAGGTCGATACCTAAGTTCAATGCCCCAACCACTGCGCGGGCTTGTGGTCCTGTGACCGTAACCGTGCTCCAATTCTGACTCATGTCATGGACGAATATTTTGTCGGGGTCATTGCCGTCTTGCCGCCAGGATTCCAACGCCATGCGCACCCCGTCAACATGCGAAGACGAACACGAGATAACGAAGCGGTTCAGCCCCAATCGGGCGACAACACCGTCATCATAAACCGTGCCTTTTTCGGTCAGCATAAAGCCGTACCGGATCGCTCCTGGTTTGAGTGTTTTGATAGTGTTGTAATATATGAAGTTCACGAAGGCTTCGGCGTCCGGCCCCATAACTTCAATCGAGCCCAGCGGTGACGCGTCCAAGATCCCGCCCGTTGTGCGCGCCATGACCACTTCGTCACGTATATGCTTGGCGGGGTCGCTCGATCCATACCAACCCGGACGCAGCCAGCCACCATATTCCCCAAGTGCTGCATCCGCGGCGCGATGGATTGGTTCCAGCTCTAAGCGTTTAAGCGGATGAAAAAGCTGCCCGCGGTGATGCCCATGATAAATCTCAAGCGGAATAGGTACAAAGGGCGGGCGGAAGGTGGTTGTGCCAACCTCTGGAATTGCGCGGCCCTGAATTGCCGCCATTGCCGCCAAACCGGCCATGTTCGATGTCTTGCCCTGATCAGACGCCATACCCAGCGTCGTGTACCGCTTTAGATGCTCAACCGAGACGTAATTCTCCCGCGCAGACAACTCGACATCCTTGAGCGTGACATCGTGTTGGAAATCGATCCATAGACGCCCCTTTCCGCCCGGTTCGGGCCAAAGCGGCGTGATCGCGTAGGTGTTTGTGACTGGGTCTGGCTTTCGCGCTAAACTGACGGCCCGTGCCTCCTCCAAAGCCGCGTTCAGATCAAATGTGCCATTGGCCGCGCCAACTGCGAACATTCCGTCCGGTGCCTTACTGGGGACGAAGGCCTGCTTGGCGTCGGACCAATCAAGTTTCCCCCAGCGTGTCGCCATAAATGAACAATTGGCGTCAACCCGCCTGAGACAAGCACACTGTCAACCGCGTGGAATTGCCCGGCCACCTCTACACCTTTCAACAGCTTCCGCCCCACGGCGCGCATCTCTCCCAATGTCGGGTCCAAAACCAGAACCCGCGCGCCTGCGGCCTCCAGTTGGCCAATAATGGGCTCCGCAAAGTTGTTGTTCGACAAGACCGCAATTTCGCGTCCGGCCAAGACGCCATAGCGGGCCAAAAATTCGCTCGCGCCGGTCAAAGACATCACGCCGGGGCGGTCATTATTGGCAAAGGTGATTGGCCGGTCCAACGCGCCCGTTGCCATAATCATTCGCCCTGCCCGCATGCGGATCAGGCGTGGTGCCGCGCCAAAGCCATTGTTCTGCACCAATCCGACCAATCTGTGATCAAACACACCAAAGGCGGTTGTCGATGCAAGGATGCGCCCCCCTGCAGTTTGGATCGCCGCGATTTGTGCCGCAACCCAATCCTTGGGCGCAGTTCCATCAATGCTGCCAGCCGCATACAGTCCACCACCCATCTCTGGGTGGTCATCAACCAGCACTGCGTTTTGTCCACTTTCAGCAGCCGCCCGCGCCGCGACCAGACCAGCAGCGCCGCCACCGATCACCAAAACATCGCAAGCCTCATGGACCTGATCGGAGGTGAAATTGTCCAACAACTCCGGGTTCAACGTGCCCAAACCCGCCATCTTGCGGATCATGGGTTCAAACAAGTGCCAGTCCGGCCACATGAAGGTTTTGTAATAGAATCCAGCACTCAGCCAGCGATGGAACAAATCCAATCCACCTTTGATGTCAAAAAGCGCCGAAGGAAACGCATTGACCGAACGCGCCGACATACCATCTGCCAAGGGCGTTGTTGTGGCGGGACAATTAGGCAATTCGCGATTGTTCAACGTGACATTGAAGATGGCATTCGGATCATCAAACCAAGCCCCCCAAACCCCACGAGGCCGGTGGTATTTAAAGCTTCGGCCGACGACACGCACACCATTGGCCAGCAAGGCAGAGGCAAGCGTATCCCCTTCAAATCCAGTATAGGATGTGCCGTCGAACGTGAAACCAAGCGCCCTGGAGCGGTCAATCAATCCAGCATTTGAAACGCGGTGTGAGGTCATGCGCTGGCTTCCTTTGTCCCGACATCGCGAAAGGATGTGGCACCTATGACAGCCATCGTGACCGAATGGCGCTCAAGCAGGAACACCTCTTGGCACGGCAAGTGCATCCAGATTTCGCGCACATGGCCGTGGTCATTGCGTTGCGTGTACAGATACTCCGACCAATCCTTTGCCGAAACTTCTGCCTCGGAACCGGCTGTGTCAGGCCGCACTTTTCCTGCCTCACCAGCAAAATGAAATTCACGCTCATCACGGTCGCCACAAAAGGGGCATGGGAAAAGTTGCATATCTTCGGTCCTTAATGCGCGATGCCGGATGCGGCACCTTCGTCGATGAGCCTGCCAGTGATAAATCTGTCCGGATCAAACGGGCGGCTGATGTCGTGGTGCGTGCCGGTGGCCAAAATATGTGCAAATAAGGTGCCACCAGCGGGGATCGCCTTGAACCCACCCGTGCCCCAACCGCAATTGACATAAAGCCCCTCCACACCGGACGGCCCAATGATCGGACTACTGTCAGGGGTTACATCTACAATGCCAGCCCAATGCCGCAGCAATTTCACCTTGGCCAAAGCTGGAGCCATTTCGACCAGACCGCCCAAAACGGCTTCTTGGATCGGCATATTCCCGCGCTGTCCGTAAGACGGGACCCTGTCCAGCCCACCGCCAATGACAAGCCCGCCTTTGTCGGATTGGCTGAAATAAGTGCCATAGGGCGGACAAAACGCCACCGTGTCGATCACCGGCTTCATCGGCTCAGAGACAAACGCCTGAAGCGCAAATGACGTGATCGGCAACGTGTATCCTGCCAGTTTTGCCAGAACAGACGAATGGCCTGCGACCGCTGCACCAACAGCGCCGCCGCGTATCTCGCCTTGGGTTGTCGCGACGCCAACACAACGCCCCCCTTCGGTGATCACATCCGTGACTTCGCAGTTTTGAATGATATCGACACCCAACGCATCCGCTGCACGCGCATACCCCCACGCAACGGCATCATGACGCCCCGTTCCGGCACGTCCCTGCCACACAGCACCGTGGATGGGAAAACGTGCATCGGGACTGAAGTTCAGGATCGGGGCCAGCTTCTTCACCTGATCCACATCAAGCAAGTCAGCGTCAGCCCCATTCAAACGCATCGCATTGACATTGCGGGCTGCCAATTCCATCTCGGGCTCGGAATGCGCCGTAACAACCATGCCGCGCTGAGAAAACATGACATTATAATTCAGCTCGCGCGAAAGCCCTTCGTACAGCTTTACAGACAGATCATATAACGCTGTGCTTTCGGGGTAGTAGTAGTTGGAACGGATCACTGTTGTGTTGCGTCCGGTGTTGCCGCCGCCAAGCCATCCTTTTTCGATCACCGCCACATTGGTCACGCCGTGGTTTTTGACGAGATAATAGGCTGTTGCCAACCCATGCCCGCCGCCGCCAATGATTATAACGTCATAGGTGGCACGCGGTTTGGGTGACCGCCAAGCCGGACCCCAGCCCTTCTGGCCTCGCAGTCCTTCGCGTAGTAAGTTGAATGCTGAGTAGGTCTTGGTCATTTCGATCCTGAATGGCAAATTTCAAGCCTACGTTAGTGGACAACATTTTAATGTACAATAATGTACTTAAAGGAAGGGCGAGATGGGGACCGAAAAAGAAGCACGGGTACGGGGCCCTGGCCGCACAACGCGTGAAGACTGGATGCAGATCGCGCTGGATACGCTCATTTCCGACGGCGTAGAGGCTGTTAAAGTCCTTGCTCTTGCAGAGAAACTGAAGTGCGCGCGGTCCTCCTTTTATTGGTACTTCAAGAATCGATCTGACTTATTGGACAGCCTTCTTGACCATTGGCAGTCAACCAATACCGACGCCCTCGTCCGCGCGGCCAACCAACCCGCTGACAGTATCAACTTTGCACTTGGCCATCTGTTTTCCTGCTGGGTGAACGACGGAAAATTTGACACACGCCTTGATTTTGCAGTGCGCGACTGGGCCAGACGGTCCGGCACTGTGCGCCGCGCTGTCGATATCTCGGATGCCTCGCGGATTGCGGCGGTGGCGAACATGTTCGAGCGGTTTGAATACCCGCGAAATGAAGCAGATGTGCGCGCGCGCATCGTCTACTTTACACAGATTGGGTATGACGCGTTGGATCAGCGTGAAAAGATCGAAGACCGAGCCGCCCGCAGCCGCGACTACCTGTTTTGCATGACCGGTCAAGAGCCATCTGAAGCGGAGATATGCGCACTCAAAGATCGCACTTTAGGGGACACCAGTCACAAAAAAAATGTGCGTGCTTGATTGGTAGATTGATGACCCGTGCAAAAATTCTACGCTGAAAGCGCCTTATTGAACCAGCAAACCTGACAATGATTATGGACATAACTGTCCATAATGTGCACCCTGCGCGAAGATGCAAGATTCGAAGGGCGCAATATGAAATCGACATATCGAGCAGTTGTCATAGGTGGTGGCGTTGTTGGGGCTTCTGTACTTTACCACCTCGCAAAGTTTGGCTGGTCAGATGTGGTATTGGTTGAACGCGCCGAGCTAACCGCAGGATCAACGTGGCACGCGGCGGCCGGGTTTCACACACTGAATGGCGACCCGAATGTCGCCGCCCTTCAGGACTATACCATCAATCTGTACAAAGAGATCGAAGCCGAAAGCGGTCAGGACGTCGGGCTACACATGACAGGTGGCGTGAACATCGCGACAAATCCCAGCCGCTGGGAACAGCTCAGGGCAAGCTGGGCCACCTTCCAGGCAATTGGTGTTGAGACCGCAAAATTGATGGGCTCCGAAGAAATCCGTGAGATCACCGGCGGTGTGATCAAAACGGATGATATTCTGGGCGGCCTGTACGATTCCAACGAAGGCTACCTTGATCCTTACGGCGCGACCCATGCCTACGCAGGGGCTGCCAAAAAACGCGGCGCGGATGTCATTCTGCGCAACCGCGTTCTTGAGCTCAACCAGCGCGGCGATGGAAGCTGGGACGTCATCACCGAACAAGGCACCATACACACCGAACATGTTGTGAATGCAGGCGGGCTTTGGGCCAAGCAATGCGGGTTGATGGCGGGGGTAGATCTGCCGATGACTCCGATGGAGCATCACTACCTGATCACAGACACGGTTGAAGGCCTTAAAAACCTGCCCGGCGAATTGCCTATTGTCGCTGATCTGGACGGGTTCAGCTATACCCGTCAGGAACGGGACGGGCTGCTGTTGGGCCTGTATGAGCGCAATCCCAAGCACTGGCAGATGGATGGCGCGCCTTGGGACTACGGCATGGACCTTATTCCCGAAAACATCGACCGGATCAGCGAAGAACTGGCGATCGGGTTCGAGCGTTTTCCCGAACTTGAGAACGTCGGCATCCGCAAATGGGTCAACGGTGCGTTCACTTTTGCGCCTGACGGCAACCCGCTTGTCGGGCCGGTTGGGCCGCGCGGGTATTGGGTGGCTTGCGGCGTGATGGCCGGTTTCAGTCAAGGCGGCGGTGTCGGCAAATCCTTGGCCGAATGGATAATCCACGGTGCGCCAGAGGCCGATATTTTCGGCATGGATGTGGCACGTTTCGGGTTGCACCAATCCAACAAGGAATACATCCGCCAGACAACGGCGCAATTCTACGCGCGCCGCTTTGTGATGACTTACCCTAATGAGCAACTTCCCGCGGGGCGCACTCTTAAGACAGCGGGCGCGTTCAATGATATGGACGCCGCACATGCGCGCTGGGGCAATGTTTGGGGGCTCGAAGTGCCGCTCTACTTTGCACCGGATGCCGATTTTTCGGAGCCGGGCACGTTGCGCCGAACTGCAGCCTTCCCGATTGTTGCCGATGAGTGTGCCGCCGTGCAAGATGCTGCGGGTCTCTTGGATATCTCAGGCTTTTCACGCTACCGGATCACGGGTGCTGGGGCCGAAGCGTGGTTGGACACCTTGCTGGCATGCAAGCTTCCCGCACCAGGCAAAGTCAAACTGGCCCCGATGTTGGCCGAAGATGGACGCCTTAAGGGCGACCTGACCTGTTTCAACTGGGGCGATGGCAGCTATTGGCTGATGGGCAGTTTCTATCTGCGCGAATTCCACATGCGGTGGTTCCGCGACCACATGGGGCCTGACGTTCAGATCGAAGACATTTCAGAGGTTATGAACGGATTCTCGGTCAACGGGCCAAATGCGCGCAAGATCCTTGAGCAGATCAGCGACACCGACCTGTCTGGCTTGAAGATGATGAATTGCATGACGGCTGATCTTGGCCTGCACCGTGTGCGCATCGCCCGCCTGTCCCTGTCAGGGGAAATGGCGTTCGAGATAAATTGTAACGCCAGTGAACATGCGCAATTGCGTAAACTGTTGCTACAGGCGGGGACTGACTTTGGCCTCAAAGAGGTTGGGTTTAACGCCATGCTGTCGATGCGTCTTGAGAAAAGCATCGGCATCTGGAGCGCCGAATTCACCCAAGGATACACGCCTGCAATGACCGGTTTGGATCGCTGGATCGCGTGGGACAAGGGCGACTTTATCGGGAAGGAAGCCGCCGCGTCCGCCCCCGCTCCTGCTCAAATTTTGACAATTCTGGAGATTGAAGTGGATGCCGCTGACAGCACAGGCTTCGAGCCTGTTTGGAGCGACGGCAAGATTGTCGGCATGACCACATCAGGCGGGTACGGCCACCGGTTGCAACGCAGCTTTGCGCTCGCACTGGTGGACCGCAATCTGACAACCGTCGGGACACCCCTATCCGTTCATGTGATGGGTGAAGAGCGTCCTGCCAAAGTCATCGAGATGTCGCCCTATGACCCAAGCGGTAAAAGGATGAGGATGTAATCATGGTAGAAATAGAAGCCAAAGGTCGTCGTGGCGGGGGCCGTCGCAGACGCGACAATGCCGCGACAAATACAGTTGCACGCCAACCGAACTATCGCCAACTTCGCCATCCCTTTTCGCCACAAACCGTATTCTCCGAGGATGAGGTTCAGTCGATCCACAACACCGCATTGCGCGTCATTGAAGAGCTTGGCATCAAGGTTCTGCTACCAGAAGCACGCGAAATATTTGCGAAAGCAGGCGCGCGCGTGGACGACGACGAAATGGTCTTTATCGGGCGTGATGTTGTTGAGGCAGCGATTGAAAGCGCCCCCAGTTCCATCCCCCTTCGCTCAATCAATCCAGCGCGCCAGCAGATCTACGAAAACGGTGCGATGCTGTTCATGGCAGGTGCGGGTTGTCCGAACGCCACCGATTTTGAGCGCGGCCGCCGCGCCGGCGACTTGGGGGCTTATGAGGAAACCATAAAGCTGGCCCAACATTTCGACGTTCTGCACATGTTTGGCCCCGCAGTTGAGCCGCAAAATGTGGCAGCACACCTGCGCCACTACGATATGATGCGCGCGCAGATGGAATTCGGTGATAAGCCGATGTTCGTATATTCGCGTGGCCGTGCTCAGGTTCAACAGAGCTTTGAGATGATCCAGATTGCACAGAATTTGTCGAGCGATGATTTTGCAGAGGGTGTCTGGGCGTCGTCCGTCATCAACTCCAATTCGCCGCGCATGTTGGACAACCCAATGGCGCAAGGGCTGATCGACTTCGCACGTGCAGGCCAGATGACAATCATCACACCCTTCTGTCTGGCGGGCGCAATGGCTCCGGTCACCGTCGCGGGTGCGCTGACATTACAGCATGCCGAAGCGATGGCAGGTATCACATTGGCCCAACTGGCCAAAAGCGGGGCGCCCATCAGCTATGGCGGGTTCAGTTCCAACGTCGATATGAAATCAGGCTCACCTGCTTTTGGCACGCCCGAACACATCAAAATGCAGATTGGCGCAGGCCAGTTGGCACGCCATATCAACTTGCCTTGGCGTTCTGCGTCGGGGGCGGCGTCCAACACGCCTGACATGCAGGCGGCGACGGAAACTAATATGTCCTTGTGGGGCGCTGCAAATGCGAATGCCACCTTGACCGTACATTCGGCCGGATGGCTCGAAGGCGGGTTAAGCTTTGGGTATGAGAAATTCATCAACGACATTGAAGCGCTGCAAACGCTGGCTGAAATGTGCACTAAGCCAAGCGGTAGCGACGCTGAAATCGGCTGGGATGCGCTGGCCGATGTACAGCCAGGCGGCCACTTCTTTGCTACGCAACACACAATGGATCGTTACCAGACCGCGTTTTATTCTCCCTTGGTCGCGGATCTTCAGAACTTTGGCGCGTGGGAAGATGCAGGCAGTCAGACGTCTGCGCAACGCGCAACAGGGATATGGAAACAAATCCTTGCCGAGTTCACACCCGCCCCGACGGGAGCAGAAGCGAAGGAGCGCTTGATGCCCTATATTGAGAAGAAAACCGCTGAAGGAGGGGCCGCCTTGCTTGATTAGGCAATCCCGGTATTTCGTACCTCCCATAACAAGTAGAACACATGATGACTTCGGAATTTGATGTTTTCAAAGACGACCGAAAGTCGACCTATCTAAATTCCGAAGGGTCGGACAAACCATTGATCAGCCCGGTCAGCGATGCAGTGCTTGACCGCGCGCGACGCTATCGTCTTTCCCGTTTGAGAGAACAGATACAGCACTACGATATCGCAGCACTCCTCCTGTATGATCCCGTCAACATCCGCTACGCGTACGATTGCTCGAACATGCAGGTCTGGACCCTGCACAATCCCATTCGGTATGCGTTGATCCTGAATGATGGACCCGCTGTTATGTTTGAATTTGCGGGGTGCGAACACGTCAACAAAGAGCTGCCGGGCATCGATGAAATACGGGTGGCCACAAGCTGGATGTACCTAACCAAAGGCGACAAGGTCGATCTGTCCGTTGCCAACTGGGCCAATGAAATCAGCGATTTGGTACGCACCTATGGTGGTGGAAATCTGCGCATTGCGGCAGACAGGTTGGACGGTGTCGGTGTAAATGCACTTGAGGCTTGTGGATTGTCCTGCCTTCCCGGTGATGCGCTGACCGAACAGGCGCGCGCGATCAAGTCCCCCGACGAAATTGAATTGATGCGCTGGACCATTCGCGTCTGTGAAGTCGGAATGGCGCGGATTTACGAACATTCGCAACCCGGTGTCACAGAACGAGAGCTCTGGGCGCATCTTCACTTTGAAAACGCGCGATCAGGTGGCGATTGGCTTGAGACCAAGCTTTTGACATGCGGGCCGAACACAAATCCTTGGTATAAGGAATGTAGCGACCGCATGTGCCAAGCAGGTGAAATGATCTCTTTCGACACCGATATGATCGGCCCCTACGGCTATTGCGCCGACCTTTCGCGGAGTTGGACATGCGGATACACGGAATTTTCGGACATACAGAAAAAGATCTACGGCCGGGCGTTGGACCAGATAAATCACAACTTGGATCTACTGAAACCTGGCCTTGCCTTTAAAGAATTCAATGAGGGAAGCTGGCGGATTCCAGATGAAAACGTCGCGTATCGGTATTCTCTTGCCCTGCACGGCGTTGGGCTTGCTGACGAATGGCCTGCCTTGTGGTTGCACATCGATTGGCAAGACGATCAAACGACAAGCGGTGCCTTTGAACCCGGCATGGTCGTTTGCGTGGAAAGCCTGATGGCGGAAAGTGGCAGCGAAAGCGTCAAACTGGAAACTCAGGTCTTGATAACCGCGCACGGTGCCGAACGATTGGACAGCTTTCCGTGGGAAAATCCGAGCGCGTGATCCGAGATGAAAATTCAGACACTGCATATTGTTCCCGCGTCGCGCGACGGATGTCCTTAACAACCTTCTCACCGTGGCTTCGCTTGGTACCGGGTTTCTGTCTCATCTCCACACCTTTGTGGTTACGATGTGTCAGAAAACCTCCCTTATTAGAGCGTCTTGCGCCTGATTGGATTCGGGATTCACATTTGGTGTTAACCGTGATTCCTTGTTTTCAAACAACAAGGGCGGTTTTGAGCTACCCCCCGAAATTTGGACACTGACGTAAGCTATGATTTGCTGTCTGCTGATCTCCGACGAAGAGGAGATCAGAGATGTCGAAACGGAAGAACCACAGCGCTGAGTTCAAGGCGAAAGTTGCGCTTGAAGCTTTGAAGGGGGAACGCACTGTTGCTGAGCTGTCGAGCCAGTTTGGCGTCCATCCCACGATGATCCACAGTTGGAAGCGGGCGCTGAGCAAGGGGGACGTGATCATCCTGGACAACCTTTCCAGCCACAAAAGTGCGCGGGCCGCCGAAATGTTGCGCGATGTCGGTGCGTGGTTCTTGTTCTTGCCGCCATACTCGCCCGATCTCAACCCCATAGAGATGGCTTTCTCAAAGCTCAAAACGCTGATCCGAAAAGCCGCAGCAAGAACATATGACGCGTTATGGAACGCGGTCGGTCAAGTGTGCGATCTCTTCACGGACGAAGAATGCTTCAACTTCTTCAAAGCCGCAGGATATGAAACCAATTAAACGCAAAACGCTCTAAAAGTCGGATGCTTTAGGCTCAGGCCCAAAATTCTGCAACACATATGCATTACGCAGAGGGCAGCGTCTGAGCCGAGGGGTGGGCGCTGCCCGGCGGGGCCGCCGGGCGGGAAGGGGGGGGCAGGGTGATACAGAATTACAGGCCGAAGCTATAGACCACCGGTATTCAGGCCGCGTGCGAGGCCCGGCCCGGCAGGCGCACCCGGAAACAGGCCCCGCCCTGCTCCGGCACATAGACCAGCGCGCCCCCCAGGCGCCCCATGATCTCGCGGCTGATCGCCAGGCCCAGACCGGCGCCGGGGGCCTCGCGCGCGGTATCGGCGCGGGCGAATTTCTCGAAAATCAGCGATTGCTGGCGCGGGGCCACGCCGCTGCCATTATCGGCAAATTCCACCTCTGCATATCCCGGCAGACGGTGAACCGTGATGGTCAGTTCGGGCGCATCCGCGTCGCAGTATTTCTGCACATTCGAGATCAGGTTGATGAACACCTGCGCCAACCGGTCCGCATCGGTCCAGAGCGGCACGTTCTCCTGATCCGGGTCGCGGCGGATGCTCAGCCCCGCGCCTTCCTTCAGGGCACTGGTCGCATTGATCGCCCGGTCCAGCACATCGCAGAGCACCGCCTCGCCCTCGTTCAGTGTCACCTGCCCGTCTTCCAGCACCGCCAGATCCAGCAGATCATCCAAAAGCCGGGTCAGCCGCAGGCTTTCATCATGGATGATCCGGCTGAACCTTGTGCGCCCCTCCGCATCCAGATCGCGGTTCTGCATCAGAATTTCCGAAAATGCCCGGATCGAGGTCATCGGGGTGCGCAATTCATGGCTGATCTGGCTGAGGAACGCGTCTTTCTGCACCGACAATTCGGTCAGTTTCTGGTTCGCTTCGCGCAGGCGGGCGGCGGTGCGGGCCAGTTCGGTCGATTTCGCCTCCAACTGGCTGGAATATTCCATCATCTGCGCGGTTTCATCGGCCACGGCCAGCAGGTCGCGCACCGAAACACTGGCCCCGCCGGTGATCTGGCCTACCATCGCATTGGCCGTGGCCGCCCCCACAGAGCCCGCCAGTTCCCGTTCCAGATGTTCCAGAAAATCGGGCGTCGGTTCAGGCAATTGCGCCTCACGCCCCTGTGCGGCGGCGGCTTCGCGGAACAGGCGCGCCGCACGGCCCGCGCCCAATATCCGCTGCGCCATGATCAGCAGATCATCCGCCGTGCCCGCGCTGCCCTTCCAGGCCAGAGGCGTGCGCGAATGTTCATACACATTCACGAATTGTGCGCCCATCAGCCGTTCCATCGGGCTGGGAAAGGTGAAGAGCGATACCAGCACAAAGGCAATCGTATTGACCCCAAGCGACAGCACCATCGCGGTCAGCAGCGGGTCGGCCCCGTTGAGCCCCAAAGGGGTTTCGGGGCGTAGCCAGCCAATGCCGAACGGCCCGTTTTCCAGCAGCCCCTGCATCAGCCCGGCGGTGGCCGCATTGGGCATCAGCAACACCCAGCCCCAGATCAGAAACCCCAGCCCGATGCCCGTCGCCGCCCCCGGGCGCGTTGCCCCGCGCCAGAAAATACCGCCCAGAAGCGCCGGCAACACCTGTGCCACCCCCAGAAAGGCGATCAACCCGATCGAGGCCAGCGCCTCGGTTCCGCCGGACAGCCGGTAATAGATAAGCCCAAGGGTCAGTACGCCGGCAATGCTCAACCGTCGCGCCATCAGCGCCACGCGCCGCATATCGCCGGTCATCGGGTTTTCCCCCTTGGTGGCCCGCATCCAGAGCGGCACGATGATATGGTTCGAGACCATGGTGCTGAGCGCCAGCGCCGCGATGATCACCATCGAGGTGGCCGCCGAAAACCCGCCGAGGAATGCCAGCAGCGCCAGCCCCTCCTGCCCCAGTTCCAAAGGCAGGGTCAGCATGAACAGATCCGGGTTCGCGCCTGCGGGCATCATCTGCAAGCCCACCACCGCGATCGGGATCACAAACAGGCTCATCAACAGCAGATAAAGCGGGAATGCCCAACTGGCGGTCGCCAGATGCCGTTCATCGGCATTTTCCACCACCATCACCTGAAACATCCGCGGCAGGCACAGGATTGCCGCCCCGCTCAACACGGTCAGCCCGACCCATCTGGCGCCATTCGATGTCCAGACCGCCATCGGGCTGTCTTCCAGCCTGACCAGAATATCGCCGGGCCCATCCGCCAGCCCCCAGACGACAAAGGCGCCCACAGCCAGAAGCGCGCAGAGTTTCACAATCGCCTCAAGCGCGATGGCCGAGACCAGACCGGGGTGGCGTTCATTGACATCCAGTGATCTGGTGCCGAACACAATTGTGAACAGCGCCAGCCCGCCCGCCACCCAGATCACCGTGCTGCCTGCATCAGGCGCGGCCAGCGGGCCGGAGCGTGCGAAAACCGAAAAGGACAGGGTGACCGATTGCAGTTGCAGCGCGATATAGGGGGTTGTTCCGATAACGGCGAGCACTGTGACCAGCGCCGCCAGCCCACCGGATTTCCCATAACGGCTTGAAATCATGTCAGCAATCGAAGTGATCCGCTGCGCGCGCCCGATCCGCACCATTTTTCTGAGCAACCAGAACCAGCCGATGAACACCAGTGTCGGCCCCAGATAGATGGTCAGAAACTCCAGGCCTGAGCGTGCCGCCGACCCCACCGCGCCATAAAACGTCCAGGCGGTGGTGTAGATCGACAGGCTCAACGTATAGACAAGCGGAGAGCTTAACCACCGCGCCTTGCCTTCCGCCGCGCGTTTTTCTGCCAGAAAAGCCACCCAGAACAGACATGCGACATAGACCACGCAGACCGCGACCAGCCCGTTAAACGACAGCATCCTAACGCCCGCCCGGCAGGTCCGGGTCGCGCGGCGTGTTGCGCTCCAGCGCGGCGGCCAGCATGGCGGTCACTATGATCAGGGCCAGCCAGACCCCCAGGAAATAGACCAGCCAGCCAGCGGTCGCGCCGCCTTCACCGCTATCCCCGGTCAGAATGAAAACCGGCCCGAAAAACAGAAACATCCCCAGCACCGGCAGCAGTTTGGCCGCATCCTGCAACCGGTTGCGCCGATAGGTCCGGCGTTCAAGAAATACACGTCTGGCCATGGTTTTCCCTGAGCCTTTGGGCGTGTATCTGCTTTTCCGGGTCATGACTGTCGATCCGACGGCCCTGCCCCGTTCATCCCTGAGCCATTCAGACTGCCGGGCCCGGCCACATGGCGCAAGGTCTCTATCATTTCGTCATTGGAAAACGGCTTGGTCAGATAGGCATTGGCCCCCAGGGCCAGCGCCATGTCACGATCCTTGGCCTGGCCCTTGGCGGTCAGCATCAGCACCGGCAAATGCACGGTTTCCGCCGTGTTGCGCAGATCGCGCAGAATATCGAGACCGGACCGCCCGGGCAGCATCACATCCAGCACCACCACATCGGGCGTCAGCCGCGCCACCGCATCAACCGCGGTTGCACCATTGCCATGGCCATGCACCTCCCACCCGTCGCGGGACAGGATAAAACTGATAGCTTCCAGAATGTTGGTCTCATCTTCGACCAGCAGAACCCGTGCGCCCAAACCGTTCTCCTCCGATGGTCAGGCCCCTGACTGTTTCAACTCTGCCCGTATTCCGTGCAATGTCAAACGCCTGTTGGTGCGGGTATTTCCGCATCCCTGCTTTCGCGGCTGTGAAGCAGGAAGCAAAACACCGGCCCAATATCCTACAAAATCCCACAACGCGCCTGCCCTCTGCGCAATGTATATGTGGTGCAGAATTTTGGTCTGGCATGCGAAGCTAAAACCAAACCCCGTTACCCGATCAGGCTGTCCATCCGGCGCGCGGCGCAGCCATCGCGGGGGCAGACGGCACAGCCCGGGCCAACCGGGTGACCCGCCGCCGCACGGTCATCACCCTCGTCAAGCGGACGCAGCAGCATCGTGGCGTGCATCACCGGTTCCACACCGAACCCTGCGGGTTTCATCGGCTGGCAGACCGCCCAGGCCTGAAACCGGGCGCCATTGGGCAGGTCCAGCACCGTGGTTTCCGGCACCATCGGCCGGCTGAGCACATGGTATAGCGGCCAGAGCGGGCACCCGGCCCCGAAACGCGGGATCGAGAAAGCGTTGATCCGGCGGCGAAAGATCAGCGCGCCAGCCATATCGCATATGGCCAGCCCAAGCGGCGGCGCGCCTGTGCCCCCCGGCAGGGTCGCCAGCCGCCGCAACACCAGGGCCACATCCCCGCCAGCCAGCGGCAGCAACGGCTCCGGTTTGAAATCCGCGTCCCGCGCGGCCTGCAGAAACCGGGTCAGGGGCAGACGTGCCGCATCCTCGGCATAGGCCCGCAGCGAGTGATCCGCCAGAGCATGGGTCGCCGGGTCCTGCATCGCGTCCAGATCGGCCAGAACATCCTCTATGGCGTCCCCTCCCCGTTCTTCAATTCCGGGGAAATGATGATCCGCCGCATCGAACAGCGCCTCCACGGTTTCCTGCGGGGTTGCGGGCGCATCCTGTCGCCTGCCCTGATCCTCGAAATAGGCCAGCATGCCGGTGGCCCGGCCCGACAGACGTTCGGCCTCTTCATGCAGGTTGCGGTGGAACCGGGCCCGCCATTGCGGCTCGATCTCGGGATCGCGCACCAGAATATCGGCGGTGGAGCGGATCGCGGCCACCGTTGACAGCACTTCATGCATTGTCTCGGCCAGCACCGGGTCATGGCTCAACCGGTCATGCAGGCCATCCACCAGCACTTCCAGCCCGGCAATCCGTTTGTGCTGCGCCGCGATCAGGCCGGTCCAGCCGGGGAAGCGACCGGCCAACTCGTCGATCCGGCTGATCTCGGGCCGGGTGCCGAAATGCGACCGGCTGTCCGCCGCAGCACCCTGCAACGCATCGAACAGGGTTGCATCCGCCCCTTCGCTCAGCGCGGCGGGTTCCACCTCCAGCCGTCTGGCCAGATCGACCAGCAGCTTGCCGCCAATCCGGCGCCGGTTATGTTCGATCAGGTTCAGATAGCTGGCCGAGATACCCACGGCGCGGGCCAGTTCGGTTTGTTTGAACCCCATGGCCGTGCGCCGCTCGCGGATACGGCTTCCGGTCAGGGCATGACGACGTTGGGCGGACGCGCGGGGTGTCATGGGGCAAGTTTACAGGAAAACCCCTCTCTATCAACAGGCTGGGGCATGATTGACACCATGTGCTAAGGTGTCGGGCTGAAATCTTGAACACCCCGCACCCTCCCGCCCGGCGGCACCGCCGGGCAGCGCCCGTACCGCCCCCACGGGGCGGGCGCTTCGCTTCCTGCCCCTCGGTACGGGCGCGGCCCTCTGCGCAATGTATATTCGGTGCAGAATTTCACTCCGGCGCTGTATCGCCTCTCGCTGCCTGCTCGAACGCGTTTTCCAACCAATCAGCACAGGGCACAGGATCAGGCGATCACCTCACCGATCAATATCTGGGGTGCGGCGTTGTAGTAATTCGGAATATCCGCAAGCACCGGCTTTGCGGCATCCATTGCCGCCTCCAGCGCCGCCGCATCGGCGAATGTCGCCATATAGACCGCGTGAAATCCCGGTGGCACATCCGGCCCGGCGGCCAGCCCCTTGCTGGCGGTCACAGACTGAATATGCCCGCCCATATATTCATGGGCCATCGGCATATGCGTGTTGGTGTAATACGCGTAATCAAATGTCGTCTAACCCGTGATCGGGTACAGCACGGTCAGGGTCATGGGCATCACAGATATCTCCGGCAGGTGACACAACGAAAATCGCCGCCCCCGAAAGCTCGGGGACGGCGCGTCATTGGTCAATGGCAAAACGCGTCAGTCGCTGAGCGCCTGATCCGTGATCATATGGGTCCAGGCGCCTTCAGGTACGGCCGTGATCACCGGGTCCGAGCCACCGGCCAGAAGGGTTGCCACCGTCCGGTCATAGGCGGCCTCGTCCAGCGCGCCATTCGAGCCTGCGGTCAGCAGCGCCACCTCGCCCATCATCCGGGTCTGATGCTCTTCGGTCTGGGCGCCGGTCTCGTCATAATCGAGCACGATCATCGCCGCCTCGTCAGGATGCGCTTCGGCCCATTTCCACCCCTCCATCGAGGCCCGCACGAAACGCACCATCCGGTCGACAAATTCCGGGTCTTCCAGGTTCTCTTCCAGAACCCACATCCCGTCTTCCAGCGTCGCCACGCCCTGATCTTCGTATTTGAAGGTGATCAGGTCATCGGGGCTGACGCCTGCATCAATCACCTGCCAATACTCATTATAGGTCATGGTCGAGATGCAATCGGCCTGGCGCTGCAACAGCGGGTCCACATTGAAACCCTGCTGCAGAACGGTCACCCCATCCGCGCCACCATCGGTGGAAATGCCCAACTGGCTCATCCAGCTGAGGAACGGGTATTCATTGCCGAAGAACCAGACACCGATGGTGTGACCGGCCAGATCGGCGGGTTCGGCAATGCCGGCATCGGCCCAGCAGGTCAGCATCAGGCCCGACGAGGCGAAGGGCTGCGCGATATTGACCACCGGCAGGCCCCGTTCCCGTGCGGCCAGCGCCGAAGGCATCCAGTTCAGCATCACATCGGCACCGCCACCGGCCAGCACCTGCGGCGGGGCGATATCCGGCCCGCCTGGCTGGATCGTCACATCCAGACCCTCCTCTTCGTAATAGCCGTTTTCAAGCGCCACGTAATAGCCCGCGAACTGCGCCTGCGTGACCCATTGCAACTGTAGCGTCACCTCATCATTGGCATGCGCCACCCCTGCGGCCAGCCCAAGCGCCAGCGCGGATGTCATCAGTGTTTTCATTGTCTTACCTCCAAGTTGGTTCGTTTTGTATCTCTGTTATCTCTGTGACGGGTGCCAGAATGTCAGCTTTTTCTCCGCCAGGGCCATCAGCCCGTAAAACCCCGAACCGGCCAGCGCCGCCACGGTGATTTCCGCCCAGACCATATCCATGGCCAGGCGTCCCACCTCAATCTTAATCCGAAATCCCATCCCCACCGTGGGAGAGCCGAAAAACTCCGCCACAATCGCCCCGATCAGCGCAAGGGTTGTGCAGATTTTCAACCCGTTGAAGATGAAGGGCAATGCGGCGGGCAGGCGCAGTTTGAACAATGTCTGCCAATAGCTGGCCGCATAGGTCCGCATCAGGTCGCGTTGCATCATCTCGGAGGATTTCAACCCCTGCACCGTGTTCACCAGCATCGGGAAGAAGACCATGATCACCACCACGGCGGCCTTCGACTGCCAGCCGAACCCGTACCACATGACCAGAATCGGCGCTGTGCCCACAATCGGCAGGGCCGCGATGAAATTGCCCACGGGCAAAAGCCCCCGTTGCAGGAAATGTGACCGGTCCACGGCCAGGGCCACCGCGAAGGCCGCCGCACAGCCCATCACATAGCCCGACATCGCGCCCTTGACGATGGTCTGAAAAAAGTCGGCCCAAAGCGTATCGGTCGCACCAAGCAATCGCGCCCAGATTGCCGAGGGTGCGGGCAGAATGACCGGTGAGATCCCGTAAAGCCGCACCGCCAGTTCCCAAAGGACCAGCAGGGTCACCCCGAACAGCACCGGCACCAGAAAACCGGCCCCTGCCCCGCGAGCCCCGTTGGACAGCCATATATTCACCCCCCAGGCCGCCAGCCAGACGGTCAGGATCAGCCCCAGACCCTGATTGACAAGAAACCCGGCCAGGATCGCCAGTACCGCGATCACCGGCAGGGCCCGGGGCATGTGCCGGATCGCAGTCATCGCGCGACCCCCATGCGTTTCAGGGTCAGCCGTTCGATCAGGCCCAGACCACCCACCAAGACCGCCGCACAGATCGCCGCCATGAACAGCGCTGACCAGATCTGGATCGTCTGCCCGTAATAGCTGCCGGTCAGCAGGCGTGCACCCAGACCGAACCGCGCGCCGGTGGGCAGTTCGGCCACGATCGCCCCCACCAGCGCCGCCGCAATCGCCACTTTCAGCGAGGTAAACAGAAACGGCACCGAGGCCGGCAGCCGCAGTTTCCAGAAGGTCGCCCCGTTGCCTGCCGAATAGGTGCGCAGCAGGTCCAGATCCATCACCCCCGGGCTGCGCAACCCCTTGACCATGCCGACCACCACGGGAAAGAAGCTCAGATAGGCCGAGATCAGCGATTTCGGCAGCAGCCCTTCGATCCCGATCGAGTTCAGCACCACGATCACCATCGGCGCAATCGCCAGTATCGGAATTGTCTGCGAGGCAATCGCCCAGGGCATCACCGACATGTCCATCGCCCGGTTATGCACGATCCCGACCGCCAGCAGGATGCCAAGCCCGGTGCCGAACAGGAAGCCAAGCAAGGTGGGCGCCAATGTCTGATAGGCATGGAAATAGAGCGAGCGTGGATTGCCCCGCAATTCCCCCCGCCGCTCGCGGAACATCGGCTCCCCCGCTGTGGTGTTCCACAATTCGGCAAAGACCTGATGCGGGGTCGGCAGCACGGGCCGCTCCTGATTCATCGCATCCGCGATCACCTCACCGGTGCTGAGGCTGACCCCCGCCCTTTCCGCCTGGTCCAGTGTCCAGGCGCGGTTCATGCCCACGCTTGCCGCATACCAAAGCGCGAGGATACAGGCGACCACCACCAGCACGGGCACCCCATAGCGGAGCAGCGCCGCCATACTGCGGCCAAGCGCGCCTTTATCGGCCATGGCCGGGCTGGATTGCGCCGCATCGGTCACAACTGCCCCCCGCAAATGGCGCGGGCGCGTACAGGCAATGCCCTGCCATATGCCCGTGTGTCACACCTCATCGGCCCGCCACTCCATCTTCACCTCGCGCACGGTTTCCGGCGGCTCCGGCATGAACCGCTCCACCTCGGTAAACCCTTCGCGAATATAGAATTTCTGCGCCCGCAGATTTGGCTCATGGGTTGTGAGCCAAAGGTATTTCTGCCCCTGTTTCACCCGATCCATCAGCGCCTTGCCGACCCCGCGGCCGCCATGACGGCAGAACAGAGCACCCACACGGAACCCCACCGGATCGAAAGACAAATACGCCTCGATCGGGTCACCCGCGACCCATATTTCCCGGATCGGAAGGGCCTCGCGGATCATGTCTTCCACCACATCCGCAGGATGATCCCGGGGCAACCACTCGGTATCGTCAATCCACCAATTGGCCACTGCGGCGCAGGCCGGGATATCCGCCAGACCGGCGCGCCGGATCGGGAGTGTGTCAGTCATCATAGGCATGCCCGGCCCTGAGCCCTTCGCGCACCCGATGGGCAATCGCCAGAAATTCCGGCGTATCGCGGATATCCAGCGGGCGTTCTTTCGGCAGGGTGCTGTCGATCACATCGGTGATCCGCCCGGGGCGGGGCGACATCACCACGATCTTGGTGGACAGATACACCGCCTCGGGGATCGAATGGGTCACAAAGCCGATGGTCTTTTCGGTCCGCGCCCAAAGCGCCAGCAATTGTTCATTCAGATGGTCGCGCACAATCTCGTCCAGCGCGCCGAAGGGTTCATCCATCAGCAGCAGATCGGCATCAAAAGCCAAGGCCCGCGCAATGCTGGCCCGTTGCTGCATGCCGCCCGAAAGCTGCCAGGGGAATTTCTTGCCGAACCCTTCCAGATCAACCAGTTGCAGAACAGTCTTCACACGCTCGGCCTGCTCCGCCGCGCTGAAGCCCATGATCTCCAAAGGCAGTTTGATATTCTTTTCAATTGTCCGCCAGGGGTAGAGACCGGCGGCCTGAAACACATAGCCATAGGCCCGGTTCTGCCGCGCTTCATCGGGGCTCAACCCGTTGACGGTGATCTCCCCTCCGGTGGGATGTTCCAGCGCCGCGACCACCCTGAGAAACGTGGTTTTCCCGCAGCCGGACGGCCCGATGAAACTGACAAACTCGCCTTTGTTGATCGTCAGGTTCACGTCTTTCAGCGCCTGCACAGGGCCGTCATTGGTCTGGAAGGTCAGATCAAGATTTCGGGCCTCAATCACAGAGGTACGGGCCTCGGGGTCTGACAGGTGATACGCGTCTGCCCCCACCCTCACACCCCGCTCGGAATGTTCATCGGATCGCGCTCGATCTTGCGCGGCGTGGTCAGGGCCTTCCAGCGGCTCAGCGCGGTCGAGGCGCTGGCATATGGCGTGCGCCGCACGAATTTCCCGCGCCCCGGTTGCGGCTGGCTGTTCTGCCCATAGGCCCAGATCACATCGCCCCGCGACAGGGTGTAGCGCGGCTGCGCCGTCACCTCCATCCCCTCGAACACGTTGTAATCAATGATGGATTTCTGCGTGTTGACATGCACCGTCTTGGAGATCGTCGGATCCCAGACCACCACATCCGCATCCGCCCCCGGCACAATCGCGCCTTTCATCGGGTAGATATTCAGGATTTTGGCGATATTCGACGAGGTCACGGCGACAAATTCCTCAGGCGTCAGCCGCCCGGTCTCAACCCCCTTTGTCCACAGCATCGCCATCCGTTCCTCAAGCCCGCCGGTGCCGTTGGGGATGGTGGTGAAATTGTCCAGCCCCATGCGTTTCTGTTCATCGGTGAAGGCTGCATGATCCGTGGCCACAACCTGCAATGAGCCTGCGGACAAACCGGCCCACAGGCTGTTTTGATGGTCTTTCGAGCGGAATGGCGGCGACATCACCCGGCGGGCGGCATATTGCCAGTCCTTGTTGAAATATTCCGTTTCATCCAGCGTCAGATGCTGGATCAGCGGTTCGCCAAACACACGCATGCCTTTCTGCCGCGCCCGGCGGATCGCTTCATGGGCCTGTTCGCAGGACACATGCACGATATAAAGCGGCGTTCCCGCTGCATCGGCAATCATGATTGCGCGGTTCGCGGCTTCCCCCTCCACCTCGGGCGGGCGGGAATAGGCATGGCCTTCAGGGCCGGTCACCCCCTCGGCCATGTATTTGTTCTGCAACTCCTGCACGATATCGCCGTTTTCCGCATGGACCAGCGGCAGCGCCCCCAATTCGGCACAGCGCTTGAAGGAGGCGTACATTTCGTCATCCTCCACCATCAGCGCGCCCTTATAGGCCATGAAATGCTTGAACGTGTTCACGCCCCGCTCTTTAACGACGGCCTCCATCTCGTTGAAAATGGTCTCATTCCATCCGGTGATCGCCATATGGTATGAGATATCGGTGCAGATCTGGTCTTTCGACTTCCGGTCCCAGTCATCCAGCGCGTTCAGCAGGCTGCCATCCTCACCCGGCAGGCAGAAATCAACCAGCATCGTGGTGCCGCCCGCCGCCGCGGCAAAGGTGCCGGATTCAAAGGTTTCCGCCGCCGTGGTGCCCATGAACGGCATTTCCAGATGGGTATGGGGGTCGATCCCCCCGGGGATGACATAGGCGCCCTCGGCGTCGATCACCTCATCGCCGGACAGGTTTTCGCCGATCTCGGCGATGGTCTCCCCCTCGATCAGCACATCGGCCTTCTGCTGACGATCTGCGGTCACCACCGTGCCGCCCTTGATCACCTTGCTCATGTCATCTTTCTCCCCGTTTCAGGTCGGTCTCTCTCAGGCCTGGGTGCAGATCCCGCGCCCCTCGGTGGTCAGCAGCGGGATATAGGTGTCTTCCACCGGGCCGCGATGCAGGAACCAATAGCAATTGTCGTCCTGCAGAACGACATTGGTCAGATCCTGCCCGCGCGGCAGCAGGGCCAGGGTTTCCTCGGAAAATTCCACCGAGGGCGCGTTGGGGTCGGAAGGCGGGGCCGGTTCGCAGGCGGCCAGGACCAGAACCCCACCCAAAACGATAAATTTCTTCAATATCTTCACTCCACGATCTGAGCTGTTTCGACAACGGCATGGAACAGTACATTGGCCCCCGCCGCGGCCCAATCCGGGCTGATCTCTTCTGCCTCGTTATGGCTGAGCCCGTCAACGCAGGGGCACATGACCATCGCGGTCGGCGCCACCTTGTTGATCCAGCAGGCATCATGGCCCGCGCCCGAGATCAGATCACGATGGGAATAGCCCAGACGCAGGGCCGCGTCACGCACAGCGGTCACGCAGGTTTCGTCAAACTGTACCGGATCAAACCCGCCCACTTTCTCAAACGCCACCTCAAGGCCCATATCCTTGCAGATTTCCGATGCGCCCGTTTGCAGCCGTGCCTCCATATCCTCGATCACCGCCAGATCCGGGGACCGGAAATCGACAGTGAAGACCGCCTTGCCCGGGATCACATTGCGCGAGTTCGGATAGATGTCGATATGCCCCGCAGCGCCCACCGCATCGGGGGCGTGGGACAGGGCAATTTCATCCACAAGCTCCAGCACGCGGGCCATGCCAAGCCCCGCATTCCGACGCATCGGCATGGGGGTCGAGCCTGTATGGCTGTCCTTGCCGGTGATGGTCACCTGTGTCCAGCTAAGGCCCTGACCATGGGTCACAACGCCGATATCCTTGCCTTCAGCCTCCAGAATCGGACCCTGTTCGATATGCAACTCAAAAAAGGCATGCATCTTGCGCGCGCCCACCTCTTCCTCACCCTTCCAGCCGATCCGCTCCAGTTCTGCCCCGAAGCTCTTGCCTTCCGCATCCGCGCGGTCATAGGCCCAATCCTGGGTATGGACCCCGGCAAACACGCCCGAGGCCAGCATCGCCGGGGCGTAGCGCGTGCCTTCCTCATTGGTCCAGTTGGTCACCACGATCGGGTGTCTGGTCCGGATCCCCAGATCATTGAGGGAGCGGATAATCTCCAACCCGCTCAACACGCCAAGAACCCCGTCATATTTGCCGCCCGTGGGCTGGGTATCGAGATGGGAGCCGACATAGACCGGCAGGGCATCCGGGTCGGTGCCTTCCCGCCGGGCGAACATATTGCCCATCTGGTCCAGCCCCATGGAGCAGCCCGCCGCCTCGCACCAGCCCTGAAACAGGGTGCGGCCCTCCGCATCCTCATCGGTCAGGGTCTGGCGGTTGTTGCCACCTGCCACGCCGGGGCCGATTTGGGCCATTTCCATCAGCGAGTCCCACAGGCGCTCCCCATTGATCTTCATATTTTCGCCGGGTGCCGGCATTATCATTCCCCCAAGGTTTTCTGCCTGTTGATCGGCGGGCTTAATCCAGATTAATCAGCACATCGCGCAGGGTTCCGAACAGCTGATCAATATGGGCTTTCTCGACAATCAGCGGCGGGCTCATCGCGATGATATCGCCCGTGGTGCGGATCAGGGCGCCCTTCTCATAGCAGTCAAGGAAAGCCTGGAAGGCGCGTTTCGTAGGCTCCCCCGCGATCGGCTCCAGCTCCACCGCGCCGATCAGCCCCGCATTGCGGATGTCGATCACATGGGGGCAATCGCGCAGCGAATGCAGCCCGTCTTCCCAATAGCCCGCCAGATCGGCGGCACGATCAAACAATGCCTCTTCACGATAGGTTTCCAGCGTCGCCAGACCGGCGGCGGCGGCCATCGGATTGCCCGAATAGGTATAGCCATGGAACAGTTCGATCATATGGTCCGGCCCGGTCATGAACGCGTCATGGATCTCTTTCGTGGCCAGCACCGCGCCCATAGGGATCACCCCGTTGGTCAGCCCCTTGGCGCAGGTGATCAGGTCAGGCATGACGCCGAAATATTCCGCCCCGAAAGAGGCGCCAAGACGCCCGAACCCGGTGATCACCTCATCGAAGATCAGCAGGATGCCATGGGCGGTGCAGATCTCGCGCAGCCGTTCCAGATAGCCCTTGGGCGGCATCAGCACACCGGTGGACCCCGCCATCGGTTCCACGATCACGGCAGCCACGGTTTCGGGCCCATGCAGGGCCACGATCCGCTCAAGCTCTTCTGCCAGATGGGCGCCATGGTCCGGCTGGCCACGGGTAAAGGCGTTCTGATCGGGCAGATGCGTATGCGGCAGATGATCGACCCCGGTCAAAAGCGACCCGAAATATTTGCGGTTATTGACGATGCCGCCCACCGAGATGCCGCCGAAATTCACCCCGTGATAGCCCCGTTCGCGCCCGATCAGCCGGGTCCGTGTGCCCTGCCCGATGGCGCGCTGATAGGCGATGGCGATCTTCAGCGCGGTTTCCACGCTTTCCGACCCGGAATTGGTGAAGAACACATGTTCAAACGGTTCCGGCGCCATGTCGCGCAGCTTGCTGGCCAACTCGAAGGCTTTCGGGTGCCCCATCTGGAACGCGGGCGCATAATCAAGCTCTGCCGCCTGGGCCTGGATCGCCTCGACAATTCTGGGCCGTTTATGGCCCGCATTGCAGCACCACAGGCCCGCCGTGCCATCCAGCACCTCGCGCCCGTCGGCGGTTTTATAGAACATCCCATCGGCAGAAACGAACATGCGCGGGGTCTGCTTGAATTGCCGGTTCGAGGTGAAGGGCATCCAGAATGCGGAAAGGTCATTCGGGGTGGAGCGGTCCAGCGCCATTTGGATCACCTTATCTGGCAGCACCGGTCTGTCACCGGGCGGCTTGGAGGGTTGTTTTGACCATCTGGTCAAGATCACGCTAGCAGAGGCAGATGATCAGTCAAGAAATTGAACGCCGGAAAACGCCCAATCGCAAGGCAAATGATGGGCAAACGGGCGATCATGCCGCCAGATTGGGCATTCCCTGCTTGGCGCTTGCCCCAGTGCCGCAAGGAGTGGCACAGTAAACCCCATGAACATTCAGCCGCCGCGCACCCGTATTCAGCGCAAAAACACAAAAACCATCCTGAACGCCGCCCTGCAGGTGTTCTCACAACACGGGTTTCGCGGCGCAACGCTGGATCAGATCGCGCGGGAGGCAGGGCTGTCAAAGCCCAATCTTCTATATTATTTCCCCTCGAAAGAGGCGATACATGTGACGCTGTTGAGCCAGTTGATGGATACCTGGCTGGACCCGCTGCGCGAGATGAAGCCTGAGGGCGACCCGGTTGAGGAATTGCTGGGCTATGTGCGCCGTAAACTGCAGATGAGCCGGGATTTCCCGCTCGAAAGCCGCTTGTTTGCAAATGAGATCGTGCAGGGTGCGCCGCGTATGCAAGAGGTGCTGGCCACCGATCTGAAAGCCCTGGTCGATGAGAAAGTGGTGATCATTCGCGGCTGGGCCAAATCAGGCCAGATCGCGGATGTGGACCCTCATCACCTGATCTTCTCGATCTGGGCGCTGACCCAGCATTACGCGGATTTCGACGTGCAGATACACGCGGTTCTGGGCCCGGGGCGCGACCCGTTTGCCGAGGCGGAAGCGTTTCTTCGGGTCTTGTTCACCAGGCTTCTGGCCCCGGCATGACGGCGCCGGAATTCCCGGGAATTCCTTGTGGAAAACCCTTGTTTTCCACGCCCCTGTAGCGTTTTCGTTAACATTGAAACAGAATTTTCCACCTCTCAATCAGCAAATAAAGCACTGGGCAGAAATTCTGCATCACATATAGTTTGCGCGGAGGGCATCGCCCGAACCGAGGGGAGGGCGAGAAGCGCCCGCCCCGTGGGGGCGGTTCGGGCGCTGCCCGGCGGGGCCGCCGGGCGGGAGCATGGTGCAGGATGGTGCAGGATTTCAGTCTGGTGCTTTATTTGCTGATTTCGAACGCAAATTCCGCCGCAGACTGTTTCAATGCATCCGCAAGACCCTTTATTCCGCCGCGCAGGCACCCGGGTTGTTGGGATGTGTGGTCCAGTTGGCGTAATCGGGGTCCACCACTTTCCCGGTGCGGGCATCCATCTGGCCCGGGTCCAGCGCTTCCATTGTGATGCAATCCTCCACCGGGCAGACATTCACGCAAAGATTGCAGGCCACGCATTCCTCATCAATCACCTCGAACACCCGGTCCTCCGACATCGAGATCGCCTGATGCGAGGTATCCTCGCAAGCCGCATAGCAGCGCCCGCATTTGATGCAATCCTCCTGGCTGATCCTGGCCTTGGCCACATAGTTCAGGTTCAGATATTGCCAGTCCGTCACATTCGGCACCGCCCGGCCAACCACCTGATCAATCGAGCTATAGCCCTTTTCATCCATCCACTGGCTCAAACCCGATGCCATCTCTTCGACAACCTTGAACCCATAGGTCATTGCCGCCGTGCAAACCTGCACCGTTCCGGCCCCAAGCGACAGAAACTCTGCCGCGTCCCGCCAGGTGGTGATCCCGCCGATCCCGGAAATGGGCAGGCCGTAGGTCTCCGGGTCGCGCGCAATCTCGGCCAGCATGTTGAGAGCAATCGGCTTCACCGCCGGGCCGCAATAGCCCCCATGGGAGCCCTTGCCGTCAATCGAGGGTTCCGGGCTCATCGTGTCCAGATTGACCGAGGTGATCGACGAGATCGTGTTGATCAGGCTGACCGCATCGGCACCGCCCGCCTTCGCGGCCCGTGCCGGATAGCGGATATCGGTGATATTGGGTGTCAGCTTCACGATCACCGGCATCCGCGTGTTGGCCTTGCACCAGCGCGCCACCATCTCGATATATTCCGGCACCTGGCCCACGGCCGCGCCCATGCCGCGTTCGCTCATCCCGTGGGGGCAGCCGAAATTCAGCTCAATCCCATCGGCGCCGGTATCTTCCACCAGCGGCAAGATCTTCTTCCACGCGCCTTCCTCGCAGGGCACCATCAGCGACACGATCATCGCGCGGTCCGGCCAGGCGCGTTTCACCGCCTTGATCTCGCGCAGGTTCACCTCCATCGGGCGGTCCGTGATCAGCTCGATATTGTTCAGCCCCAGAAGCCGCCGGTCAGCGCCATAGATCGCGCCATATCTGGGGCCGTTCACATTCACCACATGGGGGTCTTCGCCAAGCGTCTTCCAGACCACCCCGCCCCAGCCCGCCTTGAAGGCGCGCACCACGTTATATTCCTTATCCGTCGGCGGGGCCGAGGCCAGCCAGAACGGGTTGGGTGATTTGATGCCGAGGAAGTTGGTGGAAAGATCGGCCATGGTTCAGGCTCCTTTCGTCAATAATCGCAGCGGTGGTAGCGAGCTTGCGGCTCATTTTCCACTTGCACCAGAAGGGTGTCGTCACTTTGCAAGGCGGCAATGAAGGTATAGGTTTGGCGGGGTGTCTCGATCACCCGGTCGCCCTCGAAATGGATATTGCGACAGTCGATCAGCGTGGTCAGCGCGGGGCCGCCGGGCGGCTCATGCCAGTCACACATCGTGTGCTCATGGACGCCAAGCGCATCCGCTTCGATGTAGAAGATCGTCTCGCCCCGGCCCTCAAGCGTGCACCAGTTGCCAAGGATCGACGCCTCATCAGACAGCGCCCAGACCGGGAAGACCCAGACAGACAGTGGCAGAAGAAAAAGCGCCAAGGCCCATTTCATGACAACGCCTTGTGAATATCCTCGGCGGCATCGCGACCCTCGGCCACGGCGGTCACGGTCAGGTCTTCGCCACCGCTGGCACAATCGCCCCCGGCCCAGATACCGGCCACGCCGGTTTGACCCGGGCCGGTGACAGCGATCTTGCCGCCTTCGATTTGCAACCCATCAGGCGTGCCTTCCAGCGTCTGGCCGATGGCTTTCAGCACCTGATCGGCGGGGATATCGAAGGTTTCCCCCGTGCCCACCAGGCTTTTGCCCTCGGCGCGCGTATATTCCGCCCGCACCCCGGTCACCGACCCGTTGCCCAAAACCGCCACCGGCATCGCATTGAACACGATCCGAACCCCTTTGGAGGCCGCCAGATCCTGCTCATACTGGCTGGCCGGCATCGCGTCCGGCCCCCGGCGGTAGAGGATCGTGACCATCTCTGCGCCCAGCAATCTGGATTGCACGGCGGCATCAACCGCGGTCATCCCGCCGCCGATCACCACCACATTCCGGCCGATGGGCAGCCCCGCCAGATCGCTGGCCTGACGCAGATCGGAAATGAACCCGACCGCATCCAGCACGCCATCCTTATCCTCACCCTCGGCCCTGAGCGCATTCACACCCGCCAGCCCCATGCCCAGAAACACCGCGTCAAACCCTTTGGTCAGACTGTCCAGCGTGACATCCGCACCCAGCGCCTTGCCGGTTTCCAGGGTGATCCCGCCGATTTCCATCAGCCAGTCGATTTCGGCCTGGGCAAAGGCATTCACCGTCTTATAGGCCGCAATGCCGTATTCATTCAGACCGCCGCCCTTGGGCCGGGCATCATGGATCACCACATCATGGCCATGCATCGCCAACCGATGCGCACAGGCCAGACCTGCGGGCCCCGCCCCCACAACCGCCACGGTCTTGCCCGTCGGCGCGGCGCGGGTGAACGGATGCTCTGCCCCGGAGGCCATTACCGTATCGGTGGCAAACCGCTGCAACTGTCCGATCAGAACCGGCTTGCCCTCGGCGGCCTCGCGCACGCAGGCCTCTTCGCACAGCGTTTCCGTCGGGCAGACCCGGGCGCACATGCCGCCCAGAATATTCTGTTCGAAAATCGTTCGCGCCGCCGCTTCCGGGGTGCCGGTTGCGATCTGCCGGATGAACAGCGGAATATCAATATCCGTGGGGCAGGCGGTGATGCAGGGCGCGTCATGGCAGAAATAACAGCGATCGGCGGCGACCTGTGCTTCATGCCCGTCAAGCGGCGCATGCAAATCGTCGAAATTCGCGTCATAGGCACCGGGCTGCAAACGTCCGGGCGCGATGCCTGGGGTGAACGGGCTGTTCGTCATGGGATTCTCATCCCTCCCTGATCGAATGGCTTATATCTGCTGAAAGTTTGCACAGGTCAAAAATTTTATCAAATGGTAAATTATTAGATTTTGGGCGGAATGCGGCCTCACACCCCCCGGTTGCCGCCAAAATCCGCGATACTGCCGGAAAATCGGGCATCTGGTGAAACCTGTCTCTGGCAACACTTTGGCTGCTTTTCCCCTCTTCACCCGCTTTTATCCCCTCTGCTTGTGCAGTATATGGTCAGACATCAGGCACGGGGACACGAAGGCCCAACTCAGATAACAGCCAGAAAACGCGGCGAGGACAGAACACCATGGCAAATAAAACGCATGACGGGGATGTGGCCTTTATCAAGGCGCTGGCCGAACTGCTCAGGGAAAATGACCTGACCGAATTGCAGGTCAAACGCGACTATGCCGCGGATGACAGCCTGAATGTCCGTGTTTCGCGCCAGATGCAGGTGGTGCAGCACGCCGCTGCCCCGGTTGCCGTTGCCCCTGCTGCTGCGGCCCCTGCCACCGCCGCACCGGTCGAGGCTGCGGCGCCTGCGGCAACCGCCGATCCCGCGCAGGATCCCAATGCGCTGACCTCGCCCATGGTTGGCACCGCCTATCTGCAACCCGAACCCGGCACCGCCTCTTTCGTCAGTCTTGGTGACAAAGTGACCGAGGGGCAGACCCTGATGATCATCGAGGCGATGAAAACCATGAACCAGATCCCCAGCCCCAAATCCGGCACGGTCAAACGTATTCTGGTCGAAGATGGTGCCCCGGTGGAATTTGGCGCGCCCCTGATGATCATCGAATAGGGCGGCAGGCACATGTTCTCCAAAATCCTCATCGCCAATCGCGGCGAGATCGCATTGCGTGTCATCCGCGCCGCGCGCGAAATGGGTGTGGGCACGGTGGCCGTGCATTCCACCGCCGACAGCGACGCGATGCATGTGCGTATGGCGGACGAGGCCGTCTGCATCGGCCCGGCCCCCGGCACACAGAGTTATCTGTCCGTGCCCGCGATCATCTCGGCCTGCGAGATCACCGGGGCCGAGGCGATCCACCCGGGTTACGGTTTTCTGTCCGAGAACGCGCAATTCGTGCAGATTGTCGAGGATCACGGGCTGAAATTCATCGGCCCCTCGGCCGCCCATATCCGCATGATGGGGGACAAGATCACCGCCAAGGACACGATGAAAGCCCTGGGCGTGCCTTGCGTGCCCGGCTCTGACGGTGGCGTCCCGGATATGGAAGCTGCACGCGCGGTAGCCCAGGACACCGGGTTTCCGCTGATCGTGAAAGCCACGGCGGGCGGCGGCGGGCGCGGCATGAAACTGGCCAAAACCGCCGAGGATCTGGAAACCGCCTTTCGCACCGCGCGGGCCGAGGCGAAATCGGCCTTCGGCAATGATGAGGTCTATCTGGAGAAATATCTGGGCACGCCGCGCCATATCGAGGTGCAGGTGTTTGGCGACGGGCGTGGTCAGGCGGTGCATCTGGGGGAACGCGACTGTTCCCTGCAGCGGCGCCATCAGAAGGTGCTGGAAGAGGCCCCCGGCCCCGCGATCAGCGCCGAGACCCGGGCCGAGATCGGGGCCACCTGTGCCAAGGCCGTGGCCGAGATCGGCTATGAGGGCGCGGGTACGATCGAATTTCTTTATGAAAACGGCGATTTCTATTTCATCGAGATGAACACCCGCCTTCAGGTTGAACACCCGGTGACAGAGGCAATCTTTGGCGTCGATCTGGTGCGCGAGCAGATCCGTGTGGCCGCTGGCGAGGACATGTCGTTCACGCAACAGGATTTGCAGGTCAACGGCCACGCCATCGAGGTGCGTATCAATGCCGAGAAACTGCCGAATTTCTCCCCCTGCCCCGGCAAGATCACCCAGTATCATGCACCCGGCGGGCTGGGTGTGCGGATGGATTCAGCGCTGTATGACGGCTATTCGATCCCGCCATATTACGACAGCCTGATCGCCAAGCTGATTGTCCATGGTCAGGACCGTCCGCAGGCCCTGTCCCGCCTGAAACGCGCGTTGGGTGAATTGATTGTCGATGGTGTCGACACCACCCTGCCGCTTTTCACCGCACTGATGGAGGAAGAGGCGGTGCAAACCGGCGCTTACAACATCCATTGGCTGGAAACCTGGCTGGAAACCAATCTGAACAGCTGACCAGGCGTTTTATGCGTTTTGCCTATAGCAGCTTATAGATTCGGACTGACATTCTGAACCACGCCCTTTCGCCCGGCGGCACCGCCGGGCAGCGCCCGAACCGCCCCTACGGGACGGGCGCTTCGCTTCCTGCCCCTCGGTACGGGCGCGGCCCTCTGCGCAATGTATATTTGGTGCAGAATTCCAGGCGGATGCCTCAACAGGTCGTGTCGCGCGTCAGTGCCGGGGGGCGGTTGAAGGCCAGGCGGATATTCCGCTTGATCAGATTGCACCAGATCAGAACCGGAAGGCCGCGCAGGAAATCCGGCCAGGCCCCTTTGCCTGCACGCCCCAATGTCCGCAGAACCGTTGTTGGAACCGCCGGGCGGAAATAGCTTCGGGCGCGCACGGATCCGCCCGCGATCAGCGTGGCAAGCGCCTGTCTTGTGGCGGACGGGTTGTTCCAGTCCGACCGGAACAGGACGCAGCCGTTCCTGTTGATGATGAAAACCGCATTGGGCATGCCGCCATAGGCGTTATGGGCCGCGCCCTCGATCCCGTCGACCAGCACAAGGCGGGCCTCTCCATCCTCCTCGCGCAACCGGTTTGCACAGGCACGTTTGTCCTCGAAACTGTCATGGCTTGGGATCGCCGCACCGGGATGGGCCTCCCGCACATAAAGCACGGCATTGCTGATACCCGGAAATTCGGCCTCAAGGGCGCCCATCATCCTGCGCCGGCTTTGAAACAGCGGGCAGGTGATGCTGCCGGTTTCCAGAACAAGGAAATCCCCGTCGAAATCCAGCAGGTGCCTTTCCTCTCCGCTGCTTGTGGATACCGGAAAATCAGGGGCCTTTTCCCCGGGCATCGGCCCGGTCGAGATGTCGAAATCGTAATCCCTGGAAGAAAAGGCATCGTAATTATAGTCGGACATATCACATCTCCTGATCCGGGGGGTGAGGGAGTGGCGCATGTTGACCGGGCAAAAGGGTCTCGGTCATCTGTCTGAGGCAACGTAGCGTCGTCAGCGCATCCGCCTGACTGATCCCGGCCATTGCCTTGTGGATAAGATCAGCCGCAATTGGCACAAGCGCGCTTTGCAGGCTCTGGCCAAACGCGCTTGCCCCGATCAGAGATTTGCGCCGGTCTTTCGGGTCCGCATCCCGTTCAACCAAGTGCTTTTTGACCATGCCATCAACCAGCCGCGTCACGGTTGTCCGGTCGCGAAAGGTGACATCGGCGATCCGGCCCGGGGTCTGGGCCCCGTGTTTCCACAGGATCAGCAAAACCGCCCATTCTTCCGGGGTGACATCATAGCCATGGTCGCGAAACCGCTGCCCAAGCTCTTTACGCACCAGAAAGCCAAGCCGGTTGACCCAATGCAGGGAAATGGATTCGTAGTCGAACATATAACCTGTATATCACAAATATTGTATTACACACGTAAATATCGAGGCGCAGATGGCATTACCCCTCTGATCCCGGCCCAGGCCGCGACCCGCCCAAAAAACCCATGGGATTTTTCCGCGCAACCTGCGTATCATGCCCCCATGCCGCATGATCTGCGCCCCGAGAAACGCCCGCCCCTGACGGCTGATCTTCTGCTGCGCGCCTATGCGGCAGGGATTTTTCCGATGTCAGAGGGGCGCGATGACCCCGATCTTTTCTGGGTCGATCCGCAGCGCCGGGGTATCCTGCCGCTTGACGGGTTCCACATGTCGCGCTCACTGGCCCGGCGGATCAGGGCCGAACCATTCGATATTCGCGTGGATACGGATTTCGAGGCGACCGTGCAGGGCTGCGCCGACCGGGAAGAAACCTGGATCAATGCCGAGATATTCGACCTTTATCAGCAGCTTCACGCCGCAGGGTTCGCCCATTCCCTGGAAGTCTGGGACTGTGAGACCCTTGTGGGTGGCGTCTATGGCGTCACACTTGGGGCGGCGTTTTTCGGCGAAAGCATGTTTTCGCACCGCCCGGATGCCTCAAAGATCGCGCTGGCCTATCTGGTCTGTCGGTTGCGTTATGGCGGGTTTCAGCTGTTCGATACGCAATTCGTGACCGACCACCTGATCCGCATGGGCGCTGTTGAGATCCCCCGGGCGACCTATCACAGATATCTGGAACGGGCCCTTGACTGGGAGGCCGCGTTTGGTGCGCAGCCAGAACCTGTCAGCGTTCAGGAGGTTCTGCACCTCAGAACCCAGACATCGTAACGGGGGTGTTCCAACGCCACCAGCGCCGGGCTGGAGGCCACCATCCACCCGTTGAACAGTTCCGTCCCCTCCAGATCAAGGATCTGGATATGGGCGAAAGCATCAGACGATGGATTGTCAATCGGATAGCGGCATTCAAACATCCGGATCGCGATGCGCCCGAAAACCACCGTCTGCCCGTCTGACATCTCGATATCCGTGGGCTGGCCCAGAGTCTTGTCAAGCGCCCGCAGAACGGCCCCCTCGGCAGCGGCAACCGGCGGCGCATTGATCGAGGTGGTCGCCCTTGTGTTGGGGCGCTGTTCCAGGCGGGTGCCATCGCCTGTTTCCTGCACGAACACCCCATCTGTTGCCTCTTGCGCCCCGGTCAGGGCCGGAAACAGGGCGGGGGGCAAAGCCAGCAGGGCAGCCAGAGCAACGGCCCTCATGTATCCTCGCCATCGCCGCTGACAAAGCGCAGAAGCAGGGTAATCAGGCTGACCGCGCTTTGGGTATTGGTGATCTCTCCGCCGGGGTCCAATGCAAAGGGCGAGCCGCCCGGCACGATCTCAATATAGGAGCCGCCAAGCAGCCCTTCGGACGCAATCGAAATCGCACTGTCATCGGGGATCTCGATGTCATTGATGACGCTGAAGGTTGTATCGGCGCGAAAACTTGTCCGGTTCAGGGCCAGATCGGTGATCGCACCGATCCGCACACCGGCCATCCGCACATCCGTGCCCACGCCCACGCCTTCAACCGACCGGAACGAGGCGATCAGCTCATAACTGCCTGTATCCCGCTCCACCCCTGTGGCCTGGGCGATATAAAGCAGAAATCCGACAGCTGCGGACAGAACGACACCGCCCAGAACGATCTCTGTGGTTGTGTTCTCGGACATGGTTCCGACCTCTTTCTACCCGTCGCCGCCTGTTGCGGGCGCTGTTTATTCAGGGGTCCAGGCCTCGTAATCGCGACGCTCTTCCGGCGCGGTACGGCGGATCGAGCCTGCGGGCGCATAGGCCTGCGCTGTGCCCGTCAAATTCGGAAGATGGGGCTTTTCCCAGGGTTTGTGCATCACCGGCCGGTCGGTCGGCGGCTCGTCCCAGGTGTGATGCAGCCAGCCATGCCAGTCGGGTGAGACCCGGCTTGCCTCGGCCTCGCCGTTGAAGATCACCCAGCGGCGTTTCCCGTCTTCGGCCTGATAATAGGTGTTACCGGCATCATCCTCGCCAACTTTGGTGCCCTTGCGCCAGGTCATCAACTGCGTGCCGATGGTCTGACCGTTCCACCAGGTCACAAGGCGATTGAGAAAACTGAACATAGGGCCTCCGATGGGGCATGAACCTCTTTGCCCGGTAATGCCGCAACCAGGGCCCAAGGTCTAGGGCAAAGGCAGGGGAGAAGGTCGCGGGCGGGCAAATGCCAACCACCAAGCCCCATCTCATGCCTCAGACGACAGGCCGACAATCAGATATACCCGGGCAGACCGGCCAAGGTCTGAAATGACAGAGCCCGGATAATCCGCTGTCCCGTCCTTGCGGCCCTGCCCCGAACCCGCGTTCCTGAAACGGGCGTCTGATACGGGACTCTGTTCTTTCTGCGCATGCCAACATTGTCGCCCTGTCTCCCTTGCCCTAAAGCTGTTGCAAACGCACCCGCAGGGAGACCGAAGAGATGACAGACACCCCCAGCTACGGCTTTGACACGCTGCAAATTCACGCAGGCGCCCGCCCCGACCCGGCCACAGGCGCGCGGCAGACACCGATCTATCAGACCACCGGGTATGTGTTCCGCGATGCCGATCACGCCGCGGCGCTGTTCAACCTGCAGGAGGTGGGGTTTATCTATTCGCGCCTCACCAACCCGACAGTTGCGGTGTTGCAGGAACGCCTGGCAACACTGGAAGGCGGGGTTGGCGCGGTATGCTGTTCTTCGGGCCACGCAGCACAGATCATGGCGCTGTTCCCGCTGATGACACCGGGCAGCAATGTCGTGGTCTCGACCCGGCTTTATGGCGGGACAGTCACCCAGTTCGGTCAGACGATCAAACGCTTCGGCTGGTCCGCGACATTTGTCGATTTCGACGATCTGGACGCGGTCAAAGCCGCCATTGACGCCGATACCCGCGCGGTGTTCTGCGAAAGCATCGCCAATCCGGGCGGCTATATCACCGACCTGCGGGCGATTGCCGATATGGCCGATGCCGCTGGCATTCCGCTGATTGTGGATAACACCTCGGCCACGCCCTATCTGTGCCGCCCGATCGAACATGGCGCGACACTGGTGGTGCATTCCACCACGAAATACCTTACCGGCAACGGCACGGTCACCGGTGGCTGCGTCATCGACAGCGGCACGTTCGACTGGTCAGCTTCTGACAAATTCCCGTCGCTCAGCGCGCCGGAACCTGCCTATCACGGGCTGAAATTCCACGAGACCTTTGGCGCACTCGCTTTCACCTTCCATGGGATTGCCATCGGATTGCGCGACCTTGGCATGACGATGAACCCGCAGGCCGCCCATTACACGCTGATGGGCGTGGAAACGCTGTCGCTGCGGATGGAGCGCCATGTGGAAAACGCCGTGAAGGTTGCAAAATGGCTGGAGGCGGACCCCAGGGTTGATTTCGTCACCTATGCGGGTCTGGAAAGCTCCCCCTATTACGCGCGGGTGGCCACGGTCTGCCCCAAGGGGGCAGGCGCGTTGTTCACCTTTGCCGTCAAGGGCGGGTATGAGGCCTGCATAAAGCTGGTCGATAGCCTTGAGATATTCTCCCATGTGGCCAATCTTGGCGACACGCGTTCCCTGATCATCCATTCGGCCTCCACCACCCATCGGCAACTGACCGCAGAACAGCAGGAAGCCGCAGGCGCGGCCCCCAATGTGGTGCGGGTGTCGATCGGAATCGAGGATGCCAATGACCTGATCGCCGATCTGGATCAGGCCCTGACGAAAGCGGCGGGGTAACCGCCGACACCGTAAAGCGGGGTCGCCGCACAAGGCGGCCCCGCGCTTGAATGGACAGGCGTGGGCGCGGGACGGCCCCCTCTGGTGCCGGGATGCCTGAAAACAGCCCTGCCGCAGCCACACAGGGCAAGGCGGCGCGGGTTCTCATCCGGCAATCTCGTGTTCAGCAAACACCTCTTTCGCCGCGAACAAACCGTTCAACGCTGCGGGAAACCCTGCATATACCGCCATCTGCATCATCACTTCGACAATTTCCACACGGCTGAGCCCGACATTCAGGCCCGCCTCAATATGGATTTTCAACTGCGGGGCCGCATTGCCCATCGCTGCAAGGGCGGCAATGGTCGCGATTTCGCGGTCGCGCAGCCCAAGTTCCGGGCGGCTATAGATATCCCCAAAGGGGAATTCGACAAGATATCTGGCAAAATCCGGTGCGATATCCGCCAACGCATTGACGACAGTCTCGCCACCGGCCCCGTCAATCCTGGCAAGCGCGCGGGAGCCTCTTTCAAATCTCGTTTCCTGAAGCGCATTTTGTACTGTCATGATCTGTGTCCTTCTTCGCTGTGTCGGCATAGCCGGCAATTTTTGCGTCGAGGACAAGAAGACTGTTTTGCAGTTCAGCGACACGGGCGCGCACGGTCTGACGGTGTTCGATCAGCAGGTCACGCCGCGCCGTCTCCGTCGCAATGCCGCCTTCTCGCAAATCCGCGTAACGCCGCATGTCGCGCACGGACATCCCTGTTGTTTTGAGTCGATTGAGAAACTCAATCCAATCAAAGATATCTTCGCTGTAATCGCGTTGGCCTGACGGGTCCCGAAAGGCGTAAGGCAGCAAACCGATCCGCTCGTAATAACGGATTGTATGGGCCGATAAACCCGATCTGTTTGCCAGTTCACCGATCTTCAAAACCTGGTCTCCTTGTCCCAACGCTTGACTGCCTACAGGTTAGAGCATGCTCTAAGTCAAGCCATGAAATCCGAAAATGCAAAACCTGAAAATCGGCTCTTTGTGTAGACCGTCAAACGGTTTTGACTGTCAGGTCATGACAGTGAACCAAGTTCCGGAAAAGAGGTGAATCTGCGGTTCGCGCAGATCGCGGCGAATGTCTCAAGAGAGGCCATTTTGACAAGATCGGCCAGCATTGGTAAGTCATCACTTACCAATCATTGGAGCAAACAAGATGCGATGTCTCGTTGTTGGCGGTACTGGATTTCTGGGCGGTGCGATTGTGGACGCTTTGATTTCCGATGAGCATTCCGTTTCGATCCTCTCGAGGGGCAAGATGGTTGCGGACGTTACGACCGAAGTTGAAGTGATCAAAGCAGATCGGTACGAAGACGTGACTGCGCTGGAAGGTCATCAATTTGACTGGGTCTTTGACACCTGCGCATATACTCCGGCATCCGTGCAGCTTTTGCTGCGGGCTTTGCGCCAGAGCCTGACTAGATATGTCCTGATTTCGTCGATATCGGCCTACGGCACATTCACTGAAGAGGGCCTCAGCGAAGAGGCGCCTGTTCCAGATGCATCAACGGAAGATTTTGAAAAGGCGGCAAGTTTGCCACGTGAAGATCGCGCGTCTGCTTTCGCTTACGGAGATTCTTATGGGCCACTCAAACGTGCATGTGAGAAAAAGGCCGAAGAGCTTCTAGGAGAGCGTGCAACCTCTCTTCGAGTTGGGCTGCTGGTTGGTGCAGGTGACTACACAGACCGATTAACTTGGTGGGTCCGACGATTGGACGAAGCGATTGGCAAACGCACAAAAGTGCCCGTTCCAGCCCCGCTTGATCGCTCAGTTCAGATGATTGATGTGAGAGATGCTGCTGCTTTCGCATTGCGATGCGCAAATGACGGGCTGTCAGGTATCTGGAATGTAACGAGCAAGCCGATTTCGTTTGGCGCTGCTCTTCTTGAGATCGCAAATGTAAGCGGATCGAAAGCCGTGCTCGTTCCGGTGGCTGAGGATATTATCACGAAAGCCCAAGTCATGCCCTGGACGGATATTCCTCTGTTGGCACCGTCGATACCCGAGTTCAGATATTTCCTTGAAGTCGGAACGGAAAAGGCAGTTTCGGCAGGTCTTGTTTGCCGCCCATTGTCCGACACGATTGGCCCATTGCTAAATTGGGACAGAGGCCGCAGGGGAATAAGCCTCAAGTGTGGAATGACACAGGATCAAGAGGCGCTGTTGCTGCAAACCGTCAGGCACTGACGGCGGGGGCGGAAGGCCGGCATCAGGCAAATCGCATCCCCGTCATGGCACCTCTTTTGTCCGGCTTCAAATCCGCTTAAGATGAAATCAGCTGGTCCGCATGCCGCAGAGCCGCCGCATGGTTTTCATCGCCCGCCTCCTGCTATACTGATCGGCATGTGGGAGGGGCCCTGCCCGGTGGCTCCGTGGATAGAGGTCGTCCGTGACTGTCGAGTTCGTGTTATTCCTGTCGCCGGAAGGCATCGCCCTGGCCCACCGCCAGCAGGCGGGCCATTGGGCACTGATCGGGGACACAGCACTGGATGTGCCCGATCTGGGCAGCGCATTGGCCGGTCTGCGCGAAATGGGCGAGACACGGGGCGGTGCCAATTTTCCGACGCTTCTGGTCCTGCCCGACGATCAGCTTCTTTATACGGAACTGGACGGGCTTGGCGGCTCGGCGGCGATCCCCGGCAGGTTGGGCGGGTTAACCCCTTACGCGGTGGAGGAACTGGCCTATGACTGGCGCGATCTGGGGGGCGGGCGCGCGGCGCTTGCCGTGGTCGCCCGCGAAACCCTGGACGAGGCCGAAGGGTTCGCCCGTGACAACGGCTTCAACGGGGTCGGGTTCGCGGCCTCGCCCCCGGTTGAGAAATTTCCCGGCGTCCCGCTTTTCCAACTGGCCGATGATGCGCGCGGGCTGACCATGCCCGATAGCGGGCTGGCCTTTGGCCCGGACAGCTGGACCCCGGTTGTGGATGAGATCAGTTCAGCGCCAGACCCTGTGCCAGACCCCGCGCCTGAGCCTGTGCCCGAGGCGCCCCCGGTTGATGATCCCGCCCCCGAGGCACCCGCAGAACCCGAGCTGGAAACAGCCCCCCCGGATGAGGTGGATGACACACCCGATCTGACCCCGGTGGTCAAATCCCGCACAGCCAGACAGGGCAAGGCCAGCTCTGCCCCCGCGGCTCCACCCGCACCGGACGACGCATCACAGGATGACCCGACCGACACCCCAGATGACGGGCCAATGCAGATGCCCACGGGGTTTGGCGCCCGGCGCGGCAAAGCCCCTGCCCCCGAGGGGAGGCGGGCAGTCTGGTCAGCGAACGGGTCAGCCGCTTTGGCCTGACCGCCCCGGCACGTGATGACACCGTGGCACCGGTGACCCCCGCCGAAAACGCCACGCCTGTGACGCAGAAGACGCCAAACAAGGACATCCCCACAGGGTTGAGCGCCCCCCCCAGGGCGCAACCCGTCGAGACCAGCAATGCCCCGGGCCGTCGCCTGACACCTGAACCGGACAGGCGGCTTGGGGACATGCCGCTGCCCACACCCCCTGCCACGGATCAGGATGAGCTTGCGGGGATGCAGGACACCCCCGCACCGGGGTTTGCGGCCCGGATTATGGCGCGCAAATCCGCTGATACCATCCCCGATCCCGTCATCCTGACCAGAACCGCCGAGGCTGATATGCCGGGGATGGACGGGCTGCTTGCCCGGCGCGCGCCCGACCGGAGCGGGCCATCGCTGAAAACCGGGCTGATCCTGACCCTGATCCTGCTGCTGATCCTTGCGCTGGTTGCCGTCTGGTCAGCCCTGTTCCTGCCCGACAGCACCGTGGCCCGCTGGCTGGGCCGCGAGGCGCCGGATGTGCAGGTGGCCACGCCCGTCCCTTCGGCCATAGTCGAGGCACCCGCAACCGCAGACCGCAGCGAAGACCTGGCCCGGCTGGAACAGCCCGAAACACCGGTAATCGCTCCGGTCCCGCTGCCCCCTGCCCCGCCGCCTGAGGCGGCCGCCGAACCCGATCTGCCGGATATTGATGCCGATCTTGACCTTGGGCCGGACCCGGTGGACCCCGAAACCCTGCTGCCCTCGCCCGAAGAGACCGAGGCGGCCTATGCCACCAGCGGCATCTGGCAACGCCCCCCGGAACAGCCGGTGTTGCCTGACCCGGATGCGGAAGACGAGATCTATATGGCCTCGATCGACCCTGTGGTTGTCACCCATGACGCGCTGGCCCTGCCCGGGGCTGAACTGACCCCGGCCCGGCTGGAACATTACGCCTCCCCCCCGCCTTTCGGCACAAGGTTTGACCTTGACGCGAACGGTCTGATCCGGCCTACGGCCGATGGCGCGTTCACGCCTGACGGCGTGCAGGTCTTTGCAGGTGTGCCCCCGGTGCGTCCGGTGCCGCGCACAGGCGGCGAAGTCACAGAGACCCCTGAAACCGGTGACAACGCCGAAACAGAAGCCGTGCAAACTGCGCTTCTTGCCAGTTTTCAACCCACCCCGCGCCCCGCCGATCTGACCGAACGGCGTGAGCGCCAGCTTCTGGGCGGCTTCACTGTCAGCGAACTGGCCAACCGGAGGCCAAGCCCGCGCCCGCCATCTGTTCAGCAACTGACATTGGCCGCCCGCGAGGCTGAGGCGGCAACAACACCCTCAGAGCAGGGCACGGCTGGCGCGACCTTCGATGCGGATGTGCTGGCGGGTAATGCAGAACCGGAGGTGCGCGTTATCCAGGCCAGTGCGCTGGCTGTCGCCTCGTCACAGACACCCCGCCTGCGCCCTGGCAATTTTGCGGATACGGTGGCCCGGGCCACCCAGGGCCGCGCCGACCAAAGCGGCGCGGCAACGATACAAACCGCCAGTGCACCTGCCAGGGTTCAACCCTCAATCCCCTCCAGCGCGACGGTCAGCCGGGCGGCCACCAACAGCAATGCCATCAACCTGCGGCGGGTGAACCTGATCGGTGTCAGCGGCACCTCTTCAAACCGGCGCGCCCTGGTGCGTATGCCGTCCGGCCGGTTCGTACGGGTCACGGTTGGCGACCGCGTCGATGGGGGCCGGGTTGCGGCCATCGGTGAGAATACACTGCAATATGTGAAGAACGGCCGGAATATCACCCTGGAAGTGCCTGGCTGATCCATCAGGCATGGCCCGCTATCGGCTGACCGGATTTCTCGAGAAATCCTTGTGGAAAACGCGCGTTTTCCACCTTTTCGCGATGTTTCTCAGCCCTCTCTACAACACCAGAACCGCCAGTCCCAGAAAGGCGAAGAACCCCACCACATCGGTCACCGTGGTCACAAAGGCGCCGGAGGCCAGCGCCGGGTCCACCCCCAGACGGTTCAGGATCACCGGCACCATGATCCCCGCCAGACCGGCCACCAGCAGATTGATCACCATCGCCACCGCGATCACCCCGCCCAAAGCGGGTGAGCCGAACCAGATCAGCCCCACCACCCCCATGACCAGTGCAAAGACCAGCCCGTTGATCAGCCCGACGCCTGCCTCACGGCCCACAACCCGCACCAGATTCGCGCGGGTCAGATCCTTGGTTGCAAGTGCGCGCACCGCCACGGTCAGGCTTTGCGTCCCCGCATTGCCGCCCATCGAGGCCACGATCGGCATCAGCACCGCAAGCGCCACCAATTGCGAGATCGCCGCCTCGAATTGCGCAATGACCAGCGAGGCCATGATCGCGGTCACCAGATTGACCCCCAGCCAGGGCAGGCGCTGGCGGGTCGTCTCGAACACCCGGTCATTCAGCCCGCCCTCGCCGACACCGGCCAGACGCAGAATATCCTCCTGCGCCTCTGCATCCAGCACAACCATCGCATCGTCGATGGTGATCACCCCTACCAGCCGCCCGTCATCATCCACCACCGGGGCGGAAATCAGGTGATACTGGTTGAAGGCATAGGCCACTTCCTCCTCGGGCTGGGTGCCCGGGATGATCCGGAAACTGTCTTCGGTGATCCCGTTCAACGCCACATCACGCGGCGTCGACAACATCCGCCCCAGGGTCACATAGCCGGTGGGTTTCATCCGCGGGTCGACCAGAACCACATGATAGAACTGCTCGGGCAGATCCGCCTTGTGGCGGCGCAGATGGTCGATCATCTCGCCCACGGTCCAATGCTCGGGCGCGCGCACCACCTCGCGCTGCATCAGACGCCCGGCGCTCTCCTCGGGAAAGCTCAGCGCCTCTTCAACCGCCGCCCGATCCGCCTCATCCAGCGCACCCAGGATCGCCTCTTGCTGCGCATCCTCCAGATCCTCGACCAGATCGACCACATCATCGCTGTCCAGCTCGCGCACCGCGCCGGCCAGCACATGGTCGGGCAGGAACGCGATGACATCTTCGCGCAACCCCTCGGTCAGCTCCGACAGCACCTCGCCATCAATGCCAGTGGACCATAATTGCAGCAGCGCTTCGCGTTCCGCGCCCGAGATCTGTTCCAGAAGGTCGGCGATATCCGCCGGGTGCAACGGCTCCAACAGCGCATCAATGGCCGCCACATCATCGCCCAGCACCGCCCGGCGCACCTGCCCGCGCAGGCTTTCATCCAGCGCATAGCTGTCTCTGTCTTCCAAAAGGATGTCACCCGCGTCACCGGCCATGGACCACCTCGCACCCTGAAATTCGATTTTTGCCTAACACAGCCCTGTTGAGACGGCTATGACAGGGGTGGCAAAAATTGCAACGGGCAAGGATTTCCGATGGGCGAGACATTGCTACTGGGCCAGACCCTGGCCTTTACCGGCGACCCGTTTGCAGAGGGGCCGGATGCGGCCCGGCACGACCCATATGGCGCGGTCCTGATCCGCGACGGAAAAATCGCCGCCACGGGCACCGCCGACACCCTGCGCAGGGCATATCCAGGGGCCTGGATCACCGATCATGGCGATGCCCTGATCCTGCCCGGTTTCATCGACGCCCATGCCCATTACCCGCAGACCGCAATCATCGCCTCCTGGGGCAAACGCCTGATCGACTGGCTGAACAGCTATACCTTCCCCGAGGAAATGCGCTTTGCCGATCCGGCCTATGCGGCGAAAACCGCCAAACGCTATTTCGATCTGACCCTGGCCCATGGCACCACCACAATGGCCAGCTATTGCACCATCCACCCGGACAGCGTCGATGCGTTCTTTGCCGAGGCCAAGGCCCGGAACCTGCGCGTGCTGGCCGGGAAAACCTGCATGGATCGTGACACCGCACCCGAGGGTCTGCGCGACAGCGCGCAATCCGCCTATGATGACAGCAAGGCCCTGCTGAACCGCTGGCACGGGCAGGGCCGGCTCAGCTATGTCATCACACCGCGTTTCTCCCCCACCTCCACACCGGCGCAGCTTTCGGCCCTCGGCGCATTATGGGCGGAACACCCGGATTGCCTGATGCAGACCCATCTGAGCGAACAGAGTGATGAAATTGCCTGGGTCAAATCCCTCTACCCCGATGCGCGCGATTATCTGGACACTTATGAAGCCCATGGCCTGCTTGGCCCGAACGCCGTGTTCGGCCATGCCATCCATCTGGAACCCCGCGAGATCGTGCGCCTGAGCGAGACCGGCGCGGCGCTGATCCATTGCCCGACCTCGAACAGCTTCATCGGCTCCGGCCTGTTCGACATGACCCTCGCGCAGGTAGTTCGCGTGGGGCTCGCCAGCGATACCGGCGGCGGCTCCAGCTTCTCGATGCTCCGCACCATGGCTGCGGCTTATGAGATCGCCCAGCTGCGCGGCAATGCCCTGCACCCCGCCCAACTGCTCTGGCTCGCCACAACAGGCTCTGCCAAAGCCCTGAACCTGCAAGACAAGATCGGCACGCTCGCCCCGGGGATGGAGGCTGACCTGATCACCCTCAACCTTGCATCGACCCCCGCCATCGCCCAACGCAAGGCCCGCGCCAAAGATATCTGGGAGGCGGTCTTCCCCACCATCATGATGGGCGATGACCGCGCCGTCACCCAAACCTATATCGCGGGCCAGCCGCTGAAATAAAGCGTTTTGCTGACCCAAAGCTGTCTTCTCTATCTCAAAAATACTTCCGCCGGAGGCATCCCAAGCCTTCCGCGATCACAACAGCAGACCAATACCCTCAAACGCCCGGCCTTGAACCTGCATCAAATACAGTAATCTCAGATGCAAATGCGCCCTGGGGGGTGGAAAACTCCAGTTTTCCACATGGAATTCTTGAGAATTCCGGCGCTCGGAATTTGCGATGGGGTCGCCCCTGCAAACCGCAAAGCGCGATAGTCGAGGGGCCGGATGCCTTCGGCGAGGATATTTGAAAAGCAGAGAAGCGAGGGCGTCATAAATCAGGGGTCAGACCGCCGCTTCCACCGCACCGACAATCTCATCAACCACCGCCAGCATCAGTGCCTCATCCTCGGCCTCCGCCATCACCCGGATCAAGGGCTCGGTGCCTGATTTGCGGATCAAAAGCCGCCCCTGCCCGTTCAGCTTCGCTTCTCCGGCGGCAATCGCGGCCTGCACGGCGGGCGTATCCAACGGCAATTGCCCGCTGGCATAGCGCACATTCTTCAACAGCTGCGGCACGGTCTCAAAACTCCGCGCCAGCGCGCTTGCAGGCTGCCCGGTCCGCACCATTTCAGCCAGAAACTGTAACCCCGCGATCAACCCGTCCCCGGTGGTGGCATAATCGGTCATCACGATATGGCCCGATTGCTCGCCACCCAGGTTCAGCCCGTGCCGGCGCATCGCCTCCACCACATAGCGGTCACCCACCGGCGTCCGGTGCAGATCAATCGAGCGTTCCGCCAGATACCGTTCCAGCCCCAGATTTGACATCACGGTCGCGGCCAGGGTCTGCCCTTTCAGGCGCCCCTCTTCGGCCCAGCGATTGGCAAACAGCGCCATGATCTGGTCGCCATCGGCCACAAGACCGGTTTCATCAATCAGCATCACCCGGTCTGCATCCCCATCCAGACATATGCCCAGATCGGCACCCATCTCACGAATTTTCGCCGCCGCCGTCTCCGGCGCGGTAGAGCCGACCCCGTCATTGATATTATGCCCGTCCGGGCTGACCCCGATCGCCACAACATCGGCGCCAAGCTCCCACAACACCTCTGGCGCGGCCCGATAGGCCGCGCCATTGGCGCAATCCACCACAACTTTCAATCCATCCAGCCTGAGCCCGGTTGGAAACGTGCTTTTCACCCGCTCCATATAGCGGAACCGGCCATCGTCAATCCGTTTGGCGCGGCCGATATTCTCTGCTTTTGCGGGGTGTATATCCCCCCCCAGCAGGGCCTCGATCTCTGCCTCGGCCTCATCAGACAGCTTGTACCCGTCGGGCCCGAACAGTTTGATCCCATTATCGGTTGCCGGGTTGTGGGAGGCGGAAATCATCACCCCCACATCCGCTCGCATTGACGTGGTCAACAACCCCACCGCCGGTGTCGGCACCGGACCCAGCAGCAGCACATTCATCCCGGTCGATGTGAAACCCGCCGTCAGCGCATTCTCGATCATATAGCCCGACAGCCGTGTATCCTTGCCGATCACCACCCGGTGCGCCCGACTGCCATCGGTGCGGAAATACCGCCCCGCCGCCGCCCCGAGGCGCAGGGCCAACTCGGCAGTCATCGGAAAATCATTGGCCCGTCCCCGCACCCCATCGGTGCCAAACAGCTTGCGTGTCATGCCTTTATTGCCCCCTCACAACCCGGCTCCGGGCGCTGCCCCGCTTGCTGTCGACCAGAGCGAGATCATTTGCCTGTGCACCTCTATATCATGAACGCGCAGCATCTGTATCCCCTGCGACAGCGCCCATAAGCCAACCGCCGCCGATGCCGCGCCCCGCGCCTCGGGCGGGTCCACATCCGCGATCCGCCCGATCATGCCCTTGCGGGACACCCCCAGCAGCACCCCGCAGCCGAGACCGTGAAACAGGCTGATCCGGGTCAGCAGCGCCAGGTTATGCGGGTCGCGTTTGCCAAAGCCGATGCCCGGGTCCACCATGATCCGATGGCGCGGAATACCCGCGGCCTCGGCCCGGGTCACGGCGGCCTCCAGCGCGTCATAGACATCGAGCAGCACATGGTCATAGCGCGGATCATCCTGCATCGTTTCCGGCACACCTTCGGAATGCATCAAGATGACCGGCACACCTGCATCCGCCGCCACCTGCGCCAGACCGGGGTCGAAATGCAGGCCCGAGATGTCATTCACCACCCCCGCCCCTGCGGCGAGCGCGGCCTTTGCCACAACCCCTTTGCGGGTGTCGATGCTGATCGGCGCCGTCACGCCACCCGCCCTCAACGCGGCGATCACTGGAACGGTGCGCGCAATTTCTTCCCCGGCGGGCACTTCCACCGCCCCGGGCCGGGTTGATTCGCCCCCGATATCCAGCATGTCGGCCCCGGTTTCCAACATCTCCTGCACACGCCGCAGCGCCGCATCCGGGGCATTGAAACGCCCGCCATCGGAAAAACTGTCAGGTGTGAGGTTCAGAATACCCATGATCCGGGGGGCATCCAGCGACACATCACAGATATCGGCCCGCGGCGCGGTCAACCGTGCCAGCACATCCTGCGGGACAGCTTCGACCGGAACAACCCGCGACACCGCATCGCGGGACAGAACCTCGACCTGGGTGAAGCGGCACCAGCCATCTGCCAGCACCCGCGCGCCCGGAACAGCAGCGGGGTCATGCAACGGAATTGGTCTGAAATAACGTGCCATGGGCGTCGCCTAGCGCCGCCCGCGCGTCATCGCAAGTGGCAAGACCCCGCCCGCCGCAGTGCAGCGCCAGCGCAAACATCTTGCCCGGCGCCCCCGCACATGGGAGATTTCCCATATGTCCGTTGAAAGCCGCGCCATAGAACCAACCCCGGTGTTCCGCACCGCGCGCATCACCTGCCGCCCGGTCGAGGCTGCGGATACACCGTTTTATGCGGATCTTTTTGCCCGCCAGGAGGTTGTCCGGCATCGCCCGGACCCAACACCGTTTGATGCAGCCCGCAGCGCCACCAGCCTTGGCAAGGATCTGGCCCATTGGACCCGTCACGGGTTTGGCCGATGGGCGCTTGTCCATGCGGGCCGTGTGGTGGGGCTTGGCGGGCTCAGCCTGAAATTCCAGCATCAGGGCCTCAATCTCAGCTATCACCTGCTGCCCGATCTCTGGGGTCAGGGTCTGGCCAGCGAATTTGTGCGCGGCGCCATTGACTATGCCGGTCTGGCCCTGAAGGCGGAAGAGATTTACGGCCTTGTCCGCCCCGCCAACACCCCATCCATCCGGGTGCTGGAGAAAGCCGGGTTCAAACATGCGGGCAGCCATATGATGGGCGGTGCGCCGATGACGGAACTGCGGCTAAAGCTGCGGTAGTGCCTCTGCGGGCCAAGTCTCCACCGGCAGGGCGGCCCCTTGCGGCACGTCTCCACCCAGCAGGATCAGCCGTTCAGCTTCAAAACTTTCTGCCAGCCACAGGGCCAACCCCTCGCCGCGCGTTGCCTGTACACCCGGCCCGTCGACCGCATCCAGCACCAGTTTGGACGGCGCCCAGACGCTGATCTGCCCCTGTTTCATCGCCCAGTCCAGTTCGGTCCGGCTATCGACCACCACGCAGCGGTCATCGCATGCGGCCAGAACCCAGGCATTCTGTTCAATTGCAAGCAGGTCGATGCGCCGCTGTGGCAGCGCATGCGCGGCTTTCGGGCGTGGCAGATCAGATGGCCCGACACAAAGGATCACCGGGGCGCCGCTGCTGTCCAGCAGGTCCAGCACCGCACCCAGATCCGCCCGCGCCATCGCCGCATTCGACAGAAACACGATCAGCGGATGGGGCATCTTGTCGGCCAGCTGCAATTTGGGCTTTTCCGGCGCAGAGCGTACAATTTCAACACCCAGGGCAAACGGACCCCGATCCAGCTTTTCGATCCGCACAAAACAGCGGGCCGCCAAAGGATGGATCAGCACCCGCTCCGCGATGCGGGCGGCAAGGGTTTCCAGCAGGTTTACACGTTCTGCGGCCAGTTCCCCGTCAATCGCCTCGACAATCGTGTCATAGGACAGAATCCGATCCACATCATCGGCGTCAGGATCGGCCTCGGATCGAACTTCGACCACCACATTGAACCGCACCCGCTGCGTCGTGCCACGTTCGGCCTGAAACGCGCCGATTTCCACCTCGCGCTCATGATCGGACAGCGAGATTCGGTCCAGCGGCCCATCGGGCGCCGTGGCTTTGGCCCGTTCCGACGGGTGGGAAAAGGCAAGGCGGGTTTCATCGCTTTTCATCACAGGCTCCGTCTGATCAGCACGATACCATAGATTGGGTCTGCTGTAGCATCACACGACACCCCGCCCGCAACCCGAAAGGCGGCGCGCGGGCGTGTTAAAACGACCCTGTTGGCCTGATTACGTCCGGCGATAGAAGATATGGCTGCCGATCCGTGCCGTGCGCGGATAGACCCGCGCCCAGCGCGGCCGTACCGCTGTGGTGTGGTAATGCGTGGCCCCCTGGGTCAGGCTGCGCGGCGCGCCATCCATCATGATCCGGGCGATCTTACCCAAACGGCGATGCATCGCCCTTTCGGTCACACGTTCCGGCCGGCCATCACAGGTATAGGTGAACTGGCAGGCATTGCGCCGGCCCGTCCCCTCATTGACCACAGCGCAGATCGAATCGGGGTAGTTGCGGCTGTCGACCCGGTTCAGGATCACCTCTGCAACTGCGTATTGGCCGCGAATGCTTTCTCCCCGGGCCTCGAAATACAGCGCTTCGGTCAGGCATTGCCATTGCCGGTTGCCACGCGCACGCGGCATCGCGTCCAGCCGTGCGGCATCATAAATCTCGCGCCCGCCGCGTCGTGAACCCCGTCGCCCGGCCCGGCCCGTATAGGGCGTGCCGATCTGGCGCAGACGGTCCGGCGTCAGCGCCTGGAGCGCCACGCGTTCATCCCCCATCAACGATGACAGACGTATATTGATACCTGATGTCGGGTCAGTTGAAGAGCTTGCGGTCACATCCTGTGCCACCCCTGCCCCTGCCCACATCAGAACACACGCCGCAAAAGCGGCGCCTACCCTTCGTCCCACCATCCGATCCATCCCGGGGCCGGTGCCCCTTTGCACAAATTTCAGCAATTCGACAAAGCTCATACCGAGCGGGCAAAAGATCGTAAAACTGACCCTCAGTTTTGTGAATCGCCTGTATACGCCCCCAACAGGTAGCGCTGTTCCCATTCGGGATTTATGAACCTCGCCTTGTAACGTACAGATCAATCAAGGCAATTTTTTGTCCTGTACCGCGAATTGTGCGGCGGCCAGTTTGGCCACCGGCAGCCGATAGGGGGAACAGGACACATAGTCGAAGCCGGATGCGCGGGAAAAGGCAATCGAATCCGGGTGTCCGCCATGTTCGCCGCAGATCGACAGCGTCAGACCCGGCCGTGTCGCACGCGCCCGTTCGGCCCCCAAAAGCAGCAATTCGCCCACGCCTTCGGTATCCAGACGCTGAAACGGATCTTCGGGAAAGACGCCCTGCTGCACATAGGCCGACATGAACCGGCCCGCATCATCACGGCTCATCCCATAGGCCATCTGCGTCAAATCATTGGTTCCAAATGACAAAAACGAGGCGCTTTCAGCGATCTCTCCGGCCCGCAAGGCCGCGCGCGGGGTTTCCACCATCACGCCCAGGCGAAAATCGAACTTCTTTCCGCTTTCTGACCGGACGGCAGCGGCAACCGCATCAATCCGCGCCTTGACCAGTTCAACCTCGCGCTTGGCGGAGACCAGCGGGATCATGATTTCAGGCACGACCGATGCACGGCCCCGGCTGGCGGCAAGTGCGGCCTCGAAAATCGCCCGGGCCTGCATATCGTAAATCTCGGGCACCGTAATGCCCAGCCGAACCCCCCGCATGCCCAGCATCGGGTTGAATTCCTGCAAGCTTTCGATCCGCGCGGCGACCTGGCTGACCGGCATATCCATCGCTTCTGCCATCGCGCGAATGCCATCGCGATCCGCAGGCAGAAATTCATGCAGCGGCGGGTCGAACAGGCGAATGCAGACCGTCTGCCCCTTCATGAGTTTAAACAACTCGGTGAAGTCCTTGCGCTGCATGGGCAAAAGCCGGTCCAGCGCCGCCGCACGGTCGGCGGGTTCCTCGGCAAAGATCATCTCGCGCATCACGGTCAGGCGGATCGGATCGAAAAACATGTGCTCGGTCCGGCACAGACCAATGCCATCCACGCCGAAGCGCTGCGCCATGGTGGCATCTTCCAGCGTATCCGCATTGACCCGGATGCCGATATCGCGGGCGTCATCGGCCCAGTCCATCAGGGTCGCAAAGGCGCCGCCCAGGGCGGGTTCGATCATCACCGCCTCCCCCGCCAGAACCTCGCCCGAGGAGCCATCAACGGTGATCACATCGCCTTCGTGAAACACCTTGCGCCCCGGCACTGTCAGCGTTTTCTTGCGGGCATCCATCTGCAATTTTGTCGCCCCAGACACACAGGGCAGGCCCAGACCCCGTGCAATCACAGCCGCATGGCTGGTCATGCCGCCCCGCTCGGTCAGGATCGCCTGCGCCGCATGCATGCCGCGAATATCCTCGGGGCTGGTCTCCCGGCGGATGAGAATACAGGCTTCATCCTGCGCTGCCGCGCTTTGCGCGGCTTCGGCAGTGAACACAATCCTGCCCGTCGCCGCCCCGGGGGCAGCGGCAATTCCGCGGGTCAGCACATCGCGGGCGGCATCCGGGTCCACCTGCCGGTGCAAAAGCTGGTTCAGCGTAAAGGGCGGCACCCGGCACATGGCCTCACCCTTTGAAATCACGCCGTCCTCGGCGAGCGCCACCGCAATCTCAACCTCGGCCCGGCCGGACCGGGGGCAGCGCACCGCGTCGAGTATGAACAATTCCCCGTTCATCAGGGTGAACTCGATCTGCATCTCTTCGCGCAGCTTGGCGCGGATCAGCGCACCGGCCTCCCGCAGGGCCGCAACCTGACCCGGGCAGTCATCCTCCAGCGCCGGGCCGCGCGGGTCGGATTGCACGAATTGCGCCTTGTCCTCACTCAACGCTGCGCGGCCCTGACCTTGCGGCAGATACCGGCCGGTGATCTGCGCCTGCCCGCTATTGGCCGAAACGAACTGCACCACGCCTGACCCGCTGGCCCCCTGCCCGATGCCAAGCGCCATGCGCTGCACCACAAGCCCCAGACCCGCATCCGCCGGCGCCCCCTGCGCCTGCCGCAACAGCCGCGCGGTTGTGCCTTCCCAGGCGCGCGCCATCGCGCGCAACACCTCGGTCAACTGGGTGCCGGGATCCTGTGGAAACGGCTCTTCGGTCTCATCCTCGAAATAGATTTTCGCCAGATTCGGGGTGATTGGCCCCTCGAATATATCTGCATCCAGACGCAGAACATCGACCGCGTAGGTCTTTATAAAGCTGAGATAAAGCGCGTCCGCCGCATCCGGGCCATGGGTTTTGGCCAAATCCGCCGCCACCGCGTCATTCATCCCGATATTCAGCACCGAGCCGGGCCCGCCCCAATCGGCCATCTGGCTGGATGACCGCACCGAGACCAGCACACCGGCATCGAACACACCCCAAAGCGCAGACATATTCGGCAGCTTGCCTTTGGCAATTGCCTGCACCGTATCAAAAGGCAGCGCCACCGATTGCGGCACCGGCAGACCCAACCGCGCCAGACGTTGCAGGCATTTCGCCCGGCTGCCGTGACGGGATGCCTTGATATCCGCGCCTGCCGTGATTTCGGTGAAATCTGGGGTCGTCAACATGATATGGACCATTCCTTTGCAGGTGCAGCATAAAATACTGCCCCCACGTCACCTGTCCAGTGTTACATCACACGCCTGTGATATTGGTCAGACACTGCGCTTATATGCCAACACATAAGGACGGAACCGGCTGCAACAATGCCATGGGCGCCAGAGCGTTCAGATACCGACCCTGTGGCGGCTTTGTCCCCAGGTTTTCCATAGAAGGCTGTGGATGGAAGCCCCGCACGCCCGGACAGGTTGCAAAATGGAAGCGTTTCAGCCCTCAACCCGGGCCAGATCGGCGGTCTGGGTGCAGGTTTCCACAATCTGATGCAGCAGGTTCAGACGGTTGCGCCGCACCAGCTGGCTGTCGGCATTCACCTTCACCGCCTCGAAAAACGCATCAATCGGGCCGCGCAACTGCGCCATCCGGGTCATTGCGGTGGCGAAATCCTCTGCCTCCAGCGCCGGTCTGATCGCCGCCTCGGCCTCGCCAAGCGCTGCGAACAGCGCCCGTTCTTCCCCGGTTTCGGCATATTTCACATCCGCCCCATAACGGTATTCGACCCCATCGGCGGCTTCGGCCTGCGCCAGAATATTCGCCGCGCGCCTGTAGCCCTGCAACAGGTTGCCGCCATCCTCGGTCTTGAGGAAATCCGACAGGGCGCGGGCGCGGGCCACCAGAAGGGTCAGATCATCAGAGCCCGGCATGGCAAGGGCAGCGTCGATCACATCATGGCGGATGCCCTCATCGCGCAGATGGACCTTGAGACGGTCGTGGAAAAAAGCTTCCAGATCAGCAACATATGACAGGGTGTTGTCATCCTCACTACCGGTGGCCTCCGCAGAGCCTATGCCATGATGCCGGAAGGCCGCTTTTGAAAGATCGCGCAGGTCAAGCCTGAGCCTGTTGTTCAGAACGATCCGAATGACCCCAAGTGCCGCCCGGCGGAGTGCAAAGGGATCTTTCGAGCCGGTCGGCTTCTCATCAATCGCCCAGAACCCGGTCAGCGTATCGATCTTGTCGGCCAGCGCCACGGCCACGGAGAGCGGCGCGACCGGCACATCATCGGATGGCCCAAGCGGGGCGTAATGTTCTTCGGCCACCACCGCAATCTCATCGGAATACCCGGTGGCTTTGGCGTAATATCGCCCCATAACCCCTTGAAGATCGGCAAATTCATAAACCATTTCCGATGACAGATCTGCCTTGGCAATCTCTGCGGCCTGCGCGGCCTGATCCGCATCTGCCCCGACAAGGGGCGCGATCTCACGCGTCAGGGCGGCAATCCGGGCAATCCGTTCGGCCTGGGTGCCCAATCTGGCGTGAAAGGTCACATTCCCAAGCTGGTCCAGCCAGGGCGCCATGCCGTCGCGCGCCACGCGCAGGTCATTTTCCCAGAAGAATTTCGCATCCGACAACCGCGCCGCCAGCACTTTCTCATTGCCCGCCAGAATGGTTGCGCCGTGATCCGCGGTTTCCCGGTTGGCCACGGTCACAAACCGTTCAATCCGCCCGGTTTTCGGGTTGCGGACGGAAAAGAATTTCTGATGTTCGCGCATGCTGCTTTGCAGCACTTCCGCCGGCAGGTCCAGAAACGCCGGGCCGATCTGCCCCATCAGGACAACAGGCCATTCCACCAGCCCGGCCACCTCGGCCAGAAGGCCCTTGTCCTCGACCAGTTCCAGCCCGGCGGCAAAGGCGATATTGCTGGCATCCTCCCAGATATGGGCGGCGCGGTCCTCGGCGGACAGCATCACCTTCGCGGCTTTCAGCTTCGCCTCGTAATCCGCGAAAGACACAACGGAAAACGCGCCGGGCGCCATGAACCTGTGGCCCTCGGTCTCGGCCCCCGCAACGATGCCATCCAGCGCGAACGGCACCACCTCATGGCCATCCTCGGCGCTCAGCACACAGAGGATCCGGTGCAGGGGCCGCACCCAGCGCAGACTGCCCGCGCCCCAGCGCATGGATTTGGGCCAGGGAAAATTGCGGATCACATCGGGCAGCAATCCGGCGATGATCTCTGCCGCAGGCCGCCCCTCTTTCACCATTTCCGCGAAATAGAAACGGCCTTTTTTCTCATCCCTGATCTCAAGCTGGTCCCTGGTCAGCCCGACAGAGCGCAAAAACCCCTCCAACGCCTTTTCCGGCGCATCGGCCCGGGGCCCGCGCCGGTCTTCGCGCAGGGTGGGTGAGGCGCCAAGCACCCCTTCCACCGTCAGCACCAACCGGCGCGGCGTCGAAAACGCCCCTGCGCTCTCATAGGTCAGCCCGGCCTCGACCAGCCCGTCGGTCACCAGCTTTTTCAGATCCTCGGCCGCGCGTCTTTGCATGCGGGCCGGGATTTCCTCGGAGAACAACTCCACCAGCAGGTCAGGCATCGCTCAATTCCTCTCAGGCGCGGGCGGGCAATTCACAGGCAGCGGATCACCGGCAAAGGCGGCCTCTCCGCAAGGGTTGATCTGCGGCCAGGCATAACCACGCCCATCGCCGGTGATCGCCACGATCCGGTCAATTCCATAAGGCGTATTGGCCTCGCCCAGAAAGGCCAGGGCGCTGCCATCTTCCAGCGCCGCGCCAATGGCTGCGGCATCAAAACACGTGAACCATCCGGGCGCGATCAGGGGCGCGGCGGTCTCATATGGCTCGAAACTCTCGGTCAGGGTGGGCAGGCTGACCGGTGTTGTGAAACAGGCCCGGAACCGCAGCGGGGATGTGCCCGCATCAATGCCTTCAAACCCTTCGGTCAGCAGGGGTTCCACCACACCCTGAAAACTGGTCAGACGAATCTGGGCCGCCGGCGCATCCGCCGCGACCGGTTCATAATAGGCCTGGGTCTGGAACCACCAGAGTGTGGCCCCGAAAACGGCGGTCAGAAACACGATGATAAAGGCCATGATCTTCCCGCTCATGCCACAGCCGGGTCAGTTTCGGCGGTCCAGCCCCCGGCCCCGGTCCTCACAAAAGCGTCGGCGCATTGTTTGGCCAGCGCCCGGACCCGGCCGATATAGGCCTGTCGTTCGGTCACACTGATCACACCGCGCGCATCCAGCAGGTTGAACATATGGCTGGCCTTGATGCATTGATCATAGGCCGGGTGGGCCATCACGATCCGCTTGCCGGTTTTCGGGTCCTCATCGGCCTCCCCCAGGATCGCCTGACAGGCGGCTTCGGCCTCTTCGAACTGTTTCAGCAGCACGGCGGTGTCGGCCACATCGAAATTCCAGCGGCTGTATTCCTCTTCGGTCTGGCGGAACACATCGCCATAGCGCAGCGGGATCGGAGCGGAGGGGTCGTTGAACGGCATCTCCATCACATGGTCCACGCCCAGCACATACATCGCCAGCCGTTCCAGCCCATAGGTCAGCTCGCCTGAGACCGGGCGGCAATCATGCCCGCCCACCTGCTGGAAATAGGTGAATTGCGAGACTTCCATGCCGTCGCACCACACCTCCCAGCCCAGACCCCAGGCCCCCAGCGTCGGGCTTTCCCAGTCATCCTCGACAAAGCGGATATCATGCAGCGTCATATCAATCCCGATCGCCTCAAGCGACCCCAGATACAGCGCCTGCAAATCCGGCGGCGAGGGTTTGATCAGCACCTGATACTGATAGTAATGCTGCAACCGGTTCGGGTTTTCCCCATAGCGCCCGTCCGTGGGCCGGCGCGAGGGCTGCACATAGGCCGCGGCCCAGGGGTTCGACCCCAAAGACCGCAGGGTCGTTGCCGGGTGAAACGTGCCCGCGCCCACCTCCATGTCATAGGGTTGCATGATCGCGCAGCCCCGTGCCGCCCAATAGGTTTGCAAGCGCAGGATGATCTCCTGAAAACTCTTTGGCTGGACAGGTTCGGGCATAAGGTATTTTCCGGTGCTTCAAAGCTTCGCGCTTCCATACGTGTGACCCCTTCAAGGGTCAATTGGCACAAAGCTCATATTTCGGGTGCAAATTCCGCCCGTTTTGATAATTTGCGCCGACAGAATGCGGGCATTACCGCCCGGGCATCATACGATATGAGGTTTGTTTTTATGACACGAGGCTTTACGCAAGTTTGTCTTGCGATCGGCATTGCTTTATGCGCCGCGGTATTTTCCGCACAGACTGCACATGCACAGGATCGGGTCTGGATCCAGATCGAGGCCCATCCGGATCTGGCCACCGCTGAAAGCCGGGTGCGCGCCTATTCCCGGCTGATCGACAATGTGAATGGCTACCGGCTGGCTTCAGGCTGGTATGCGGTGGCGCTTGGCCCATTCACGCCGGGCAACGCCAATCAGCAACTGACCAATCTGCGCGCACAGGGGTTGATCCCGCGCGACAGCTATGTGGAGCTGGGCACCATCTACCGGCAGCAATTCTGGCCCGTGGGCGCAAACACGCTGACGGCGCAGCCGGTGGCCCCGGCCTTGCCGGAAACATCCGACCCCGTTTCCACCGCCACCGCCACCGTCGAAACCATCGAACCCGCAGCGCCCGTCGCGCCGCCGGAAGAAACCGCCGCCCAGGCCCGCCAATCCGAACGCGCGCTTGATCGTCCCGCCCGTGAGGCCCTGCAAATCGCCCTGCAATGGTTCGGGTTCTACCAATCCGGCATCGACGGCGCTTTCGGCCCCGGCACGCGCCGCGCCATGTCAGACTGGCAGACCGCCCAGGGGCTGGAGCCCACGGGCATCCTCACCACCCGCCAGCGCACCCAGCTGCTCGACACCTATACCGGCGAACTGGCTGCCCTTGGCATGGGGCCGATCCGCGATATGCGCGCAGGGATCGAAATCAACCTGCCCCTCGCGATGGTCCGGTTCGACCGCTATGAATATCCTTTTGTCCATTACACCAGCAGAGCGGAATCCGGTGTTCAGGTGCTGCTGATCTCCCAGACCGGGGATCGCGCCACCCTGCATGGGCTTTACGAGATCATGCAAACCCTCGAAATCGTGCCGCTGGAAGGCGAACGCACCCGTGGCGATGACAGCTTTCTGCTCACCGGCCAAAGCGCCAGCCTGCGGTCCCATACGGTTGCGCGTCTGGAAAACGGTCAGGTGAAAGGCTTCACACTGATCTGGACACCTGACCGCGACGCACAGATGGCCCGCGTCCTGCCGATGATGGAACAAAGCCTGACCTTCCTCGACGAAACACTGGACCCGGGCGCCACGGATCCGGGCAGCGAACAGGGGATTGACCTGATCTCGGGGCTTGAGGTGCGCCGCCCGGATATCAGCCGCTCGGGCTTTTACGTGGATGATCAGGGCGCTGTGCTGACCACAACCCAGGTTGTCGGCCAGTGCACCCGCCTCATGATCGACGATGTGTATGAAGCCGATCTGACCTATCGCAATGATGATCTTGGCCTGGCGGTCCTGCGGCCGCAGAACCGGCTTGCCCCCCTTGCCCATGCCGCTTTCGCCAGCAGGCCCCCGCGGCTCCGCGCGGATATCGCGGTTGCGGGCTTCCCTTTCGACGGCGCGCTCTCAACCGCCTCGCTGACCTTCGGCACCCTTGCCGATCTCACCGGCCTGAACGGGGAACAGAACATCCAGCGGCTGGATATCACCTCGGAAGACAGCGATGCAGGCGGCCCGGTCCTTGATACATCCGGCGCCGTGCTGGGCATGATGCTGCCCGAGGCGGCAGAGGGCCGCGCCCTGCCCGATGGCGTCAGCTTCGCCCTGCGCGGCGACCAGTTGACCACGGTCCTGGCCGAAGCCGGTGTCACCCCCGCCATCGCCACCGGTGGCCGGACACTTGGCCGCGAAGCGCTGGCCCGGCTTGGCGCGGATATGACCGTTCTGGTCAGCTGCTGGAACTGACCTGACAAACAGCCCGGGGGCCTATGCCCCCGCGCCCCTTCTTCTTGTCCCAAATACGCCCGCCGGAGGCGTCCGACAGCCGCCACCGGAACAGTCTCTGGCGGATAACCCCAGCCGCGAGACAAACGCCCAGGCGGGCCAAGGATGGCTCCCGCAGGGGGCCTGACGCGGCCCGCCCCCGCTCTGCCGGGCCATCCCCCCGCATACATATGACGGGAAACCCTCCTTCCCCTTGCAGCCCCCCGCAATATGTTGCACCACCACGAACAGGTATCAGGAACGAGACAGCGCAATGGCAGACGGCACGATGAGCAGCGATATCAAACCAACCGAAGAAATCTCGGTCCGTGAGAGTTTTGGCATCGACAGCGACATGAAGGTCAAGGCTTTTGCCGAAGCCAGCGACCGGGTGCCCGCCATCGACAGCACCTATAAATTCGACCCCGATACCACGATGGCGATCCTAGCCGGGTTCAGCCATAACCGCCGGGTGATGATCCAGGGCTATCACGGCACCGGGAAATCCACCCATATCGAACAGATCGCCGCCCGCCTGAACTGGCCCGCCGTGCGGGTGAACCTCGACAGCCATATCAGCCGGATCGACCTGATCGGCAAGGATGCGATCAAACTGCGTGACGGCAAACAGGTGACGGAATTCCACGAAGGCATCCTGCCCTGGGCCCTGCGCAACCCGGTTGCAATTGTCTTTGACGAATATGATGCGGGCCGTGCGGATGTGATGTTCGTCATCCAGCGGGTGCTGGAACATGACGGCAAGCTGACCCTTCTGGACCAGAACGAGATCATCACCCCGCACCCGTCTTTCCGCCTGTTCGCAACCGCAAACACCGTGGGTCTGGGCGACACCACCGGTCTTTATCACGGTGTTCAGCAGATCAACCAGGCACAGATGGACCGCTGGTCGCTGGTCGCGACCCTGAACTATCTCAGCCATGATGCCGAGACCCAGATCGTGCTGGCCAAGACCCCCCATTACAATACCGAGGCCGGGCGCAAGCAGATCGCCCAGATGGTCACCGTGGCCGACCTGACCCGCACCGCTTTCATGAACGGGGAGCTTTCCACCGTCATGTCACCGCGCACGGTCATCAACTGGGCCGAAAACGCGTCGATCTTCCGCAATGTGGGGTATGCGTTCCGCCTGACCTTCCTCAACAAATGTGATGAGCTGGAACGCCAGACCGTGGCCGAATTCTACCAGCGCTGCTTTGACGAGGAACTGCCGGAAAGCGCCGTGTCGATGAGCATGGGGTAACCCCGGGACCGGGGCGGGTTTTCCAGCTGCACCACCCCGGTCAATGGATCATATCACCAATCCTGATTTGACTCCGCCCCCGACCCGTCGCCCAATCCCCCCCGCAACAGACGGGAGCACCCCATATGCATATCGGCCTGATCGGCGGCATCGGCCCGGCCGCCACCATCGTTTATTACCAGCGCCTTATCACCCGGATGCGCACGCTGGACGCCCGGCTTGATCTGACCATCGTTCAGGCCGATGTCTTTGATCTGATCCGCAACAACAATGCCGATAACCGGAGCGCTCAGGCCCGGATTTATGCCGAACTCCTGACCCGTCTGAAAGACGTGGGCGCCGATTGCGCCGCGATCACCTCGCTTGGCGGGCATTTCTGCTATGCCGAGACCAAGGCGCTTTCCCCCCTGCCCCTGATCAGCGCGATCACCCCGCTTGATGCGGCCTTTGCCGCCGAGGGGATGACCACCGTCGGTCTGCTGGGCACCGAGGGTGTGATGCGCACCGGCCTTTACGGGCAGATGACCCGGACCCGCACTGTCGCCCCTGAAAACGATCTGCACGGGATTGGCCAGCTTTATCAGGAGATTGCGGTCGCGGGCCGCTGTACCGATGCGCAACGCACCCGGCTGTTCGATGAGGGCCGGCGCATGATCGAGGATCAGGGTGCGCAGGCCATCGTGATGGCGGGCACCGATCTGGGTCTTGCTTTCGATGGGCATGACCCCGGATACCATGTCATCGACGCGCTTGACATCCATGTGGCGCTGCTGGCCCGTCTTGCTTCGGGTCAGATCGGGTTACGCGATATCGGCTGAGCCGTTACCCTCAAGCCCGATTGACTGCGGCGTATGGACATGGAACATCTTTGACCATGCTTCATCCCACTGATATCGCCGCCGCTGCGACCCGCATCGCCCCTTATATCCGCCACACCCCCGCCATGAGTGTTGAACCCGGCGCAATCGGGCTGGATTACCCGATCCTGTTCAAACTGGAACACACGCAGGTGACGGGGTCCTTCAAGGCGCGCGGCGCGTTCAACAACCTGCTCAGCCGCGAGGTGCCGGGGGCAGGCGTCGTCGCCATCTCCGGCGGTAATCACGGCGCTGCCGTGGCCTTCGCCGCCACGGAACTGGGCCATCAATCGACAATCTTCGTACCCGCCGTGATCGCCAAGGAAGAAAAACTCCGCCGTATCCGCGCCTTCGGGGGTGAGGTTGTCCTGACCGAAGGTTCCGTCGCCGACGGGATGGCGGAATATAACGAATACGCCGAAAAGACCGGCGCGCTGTCTGTCCATCCTTATGACACGGCCCCGACACTTGCAGGTCAGGGCACGGTGGCCAAAGAGATTGAGGATCAGCTGGACGGGCTTGATACGATCCTGGTTGCCACCGGCGGCGGCGGGTTGATCGGGGGCATCGCCGCCTGGTTCGGGGATCGCGTGAATGTCGTCTCGGTCGAGACCGAAGGCACCAATACGCTGGCCCTGTCCCTGAAGGAAGGGCCCGATATCGAGGTGGCCGCCACTGGTATCTCGGCCGGGTCACTGGGTGGCCATACCATCGGCACCCTGCCTTATGAAATTGTCACCGAACGGGTGAAAACCGCCATCGTTCTGCCCGATGCAGAGGTTTTCACCGCCGCCCGGAAATTATGGGAAGGCACCCGCCTGCTGTGTGAGCCGGGAGCGGCAACCGCGCTTGCGGCGCTGACCTCAGGGGCCTACAGACCGGAACCCTATGAACGGGTCGCCGTTTTGCTGTGCGGTGGCAATGCCGAAACCGACTGGTTCGCTGGCTGAAGCGTCCCCCACCACACCCATCCCACGCACATCTCTGTCCTGTTAAAGGCGAAACGCCACAGATGACAGATTTGCGGAATTTCGTGATTTCCCCAAACGACCGGGTTTTGTTACCCTGATTGCAGGATCCACTGGGGGATCCAAAGCTGCCGGGACGAGCAGCTCACGACAGAAAGGGTAACACGATGCGCGCAAGACGCCTTTGCGCCGCCATGGTCATGGCGGCATCACTACCCCTGCATTCACCGGCAAATGCCGCCCCCATCCTTTGGCCCGCTGATGGCGCGGGCGAGATGGACCTGGCCTTTCACTGCGCCGCAGTGATGACCGCCTTCGGGCATGCCTATGAATTCGCAACCCAACTAACCGGAGCCACAGGCGCCCCCCGGTTCCAGACCCCGGCCCGACTGGTCGATCTGGCCGGTGGATCTGAACGACTGGGTGATATTGCCGAAACCGCCAATACCTGGCGCGACCATTGGGAAAGCATGGCACGGACCAGTTTCTACCCCCGTCTGACCCAAAGCGGCACACCTTATTTGGCGGATGACGGGCTGGAACTGCAAAGCGCGGTCACCCGCTGCGCGGCGCATTTCGAACTCTGATCTGCCCGGATCAGCGCGACAGGCGCGAGCGATACCCACCCCCGCCCTGTTTCGCAGGGTGTTCAGTTGCATCGTCTTGATTTACAACCAAGATGGGCACCACTACGGCAGAATTGCAGGTGCCTGATATGCCGATGCGCCGCAGGGGCCCGCGACATTGGTGGATGATGCGCGTTTCCGGGTCCGTGATACGGGGATTGCCCCTTTGGCACAAAGCGCCCGCACGGTTTTGAAGGATCAATGCACCGCAATCGTGGCCTCCTGCCGCGGCGGCTGGCAAATGCTGCGCTCGCGCGGGCCCAGCCAGATTCAGTTCTGGTTCATCGCCCTGGTCATCGGCATCGCCGCAGGGTTTGCCGCCCTGGCCTTTCGCATGGGGATCAACGCGTTACAGACCCGGCTTTACGGGGTCGAGGATGTGCGCATGCTGCATTCCTTTGCCGAAAGCCTGCCCTGGTACTGGATATTGGTGATCCCGGCCCTTGGTGGTCTGGTTGTCGGGCTGATCCTGCACTGGTTCACCCCGGATGGGCGCGTCCGTTCGGTCGCGGATGTGATCGAGGGCGCAGCACTGGACAATGGGCGGGTGGAACAAAAGGCGGGGCTGGCCTCGGCCGTGGCCTCGATGATCACGCTCGGCAGCGGCGGCTCGTCAGGGCGCGAAGGGCCGGTGGTGCATCTGGCAGCGGTGATTTCATCGCGCGTGTCAGACTGGATCAAGGCCGACGGGGTCACCGGGCGCGACCTTCTGGGCTGCGCCGTGGCCGCCGCTGTCAGCGCGTCATTCAATGCCCCGATCGCGGGGGCGATTTTCGCGCTTGAGGTCGTGCTGCGCCATTTCGCCGTGCATGCCTTTGCGCCGATTGTCATCGCCTCGGTTGCGGGCACCGTGATCAGCCGGCTGGAATTCGGCAATGTGACCGAGTTCACCCTGGGCCATGACAGCGCCCTGCAATTCTATGTGGAACTGCCTGCTTTCCTGATCCTCGGACTGATCTGCGGGTTGATCGCCGTGGCCTTCATGCGGGCCACATTCTGGGCCGAGGATATGGGATCATTGATGCAGCGTCTGGCGCGGTTGCCCCGCTGGCTGCGCCCGGCAGTGGCCGGTGTGCTGCTTGGCGGCATCGCGATCTGGTTCCCGCATATTATCGGCGTGGGCTATGAAACCACCTCCGCCGCCCTGACCGGAGAGTTGCTGTTGTATGAGGCGATTGTGTTTGCGGTGCTCAAAACCATTGCGGTGGCCATCACCGTGGGCGGGCGGATGGGCGGCGGCGTCTTTTCCCCCTCGCTGATGCTGGGGGCGCTGGCCGGGCTGGCCTTTGGCATCATCGCAACCGGGCTTCTGCCCGAGGTCTCGGGCTCGGAAACGCTTTATGCGCTGGCCGGTATGGGGGCGGTGGCCGCCGCCGTTCTGGGGGCGCCGATTTCCACCACGCTGATCGTGTTCGAGCTGACCGGCGACTGGCAGACCGGGCTGGCGGTGATGGTGGCGGTGTCGATGTCCACCGCGCTGGCCTCAAGACTGGTGGACCGGTCTTTCTTTCTGACCCAGCTTGAGCGGCGCAATATCCATCTGGCGGCGGGGCCGCAGGCCTATCTGCTGTCGATGTTCCGGGTCGGCAAGGTGATGCGACCGATGAGCCATGAAAACACAGCCCCGGAAGAGGCCCTGCTGACCCTGATCGAACAGGGCGTGTTCACCGACGCCCATGCGACCCTGGAACGGGCCCTGCCGATTTTCGAACGCACGGGCCTTGATTTCATCCCTGTGGTGCAACTGGCCCCCGGGGATGCGCCCCCCGCATTGGAGGGTGCCCTGTTCCATGTGGATGCGTTGAAAGCCTATAACAGCGCCCTGGCGGCCACAGCAGCGGAAGAGCATAGCTGAGGGGGCGGGTCACCACAGGGTTTCACCCCGATCGCGACAGGCTGGATGCAACGCAAAGCCTGATTGCCGGAATTCTGCAGAATTCCGAACGGGAAAACTCCAGTTTTCCCTGCCGTTTTCCCTGCGGAAAACGGCATAGGCGTCCGACATCAAAGCTGCTCCACCGTGATACGGTCGGTATAGAACGCGATATGGTCCTTGATGCCGGCCACCGCCTTTATCGGGGCTTCATAGCTCCAGGCGGCATCGGTCAGTTCTTCATCGGGTGAGGTGACCGTGTAATAGGTCGCAGCCCCTTTATGGGGGCAGGTGGTTGTTTTGCTGGTCTTTTCCAGAAAGGCCATGCCGATATCCCCGCGCGGGAAATAGATCACCGGGGGATAGCTGCCTTCGATCAGTTCCAGCGCCTGATCGCTTTCCCCGATGACGGCCCCACCGGCGCGCACCACCCATTTGCCTGCCGCTTTGCGAATAGTGATATGATCGGACATGTTTTTTCCCTCCCTCGATTGGTGTCATGGACATGGCCCGGATAGTCGCAGGGTGCGTCCGGGCCTGTAACGATGTGATGTCAGAGCGGCGCTGTGGCCCGGGTCAGCCACATGGCGGCAGACCCGTCCAGAAGCGGGCCGATCCGCGCGGCAACCTGGGCATGATATGTGTTCAGCCAGTCCAGTTCCAGCCTGTTCAACAGATTGCAGTCAATCAGCCGCCGGTCGATGGGCGCGAAGCTCAGCGTTTCAAAGCAAAGCATGTCCCGCGCCGCATCAGCCCCCGGCAGATCAGGCGCTTCCGCCACAACCACCAGATTTTCAATGCGGATGCCAAACGCCCCTTCGCGGTAATACCCCGGCTCATTCGACAGGATCATACCGGGTTCCAGCGGTACAAGCCCGGTGCGGGCCAGCCGTTGCGGACCTTCATGCACACTCAGATACACCCCGACCCCATGCCCGGTGCCATGGTCGAAATCACGCCCTGCCGCCCAAAGCGGGGCGCGGGCCAGCGCATCCAGATCGCGGCCTGCGATGCCTTTGGGAAACCGCGCCCGGTGGATCGCAATCATTCCCTGCAACACCTGCGTGAACGCGGTGCATTCCTCGGCCCCGACCATGCCCACGGGCAGGGTGCGGGTGATATCGGTGGTGCCATCCTCATATTGCGCACCGGAATCGATCAGGAATAGCTGACCTGGCAGAAGCGGGGCATTGGTGTCTTCGGTCACCCGGTAATGGACAATCGCCCCATTCGGCCCTGCCCCTGCGATTGTATCGAAGCTGATATCTTTCAGGGCACCGGTCGCGGCCCGGAACCCTTCCAGCGCGCACACGCAATCAATCTCGGTCAGGCTGCCCGAGGGGGCGTTTTCATCGAACCAGTGCAGGAACCGCGCCATCGCCGCCCCGTCACGCAGATGGGCCGATCTGGTCGCCGCGATCTCGGCCGGGGTTTTGCGGGCCTTGGGCAGGATACAGGGGTCAGACCCGTCTGCGATGGCAGTGCCTGCCTCTTCCAGCACCCGCCGCACCCGATGGGGGGCGGTGGCACCGTCCACACGAACCGGGCCGGACAGGGTGGCCAGATCCGTCTCAAAATCAGACCAGTCGCGCAGGGTGATATCCGCATCCGGGTCAAGCCCTTCAAACTTGGCCGGGTCTGAATAGAGCGTCACATGCCCGCCCGCGCCGATCACCGCAAAACCCTGAGCCACAGGCAGATGCGACAGGTCCGAGCCGCGAATGTTCAGCAACCAGGCAATGGAATCAGGCAGGGTCAGCACGGCTGCGGCCTCTCCGGCCTCGGTCAGGATCGTGGCGATCTCGGCACGTTTTTCAGCGGATGTCCTGCCCGCAAGCGCCGCCGGATAAGCCAGTGCCGCGCCAGCCGGGCGGTCGGGCTGATCCTCCCATATCTCATCGACCAGATTACCCACCGGGCGCAGGGTGATCTGATGATCCCGCAGCGCTGCCTCCAGCCGGGTGATTTCGGCACTGGTGTGCAGCCAGGGGTCATAACCGACCACCCCGCCCTGGGGCAGTTCTTCGATCAGCCAGTCTTCCAGCCGGGTTTCGGGCCAGTGGACCGGGGTGAAATGCGCGGTATCCACCTGCGCCCTGACCTGCAACCGATAGCGCCCGTCGATGAAGACACCCACGACCCCGGGCAGAACCGCGCAGAACCCGGCAGACCCGGTGAACCCGGTCAGCCAGGACAGGCGTTCATCGCGCGGGGCCACATATTCGCCCTGATGGGCATCGGCACGGGGGACCAGAAAACCGGCCAGCCCGGTCGCAGCGATCTCTGCCCGCAATGCGGCCAGACGCGGCGGGCCCTGATCGGGCGAGGTGGTGGCAGCAAAGGACTGGAACATTCAACTGGCCCGTTTGAGGCCCATAACGCGGGCCCGGGCACGGGGGTCGGTGTCAAACAGGCTGGCCAGTTGTTCGGTCATCGCACCGGCCAGTTGCTCCACATCGGTGATCGTCACCGCGCGGTCATAATAGCGGGTCACATCATGGCCGATGCCGATGGCAAGCAGTTCCACGGCCTTGCGTTTTTCGACCATGGCGATCACATCGCGCAGGTGTTTTTCCAGATAATTCGCGGGGTTGACGGACAGGGTTGAATCATCGACCGGTGCCCCGTCAGAGATCACCATCAGAATTTTCCGGGCCTCTTGCCGGGCCGCCATGCGCCGGTGCGCCCATTCCAGCGCCTCGCCGTCGATGTTTTCCTTCAACAGGCCCTCTTTCATCATCAGGCCCAGATTGTCGCGGGTCCGGCGCATCGGCGCATCGGCCTTCTTGTAGATGATGTGCCGCAGATCGTTCAGCCGCCCGGGCTGTTGCGCCCGGCCCTGCCCCAGCCAGTCCTCCCGGGCGCGACCGCCCTTCCAGGCGCGGGTGGTGAAGCCCAGGATCTCGACCTTCACGCCACAGCGTTCCAATGTCCGCGACAGCACATCGGCGCAGATCGCAGCGATGGAAATCGGGCGTCCGCGCATCGAGCCGGAATTGTCCAGCAGCAGCGTCACCACCGTATCGCGAAACTCGGTATCCTTCTCGCGCTTGAAGCTCAGCGGCGTGGTCGGGTTTGCCACCACACGGGCCAGACGGCCCGCATCCAGCGTGCCCTCTTCCAGATCGAATTCCCAGCTACGGTTCTGCTGCGCCTGAAGACGGCGCTGCAACTTGTTCGCCAATCGGCTGACCGCCCCTTTCAGCGGCTCCAGCTGCTGGTCGAGATAGGCCCGCAACCGTTCCAGCTCTTGCGGTTCGGCCAGATCTTCGGCGGGGATTTCCTCATCATATTCCGTTGAAAAAACAGCATAATCCGGGTCCGCTTCGGAATGGGGCGCAGGCGGTGGAGGCTCCAGCGGGGCCTCCCCGTCGGGCAGGTCCTGTTCCTCGGCCTCCTCCATCTCGCCGGTGTCATCCATCTGCACCTGGGCCTGCGAGGCATCCTGCTGATCTTCCTGAGACCGTTCCGGCGCCGCTTCGCTGTCCTGCTCGTCATCATCATCCGCATCGCCGGTGGAATCGGGCTGTTCCTCCTCCTCTTCGGCGGCCCCGTCCTCATTCTCCGGGTCCATCTCGTCAGGGTCGTCGCCCAACTGGTCGCCATAGCCCAGATCGTCGATCAACTGGCGCGACAGGCGGGCAAACGCCTGTTGATCGGTCAGCGCGGTATCAAGGGTTTCCAGCGTGCCATCGCAACGTTCCTCGATGAAGCCGCGCCAAAGCTCCATCACATTCGCGGCCTCGGGCGGCAGGGCGCGACCGGTGGCCAGATGGCGGATCAGATAGCCCGCGGCGGTGGCCAGCGGCGCATCTGCGGCCTGTCTGATCTCACCATAGCCTTTGCGGCGGGCCTCATTGCCGATCTTGGCGTCGATATTGGTGGCGGTGCCGGGCATGTCGCGGGCACCCACCGCCTCGCAACGGGCGGTTTCCATCGCCTCCATCAACTCGCGGGCCATCTGCCCCTGGGGGGCATAGCGATTGGCGGTGGCCGTATCGTGGTATTTGTGGCGAAGCGCCAGCGCATCAGCGGTGCCACGGGCCAGCAGAACCTCATCGGCCGTCATCCGGCGGCTGATCTGCGGCAGGCGCAAGCTGTCGCCCGTGGCGCCCGGCGGGTCCACCGAATAGGTGACCGCCAGTTCCGGGTCATCGGCAAGGACACGGGTCGCCTCGGCCAGGGCCTTTTTGAACGGCTCGGTCGGGTTATCTGGGGCTGGTTTGCTCATGGCCGCGAAGATGGGGCAGATCGGCGGCGGTGGCAAGACGTGCCGGTGGGGGATGGGGTGCAGAGGTGACGCATCTTAAGATTCGGATTGAAATTCCGGAATACCCCCTATCTTCCTTGCGCCCGTACCGCCCCCACGGGGCGGGCGCTTCTCGCCCACCCCTCGGTTCGGGCGATGCCCTCCGCGCAATCCATATGCGGTGCAGAATTTCATAGCGGTTTGCGTTTGATCTGAAGGGACAAGAACCGTTATGCCGGTGCGATCATCCGCGTCCGGCCTGCAACAGCGCCCGGGCGGCCTCCCGCGCGGCGGCGGTCACCGTGTCACCGGCCAGCATCCGGGCCAGTTCATCCACCCGTGCCTCCGCATCCAGTGCCCGCACATCCGAGGTTGTCACCCCGCCCTTCACCGCCTTGGCCACCTGCCAGTGATGCGCCCCGCGCGCGGCCACCTGCGGCGCATGGGTCACCACCAGAACCTGCCCATCCCCGGCCAGCGCGGCCAGCCGTTTGCCCACCGCATCCGCCGTGGCCCCGCCCACGCCCCGGTCAATCTCGTCAAAGATCATCGTCACGCCCTCGGCCTCCCGCGTCAGGCAGACTTTCAGGGCCAGCAGGAACCGTGACAATTCCCCGCCCGAGGCGATCTTGTTCAACGGGCCCGCCGGTGCGCCGGGATTGGTGGCCACCATGAAGGCCACGGCATCCACGCCATCGGGGCCGGGCGCGGTTTTGCTGAGCGTGGTGGTGAAATCGGCCCGCTCCATCTTCAGCGGGGCCAGCTCGCCCGCCATCGCGCTGTCCAGACGCTGCGCCGCCGATGCCCTGCGATCCGACAGGTCCAGCGCCGCGCGGTCATATGCCGCCTCAGCCTCGGTCAGCGCCTGTTTCAACATGCTGATCTGCCCTTCCCCGCCATCCAGCGCCGCCAGCCGCACCCGCAATTCCCCGGCGAAAGCGCCCAGATCATCGGGTTGCACATCATGTTTCCGTGCCAGCCCGCGCAATGCGAACAGACGCTCTTCGGTCTCTTCCAGCGCGCCGGGATTGAAGCTCAGCGCATCGGCGAACCCAGCAACACCTGCCTGCGCCTCGCCCAGCTCGACCATCGCGCGTTCCAGCGCCGCCAAAGCGGCCTCCAGCCCGCCTTCGGCCCGGTCCGACAGCCCGTCGAGCCAGCGCATCGCATCGCCCATTGCGCCTTCGGCACCGTTCAGCCCAAGCGCCTCGGCCGCTTTGGCCAGATCGTCGCGCATGCGTTCCGCGCCCTGCATCAACCGGCGTCTGGTATCCAGCGCCGCCTCTTCCCCCGGTTCCGGCTCCAGCGCGTCCAGCTCGGCCACGGCATGGCGCAGAAATTCTTCCTCCGCCTTCATCCCGGCCAGGGCCACCTCGGCATCCCTCAGGGCGGTCCCGGCTTGTCGGCGCGCCGTCCACAAGCCTGCCACTGTGGCACGCGCAGGCTCCAGCCCGCCGAAGCTGTCCAGCATGGCGCGATGCTGGCGCGGGTCCAGCAACCCGCGATCATCCTGCTGCCCATGCAATTCCACCAATCTGTCGGACAGGGCGCGCAACACCTCCCCACTGACCCGCCGGTCATTGACCCAGGCGGTCTTGCGGCCCTCGGGCGTGTTCACACGGCGCAGGATCAAATCGTCACCGACCGGCAGACCGGCCTCTTCCAGCACTGCACGCGCCGGATGGCCCGGCGGCAGATCGAAAACCGCCACCACCTCCCCCTGTACGGCCCCGGTGCGGACCAGATCGGCCCGGCCCCGCCAGCCCAGAACAAAGCCCAGACTGTCCAGAAGAATGGATTTGCCCGCACCGGTTTCCCCGGTCAGCACATTCAGACCCGGCTGGAAGGCAAGCTCCAGCCGGTCGATGATCAGCATGTCCCGAATGTCGAGATGGCGCAGCATCGTTCCTTATCCCGCGAGGCGGATCACCCCGCCAGTCTTAAAGCCAGGCGCCCCGCATGGTCTGCCGCCAGATATCACGCAGCCAGCCCTCGCCCGCCGCATCCGGGCTCAACCCCTGCCCGGTCAACAGGCGGTAACTGTCTTCGTAGAAGGGCGATGACTGGAAGTTATGGCCCAGAATCGCCGCCGCCGTCTGTGCCTCATCGGTCAGACCAAGGGACAGATACGCCTCGACCAGACGCAGCAACGCTTCGGGTGTGTGGCTGGTGGTCTGGAATTGTTCAACCACCACACGGAACCGGTTGATCGCCGAAATATAATGGCCCCGGCGCAGATAATAGCGCCCGATTTCCATTTCCTTGCCCGCCAGATGATCAAAGGCCAGGTCGAATTTCAGAATTGCCGAGGACGCATAGGGGCTGTCGGGGTAGCGTTCGATCACCAGACGCAGGGCTTGCAGCGCCTGAAATGTGATGCCCTGATCCCGGCCCACCTGGTCAATCTGGTCATAATAGCTGAGCGCAAGCAGATATTGCGCATAGGCCGCCTCTTCATCAGCCGGATAGAAGTCGATATACCGTTGCGCCGCAGCGCGGGCATTCTCGTAATCCTGATCTTCATGATAGGCAAAGGCCGCCATGATCAGCGCGCGTTTGGCCCATTCCGAATAGGGGTGCAGACGTTCCACCTCGGTAAAGAGGCGCGCCGCCTCTTCCGGGTCGTCTTCCTCCAGCTCGAACTCGGCACTGCGGAAAATCGTCTCCGCATCCTGCTGTTCCAGCGGCACCTCGTCGCTGCGCCCGCTGAACAAACCGCCGAGCAACCCGCGCCGCTCACGGTCGCCTCCGCCACAGGCGCTGAGAAAAAGAACCAGCATGACGCCAAGCCATGCACGCCTCCTGATGCTTTTCAGCCCGCCTGCCATTGCCTCAACCTCGTCCACGTCTTCGACAGGCTTGCCTGCCTGCCCTGTCTAAGACTGGTCCTAGCACATTAAATCTGAGGGCAAAATGCCTGAATGCAGCCTCGTTGCGGTTAGGCAACGTGTGCCAGATCGGCAGGGTTCACACCAACACCTGGCAAACGCGCAACCTGCGCAGGGCTACATTCCACCAGCCGGGTCGCCCCCGGCGTTGCAAACAGGGTCCGCAGCAGACGGTTGGTCAGCATGTGACCGGCCCGCAGGCCATCGTAATGCCCCAGAAGCGGCGCGCCCGCCAGCGCCAGATCTCCAAGCGCATCGAGCATTTTATGGCGCACAGCCTCATCCGCGTGGCGCAGACCACCCGGGCTGGTCACCGCATCGCCATCAACAACCACCGCATTCACACCGGGGATACCGCCAAGCGCAAGGCCGCGGGCCTGCATCTCATCCACATCCGCCTGACGGCAGAACGTGCGACTGTCGCAAAGCTCCCGGACAAACCGGCCATTGGCCAGATTTTCAGTTCTGGTCTGACGCCCGATGGCCGCATCGGCAAAATCAATCGTGAACCGCATCGTCAGACCATCGGCGGGGCTGATCGTGGCACTGGCCTGCCCGTCATCTACGCTGACAGTCCTGAGCACTTCAATCGCATGGACCGGGACATCCTGATTGCGGATGCCGCGCGACAGGAACCCGCGCACGAATTTCGCAGCCGACCCGTCAAGGATCGGCACTTCGGGTCCATCAATCTCGACCATCGCGTTATGGATGCCACAGCCCGCAAGTGCGGCCATCAGATGTTCGATGGTCGACACACCCACGCCCGATTCATTTTCAAGTCTGGTGCAAAGCTGGCTGGCGGGCACCAGATCAAACCGGGCCGGAATCAGATTGTCACGATCCCTGATATCCGTGCGTTGAAACCAGATCCCGAAATGCGCCGCAGCCGGGCGTATCGTCATACGCACCGGATGCCCCATATGCAGGCCGGTGCCGGTAAACGTGATAGAAGATCGAAGGGTCGCCTGCACGGAAATCACCAATATGTGTCGGATCAAAATCTGATTATAGGTCCGGCAGCAAGGGCAACCGGTTCAATCTGTTGCCTACCGGTCCGTGCGCACAGAAACAATTCAACCTTTATGACGGGCTGCAACAAAGCCCGCATCCATCGGCAAGATTCTGCCACACATTTCAGGAAAATCGCACAAATATTTGGTTTATAAACAAAAAAGACCGGCTCGGCGCCGGCCTTTTCCTGTCGCTTGTGATGGATCAGTTGGCCTGACGGCGCAGGAATGCGGGAATTTCGATACGCTCCTGGTCCGGGTCAACATGTGTGTCTTCCGGGGCCGACCGGCTGGCAACAGGTGGCTGGCGGCGTTCAACCGGGGCCGGGTCGTCTTCCCCCTGGCCGGTCATCCGGTTGATCAGAGAGTTGATGCCAAACCGTGGTTTGCCCCCGGCTTCGGGTTCAACCACACGGGGCTGCGAACCTGATGCATCCTTGTTGATCGCGGCACGCAACCGGGCCAGCGCCTCCGGCGAGGGTGTGCTGGCCGAAGCCGGGCGCGGCGCCACAAATTCGGCATCCGGCGCGGCGGCAACCGGTGTCGGGCTCGCGGCAGATGCTGCGGCTGGCGCTGCGAAGGCAGGGGCTGCAACCGGGCGGGGCTGATAGGCCGGGGCGGGGACATCATCCTCAGGGATGGCGGCGGCCTCCCCCTTCTCTACCGCTTCCATCTCTCCGAAGAGATTGGGCTCTGGCTGCACCTCTGCGCTGGCGGTCACCTCCGGCAAGTCCTCGGATGTTTCTTCGACCGGCGCCGGCGTTTCGGCAACCGGCTCCCGCAGGCTGCGGCGCGGGGTTATCGGGATATCCTGCTGCACCTCGCTGGCGTCGATACCGGTGGCCACGACACTGACCCGCATCCGACCTTCCATATTGGTGTCGAGGGTGGAACCGACGATGATATTCGCCTCCGGGTCCACCTCTTCGCGGATGCGGTTTGCGGCCTCGTCCAACTCGAACAATGTCAGGTCGTAACCACCTGTAATATTGATCAGAACGCCGCGCGCACCGCGCAGGGAAATCTCGTCAAGCAGCGGGTTGGCAATCGCCTTCTCGGCAGCCTGAACCGCGCGGGATTCGCCATCGGCCTCACCGGTGCCCATCATCGCCTTGCCCATCTCGTTCATCACCGCGCGAACATCGGCAAAGTCGAGATTGATCAGACCCGGGCGGACCATCAGGTCGGTCACACCCTTGACCCCCTGATAAAGCACATCATCGGCCATCGAGAAGGCTTCGGTGAAGGTGGTCTTTTCATTGGCCAGACGGAACAGGTTCTGGTTCGGGATGATGATCAGCGTATCGACGACCTTTTGCAGCGCCTCGATGCCTTCATCGGCCTGACGCATGCGTTTCGCGCCCTCGAACTGGAAAGGCTTGGTCACGACACCCACGGTCAGCACGCCAAGCTCGCGCGCCGCCTGGGCAATGATCGGGGCCGCGCCGGTGCCGGTGCCGCCGCCCATCCCTGCAGTGATGAACGCCATATGCGCCCCCGCCAGATGATCGACGATGTCTTCAATGCTTTCTTCCGCAGCCGAGGCGCCCACGGCAGGCCGGGCGCCCGCGCCAAGGCCTTCGGTGACGCGCGCACCCATCTGGATGCGGGCGGCAGCGGTGGATTGGGCCAGCGCCTGCGCGTCGGTATTGGCCACCACAAACTCACACCCGTCCAGTGATTGTTCGATCATGTTGTTGACCGCGTTACCACCAGCGCCCCCCACGCCGAAAACGGTGATACGAGGTTTCAAATCCGGCTGATCATCCGGCATGGTGAGGTTCAAGGTCATAAGCTCTGTCCGCCTGTTTACGTGGATGCTGGCCCCGGTCTTGCGCCGTTCGACCAATTTCTGCCTCATTTTCATATCAGAATAACGGTTTCATTAACCTCCGTCACGCGAAAACTGATCAAAAACCGCAAAATATAGTATTATTTTTGGGGGTGATAGGCGGTATTTTGCCACCCACCCCGTATATAGCGGTCACCAATTGTCGCGGAACCATTTTACCGCCCGTTTCAGAGAGCGCGCGGGGTAGCGATCGGCCGGAACTTCAAAGTCCCACCATTCATCCTGCGGGTAGGCCGCGAACAGTGACAGGCCGACACAGGCCGAGAAGGCAGGGCCACAGGCCGATTGCGGCAGGCCCTGCACCCGCAGGGGCCGCCCAAGCCGCACCTGATTGCCCAGAATCTTCGAGGCCAGCGCATCCAGCCCCGGCACCTGGCTGCCACCGCCGGTCAGAACGATCCGCTGGCTTGGCAGATGGTCAAACCCCGCCGCGTCCAGCCGCACGCGCACCTCTTCCAGAATTTCCTCGACCCGGGGCCGCATCACGCCGATCAGCTCTGCCCGCGAGATTGTGCGCCGGTCATGGTGCCAGTCGCCGGTATTGGCCTCCAGCTCGATCCGCTCCCGGTCATCCATGCCGGTGGCCACCACGCCGCCAAAGCGGGTTTTCAGCCGCTCGGCATCATTCATCGGGATCTGCAACGCCTGAGAGATGTCCGAGGTCACATGATCCCCGCCCATGCGCACGGTATCGGCGTAAATCATGTGTTTCTTGATGAAGATCGACAGGCCGGTGGACCCGCCGCCCATATCTATACAGGCCGCGCCCAGTTCCTGTTCATCCTCGACCAGGCTGGCCACCCCGGCCACATAGGGGGACGATGCGATCCCGGCCAGTTCCAGATCGCAGCGTTTCACGCAATAGAGCATATGTTCGATCGCCCGGGCGTCGATGGTCAGAAGATGCATGTCGGTTGACAGCCGGTTGCCCACATGACCACGCGGGTCGCTGAGCCCGGTGCGATGATCCAGCGCGAAATTCACCGGCTGCGCATGCATCACCTCGCGGTCTTCGCCGAAATCGGGCACGTCACAGGCCGCCAGAACCCGGGCCACATCGCATTCGGAAACGGTGCCGGTCTGCAAACTGACCTCCCCGGTCAGCCCGTAAGACCGGGGCCGCGCGCCGGCAAAGCTGACGATCACATGATCGACCCGCGCGGCGGCCATTTTCTGCGCCCCCTGCACGGCGGTGCGAATGGCGCGCTCGGTTTCCTGCATGGTTTCGATCTCGCCGAACTTCACCCCGCGCGACCGGGTTGTGGCCGCGCCGATCACCCGGAACGAGCTTTGCCCGGCCATCGCCCCCACCCCGTCGGCAGGTCGGAAATCATCGGTGCTGTCAAAGCGCAGCACCAGACAGGCAATCTTGTGGCTGCCGATATCAAGGATCGCCATCATCCCCCGGCGCATGGCTTCCTGCCGCTTGGCCCGCATCGCCCGCTGTGATTGGTACAGCATACTCATCCGTTCCCGTCTCCGATGTCGATGCCCCGCATGCGACGCAATTCGGTCAACGCATGCGGGCTAAGTTGAATATTGGGGCGCTGCGGGTTGCGCATGTCGATCCGCTGGATATCGCGTTCCAGCACATCCTGGGCGTCGTTCAGCGCCATCACCCGGTCAAGGGCGGTCAGCGGGTCGCGCGCAGGCAGCAGAATGCGGCAGCCATTGCGCAGCACCACATCCCACCGACGTTCGCCCATCCGCACCAATCCGTGCATCCCGTCCCCCAGAGACGCGGCGGCATCCATCAGGGCCAATGCCTCATCAACCGCCCGGTCAGCCCCTTCGCCCGCGATCATCGGCAGGGGGGTGGGAAGCTCCCGCTCGGACAGGCGGGCGACAAACTGCCCCGCCGCATCCAGCAGCACCGGTTCCGCCCGGGTCTGCCAGATGATCACCGGCACGCGTTCCTCGATGGTGGCAATCAGATAGCCGCCGGGTTCGATCCGTATCCGCGCACGGGCCACGGCGGGAAAGCCCTCAAGCCGGTTGCGCAACCCCTCCAGATCCAGATCGAAAGAGGAGACCGGCAGATCCAGCGCCAGAATGGCGCGCAGGTCTTCCGACAATTGCGGGCTGGCCCCGTCGATCGTCATCAGATTGACCCGAAATTCCGGCCGGTTCTCGATCTCGCGCCTCAGCTCGGCCACCTGATCGGTCACGCCACGCCAGTTTGCCGGGTCTGACAGATACCAGCCGACCCCGAGGATCAGCAGGAAGGCAGGCAACCCGATCCGCAACAAAGACCGGAACAGCGGCGTCAGCCACAGCCGCTGAAACCGGTAGGACCAGATCGAAGGCGCCGGATCATGGGCGGGGGGCGAGGCCACCGGACCCCGGCGGGCAATCAGCGATCGCATGAGGCATCCTCCACCATCCAGGCACAAAGCTGACCGAAACTCATCCCATGGGCCTGGGCTTGTTCGGGGGTCAGCGAGGTGGGGGTCATGCCGGGCTGGGTATTTGTCTCCAGAACGATCAGCCCCTCAAGCCCGCGCGCCTCGTCCCAGCGGAAATCCGTGCGGCTGACACCGCGACAGCCAAGGGCGTTATGGGCGGTAAGGGCCATCTCCATACAGGCGTCGAAAACCTGTTTCGGCAGATCGGCAGGCAGCACATGGCGCGAACCGCCGGGCTTGTATTTCGCATCGTAATCATACCAGCCATCGGTGAGGATATCGGTGACCGTCAGCGCGCCCGGGTCACCTGCCCCGCCGCCGATCACCGTGGTGGTCAGCTCACGGCCCGGTATATAGGCCTCGACCATCACCTGGTCGGGCAGCGTGTCGGCCAGATGCGGCGGGCCGTTGGCGGCCTCATGCACCAGATAGACCCCGACCGAGGAGCCTTCCCGGTTCGGTTTCACCACATAGGGCGGGGTCATCACATGATCGGCCATCACATCGGTTTTGGCGGCCAGAAAGCTTTCGGCCACCGGCAATCCGTGGCGGCGATAGACATCCTTGCTACGCTCCTTGTCCATCGCCAGCGCCGAGGCCAGAACCCCGGAATTGGTATAGGGGATGCGCAGCCATTCCAGCAGGCCCTGCACGCAGCCATCCTCGCCCCAGCGACCGTGAAGCGCATTGAATGCAACATCGGGTTTCAGATCGGTCAGACACGCGGTCAGATCGGCACCCGCATCCACCTGCGTCACCTCAAACCCCTCATCCCGCAGCGCGATGGCGCATTCACGCCCAGTGGACAGGGACACCTCGCGCTCTGCCGAGGGGCCGCCCATCAAAACCGCAACTGTGGGGAGTGTTCTGCCCGAACTCACCGCCACGATGTGCCTCATATACCGCCGGGCCTATGCTGCCCGTTTGGTCTTGTTTCCCGCCGGTTATTCCGGCGTTTTGCCGCCCGCAGGGTCACCTACGCGCATAATTTCCCATTGTAGCTCTATTCCGCTGTGTTGGAAAACCTTTTTTCGAACCTCTTCGCCCAAACCTTCCAGATCGGCAGCCGTCGCGCCGCCGGTATTGATCATGAAATTGGAATGCATCTCGCTCATCTGCGCACCGCCCCGTATGGCCCCGCGCATACCAGCCTCGTCAATCACCTTCCAGGCCTTCAGATCATGGGTGTCATCGGCCCGCCCGGTTGAGCTGAACCCCGCCGGGTTGCGAAAGGTGGACCCGGCACTGCGATCCTTGGTGGGCTGGGTGGCATCACGTTTGGCAAGCTGTTCGCCCATCCGCGCCTCAAGCACCGCCGGATCACCGGCATCGGCCCGGAAACTGACCGAGGTGATCACCGCGCCCTCGGGCAGATCGGTCTGGCGATAGGCGAAATGAATATCCTTTGGTGTCAGGGTCACAGACGTACCATCACGCAGCACCGCCCTTGCCGACACAAAATGATCCGCCACATAGGATCCGTAACAGCCCGCATTCATCTTCAGCGCCCCGCCGATGGCGCCGGGGATGGTGCGCAGGAATGTCAGGTCAAGCCCGGCAGTGGCGGCCTTGCGGGCCACATGGGCATCCAGTGCGGCGGCCCCGGCCGTCACCTTGCCTGCAGCCGTTTCGATCCCGTTGAAGCCACGCCCCAGGCGGATCACCACGGCGCGCAGCCCGCCGTCGCGCACAATCAGGTTTGACCCGACACCCATGGGAAAGACCGGGATCGCCGGGTCGAGTGCTGCCAGGAACTGCGCCAGATCCGCTTCATCGGCGGGCTGAAACAGAACATCCGCCGGGCCACCCACCCGCATCCAGGTCAGATCGGCCAGCGGGCGCCCCCGGGTCAGGACCCCTGTCGTCTGAGGCAAATCCATCACGTCTGATCCCCGTCCGGCATGTGCCGTTTGCGTCTTATCGATATGCCTGCCACCCCGCCAATCAGCGCGCCGACAGCGGCAGGCAAGGCCACAAAGAACAGCAAGACGGCTGACCCTATTGCGTCCCACCCGGTTTGCCGGTTCATGTTGATCAGCATCCAAAGCGACAGGATCAGCAAAGCCGCCCAGAACAGATAAACCGTAAGCGGCGACAGATACCGGCCCAGAACAAAGGCCAGCCAGGCTGAGACACTGCCGGTGCCTGCGATAACAAGAATGATCCCTGGGTCCATGCCACCTGCCCCGCAATGTCCCGCAAGTTACGGGTTTGGCCCCGAAAGCGGAACCCCGTCAAGCAGCCCCATACCGGCGCGCGCAATCACTGGCTGCTGATCAACCGCTGCACCCAGCGGCCCAGATAAATCAGCGGCCAGCGCAACACCGAGGCCCCGGCCACCATCGCACCAAGCCCCCACCACGGCCCCAATTGCCAGGTCAGATACCCCAGAAGCGGAATACCGGTGGCGATCAGCAGCCAGGCCGCGGGCCAATGATATCGTTGCGGGCCAAGCCCGATCAAACAGGCAATCACGGCCCAAAGACAGGCCAGGGTCAAGGACAGGGGCATCAGATGCCTCCTTTCAAACGGGTCATGGCCCGGCGCGCAAAATACAGAAGCGGGCGGCGGAACATCGAGAGGACGGCGAACACCACAAGAAGCACCAGAAGCGGGCCATGCTGCCAGGCCACATAGCCGATCAGCGGCAGGGACAGGATCAACAGCGCGATCCCCGGAATATATTGATGCCGCATGGGCAGCATCGCAACGATGGCTGCGGCCAGAACCCAGAGACAGGCAAATGTCAGGGACAGGCTCATGCGATCCCCCCGCCGATCCGGGGGGAACCCGCCAAAGCCATGGCGTCAGCTATAGCGCCGGATTGAAATTCTGCACCATATATACATTCCGCAGAGGGCATCGCCCGTACCGTGGGGGCGGTACGGGCGATGCCCGGCGGTGCCGCCGGGCGGGAGGGTGATGCGGGGTAGTGCAGAATTTCACCTCGGTGCTTCAGGCGCGGAAATGCCAAAAGATCGGAACATGTCCACATCATCCGGTCGCCCCTTTCGACAGCCGGGCGGGCAGGCCCTGCGCCCAGGCCGAGATTGTGCCGGCCCCAAGACAGACCACGATATCGCCCTCCTGCGTCTGTGCGCGGATCAGAGTTTCCAGATCATCCTCGCTTTGCAGCGCATGGGCATGACGATGGCCATGCCGGATCAGCCCGGCCACCAGATCATCCCGGGTGGCGCCTTCAATCGGGTCTTCGCCTGCCGCAAAGACCTCGGCAATGGCCACCACATCGGCATCGTTGAAACAGGCGCAGAAATCCTCGAACAGCGAATGCAGGCGGGAATAGCGATGCGGCTGATGCACCGCGATCACCCGGCCCTCGCTGGCCTGACGCGCGGCTTTCAGCACGGCGGAAATTTCCACCGGGTGATGGCCATAATCGTCGATGATGGTCACACCATCGACCTCACCCACTTTGGTAAAGCGCCGGTTCACGCCCTTGAACCCGGCCAGCGCCTCGCGGATTTCACTGGTCTTCAGCCCCAGATGGCGGGCCACGGCAACGGCGGCCAGCGCGTTTGAGACATTGTGATCCCCGGGCATCGGCAGGCTGCACCCCTCGATCACCCGGCCCTCGGCCTGCAACGCGATGTCGAAATGCGCCACACCCCTGGCGTATTTCAGGTTCACCGCCCGCACATCCGCCTGCGCATTGAACCCGAAGGTCAGCACCCGGCGGTCCGATATCTTGCCCACAAGGGTCTGCACATCCGGGTCATCGGTGCAGCAGACGGCCAGCCCGTAAAACGGAATGTTGGAGACGAAATTCAGGAACCCCTGATGCAGGGCCTCTTCACTGCCCCAATGTTCCATATGTTCCGGGTCGATATTGGTGACAATCGCAATCGTCGCGGGCAGTCGGGTGAAGGTTCCGTCACTTTCATCGGCCTCCACCACCATCCATTCGCCCTGCCCCATCCGCGCGTTGGATCCATAGGCATGAATGATCCCGCCATTGATCACCGTCGGGTCAACGCCACCGGCATCCAGCAGGGTTGCCACCAGGGTTGTGGTGGTGGTCTTGCCATGGGTGCCCGCCACGGCAATGTTGGATTTCAGCCGCATCAGTTCGGCCAGCATCTCGGCCCGGCGCACCACCGGCAGTCCCATGACCCGGGCGGCATCCAGTTCCGCATTGCCCGGCTTGATCGCGCTTGAGATCACCACGACCTCAGCCGCCTCAAGATTTTCCGCGGTCTGGCCGATGAAGATTTTCGCACCCAGCTCCTGCAACCGTTCGGTCAGTTTCGAGGCTTTCAGATCAGACCCCTGCACCTGATAGCCATGGTTCAGCAGAACCTCGGCAATCCCCGACATGCCGATCCCGCCGATCCCGACGAAATGGATCGGACCAAGCTGGGTGGGGAGTTTTGTGGCAGCAGCATTCATGACAGGTCTTTCTTTGCCAGTTCTTCGACCAGAACCGCCAGACGTTCCGTTGCGTCGGGCACGCCTGTGCCAAGGGCCGCATTGGCCATCTGCAAGGCGGCATCCGGCTGGGTCAGAATGGCGGCGATATGCCGGGACAGACTGTCTGGCGTGAACTGGCTTTCGGGGATCAGAATCGCCGCATCCGCCTCTACCAGGGCGCGGGCATTGGCGGTTTGCTCATCGCGGATCGCGGCGGCCAGCGGCACCAGGATCGACGGGCGCCCGATGATCGAGATATCGGCGATCGAGGACGCGCCGGAACGGCTGATGATCAGTTGCGCCTCGGAAAACCGGCGCGGGATGTCGCGAAAGAACGGCTCCACCTCGGCGCTGATCCCGGCCTCGGCATAAGCGCCGGTGACCCGCGCCTGATCTTCCGGGCGGGCCTGCTGTGCAATGCGGACCGTTTTGCGCACCCCCTCCGGCAGGGCGGCAATTGCGGCAGGCACCACATCGGACAGGATGCGCGCGCCCTGGCTGCCACCGATCACTACGATCGACAGCGGGTAATCCCCCGGCGGAATATACGAGGCCCCGGCCCTGTCCAGTACCGAAGCCCGCACCGGATTGCCCGAATGCACCGCATTTGTGCCCTCGGGCAATTCGGTTGGCCAGGTTCCGCAGGCCACGACATCGACCCGTCTGGCGAAAAGCTGATTGACCCGGCCCAGAACTCCGTTTTGTTCATGCAGCATCCGGGGCCGCCCGGTCAGCCAGGCCGCCGCCATCGCCGGGATCGAGGGGTAGCCGCCAAAGCCCACCACAACGCTTGGGCGTTCCCGCGCCATCCGAACCGTGGCCGCAAGAATGCCGCCCAGAATCCGAAACGGCGTCACCAGTTTCGTCAAAAGCCCGCCCCGCGCGAATGTGGCCGAGGCCACCTGCCGCACATCGACAACATGGGGGAAATCCCCCGCATACCGCGCGCCCCGCGCATCGGTGGACAGCGTCACCCGCCAGCCCCGGCGCAACATCGCCTCGGCCAGGGCCTGGGCCGGGAACATATGCCCGCCGGTGCCGCCTGCCGCGATGATAAGATGCGAGGGTCCAGTCATGCCGCTACCGGTGCCGGCTGAGAAGGATATCACCGATCTCGCCCTGCGGGCGGGTCCGGGTCAGGGCCAGCAGCATGCCGATGGCAAGGCCGGTGGCAATCAGGCTGGACCCGCCATAGCTGACAAAAGGCAATGTCATGCCCTTGGCCGGCAACAACCGCACCGCCACGCCCATATTGATGATGGCCTGCAAGGCCAGAAGACTGCTCAGCCCCGCGCCTGCCAGGCGAATGAACGGGTCACGTTCTCTCATCAGGCGGAAGAATCCGCGCAGGGCGATGACGGCAAAAAGCGCGATGATGACCAGCACCAGAACCAGCCCGTATTCCTCGGCCGCGACCGCGATGATGAAATCCGTATGGGCGTCAGGCAGGGTCCATTTCACCGCGCCCTCGCCCAGACCCGCGCCGAAAAACCCGCCTTCGCGGATCGCGTTGGTCGCATAGGCCAGCTGTGTATTCGGGTCCAGTTCGGTTGACAGGAACCCGTCAATCCGCCGCGCGAAATGTTCGGAATTGGAATAGGCGATGGTGCCCGCCGCACCCACCACAACGCCGATTGCCGCCAGAAGCAGCATCGGCGCCCCGGCGATGAAATAGATCACGCACCAGGCAAAAACCACCAAAGCGGCCTGCCCGAAATCGGGCTGCATCGCCAGAAAACCGACAATCGCGATGGTCACCACCAGCGAGACCAGCTTGCCCGGCGGGCCGCCGACCTCCTGGCTGGCGGCGATCATCCAGGCGGTGAAAATCACGAAGACCGGTTTCAGAAATTCCGAAGGCTGAAGGCTTGCAAAGCCCAGCGAATACCAGCGCGTGGCGCCCTGCCCGTAATCCGTACCAAAGGCAGGCAACAGGGCCAGCGCCCCGAACGCCGCAAAGAAGCCCAGCACCGCCAGCCGCCGGATCTGGGTTGGGGTCAGCATCGACACCATCACCATCACCATCAAGGCCAGCCCGCCAAAGGCCGCCTGCCTGATCACATAATGGAACGGGTCATGGCCGTTGCGTTCCGCCAGCGGCGGTGAGGCCGCGAAACCCAGCAACAGGCCAATCGCGAAAAGCGCCAGAATGCACCCGATGGTGACACGATCAACCGTGCGCCACCAGCGCGGCAGAATAGCCTCGCCCGATTGCACGACCACCGTGCCATGCGCCATTTCCGTCATGGGATATCGCCCGATACTGCCTCTATGCTGCCCGGTTATCCGGGTCTGGGTGACAGCTTAGCGCGAAAATCGCCTGAGGGCCAGTGAAAGAAGGCCCCGCCCGCAAATAGCTTATTTCACTTAGGCGGCTGCCAAAGCTCGATCTTGCGACCGTCCAGGTCCAGTATCCAGCCGAACTTCCCGTATTCGTGGCTTTCGCGCGGCTGAAGCTCCTCCACCCCTTCGGATGTCACCCGCTCCAGCATCGCATCAAGATCATCCACCATCAGGTTCACCATGAACGGCAGGGTCGAGGGTTTGAAATATTCCCCGCCCGCCTTGAAAGGCGCAAAGATCGTCCGCGCCCCTTCGGGAAATTCCTGCCCGCTGTCCTTATGCAGAAAATCAAATCCGCCATAGTCACTGGGCACCATTCCCAGAACGCGGCTATACCAGTCCTTGGTCGCCTCAGGGTCGGCGCATTCCAGAAACACGCCGCCTACACCGATCACCTCTGCCATCCTGTCACCCTCTGTCTTGTGGTCCGCCTCGACCATACCACGGATCGCGGATCAGGCCTATTTCGCAATCACCGCCGCAACCTGATCCATGAAATCCTGCCCGCGCTGTTCGAAATTGTCATATTGGTCGAAACTGGCGGCGGCAGGGGCCAGCAACACGGTCTCCCCCGGTTCCGCCTCTGCCGCCGCCCGGTCGACGGCAACCGCCATCGTGGTGCAGATCTCCAAAGGCAGATCCCCCAGTTTCAGGGCAAATCCCTGCGCCTCGCGCCCGATCACATAAGCCTTCGCCACCGACCCAAGGGCGGGTTTCAACCCGTCAAGCCCGCCATCCTTCTCCAACCCGCCGCAAATCCAGCGAATCCGCGGGAAGGCCGCAAGCGCCTTGGCGGCTGCATCCACATTGGTGGCCTTGCTGTCATTGACAAACATCACCCCGTCTTTCTCCGCCACCGGTTGGCTTCGGTGCGGCAGCCCGGCAAAGGACCGCAACCCGGCCTCCAGCAGTTTCGGCGCCAACCCAAGCGCCCTGAGCGCCCCATAGGCGCAACACGCATTCTGATGGTTATGTGCCCCCGGCAGCCCGCGCATGCCGCGCAGATCGATCGAGGCCACCTGCCGCCCCTTCCGCACCTCGCTGAGCCAGCCCTTGCGCGCCACAACATGCCATCCCGGTCCGGTCAGCTTCTGCCCGGCCGACACCCGGATCAACCGCCCGTCCCCCGGCCCTTCCGCCATCTGATTGGCCAGATACCGCCCCTCATCCTCATCCACGCCGATCACCGCGCGGTCCGGCCCGCCTTCCGCGAATAACCGGCGCTTGGCGGCGAAATATCCGCCCATGCCCCCATGCCGGTCCAGATGATCGGGGGACAGATTGGTGAAGACCGCCACATCCGGGGTCAGTGCGCGGGCCAGATCGGTCTGGTAACTGGACAGTTCCAGCACAATCACCTCGCCATCTTCAGGCGGGTCCATATCCAGCACGCCAACCCCGATATTGCCCGCCAGCTGCGCGGCCATCCCCGCCTCTTCCAGACAATGATGGATCAGCGCCGCCGTGGTCGATTTCCCGTTCGATCCGGTCACCGCAATCACCCGGGGCGGGGTGGCATGACTGTCCCAGTCCCCGCCGCCAAGCGAGCGGAAGAACACGCCCACATCATTATCAACCGGCACACAAGCCGCCCAGGCCGCCGCAATCGCCGGGTGTGGCCTTGGATAAAGATGCGGGATGCCCGGCGACACGATCATCGCCGCCACAGCTTCCAGCGCACCGGGTTTCAGCGGATCATGAAGCGTGAACCCCTCATCCTCCGCCTGCGCCCGCGCGGCGGCGCCATCATCCCAGACCAAAGGCTCCGCGCCCCCCGCGCGCAAGGCCCGCGCCGCCGCCAGACCCGACCGGCCCAGCCCCAGCACGGCCACCTTCGCGCCCTCAAATCCTTGAACCGGGATCATATCCGCTCCGCTCCCCAGCTTCTTCTTGTCCAAAATACGCCCGCCGGAGGCTGCCCGGCCTCAGCCAGAGGTGCAACCCCCCGGGTCAGGCTACAGCATACCCCACAAGCGCCAATCAGCATCGCGTGGCCCGTAACACGGGCCTCCGTTTTACACCCCGGCGCTTACCAGGCAATCGGGGCGCGGTCGCGGAAAAACCCGCCGCGATTGCCGCCGGTCACCAAAGCGGTCGGCTGCCCCTGTCACATTCTCAGCGCAGCTTCAGCGTGGCCAGACCGATCAACGCCAGGATCAGCGAGATGATCCAGAACCGGATCACCACCTGCGGCTCGGCCCAGCCTTTCTTTTCGAAATGGTGATGGATCGGCGCCATCAGAAACACCCGTTTGCCGGTGCGTTTGAAATAAAGCACCTGAATGATCACGCTCAACGCCTCGGCCACGAACAGCCCGCCGACAATCGCCAGCACAATCTCATGCTTGGTGCAGACCGCGATTGCCCCCAGGGCCCCGCCAAGCGCCAGTGACCCGGTATCGCCCATGAACACCGCCGCAGGCGGCGCGTTATACCATAAAAACCCAAGCCCGCCGCCGATCAGCCCGGCGGTGAAGATCAGCAATTCCCCGGTTCCCGGCACGTAATGCACGTCCAGATATTCGGTAAAGTCGACACGCCCGACCGCATAGGAAATCACCCCCAATGTCCCCGCCGCGATCATCACCGGCATGATCGCCAGCCCGTCCAGCCCGTCGGTCAGGTTCACCGAATTGGCACTGCCCACAATCACGATTATTGCAAACGGCACAAACAGAACACCCAGATTGACCAGCACATCCTTGAACACCGGCAGGGCCAGTTGAAAGGCCAGATCATCCGGGTGCAATTGTGTCGCCATATAGCCCGCGAAGGCCGCAATGATCAGGCCCGCGCCAAACCGGATACGGCCCGGCACGCCTTTGCTGGTGTTCCGGCTGACCTTGGCCCAGTCATCGGCAAACCCGATCAGTCCAAAGGCCACCGTCACCCCCAGAACCAGCCAGACATAGGCATTGTCAAGCCGCGCCCAAAGCAGCGTCGACAGGATCAGCGCCGCCAGGATCAGCAGCCCGCCCATGGTCGGCGTTCCCGCCTTGGCGGTGATATGATGGGCCGGGCCATCCTCGCGGATCGGCTGCCCATTGGCATATTTCCGGCGCAGCGCATTGATCAGCGGCCGGCCAAAGATGAAGCCGAAAATCAGCGCGGTGAAAAATGCAGCCCCGGCCCGAAAGGTGATATAGCGAAACAGGTTGAAGACATCGCCGCCATCGGACAGCCCACTTAGCCAATATAACATAAAGCGGTTTCCTTACCCTTTGTCGGCAGTCGCCTGCCCCAGTTTCCGAAGCGCGTCAACCGCCAGCGACAGTTTCGCACCCTTGGAGCTTTTGATCAGCACGATGTCGCCCGGCCGCAACAGCCCGGGCAATATCCGCGCCATCTCGACCGCGCTGTCCGTATGGGGCCCGCGCTTGTCTGCGGGCAGGGCGGCATCCAGATGCGCCATAAGCGGCCCCGAGGTACAGACCAGATCAATCGCGGCCATCGCGGGCAGATCGGCCAATGCGCCATGCATATCCGGCCCCTCCGGCCCCAGTTCCAGCATATCACCCAGAACCGCCACCCGGCGGCCCCGGCCCTGCGGGATCGCGGCGGCCAGAACCTCCAGCGCGGCGGCCATCGAGATCGGGCTGGCGTTGAACGCATCGTCGATCAGTTCCACCCCCCGATCCCCGGCGATGTCGATCAACAGATATTCGCGTTTGCCCCGCCCGGTCACCGCCTTCCAGGCCCCAAGGGCCAGCGCCGCCTGCGGAATATCCCCGCCCACAGCCCCGACCGCGGCCAGCGCCGCCAATGCGTTCAACGCCAGATGCCGCCCCGGTGCCGCCAGCTTGAACAGAAGCGGCATGTCATGAAATCTGGCCTGGATCACCGTTGTTTCATCGGCAAGGCTGACCTCGGACAGCCTCACCGGCAGACCGGCTGTTTCTCCAAAGCGGATCAGATCGGCACCTGCGGCACTGGCGGCGGCCTCCAGTATCGGGCTGGTCTCCAGATCGGCATTGATCAGCGCCACGCCGCCGGGTTCCAGCCCTTCGAATATGCCGGCCTTCTCGCGGGCAATCCCCCCGATCGCGCCAAAAGCCTCAAGATGCACCGCCGCCACGGTGGTGACCATCGCCACATGGGGCCGGGCCAGTTTCGCCAGCGGCGCGATCTCCCCGGGGGCGTTCATGCCGATCTCGATCACTGCGAATTCAGTCTCTGCGGGCATCCGCGCCAGGGTCAAGGGCACACCCCAGTGATTGTTGTAACTCGCCTCCGCCACATGGGTGCGACCCTGGGGCGACAGGGCGGCGCGCAGCATTTCCTTGGTTGTGGTCTTGCCGACGGAGCCGGTGACCGCAATCACCCGGCCCGCCATCCGCGCGCGGCCTGCCCGGCCCAGATCGGCCAGCGCCTGCAACACATCGGGCACGATCAGAAGCGGGGCATCCTCCGTCACATCCCCGGGCCGGTGGCTGACCAAAGCGGCCGCAGCCCCTTTCTGCAAAGCCAAAGCCACAAAATCATGCCCGTCACGCATATCTTTCAAGGCAACGAACAAATCGCCGGGTTCCAGCGCCCGCGTGTCGATCGAAACCCCGGATGCGGCCCAATCGCCAATCGCCCGCCCGCCGGTTGCGGCGGCGGCATCGGCGGCGGTCCAAAGCACGCTCATATGGCGCCCTCCAACGCGGATACGGCGACGCTGGCCTGTTCCACATCATCGAACGGATAGACCACATCGCCCACGGTCTGCCCGGTTTCATGGCCCTTGCCCGCAATCAGCAACGCATCCCCCGGCCCAAGCGCATCAACCCCGCGCAAAATCGCCTCGGCCCGGTCGCCGACCTCACTTGCCTCGGGGCAGGCCTGCAGGATCGCCGCGCGGATCAGCGCCGGATCTTCGGATCTGGGATTGTCATCGGTCACGAACAGCACATCCGCATTCTTTGCCGCGGCCTGCCCCATCAGCGGGCGTTTGCCGCGATCCCGGTCGCCACCGGCACCGAAGACCACAATCAACCGGCCCAACACATGGGGGCGCAGCGCCTTCAGGGCGGTTTCCAGTGAATCCGGCGTATGGGAGTAATCGACGAAAACCGGCGCGCCAAAGCTTCGCCGCGCGGCCAGTTGCATCCGCCCGCGCACGCCCTGAAGCCGGGACAGCACCGCAAAAACCGCTTCGGCCTCGGCCCCGGCAGCGATGACCAGACCGGCGGCGGTCAGCACATTCATCGCCTGAAACCCGCCGATCAGGTCCAGCCGGGCCTGGTAACTCTGCCCCTGCCAGCGAAACAGCAGATCCTGACCCGCCTCATCCAGCCGCCGCCCGGTGATCTTCAGCCGGGCCTCTTCCGTGTATTGGCCAAGGGTGATCACCTCGATCTCGCGGGCGGTGCAGGCGGCGGCCACATCCGGCCCGCGCGGATCATCCAGATTGACAATCGCCGTCGCCTCTTCGGGCAGAAGTTCGGTGAACAGCCGCAGCTTGGCCTCGAAATAGGCCTCCATCGTGCCGTGATAATCCAGATGATCCTGGGTCAGGTTGGTGAAGGCGGCAGCGGCCAGGCGCACGGCCTCCATCCGCCGCTGGTCCAACCCGTGGGAAGACGCCTCCATCGCCACATGGTTGACGCCCGCCACCGCCATATCGGCCAGCAGATGCTGCAGGGTCAGCGCATCGGGGGTGGTGTGGATGGCCGGCGCGGCAAAGGCCCCTTCCACGCCGGTGGTGCCGATATTCGCCGCCTCGATATCCAGGGCGGCCCAGATCTGCCGGGTGAAACTGGCCACGCTGGTCTTGCCATTGGTGCCGGTGACCGCAACCACGGTTTCCGGCTGCATCCCGAACCAGAGCGCCGCCGCATGGGCCAGAGCCGCGCGCGGATCCTCGACCAGCACCAGCCCCACATCGCCGAGATGATCGGTGGCAATCGCGGCCCCGGCCCGGTCGGTCAGAACCGCAGCCGCGCCCATCCGCACCGCATATTGGATGAATTCCGCCCCGTGAACCTGCGTGCCCGGCAGGGCCGCAAACAGATGCCCGGGCTTGACGGCGCGGCTGTCCAGGCTCAATCCGCTGACCGGAACATCACCGCCCCGGGTGGGGGTCAATCCAAGCTCCGCGAGCGTTTTCACCCCTGACGCCATGGCCGATTCTCCAAAAGCTCATTCTGACGCGCTGGATAGCTGAAAGCCGTCCCGGGGTTCAATCTCTGGTCTGAGCCCCAGAAGCGGGGCCACCCGGCGGATCACCTCTGCGGCGACGGGCACGACGGTCCAGCCCGCTGTCCGCCGCGCCTCTCCCAAAGCCACGATCTCGGGCTCATCCAGGGTGACAACCAGCACATATTGCGGGTCATGGGCCGGGAAGATGCTGGCAAATGTAGACAGCACCCGATCCTCGTAATAGCCGCCATTCGGGCGCGGTTTGTCCGCCGATCCTGTCTTGCCGCCCACCTCATAGCCCGGCACATCGCCAAAGCTGGCCGTGCCATCGGTCACCACATCGCGCAGCATGCCGCGGATCTGCGCCGAAACCTGTTCAGAGATGATGCGCGCGCCCTGCTGCGGGCCGTCCTGACGCAGAAGCGTCGGCCGGATCAGCGTGCCGCCATTGGTGACCGAGGCATAGGCGGCTGCCACATGCAAAGGCGAGGTGGACAGGCCATGGCCATAGGATACGGTCATCGTCGTCAGATCGCCCCAGCGTGCAGGCAGAAGCGGACGCCCGGACGGCCCTTCGACCATTTCCACCAGCGTCGGCTGGAAAAAGCCAAGCTGTTCCAGGAACCTTTGCTGCCGTTCCCCGCCCAGCATCAGCGCCAGACGTGCCGTGCCGATATTCGAGGAATGGATGATCACATCACTGACCGACAGACGGGCGCCGTAATTGCGAAAATCGGTGATCGAAAACCCCGACATGCGCAGCGGCCCGGTGGTGTCGATCATGGTGGCGGGGTTCACCAGCCCTTCCTCCAGCACCTGTGCCACGGTGAAAATCTTGAAGACAGAGCCCAGTTCATACACGCCCTGCACGGCCCGGTTGAACAGCGGGCTGTCGGCCTGATCACCCTCGGTCAGGGGTTGCGGGCGGGCATTGGGGTCGAAATCTGGCAAAGAGGCCATGGCGCGGATCTCGCCGGTATGGACATCCATCAGCACGGCCGAGGCCCCCCGCGCATTCATGATCACCATACCGCCGGCCAGCACCTGTTCGACCGCCGATTGCACCGTCAGATCAAGCGACAATTCCAGCGGCGCCCCATCGCGGGCCGGATCGCGCAGCAACTCGTCAAACTGCGCCTCGACACCGGCCACACCGATAACCTCGGCGGCGTTCACTGCCTCCTGTCCGAACCCGGCCCCGCCCAGAATATGGGCCGCGACCGACCCGTTGGGATAAAGCCGCATCTCGCGCGGGCCGAACAGCAGACCCGGTTCGCCCAGATCATGAACCAGTTGTTCCTGCTCGGGCGAGATATAGCGGCGCAGCCAGATGAACCGGCTGTCCGATGTGAACCGGCGCAGCAGGGCTTCCTCTTCCAGATCGGGGAAGATACCCGCCAGACCATGGGCGGCGGCGGCCGGATCGATGATTTCATGGGGATGGGCATAAAGCGAGTTTGTGACCAGATTTGTGGCCAGCACCCGCCCCTCCCGGTCGACGATATCGGCGCGGGTGTTCAGAATGCCCGAGCCCGAAGTGGCCACCCGCGGTTCCTCCGGCTCGGACGCGGCCAGCGCCGACATGCGCAGACCCACGGTGACAAAGGCCGCAAAGAAACACATCGCCAGCAGCAACAGCCGTGTTTCGGCCCGCTGGCGCATCCTGTCGCGCATCGCCTCATGGCGCAGGCGCAGGTTTTCACGTTCAATCGCATCGGGGTTTTCGCCGTACTCGCGGGCCCTCAATATCCGGGTCAGCGGGCGAAGCGGGGTGCGCAGGGTCATGGCAATTGCTCCGGGCCCGAGGCGCTGCCGGTCAGGGTTTCAGAGATCAACTGGTCCAGCAGCGGCGGATAGACGATCTGATGCACATCGCCGAAATGATCCGGCGACATCGGCATCAGGCCCAGCCGGTCGAAATTCAAATCCGCCAGTTCGCGCAGCCGGTCGGGGCGGTTCAGATAGGCCCATTCGGCACGCAGGACCGACAGGCGCTCACGCTCGGCCCCGATGGCGCGGTGCAGGCGTTCCACCTCGCGCACGGAATGCTGGGTCAGGATGTTCTGGTGATAGGCCCAATAGCCCAGACAGATCACCGCCAATGCGGCCAGAAATGTTGCAACGCCACGCATCTTCAGATCCCCTCTGCCAGTTGCGGCAAGCCAAACACCTCTGCCGGAACAGGGCTGGCCGGCACATCCGTGCGCCGGGCCACGCGCAGCTTTGCAGACCGGGCCCGGGGGTTTTGCGCCACCTCATCCTCATCGGGCGCGATGGCGCGGCGCGGCGTCAGATCGAAAGTCGGCTGCCGTGCCGCCGCTTCGGGCGCATACCGCGACCCGCCGCCGCCGCTGCTGGCCCGGTCCTGCAAGAACCGCTTCACGATCCGGTCTTCAATGGAATGGAATGTCACCACAGCCAGCCTGCCGCCGGGCTTCAGCGCCCGTTCAGCGGCCTGCAGCCCTTCGGCCAGTTGCCCCAGCTCATCATTCACCGCGATACGGATGGCCTGAAAGCTGCGGGTGGCCGGATGGCTTTGCCCCGGTTTCGCGCGCGGCAGGTTTTTCTCAATGATCTGGGCAAGCTGCGCGGTACGGGTGATGCGCCCCCCGGCCCGGGCAGCCACGATCGACCGGGCAATCCGCCGGGCCGCGCGTTCCTCGCCATAGTGGTAGAGAATATCCGCAATCAGGGCCTCGGACGCGTCATTCACAATCTCTTCGGCCGACAGGCCCGCCTGCCCCATGCGCATGTCCAGCGGCCCGTCACGACGAAAGGAAAACCCGCGCTCGGCCTGATCCAGCTGCATGGAGGATACGCCCAGATCCAGAACAATCCCATCAAGCCCGGGAAAGCCCGCATCGGAGGCGTGTTGATCCATATCGGAAAACTCTCCGGCGACCAGCCGCAGACGATCCCCCATCGCCCCGGCCCATGCCCCGGCCATTTCAAATGCCAGCGGGTCACGGTCCACGCCGATCACCGTATCGGCCCCGGCCTCAAGCAAGCCACGGGCGTAACCACCAGCGCCGAAAGTGCCGTCGAGCCAGCCCCCCCAACCGGCGCCACCGCGCGCAGCAAGGGGGCCAGAAGAACGGGAATATGCGGACGGGCGTCGGAGCTGGCAGGCACCTCGGCTTGCATCACGCATCTCCATCATCGGATCGTTTTGGACCGGTCTGCCCGGCCAGCGAAAGCGGATCGAAGAAGTCATTTCCTTGCCCCAGAGCCGCGAGCATCGCTTCAATATCCTCATCCGCTGCGGCCCCGTCTGCGGAATTGAGAATGTGGAATTTATCGCCCTTGCCCTGAAACAGCGCCTCGGCCCCCAGACCGATCTTGTCGCGGGCCAGGGCTGACAGAACCAGACGCCCGGTATCGTCAACGCTGGTCTCGTCGCATTTCGAATAATAGAGGTATTCCAACCCTCTACGCAGATGGCTGCCGCGTTTTTCGGCGCGGATAATCGCGTCAATCTCGTCAAAGGCGTCGCCGGAAAGGCATTCAAGATGCCTGTCCTTCGCGTTGCCATAGGCGATGTAAAGACGCGGCGCGCCGCCCGGTGTGTACTGCTTGTCGGAGTTTTGCAGAACACGACGGAATTTGACCGGGATCGACACCCGGCCCTTTCCGTCCACCTTGTTCAGGCTTTCACCCTGAAACCTGTGTTCCACTGTCCCGCGCCCTCATCTCGCCCCGCTTTCATCGCATCACCGCCCGAAACGAACGGCTGCAACGGACAACGGCGGATCGAGCTAGCTGCCACTGCCCAATCCGCCGCCCTCGTCCCATTTCTGGGTGTCCAACTGCGCGGGTCATCTGGGGGGATGTCTACTCACCCGCGCGCTGGATCTCGTTGTTCAGCATGTGAGAAGCCTGTATGAAACCTGCCGTTTTTTGTTTTTATTCCGGGCTGCCTTGGGAAACCCGGGTACTCTCAACTGCTGTGGGAGTTTTGTGCCATGGAAGTATTTCCCAATCAATCCCTTTTTGTGGGAAAAATCTCCAAGATATGGTTTCCGAAGGGTCGTCAACACAACAGATAGTGGTGATATCGGCGGAAAACGGGCCACAAATTGTGTCTGGGAGATAGACCGACCCCAGATATAGCATGGCAGGCTCGTGCCGCAGATATGGGAAAAAAATCCATGACCTGGCGCATTTTCACGCGGATTCGTGAGATTTGGAGGGAATCCGGCCCGAATCACCCCCCTCCAGAAAAGGCCGCTGACAGGTGAAACCCTGTATCTTCAGCATGGCGGTGATAGTCAGAAGGCAGGGTCAAGCCACCCTGACCGGCATTCAGGCCATACCGCCAGCCACCAATCGCGCGGCCAATGCGCCATAAGCCTCGGCCATCAGGCTGTCGCCTGCAGCAATCGGTATGCCAGTATCGCCCGCAATCCGTGTCTCCAGCGAGATCGGCAGCGCCCCCAGAAACGGCAGATCCAGTTTCTGCGCCTCGGCCTCCACCCCGCCATGACCAAAGATATGCGCCTCATGCCCGCAACTGGGGCAAATATAGGTCGACATATTCTCGATCAGACCCAGAACCGGGGTCTTCAGCGTCTCGAACATGTTCAGCGCCTTGCGCGCATCCAGCAGCGCCACATCCTGGGGGGTGGAAACCACAATCGCCCCTGTCAGTTTCGAGCGCTGGCACAACGTCATCGCCACATCACCCGTACCCGGCGGCAGGTCGACCAGCAGAATATCCAGCGTGCCCCATTCCACCTGCCCCAGCATCTGCTGCAAGGCCCCCATCAGCATCGGGCCACGCCAGACAACGGCTTTCTCCTCGGGCAGCATGAAACCGATCGACATGCAGGTGACGCCGTGGTTCTGTAATGGAATGATGGTTTTGCCATCGGGGGAGGCCGGGCGCTTGTTCACCCCCATCATCCGGGGCTGGGACGGCCCGTATATATCCGCATCCAGCAGACCGACCTTGCGGCCCTGCCGCGCAAGCGCCACCGCCAGATTGGAAGAAACGGTTGATTTGCCGACCCCGCCCTTGCCCGAACCGATCGCGATGATCCGCGCCACGCCTTTGGGGTTCATCGGTTCAGCCTGGGGTTTCGGATGGCCGCCGATTTTCAGGTTCGGCGGCGCCTCTGCCGGGGCCGGGGCGGGTGTGGGGGCCTTGCCCCGGCCTGCCGGCCCATGGGCGGTCAACGCCACGATGGCGGACCCCACACCGGGCAGCTTTTTGACCTCCTGCTCTGCAGCCAGACGCACCGGCTCCATCCTGCGGGCCTGATCGGGGTTTTCAGTCTCGATGATAAAGCTGACCCGATCCCCCTGAACCTGCACCGCGCGCACCAGATCACGGCTGACCAGATCGCCACCATCGGGCAGGGTCAGGGCCGAAAGGGCATCCAGAACGGTTTGTTTGGTCACGGTCATCTTGCAGGCATCCCGGATGTGATTGAGCGATTTGATCAGACTTAGCCCCTGACATATAGCGTTTTGATTTCATGTTGAAACGCCCTACAGCGTTTCGGGGAAAACCTGCATTGAAAAGACCCTGCCACGCCTTGCGTTCCGGGGATATTTTCGATGCCTGATGTCTCAAGTCTGTCCCGAAACGCCCTGGATCAGAATTCAGCGCTGCGCCCCCCATGTGGTCAGGATGATCTGACACATCACACCGGTGCAGCCCGCCGCCATCAATGCCGGGCCAATGCCCAGCCAGTCCGCAACCCCGCCAATGGCAAAGGCGCCGATGGCCACGGTGCCAAAGCCAACCACGGTCCACAGGCTCATCACCCGCCCGCGCAGGGCATCGGGCAGATCGGTCTGGATTGCCGCCTGCAGGCTGATCCCGCACCAGGTGGAACAGAACCCCGCCAATGCGGTCGCCGCCAGCGCCACGGACCAGACCGGCGCCAGCCCCATCCCGATTATCGCCCCCTGCCCGGCCAGGGCTGCGACATAGACCGCTATCGGAATGCGCGCGCCGACCGCCCCGATACCGAGCGCTTTGGCAAGGGCCGCCATCACCGCCCCTGCCCCTGCGGCCGCGGTCAACAGACCCAGCCCCCCGGCGCCCCGCTGAAACGCGCCATCGGCCAGAACCGGCAACACCTCCAACCCGCCACGTACGGCGGTTGCAAAGATCATGGTCAGCAGAAAGGCGGTGCGGATCAGCGGCGTGTCACGGGCATAACGCAGCCCATCCGTCAGTTCCTTTAGAAACGGCCGCCGCGCACGGGGCGGCAGGGTTCGCGGGCGCAGATGGCCAAGCACGGCCAGCATCGGCATATAAAACACCACCGCGACCCAAAGCGTCACCTGCGCCCCGAATTGCGCGATCAGAAACCCCGCACCCGCCGGGGCCACCAGCCGCGCCATATTGAAATTCAGCGCCGTGGCAGACACCACATGCTGCACCATATCCGGCGGCACCAGACGCGGCCCAAGCGACATCCGCACCGGATGGTGGGCCGAACTGACAATGCCGATGGCAAGCGCCGCCAGGGCCAGACCCGGTGCCTTGATCCATGGCAGGGTCAGGGCCAGGCCGGTGATGCAGATCACCTGCCCCAGATTGGTCAGAATAGATGCCAGGCGAATATCCATCCGGTCTGCCAGCACGCCGAAAAACGGCCCCGTCAGCAATGTCGGCAACAGGCTGAGCCCGGCGACCAGCCCCACGAATCCCGCAGATTCGGTGCGTTCCCAGGCCAGCCAGGAAATTGTCACCCGCTGTATCCAGATCGCCTGTACAGCGAAAAAGATACCCAGAAAAAACAGCCGGAACTGTCTGTTGGAAAAAGCAGCGGACCTCATGCCGAATGCTCAAAATTGCAGCAAAATAAGGATTTTCGATATGCACTTTCTGCATAGCGGCATTGAACAGGCTGGGGATTGCGCACCTGCAGCATGGCGTTATCTTTTACTCGAAACGGGCAAAACGCCGTCACATCCAAAGCGCTTCGGAAATGGGTCCGACACGGCGCAACAGCACATAATTGAGGTATCTCCAATGGCCTATATATCGGGTTCACACTCATCCACTCTTTCTTTCAGCGACCGCTTGGCAGAGATCAAGACCCAGCTTGCCGAAGCCTATGCCGCCCGCAAGGTCTATCGTCAGACCATTGCCGAGCTGGAAACCTGTTCAACCCGCGAATTGTCCGACCTGGGGCTGTCGCGTTCGATGATCAAATCGGTGGCCTATGAGGCCGCCTATGGCAAGGCAGATCGCCAGGCCTGACAGAATTCGCATAGCCCGTTCCTCCCTTATTTCGGGCGCGCGATGTGATGCGGCATCCCCTTCTCCTCCCTTTTGGGTGTGCCGTATTTCGGATCAAACTTCTCCTCCTCCCTTGAGGTTTGGTCCATTCACGGCGGTTCCTACCTCCTCCCTTGGAGCCGCCGTAAAGTTCCGGGCCCCTTGGGCCCAATCATCGGCCCCTCCTCCTCCCTTTGAGGGTGCTGAAATCTGGCGGTGGCACCTTCTCCTCCCTTTTGGTGTCACCGCCTTTTTTGTGTGTTCAAGGCGATCACATATTGCAGGGGGTCAGGCACGGTCATCCTTGGGCGAGCCCATCACCACATAGGTGGTGATTGTCGCCACCTGCGGCAGCGCGCCCAGCACATCGGTGTGAAAGCGTTTATAGCTGACCAGATCGGCAGCCTCGACACGCAGCAGATATTCCACAGCCCCGGTGATATTGTGGCATTCCCGCACTTCAGGCGCATGGGCCACGGCCCGTTCAAACGCCTCCTGCGCGGCTTTGGAATGCACCGACAGACCCACACTCATATAAGCGGTGAAGCCCACACCCATCTGCACCGGGTCCAGAACGGCACGATAGCCGGTAATGACACCCCCCGCCTCCAATGCAGCCACCCGGCGCAGACAGGCCGAGGCGCTAAGCGCCACCCGATCCGCCAGATCCAGATTGCTGATCCGCCCGTCGCGGGACAGTTCACGCAATATCTGGCGATCTTTCTGATCAATCTTCGTCATTTGTTGTGATTATAATCCGAATTCCGGGATATTTGCAATTTCATTGCATCCCCCGCCGCATAACCTTGCCCCATGACAGCTGATCTGATCCTTGCGCTTGCGCTTTTCGCCTTTGTCAGTTCCATCACGCCGGGGCCGAACAACCTGATGCTGATGGCCTCGGGCGCCAATTTCGGCATGCGCCGGACCTTTCCGCATATGCTGGGTGTCGCGCTTGGGTTTGTGATCATGGCACTGGCCATCGGGGTCGGGCTGATCCGGGTGTTTGATGCCTACCCGGTGATTTACACCATCCTGAAAGTGATCAGTGTCGGCTATCTGCTGTATCTTGCATGGAAGATTGCCAGTGCCGCCCCGATCCTGCCCGAGGCGCAGGCCACCGGCACCCCGCTGAGCTTTCTTCAGGCCGCCGGCTTTCAATGGGTCAACCCCAAGGCGCTGAGCATGGCGCTGACCGCGATCACGGTTTACACGCCGCCGGGGCGGGGCTTGGTGGATTTGCTGGTCATGGCCCTGGTCTTTGGTCTGGTCAACCTGCCCTCTGTCGGGTCCTGGGCCTTTCTGGGCCAGCAAATGCGACGTTTCCTGACCAACCCGGCCCGGCTGCGGGCGTTCAATATCACCGCCGCGCTGATTCTGGTCGCTTCGCTTTATCCGATCCTCAAAAGCTAGGGTCAGGCTGGCGCATCTTCTGCAAAACAGGACCTTCGCACCTGCAGCATATGACGATTTTGGGCGGCAAGATGTTGTATTCCCCCAAAGCCCGGAGGTGAAAACCTTTTTCCGCCCCTTCCACGTCTTACCCACAAGCCTGCCCCCGTTTTCATCCCCAGGAAATTTTCATGCTGCACTGCTCCACGCTTGCGCAACGCGCCCGGCTGTTGTGAATTCTGTCTTACCGCAACGGGGCGCAAGCAAACCGGGCGGGGCGCAAAAGGCCCCTTAGGAGCCGGAGCAGAGCAAGACGGGACTTGAGCCTGGATTGAACTGCAAAGGGTTTTGGGAACTGCGGTCAGGTCGCAAAAGGTCTTCGGGCCGGATGAGGCAAGGCACGGATTTCAAGGGTTGGCGCGCGTCACGGGACTGACCTCCTCGGAGGGAGGGAGCGTGGCAGCAAAGGCTCGCAAGGGCCCGCGCAACTGGGCCGGGAAACCGCTTTGGTGGAGAACCGGAACAGGAAGACGTCAGGATGGGTTTCGGCCCAATGCGAAGACCGCGTCTGAGCACCTGGCGTCTTTTCCTGTTCGAGAAAGCCGGATATCACAGCAGTATAAACAGAAAACGAGGCCCGCCTGCCATGATTCAGTCGAGCCCCGTCATCAGTGTACCGCGTCTATGCACCTGTGGATAATTTCATACACGGGCTTGCGCAGCAGATCAACTACATCTCGCGGATCACCATACAAAAACAGCAAAATAAGGCAGGGCCTACCAGATATCGTGGTGTGCCCTTACGCCAAACCCTGTCTCATCTAATCCAGGTCAAAGACAATAGTTGACCTTGCCGATATCCCTTTGTCCAGAAATCCTGTTCTGACAGAGGGGCGACAGATATGCGGTTGTTTTTCCTGATATTTACATTGGCCTCCACCGCGCTGGCTGGGGTTGGCGTGATCGCGGTTCTGGCCGCCGGTCTGGATGGCTGGCGCCCCATCGTGATCGGCGCGGCCCTTGGTGCGTTGATCGCCATCCCCGTCGCCTGGCTGGCGGGCCGGAAGATCCGCACGCTTTAGGATTCAGGGGTCTGACCCTGCCCCGACGATCCGTTTGCGCCAAAGAAAATACCCAGACTGGCCTCGAATTCCCGGGGCTTGTCTGCGTGCAGCCAATGCCCTGCACCGGGAATTTTGGCGAACCGAGCGGCGGGAAACAACGCGCGAATGGCCGGGCGATGGTCAGCCCTGACATAATCCGACGCGCCGCCGGACAGGAACAGCGCCGGGCCATCGAACCGGCCTGCAAGATCGGGCCAGCCAATGATCTGGGGCATGAACGCCTCCAGCACATCCAGATTCAACCGCCAGCGTTTCTCTTTCACATCAAGGGATTGCAGCAGGAAGGCGCGTATCCCGTCTTCCGGCACATCGGCCTTCAATGCCGCATCCGCATCGCGCCGTGTCGCGATACCCGACAGGTCCAGGGCGCGCATGGCATGGATGAACTGCACCTGCGTATGATTATAGGTCACCGGGGCGATATCGGCCACGACCAGCCGCCGCACCGCGGCCGGATGCAGCAGGGCCAGCGCCATGGCCGCCTTGCCCCCCATGGAATGGCCCATCACATCCGCAACCCCGCCGAAACCGGTGACGACCTCGGCCAGATCCCCCGCCAGATCGGGATAGCTGTGGCGCGCGCTCCATGGGCTGTCCCCATGGTTGCGCATGTCCACGCTGATCACCTGCCGGGTGGCCGAGAGGCGTTTGGCAATCACGTTGAGGTTGCGCGCCGAGCCATAGAGGCCATGGGCAATCAGGATCGGCGGCAGATCACCCGGATCGCCAAAACTGTAGGTCATCAGCATGATACATGTTCTATAGCACCGGGTTGAAATTCCGCGCCACATATACATTGCGCAGAGGGCAGAGCCCGTACCGAAGGGAGGGCGAGAAGCGCCCGCCCCGTGGGGGCGGTAGGGGCGCTGCCCGGCGGGGCCGCCGGGCGCAAGAATGATTTGGGGTTTCAACCCGATGCTGTAACGCCCCCCTGCGGAAGGGGCCAGAGGGTTGAGCATGCGGCCCCGCTGCTTATGGTGCGGGTGGAACTGCGGGGGCCGACAGATGACACCGGACAGGTTGCAAGAGATCATGGAGGAGGCGCGCGCGCTGATCTCTGAGCACCTGGGCATCCGGGCGCCCACCTTCAGACGCGCGGTGGCCCGCGCCGGGCGTCTGTTACCACCGCAGGCACGGCAGGCGGCAACACAGCTGTTGGAGCTGGACAGGCGGATACAGCACCCGAAACTGGCCGCGAGAACAGACCCCGCGATGGCCGAACAGGCGCTGGCCAGCCTGAACCGGCAGTTGCGCAGCATCGAACCGGGCAAACGACAGGCGCAGGCGCGCGCATTCTTCTGGGCTGAGATCGGGTTTCGCGCGGCCCTTGTTCTGGCCCTGTTGGTCACGGTGCTGGTCTGGCGCGGCTATCTGTGACCCCTGCCCCGGGGCCGCAGGGTCAATGGGTCGGCTGAATGAAGGTGCCGTTCCGAAGATCGCGCATGGCCTGTTGCAACTGGGCCTGAGTGTTCATCACGATCGGCCCGTGCCAGGCCACCGGCTCGGCAATCGGCGCGCCTGAAATCAGCAGGAAGCGCACGCCGTCCGGGCCGGCCTGCACCGTCACCTCATCCCCGGTGCCAAAGCGGATCAACGTCCGGTTGCCGGACAGGTCGCGAATATTCACCTCCTGCCCCATGACCTCTTTTTCCAGCAAGACGCCCACGGGTGCGGAGGCATCTGCAAAGGCGGCGGCCCCGTCGAACACATAGGCAAAGGCGCGGCGATAGGTGTCGATCCGAAAGGTCTTTTTCACCCCCGCAGGGACCGAGATATCCAGATATTGCGGATCGGCCGCGATCCCGTCCACCGGGCCGGTCCTGCCCCAGAACTCTCCGACGATGACCCGGACAATGGTACCATCATCATCAATCACGTCCGGGATCTCGGCACCGGTCACATCCTGATAGCGCGGCGCGGTCATTTTCAGGTTGGATGGCAGATTGCCCCAAAGCTGAAACCCGTGCATCTGGCCTTTCGCATTCCCAAGCGGCATTTCCTGATGCAAAATGCCGGACCCGGCGGTCATCCATTGTACATCGCCCGCGCCAAGCGTGCCGGTATTGCCCAGGCTGTCGCCATGTTCCACTGATCCGGCCAGCACATAGGTGATGGTTTCGATCCCCCGATGCGGGTGCCAGGGGAAACCTTTGAGGTACTCCTCGGGCCGGTCATTGCGGAAATCATCGAACAGCAGAAACGGGTCCAGTTCCGCCGGGTCCTGAAAGCCGAAGGCGCGATGCAGATGAACGCCCGCCCCTTCCATCACGGGCATGGCGCGGCGGGTTTCGGTTACGGGGCGGATTGACATGGCATGTCTCCTGTCTGGTCTGGCGAGGATATATGCCGACCCCGCCCCCGGGCAATTCCACGAGGCTGAACCAAGCCTGTGCGGCGATGCAGGGGTCACCGCACAGGCTGCCATGACGGCTACGCGCCGCCTCTCGTCAAACACGGCAGAACCCGGTAAGCACCGCCCGAAGGAACGGAGGCGTCTGATGGATGATGAAGTGATCGGCGTGATCGAGCCCAAACCGATCCGGCGCTATTTTGCCACCGGCACCCTTGGCCTGTTGGGCATGATCCTGCTCTATGTTGCCGCCACAACGCCGCCTACCGACCTGGGCTGGCTGGCGTTTCTGATCGTGGTGGGAATAAGCACCTTCTTTTTGTCCTGGCGCCTTTGGCAGGCCAGCGGCGTCACCCTGGAGCTGACCCGCACGGAGCTGCGTGAAGCCGGTGGGCAGGTTCTGTGCCGGATCGGGAATGTGGTTTCGGTGGATCGCGGGTTTTTTGCCTTCAAACCCTCAAACGGCTTTGTGATCCGGCTCAGAGAGCCCGATCTTATGGTTTATGCCCCGGGCCTTTGGTGGCGGTTTCGCCGCCGGATCATGGTGGGCGGCGTGACCTCGGGGGCGCAGGCGAAATCGGTGGCCGATCTGATCACCATGCTGCTGGTGGAACGCGACCATGACGCGTAAGCCGCCCATGGTCGCACAGGCTTCACAACCCCTTGGCCTTGTAGCTTGCGGCCACCCGGCCGATTGACACAAGAAACCCCGCCGTGCGCAGATCACTCACATCATTGCGCCCGTGCCAGACCTCGCGCATCGACTGATAGGCCACGCGCATCGTGTCATCGAGACCGGATCGGACCAGTTCAAGCTCATCGGCGCCGCGCAGGTATTTTTCCTTGAAATTAGGGCTGAGCGACCAGCCAAGCTCCTTGTCTTTCGACAGGCGCTCCAACTCGTTCACGATCAGCTCATGGCGCGCCTCTTCCTGGCGTCGCTGCATCCGTCCGAACCGGATATGGCTGAGATTCTTGACCCATTCGAAATAGCTGACCGTCACACCACCTGCATTGGCATAAAGATCGGGGATGATCACCGTGCCTTTGCGGTTCAGAATTTCATCGGCGCCTGCAGTTATCGGACCGTTCGCCGCCTCGATGATCAGCCGCGCCTTAATCCTGTCGGCATTGGTCATGTTGATGACCCCTTCCAGCGCGGCGGGGATCAGAATGTCGCATTCCGCCTCCAGCGCCTTGCTGCCGTCTTCAATATAGGTGCCATGCGGGCAATCGCGCACACCGCCATGATTGGCGATCCAGTCACGGACCAGCGGAATATCCAGCCCTTTGGGGTTTTCCAGCGCCCCGTCGCGTTCGATCACATGGGTGATGATCGCGCCATCCTCGGTCGACAGGAACAGCGCTGCATGATAGCCCACATTGCCCAGGCCCTGAACGATGACCCGCTTGCCATCAAGCGTTCCGTCCAGCCCGGCAGCGGCCACATCCTCGGGATGGCGAAAGAATTCCTTCAGCGCATATTGCACGCCCCGGCCCGTGGCCTCGACACGACCCTGAATGCCGCCTGCATGGGGCGGTTTGCCGGTGACACAGGCCTTGGCGTTGATATCGGTGGTGTTCATCCGTGCATATTGGTCGGCCATGATGGCCATTTCCTTTTCGCCGGTCCCCATATCGGGGGCGGGCACGTTTTGTGACGGGTTGATCAGGTCACGCTTGATCAGTTCATAGGAAAACCGCCGGGTGATCTGTTCCATCTCATGGTCCTCGTAATGGCGCGGGTCGATGCAAAGACCGCCTTTTGATCCGCCAAAAGGGGCCTCGACCAGGGCGCATTTGAAGGTCATCAGCGCGGCCAGCGCCTCCACCTCGTCCTGATGCACATTGGGGGCATAGCGGATGCCACCCTTCACCGGCTCCATATGTTCCGAATGGACCGACCGATACCCGGTGAAGGTCTGAATCTCTCCCCTCAGGCGCACACCGAACCGCACCACATAGGTGGAATTGCAGACCCTGATCTTTTCCTCCAGCCCCGGTGGCAGGTCCATCAGGGCCACGGCACGGTTGAACATCAGATCGACGGATTGTCGGAAACTCGGCTCGATGGCCATGGCATATCCTCCCTGGGCGCATGACATTTGACCTGTCGCAGGCAGGCACAGGCCCTGGGCGAAGCAAGGCACAGCCACCAACACAACGCAAGCGATCATGCCGCCGCAAAACGGCCCGGATATGACCGCAAATCCTTAATCCGGTGTTAATCCAGATGTTTCTGCCCCGCAAACACCCTGTTTCCTCCCCCGCTTTGCCCAATTTCTGCCTTGGTTCGGGATCAAACCGTTAACGGAAAATGAGACAAAAGCCTGTTTCAACAGACTTATACGAGGACCACGGTGATGATCGTTCGGACCCCAACACTGCTTCAAAGGCTGCGCAGTTGCGCCGGCCTCCGTAGGTTTGCCTGCGATGAAGACGGCACAATCACGATTTTCGGGTTGATGATGTTTGTGCTGATGGTCGGCGTCGGCGGCATTGCCGTCGATGTGATGCGGTATGAGACGCAGCGGATTCAGCTTCAATATACGCTGGACCGCGCCATTCTGGCCGCCGCCGCCATCAATCAGCAAGGCGATCCAGAGGAGGTTGTGCGCGATTATTTCGCCGTGTCCGGCCTGGAAAATTATCGCCTGACGGTGGAGCCGGAAACCGGGTTCAACTATCGTCGCGTGTCGGCCCGTGCCGAAATGGATATCAACTCGATGTTCATGCATATGTTCGGCATTCGCGCGCTGACCTCGCCGGCCTTCGGCGTTGCCGAGGAACGGGTTCAGAATGTCGAGATTTCCATGGTCCTCGACATCTCAGGTTCCATGGGCCGGAACAGCAAACTCGCGAATATGCAATCCGCCGCCAGCGAATTTGTCACCTCGGTGATGGAACCGAATAATTACGACACCGATGAAATGCTCGTCTCGATGTCGATCATCCCCTATAACGGGCGGGTCAATGCAGGCTCCACCATCGAAAGCGTGTTCACGCTGTCGGATGAGCATGATGCCTCAAACTGCACTCGGTTTGACCCGGCTGATTATGAGACAACCGCGATTGACCCCGTTGAGCCGGTCGAACGCCTGGCCCATTTCGATTATGACAACCGCAACCAGTATTACAGCAACGTCACGCGGTATCAGCAATACTATTACCGCCCCCATTGCCAGACCAGCGATTATGGCGCAATCCTGCCCTGGTCGAGCAATATTTCCGCCCTGCACGCTCATATCAACAGCCTCAACGCCAATGGCTGGACGGCCATTGATCTGGGCATGAAATGGGGGGTGGGCCTGCTGGACCCGGTCGCCGCACCAGCGCTGCAGGCGCTGGAAGACGCGGGCAGTGTGCATGAAGATTTTGCCGATCGCCCCCGTGCGTTCGATGATGACGAGACCATGAAAATCGTCATCCTGATGACCGATGGTGAAAACACCAATCAGTACGACGTCGTGCAGCAGTATAAACGTGGTCCCTCGACAGTGTATTATCACGAAGAGGATGAGCGCTGGTCGATGTATATCCCCGATGAGGATATTTTCTGGATTCCCAATAACAACTACAATGACCGCAACGGGACGTTCTCGGATGAGCCCTATCGCGGCAACGAATCCGTTGCGATCCCATGGCCGTATATCTGGGCCAACTATTCAGCGCGGACCTTTGCCGGCCACTTTTACTACCAGGCCGCACGCCGGTTGGGCGACTATGATTACTACTACGATCTGCGCTACGACTCGACCGAACTCTATGCTGGGGCAAATTCGGCCGATGCGAACCTGCGCGACATCTGTGATGCCGCCCGCGAGCAGAACATCATCGTTTTCACCATCGCCTTCGAGGCCCCCCGGCGCGGCGAAAATGTGATGCGGTATTGCGCCACATCGGATGCCCATTACTATGATGTTGAAGGGATCGAAATCAGCGAGGCCTTCGCCTCGATCGCCAACACGATCGAACAGCTCAAGCTGGTGCAATAATCCGCATGATCGGGCTTGGGCATCATATCAGGCGGTTTTCCCGCTCGGAACGGGCGACCGCGACAACAGAGTTCGTGATTGTCTTTCCGATCATCCTGATCCTGTTCATCGCAGTATTCGAGACAGCGATGATCCTGACCCGTCAGGTGATGCTGGAACGCGCTCTGGACAGCACCGTGCGCTATATGCGTCTGACCGCCGATCTTGAGGTCACCCATGACCAGATCGCCGAGAATGTCTGTGCCAATGCGCTGGTCATTCCCAATTGTACCGACATTCTGGTGCTGGACCTGCGGGTCATCGACCAGACCAATTACATCCTGCCCGATGAGCAGACACTCTGCGTTGACCGCGATGGCATGGTGCGCCCGGCGAACACCTTCGATCCGGGCCGTGATGCCGGTCGGGAAAATCAGTTGATGCTGATCCGGGTCTGCGCCGTGGTGGACCGGATTCTGCCGCTGTCCGGCTTTGGCCTGAACCTTACGCGCGATGATACCGGCGGGGTGCACATGACCTCGGCCACGATCTTCGTCAACGAACCGTCGTGAGGAGCCGCCCATGACCCGTCTGTTCAGAAAATTCCTCCAGCAAGAGCGTGCAGCCGTCGCTTTCGAAGCGGTGATCATCACGCCGATTCTGGCCTGGCTGTTTGTTGGCAGCTTCGTGTTTTTTGATGCATTCCGTACCTATAATACCTCCCTGAAAGCAACCTATGCGGTGGCCGATGTGCTGTCGCGACAGACCGAAATGATTTTCGGCTCGGATATTGAGGGTCTGTCGAACCTGTTCCAGCACATCACCCGCAATGTGGAGGACAGTTCCATGCGGGTGACCGAGATTCGCCGCCGCCGTAACGATTACCGGGTGGACTGGTCCTATGCCACCAATGGTCAGACACGTTTGTTCAACAGCGACATGTCCGATCTTGAAGAGAATTTGCCCGAAATGGTACACGGAGAGCGGATTATTCTGGTGGAAACCTTCCTGCCCTATCGCCCTGCCTTCAATATTGGCCTGTCGGATCTGGAGTTCACCAACTTCACCATCACGCGCCCGCGTTTTGCTGGCCAGTTGGATTTTAACAGTGGCAATGACCCGGATTTCTGCAGCAGTTGCAACTTTGGCGATGGCGATGGCGAAGGAGAGCCGAGCGACGAGGGCGATACCGAACCCACGGGGTAGGTGTTTAGTCCCACTGTGTGATGGTCTGCTCCTTTCGCTGGAATGGAAGGAAGCCCTATGGGACAGGTGCTAGAGCAGAAATCGTTTAATCTGAATCAAAATTCGCCGCCTCCGGGTCAGCAAGATACTGATTTCTAAAGAGAATTTTGATGAGCTGTGGTGCAGAATAAAACGATTTCGCTATAAACGGCCGCGCTACGGCATCAATCGGAAGACGGTTGCCAGTGAGTACCTTGTAGCGATACTTGGTCGACCACCACGCGAGCCACCCTCCACCAGAGGCGCGCGATCCTTCCCCTTGCTGAACCGCTTGACCCAGGCCCGTTCTCTTGCCATCTCAAACCCAGAGCAAAAGGGGACAGATCATGACACGTCGCAAACTTGCCGCCGGGAACTGGAAAATGAACGGCCAGGCCGCCGAGCTGGCAGAGTTGGAGGCGCTGACATCCACCTGCCCCACGCCGGGGGTCGATGTGCTGATCTGTCCGCCCGCCACATTGATCGACCGGATGACCGGGCTTCTGGACCGTCTCGGCGCCAGCACCGCCACCGGTGGTCAGGATTGCCACAGCGCAGAAACAGGCGCGCATACAGGCGATATCGCCGCCACGATGCTGGCCGATGCGGGCGCAACCTATGTCATCCTTGGCCATTCCGAACGCCGTCAGGACCACGGGGAAAGCAACGCGGATGTTCAGGCCAAGATCACCGCCGCCTGGTCTGCGGATCTGATCGCGATCCTGTGCATCGGCGAGACAGAGGCCGAATATAAAACGGGCCAGACCCTCGACATCCTGCACCAGCAACTGGCCGGGTCCCTGCCCGACAGCGCCGATGCCGCCCGGCTTGTGATCGCCTATGAACCGGTCTGGGCCATCGGCACCGGCCTTGTGCCCACCCTTGACGAGATTGCGGCGGCCCATGGGTTCATCCGCAGCGCATTGACCACCCGCTATGGCGCGGATACCGCACAGGGCATCCGCCTGCTCTATGGCGGCTCTGTCAAACCCGGCAATGCGACCGAAATTTTCTCCGTGCCCGATGTGGATGGGGCGCTGGTTGGCGGGGCCTCTTTGAAAGCCAGTGATTTCAGCGCCATCATCACCGCGCTGGAGGCCGCACCCGCCGCCTGAGAACGGCCCATGACAAAGGGCCGCCCAATTGGACGGCCCTTCTTCACAAACGCCTGCTATTACTGGGCCGGAACATACCGCTGCAAAGCCAGTCGGATCACACCGGAATAATCGTCGGAATACTGGCTCACGCCCAGCATATAGGTGCCCGGAGAGGTCCGCACGGTCAGCTGGCTGTTCAGCGTGTCCCCCGCATCATCATTGAAATCGATAAACCGGCCAAGCGCGTCATACAGATGGATCACCGGATCACTGTCGCTGATCTCGATCGCGTCGATGACAAGCAGGCCATCCGCAGGCACCGAAAAGCTCAACCAGACAGCGTCGCTGCCCACGGTCTGATCAATGATCAGGCTGGTCTGCAACACCCCAAGATCGGTGATCGGATAAGGGCCACCAATGGGCGGGCTTGCCTCACCTGTTGCAAACATTTCACGCATGGCGGCCTCGGCATCATACCCCAGAACCGAAACGGTCACCGGCTGCGTGTCATCGGACAAGGACCGCATCGCGATACAATACGCCCCCGCAGGCAGCGGATCGGTGAAATCGACCCGGGCATTCAACCCGTCATAATCATCATTTTCCGCAATCAGCGTGCCCTGCCCGTCATAGATGTAGATATAGGGGTCTGCCGCCGGGTTATCGGCCCGGATGCTGATCGCCTGGGGCGTGCCCAGCGAGAAACGGTAAAACGGCGTCGCGGCGATGGAATTGGTCGCCGTCACCCCCTGCCCCAGCATGGCATCAATCGCACCCGTCCCCAAAGCCGTGGCCGGTGTCGCCGGCTGGCAGGGGTCAACGCCTGCAAACCCTTCAATGCCACCCCCCAGCCCGGCGTCAGCGCCTCATGCTCGGCCCGGCCCACCCGCAGGTCGGCGATGACAGACCCGCCACCGAATGCCCGGGTCGACACGCAATAGGTGCCCGGCTCAAGCGCCACATCCGCCCGCGAGGCGAAATTGCCGCCACTGTCATCATCGGTCACGACAATCTCGCCGCCCGCATCGCGAATGTCGATCACCGTATCCCCATCAAAATTCGGGTTCGCCTCAATCCGGTAATCCCCTGCCGTGCTCACCGAAAACAGCGATACGGTTTCTCCACCCGGGGGCACCATCATACCGGGCTGGTCAATGAAGGAGGCAGAGGTGGAAATATCGGAGGCTTCGGGCGATCCACCCATCCACAGCCCGGTCTCTCCCACGCCGCCACACAAAGCCGCATCCTGCGCCAATGCCGGTACAGCCGACAGCGCAAAACCCGCGCCCATCATGAATATGCCTATTCTGAAATTCATACCTCTTCCTCCAAATCAAGGAACCGCTTGCGGGTCCCAACTGAGTTCAGACTAAACCGCCCGGTCCATTTCTGACCAGCAGAATAGACACGGGTCTTTCCCCTATTTCTGCAAACACCGCCAATCCGCGAAGAGTGGCGCATGTCCCGGACCGGGAAGCCGCGCGCGGCGCGCTGGCTTTCTTCTTGTCCCAAATACGCCCGCCGGAGGCGAAATTCTCTTTCCTCCGGCGGGTCAATTTGGCACTCAACCCCCATGCAGCACCTGACCCAAGCCCCGACAGAGCCCGGTTTCGTCCAGAACCCCTATCCGTTCTATGCAAGCGCCCGTGCGGCGGGCCCGCTGATCCACTGGGCGGAATATGATCTTATCTGCGCCACCACATTCGAGGCGGTGAACACGCTGCTGCGCGATCGCAGGTTTGGGCGGGAACCGGTTGAGCCGCTGCCGGTCCCCGACCATCTGGCCCCTTTCTACGCGGTCGAAGCCCATTCCATGCTGGAGCTTGAGCCCCCCCGCCATACCCGTCTGCGCCGTCTGGTTCTGCGCGCCTTCACCTCCCGCCGGATCAAGGCACTGGCCCCTGAGATCAAGGCGCTGACCCGTCAGTTGACCGGTGCCGCGCCCTCTGGCGCCTTCGATCTGCTTGACACTCTTGCCCGGCCCCTGCCGGTCACCATCATCGCCCGGCTGCTGGGCGTGCCCGAAACCATGGCCCCCGACCTTCTGCGCTGGTCCAACGCCATGGTGGGCATGTATCAGGCCGGTCGCACCCGCGCCGATGAAGAGGCCGCCGTGGCCGCGACCGAGGATTTCGTAAGCTTCATGCGGAGCTATGTCACCCGCCGCCGCAATGACCCGCGCGATGACCTGATCAGCCATCTGATCGCCGCAGAGGAGGACGGTCAGAAACTGACAACGGATGAGCTGATCACCACCTGCATTCTGCTGCTGAATGCTGGCCATGAGGCCACGGTGCATTCCATCGGCAATGCGGTGAAGCTCTGCCTGGAAACCGGTGCCCGGCCCGGGGCGAACCCCGCCCCTCTGGTCGAGGAGGTGATGCGCTATGACCCGCCGCTGCATCTGTTTACCCGCCACGCTTATGAAACGGTGGAATTGTTCGGCCATACATTCCGGCGCGGGGATCAGGTGGCGCTGCTTCTGGCCTCCGCCGGGCGGGACGAGGCCGCTTATCAAGAGGCCGCCATGTTCCGGCCCGACCGTGAAGACGGCCCCGCCAATCTTGCCTTTGGCGCGGGCCTGCATTTCTGCGTCGGGGCGCCGCTGGCCCGGCTGGAATTGCAGATCGCCCTGCCGATCCTGTTTCAGCGCTGCCCCGATCTGCGCCTGACAGAACCGCCGGTCTATGCGGATATCTATCATTTCCACGGGTTGGAGCGGCTGATGGTCCGGTGCTGACAGGGCGATACGCTTTGATCAGTGGGCTTTGATCAGACCGGTCAGTTGAACCGCACCGCGCCGCCGAAACTATGGCCGCTGTTTTCGACCCTGGGATCCCCCAGCACCCGAACCGAGGCGCCGAACCTGGCATTGACCTCCGCTGTCTGATCGCCATAGAGCACCGCATCCGCCCCGGCACGTGCCGATACATCCAGATTGTGGCACTGCATCTGCCCCGCATTCAGATGCGCCCCGGCGCGGATTTCAGCGCTCAGATCGGTGCAATCGCCCGCCAGACGCATGGTGGAGCCATTCTCGACCAGGATATCAGCCTCACCCGCTCTGCCTTCAAACTGCAGACTGGCCCCGCCCGAGGCCGAAAGCGTGGTCTCTTCCGAGGCTGCGCCCTCGATATGAAGCGATGCGCCGTGCAGGGCCCGGCCCTCGAACCTATCGGTCACGGGCACATCCGATGTGACCACAGCCCCTGCGCGGGAAACGATCCGCGCCAGTTCGGGCATATGGATGGCGACCTCGAACCGGTCCGTGCTGTTCAGAACCGACCGGATCACCGGTGCGCGGCGTTCAACCCGCAACACATCGCCATCCTGTTCGATCACCAGACGGTCGATATTGCCGCGCCGTGCGGTGGCTTGCACCTGAAACGGACCCGGATGCAGGGTGGCGATAACGCCTTCCGCGATATCAACCCGGGTAAATCCTTCAAAATCAAAAACCCTGTCCTGCGCCATGGCACTACCCGCCATCAGCGAAATGGCAATCGCGCCCGCGCCCAAACGTTCAAACATGTGACTGTCCTCTCTCATTCATCAAACTGTGTGAGAGAGACGTATGTAAATAAGATTTACATACAAGAGGCCCGGCCTGTATTTTTAAAGGAAGCGGCGCATCCGCGCCCGGGTCACTCCGCCGCCAGGTTGCGTTTTTCCAACATCGGCTTGAGGTATCGCCCGGTATGGGATTGCGCGACATCCGCCACTTTCTCGGGCGGGCCCTCGGCCACGATCCGGCCACCGCCATCGCCCCCTTCCGGCCCGATATCAATGATATGATCGGCGGTCTTCACCACATCCAGATTATGTTCGATCACGATGACGGTGTTGCCCTGATCGACCAGTTCATGCAGCACTTCCAGCAGTTTTCGAACATCCTCGAAATGCAGACCGGTGGTCGGCTCATCCAGAATATAAAGCGTCCGCCCGGTGGAGCGTCTGGCCAGTTCCTTCGACAGTTTGACCCGCTGCGCTTCCCCGCCCGAAAGCGTCGTCGCCTGCTGACCCACCTTGATATAGCCCAGCCCCACACGCACCAGCGCATCCATTTTCTCACGGATTGACGGCACCGCCTTGAAGAACTCCTGCGCGTCTTCCACCGTCATATCCAGCACATCGGCGATGGATTTGCCCTTGAATTTGATCTCCAGCGTCTCGCGGTTATAACGCGCACCCTTGCAGGTTTCGCAGGTCACATAGACATCGGGCAGGAAATGCATCTCGATCTTGATGACCCCGTCGCCCTGGCAGGCCTCACACCGGCCGCCTTTGACATTGAAGCTGAACCGGCCCGGTTTATAGCCCCGCGCCTTGGCCTCGGGCAGGCCCGCGAACCAGTCGCGGATCGGGGTGAAGGCCCCGGTATAGGTGGCCGGGTTTGACCGCGGGGTGCGCCCGATGGGCCGCTGGTCGATATCAATCACCTTGTCCAGATGTTCCAGCCCCCTGATCGTCTCGCAGGGCGCGGGTGTCTGCCGGGCGCCGTTCAGCTTCATCGAGGCGGTCTTGAACAATGTCTCGATGGTCAGGGTGGATTTACCGCCCCCCGAAACACCGGTGACACAGACGAATTTCCCCAAGGGGAACCCAACCGTGACATTTTGCAGATTGTTGCCCGTGGCCTTGACCACGGTCACCTTTTTCCTGTTGCCCTTGCGGCGGCTGGCGGGCACGGCAATCTCGCGGCTGCCCGACAGGTATTGCCCGGTGATCGAGGCCGCATCCCCCATGATCTCCGCCGGGGTGCCCTGGCTGACGATCTGCCCGCCATGCACACCCGCACCGGGGCCGATATCAAAGACATAATCCGCCTCGCGGATCGCCTCTTCATCATGTTCCACCACGATCACCGTATTGCCCGCATCACGCAGGTTTTTCAGGGTGGTCAGCAGGCGGTCATTGTCGCGCTGATGCAGCCCGATCGAGGGCTCATCCAGCACATAAAGCACGCCTTGCAGGCCCGAGCCGATCTGGCTGGCCAGCCGGATACGCTGCGATTCCCCGCCTGAAAGCGTGCCTGCATTGCGGCTGAGCGTCAGGTATTCCAGCCCCACATTGTTCAGGAACCCAAGACGTTCGCGAATTTCCTTCAGGATCGGATGGGCAATCTCGTTCTTCTGTTTGGTCAGGCTGTCGGGCACGGTCGCGCACCATTCCGCCGCCTCGCGAATGCTCATCTGCACAACCTGACCCACATGCAGGCGTTTGTCCTGCCCGCCTTCGGCAGGACCGATCTTCACGGCCAGCGCTTCCGGGCGCAGGCGGAACCCGTCGCAGGCACCACAAGAGCGGTTGTTCTGATAGCGCTCAAACTCTTCACGAATCCAGGCCGAATCCGTCTCGCGATAGCGGCGTTCCATATTCGGGATCACGCCTTCGAAACTGCGGGTCACCTGATAGACACGGCCGCCCTCATCATAGCGGAACTTGATCTCCTCATCACCCGACCCGCGCAGAAACACGGTCTGAATCTCTTTTGGAATATCCTTCCACGGGGTTTTGGCGGCAAAGCCGTAATGATCCGCAATCGCCTGAATGGTTTGCAGAAAATAGGGGGATTTGCCCTTGCGCCAGGGCGCAAGCGCGCCGTCTTCCAGGGCCAGCGCGGCATCGGGCACCACCAGCCGTTCATCAAAGAACAGCTCGACACCCAGACCGTCACAGGACGGGCAGGCCCCGAAAGGCGCGTTGAACGAGAACAGGCGCGGCTCGATCTCGGGGATGGTGAAGCCCGAAACCGGGCAGGCGAAGTTTTCCGAGAAGGTGATGCGCTCCGGCTCCCCCTCCTGCGGGGCGGTTTCCAGCACCGCGATGCCATCGGCCAGATCCAGCGCGGTGCGGAAACTGTCGGCCAGCCGGGTTTCAACCCCGTCCCGCACAACGATCCTGTCCACCACCACATCAATGTCATGGCGGAATTTCTTGTCCAGACCTGGCGGCTCATCCAGCTCATAAAAGGCACCATCCACCTTGACCCGCTGAAACCCCTGCTTGCGCAGTTCCAGAAACTCCTTGCGGTATTCGCCTTTCCGGTCGCGGATGATCGGCGCCAGAAGATAGCCGCGTGTCCCGTCGTCCAGCGCCATCACACGATCAACCATATCCTGCACCTGCTGCGCCTCGATCGGCAGGCCGGTGGCCGGCGAATAGGGCGTGCCCACACGGGCAAAAAGCAGGCGCATATAGTCGTAGATTTCAGTGACCGTTCCCACGGTCGACCGGGGGTTCTTGCTGGTGGTCTTCTGTTCGATGGAAATCGCCGGGCTCAGCCCGCTGATATGGTCCACATCCGGTTTTTCCATCATGTCGAGGAATTGCCTTGCATAGGCGCTGAGCGATTCCACATAACGGCGCTGCCCCTCTGCATAGATGGTATCGAAGGCCAGCGAGGATTTGCCCGAGCCGGAGAGGCCGGTGATCACCACCAGCTCATCCCGCGGAATATCCACGTCGATGTTTTTGAGATTATGCTCGCGCGCGCCGCGCACCTCGATTTTCTTCAGCTCAGCCATGCAGGCCCCCGATTAACCATCGGTTCACACATAGGGGAGCGCGGCTGAGTCTCCAATGAAAATCTGCGAACGAAGCGAGAACATGCTGACACGCCCGGTCAGACCCGCGCCAGACGCCGGGTTATCCACAGCATGGCGACCAGACCGATAGCCATAATCGCCACAGTTGCGGCCACCAGCCCGGCCAGCCCCGCCGCCCCCATGGCCAGCGCAAACAGCGGACTGCCCGAGCTTGTGCCCACATTGCCAAGCTGCGCCAGAGCGCCATTGGCCTCGGCCTGGGTCACCGGATCATCGTTCAGCGCAGGGATCGCGGCAAACCCCGCACCGGGGGCAACACCGATACTGACAAAGCTGGCAAAAGCGACCCAGGGGCGCAGCAGATCGGGAACAAGGACCAGAAGGATCATCCCCGCAATCGTGGTGACAAAAGACAGTTTCAGGATCGTCAGGGGAGAGATATGGCGGGCCAGCCAGCCTGCCAGAAACGTCCCCGCCAGCGCGGTCAGCGGCAGGATACTGGCCACAAGCGACACCGGCAGATCGCCTGCCACGAAAGGCGCCAGAAAGGTCAGCAGCGCCACGAAAACCAGCGTATGCCAGAAAAACCCAAGCGCCGGGGCCAGGCGGCGCGGATCGCTGTAGATCGCGCGATGGGCTGCCAGAAAGCCGGGCCAGGGCGCGGGCGACGGCCCGATCCGCGCGACTTTGCGCCAGACCAGCGCGGCCAGCAGCCACAGGCACAGCCCGTGGATCATCCACATGCCCCCAAGCCCGCTGACGTCAATCAGCACCGGCAGGATCAGAGCGCTGAGCGCGAAGGAGACACCGAAGAAACTGGCCCAGAGCGCCATCACCAAGGGCTGATCCCGCAGGGTGCTGATGCGCACCATCAGAACCGGGGCGGCCACCACAATGGACAGATGCGCCAGACCTTCCAGCACCCGCAGACCGATCAGCACCGGAAAGGGCGGCAGCAGGCCCTGCAATACGGACAGGGCGCCGCCCGCCAGCAGTGCAGCCAGCAACACCGGGCGCGGCCCGAATCGGCCTGCCGCCATGCCTGCCACGGCGCCCAGAAAAATCCCCGCCACGCCGACCGAGGAGACCACCAGCGCCAATACCGGATCCGGCCGGGCATAGACCGCGCCAAGGCTCTCGAACGCAAGGGACACTTTGCCAAACTGGGCGGCGGCAAACAGGCCGATCCCCCAAAGCAGGAAAACCTGCGGCCAATCCGTTTTATCCCTCTGCACCATTCCAGCGGCATGACAGGGCAGCCAGATCGGGTCAAGCACCCGTCTGTGGCTTCACAAATGAAACCCATGGCCCTAGCCTCCGGCCCTATTGACGCATCTTCAGAGGTGCACCCCTGAATTTTGATATCAAATGCGGAGTTTCAAAAAATGCGTAGAGTTCTTGCCGCCATATTCATGTCTTTCTGGGCTATTTTGCCCGGGCACGCACAGGTGGATGAAACCCCTGCCGCTATTCTGGTTCTGGATGCCTCAGGCTCCATGTGGGGGCAGATTGACGGGATCAACAAGATCGTCATCGCCCGCGAGGTGATTGGCGAGATGCTGCAGGACCTGCCTGCCAGCCAGGCTCTGGGCCTGACGGTTTACGGCCATCGCACAAGGGGCGATTGTGCCGATATCGAAACGCTGATCGCCCCCGGCCTCGACACGCGCGATGCGATTGCAGAGGCCGTGAACACGATCAACCCGCGCGGGCGCACACCGATGACCGCCTCTGTGGCCGAAGCCGCGCGCGCCCTGCGCCATACGGAAAACGCCGCCACGGTGATCCTTGTTTCGGACGGGATCGAAACCTGCGAAGCTGACCCCTGCGCCATCGCGGCCGAACTGGAGGCCTCGGGCATCGCCTTTACCGCCCATGTGATCGGTTTTGACGTGGCCGACCCGGCCGCGCGGGCACAGATGCAATGTATCGCGGACAATACCGGCGGTGAATTCCTGACTGCCGATAATGCCGAGGAACTGGCCGAGGCCTTGGAACAGGTGGCCGTGGCCCCGCCGCCCGTCACCGCGCCGATCACCTTACGCGCGGTGGTGGCACCCGATATGTCCGCCCCGGTTTCAACGCTGGAATGGGCCCTGTTTGATGCCGATGGCGCCCCGGTGCTGACCGAGACGCAGGCCCCGACCGTTTCCGCCGACCTGCTGCCCGGCACCTACCGCGCCCGGGTTCTCCGCATGGCGCAGGGCACGGAGCATGAGGCAAGTTTCACCGTCGAGGAAGGCGTGGACCAGGTGGTGACCATCACCCTGCCCTTCATTCCGCCCCCCATGGTCGAGGTGACATTCACCGCCCGTATCGGTGGTGAAGCCGGCCCGATGATCACCGACCCGGTGCTGTGGGAGATCCGCCCGCTGCCCGAAAACGTGGACGAGACGGTCGAGGGCAATGAACTGACCTATGACATGGCCACCGGGGCCTATACCGCGACGGCCTATTGGACAGTGCAGGAGATGGAGCAGAGCGTCGATTTTGTCATCGTCGACCAGCCCCGCGAGATTGCGGTCGTCTTTCCCGAACCGCAATTGCAGGCAAGCATTATCGCACCGGTTGAGGCCGTCGCAGGTTCGACAATCGAGGTTGGCTGGACAGGACCGGATGAAGAGCTGGACTATATCGGGATCGGCCCGGTTGATGCCCGGCCCAGCGAGCTCTGGCGGAACTATACCTACACCCGGGACGGCAATCCGCTGGACCTGCTGGTGCCACCGGAACCCGGCGATTACCTGATCCAGTATTTCCGTGGCGAAAACCGCGAAAGCCTGGCCATGGCGCAGATCACGGTCACCCCCGTGGAGGTCACCCTGGTGGCGCCCGAGACCGGCATCGCAGGCGACACAGTTGAGGTTGGCTGGACCGGCCCGGATTATGAGAACGACTATATCGGCATCGGGCGGGCAGAGGCCGAGGGCGGCGATGCCTGGGAAAACTATACCTATACCCGTGAAGGCCGTCCGCTGGCCCTGCTGATGCCGACGGAACCCGGCGATTATCTGATCACCTATTTCATGGGGCAGGACCGAACACCGATTACCTCAATCCCGATTGAACTGAGCGATGTGCAGGTTGCCATAACAGCCCCTGCCGAGGCGATTGCCGGCGCAACGATCGAGGTTGGCTGGACCGGGCCGGATTATGAGAACGATTATATCGGCATCGGCCCGGTCGGGGCCAGTGGTGGCGATGCCTGGGAAAATTACACCTATACGCGCGATGGCAGCCCGCTGGAGCTTCTGGTTCCCTCAGAACCCGGGGCGTATATGATCAGCTATTTCCTTGGTCAGGATCGGGAGCTTCTGGCACAGGTGCCGATCACCTTGACCGAGGTCCAGGTTTCGATCACTGCGCCGGGTCAGGCCGTGGCGGGCTCGACCATCGAAGTGGGCTGGGCCGGGCCGGATTATGCAGATGATTATATCGGCATCGGACGCGCCGGATCATCCGGCGGGGATCAGTGGGAAAACTATGCCTACACGCGCGACGGCAATCCGCTGCAACTGCTGGTTCCGACAGAACCGGGGGAGTATCAGATCACCTATTTCCTTAACCAGGATCGCGCACCTCAGGCCTTTGCCACGCTGACGGTCACACCTGTCACCGCAACCCTGACGGCAGCGGAGAAAGCCCCGGCAGGCGGAACGATCGAGATCGGCTGGACCGGACCCGATTATCAGGATGATTACATCGGTATCGGACGTGCGGGCGCCGATGGTGGTGGGCAATGGCAAACCTATGCCTATACCCGCGAGGGCAATCCCCTGACGGTATCGGTGCCGGATGAGCCGGGGGCCTATGTGATCCGGTATTTCATGAGCCAGGACCGGAGAGACCTGGTCAGCCGGCCGCTGATCGTGGAGTAATCGGCAAACAAAAAGGGCAGTCCATCACGGGCTGCCCTTTCTTTATGGCGTTTGGCCTGAAATCTGTCATCACCTGTATCCAGCGCGCCGGACTGACATTCCGACGCACCCCATGTGTCATCCTTCCGCCCGGCGGCACCGCCGGGCAGCGCCCGAACCGCCCCCACGGGGCGGGCGATGCCCTCTGCGCAAAGCATATGTGGTACAGAACAAAACGATTTCACTCTACAAAACCGGATCAGATATGGATCACCCGGTCATAGGCATCCAGCACCGATTCATGCATCATTTCGCTGAGTGTCGGATGCGGGAAGACGGTTTCCATCAGATCTTCCTCGGTCGTTTCAAGCTGGCGGCCCACCACATAGCCCTGGATCAGCTCGGTCACTTCCGCGCCGACCATATGGGCGCCCAGCAATTCGCCGGTCTTGCCGTCGAACACGGTTTTCACCATCCCCTCGGCCTCCCCCAGGGCAATCGCCTTGCCATTGCCGATAAACGGGAACCGGCCGACCTTGACCTCATAGCCAAGCTCTTTCGCCTTCGCCTCGGAATAGCCGACACTGGCCACCTGCGGATGGCAATAGGTGCAGCCCGCGATGCTTTCCGGCTTGATCGGATGCACCTTGTTCCTGCCCGCGATCAGTTCGGCCACCATGACACCTTCATGACTGGCTTTATGCGCCAGCCAGGGCGCGCCCGCGATATCACCGATGGCATAAAGCCCGTCGACCCCGGTGCGGCAGAATTCATCGGTCACAACATGGGTCCGGTCGGTTTTGACGCCAAGCGCCTCCAGCCCCAGACCTTCGGTATTGCCGACGATGCCCACAGCCGAGATGACGGTGTCGAACGCCTGTTTCTCGACCTTGCCGCCGATCTCGATATGGGCGGTCACCTTATCCTTGGCCCGGTCCAACTGCTTGACCATCGCCTTCTGCAATATCTTCATCCCCTGCCGTTCAAAGCTTTTCTTGGCAAAGGCGCTTATCTCGGCATCTTCCACCGGCAGGATCCGGTCCATCACCTCGACCACGGTCGTTTCCGCGCCAAGCGTGTTGTAGAAACTGGCGAACTCGATCCCGATCGCGCCTGATCCGATCACCAGCAGCTTTTTCGGCATATGTTTCGGGGTCAGCGCGGCCTTGTAGGTCCAGACCCGGTCATCATCGGCCTCCAGCCCCGGCAGCTCACGGGCCCGCGCGCCGGTTGCCAGAATGATGGATTTTGCAGTCAGTTCCTCGCTGCCCTTGTCGGTCTTGACGCTGACCTTGCCCTTGGCCGGCAGCATCGCCTCACCCATGACCACGGTCACCTTGTTCTTCTTCATCAACCCGCCGACACCGGAATTCAGCTGCTTGGCCACATTGCGCGACCGTTTCACCACCGCATCCAGATCATAGCCGATATTGTCCGCCTTCAGCCCAAACTCCTTGGCCCGGTGCATCAGGTGAAACACTTCGGAAGACCGCAGCATCGCCTTGGTCGGGATACAGCCCCAGTTCAGGCAGATACCGCCCATATGTTCACGTTCCACGATGGCCACTTTCAGGCCCAGCTGGCTGGCCCGGATGGCCGCGACATAGCCCCCCGGTCCGGCCCCGATTACGATGACGTCAAAACTTCTGGCGGCCATGGGTGATCCTCCTGGCGGGTATTTTGTTCAGTATTAAACTATCTCCGTACCGGTCGCAATCGACCTGACGGATACAGCCATATTTTCAGGTCTCAAAGCCCGGCCAGCCAAGGGATGGTGACGGCGATCACCTGATCCAGCGTCTCGGGCCCGGTGAACACATTGAAGACGTGATCCATCTCCATCAGGTCCAGCCTGTCATCGGTATTGCTGCGGGCGTCCAGCACCCGCTGGCCCATGTCAGGCTGCGGAATAACCAGGTCATCTTCGGTGCCGACGATGACCAAGGCCGGGCCCGGATAGCGGCTGATCGCGCCCACCGGATCGCTTTCGGCAATCTCATGGAAGAAGGCGCCGTTCAATTCCATCTCGACACCCCAGGGCAGGCTGAACGACACAGGCACTGTCGGGGCGGCCTCCATGCCTGCGGCCATCACCTCGGGCCCGAACAGCCCGCCATAGGTGTCCAGCGGCGCGGTCACCGGGTTCAGCAGAACCACACCGTCCAGTTCCGGGCGGGCTTCGGCCAGAAAGGCGGCAACCAGCCCGCCCTGGCTCCACCCGATCACGGCAATTTCGCGGCCCTCGATCTCGGGGCGGGCCGCCATCCAGTCGATTGCGGCAATGGCATCTTCGATCTGGGTGGAAAAGGTCGTCTCTTCCCAGGGCATTTCCAGGCTGTCGCCCGAGCCACGGAAATCAATACGCAGACTGGGCATGCCTGCGGCCGTCAGGGCGCGGGCAAAACGGGTGAAGACAAAATCATCGGTGCCTTCGATCGCCAGTTCATCGCGGGTACCGGTAAACCCGTGCAACAGCAAAACCGCCGGGCCGGCCCCGTCAGCAGCCTGATAGGTGCCGATGACACTGTCGCGCGCGACCTCCAGACGGACATCTTCGGCCAGTCCAGGCCCTGCCATGACAAACCCCGCCATCACTGCACAACCCAACCTGATCATTCCCATCTCCCCCGTGATGCTGTCAGAAGGTCACAGGGTCCGGTCAGATCAGGCGGCCTTCAGATCAGCTATCACCTTGCCATAGCCGCCATCATCCATAAAGCGCTGTTCTTCGGCGGTCGTGCTGCGCCCCAAAGCCTTGTTGCGAAAGGGGAAGCGGCCGAATTTGCGGATGATCTCCCGATGCGCGCAGGCATGCAGCACGCTGTCCGCGCCGCCTTCCGGCATCCGTTCCTTCATCAGACGCACGCAATGATCCTGATCGGTCAGAAGCTCGGAATGGCAAAACGGCATATAGAAGAACTGTCTCTGCGGTTCCCCGATCCGCATGTCCCAACCCTGTTTGATGCTGTAGCAGGCCGCTGATTTGGCCCTTTGATCTGCCGAGAACGCTTTTCCCTGACCCCGGAACATATTGCGCGAAAACTGATCCAGCAGGATGATCAGCGCCAGCGCGCCGCGCGGGTTGCCCAGCCAGTCCGCCAAATCGCCGCGCGCGCCTTTGCTCCATAAATCCCCGAACCGGGTGGTGATCTGATCGTCCAGTGCCTGATCCTGCCTGTACCAATCTTCGGGGCTGCATTCGTCCAGCCAGAAGGCCAGCACATCCTCCGATGGGTGGGATATCATCGCTTTGCTCCTTTGCGATTTCTTATGCCTGTAGGGTCACCTTACATAGCAGATTACGGCTTGTCTTCTGCCTCTTCCTCTTCCTGCGCGGCCTCGATAAACGCCTCCTGCGCCCATTCCATCGCCACGGGCGACCCCGATGGCATGACCGGGGCATAGCTGCCGGTTTCCTCCCAGCCGGGGGCGGGCCGCACAGTGGCGCGATAGGCGGCATATATCGCCAGCCCGGCCATCAGAACCGCGAGATAGCCGAAATAGCCCGCAGGCCCCACCGCCCCCATGATCGCCCCCACAACCAGCGGCCCGAAAATCGCGCCGGTTCCGTTGATAAAGATCAACCGGCCACCGGCGGCCGCCATCTGATCATATTCCAGAAAGTCATTGGTATAGGCCACCAGCAGGGCATAAAGCGGGTTCGCCAGCCCGCCGAACAGGAAAGAGACCATCAGCAACAGCCAGAAGACATCGCCCCCCAGAACCGCCAGAACCGCCACCCCTGCGGCCAGCACACTGACCCCCAGGATCAACACCCGGCGATCCATACGATCCGAAACCCAGCCAATCGGGTATTGCAGGACCATGCCGCCGATATAGAAAGACGCCACGAAGATCGAAATCTGGCCCAGGCTCAACCCGGCCTCGGTGCCGTAAACCGCCGACATCCCGAACATCGCTGAATAGACCCCGCCCATGATAAAGATACCGGTACAGCCCAGGGGAGAAACCGAGAATATCTCGCGCAGGCCCATCGGTTTGGTGGTCTCGAATGCGGGCATCGGGGTGGCCGACAAGAGGATCGGCGCGAAGCTGAGCGAGACCAGAACCGACGGGACAATGAACAACGCGTAGCCCGACGGATCGCCCAGAACCAGCAGGCCCTGGGCCGACACAACGCCCAGCATCTGCACGATCATATAGATCGACAGCGCCTTGCCCCGTGTCTCATTGGTGGAGGCATTGTTCAGCCAGCTTTCGGCGGTCACATAAACGGCGGAAAAACAGAACCCGATGATCACCCGCAGCAAGGTCCAGCTGATCGGGTCGGTCAGCACCGGAAACAGGATCAAAGCCGCCGAGATCATCGAGCCAAGGGCCGCAAAGACCCGGATATGCCCGACCCTGCGGATCATGCCCGGCGCCCCGCTGGAGCCGCCCAGAAACCCCGCGAAATAGGCCGACATCACAATCGACATCTCAAGCGTCGAAAACCCCTCGATCGCGCCACGAACACCAAGAAGCGTGCCTTGCAGGCCGTTTCCGACCATCAGAAGCATCATGCCCAGCAGCAGGGCCCAGGAAGAGCGGAAGACATAAAGCATCAAGACGTCCCTAACCGATTGGTGTCAGCTATAGCGCCGGATTGCAATTCTTCACCACATATACATTGCGCAGAGGGCATCGCCCGAACCGAGGGGAGGGCGAGAAGCGCCCGCGCCCCTTGGGGCGGTACGGGCGCTGCCCGGCGGTCCCGCCGGGCGCAAGGATGGTGTGGGGTGGTTCAGAATTTCAGTCCGGTGCTTTAAGTGGTTTGCATTAAATCTTCATCGGAAACCACTGCTCCTCACCTTCGGCTCGAACGCGGTTTTCGATGAGATGCCTCATATAAAACGCAAACCGTTATGGGGCATCTGATTGCGTCAAGGTCTGTCACATCTGCGACGGAATCAGCAAAGAGGCGTCCCCGTACGAAAAAAACCGATATTCATGATCAATCGCATGGGCATAGATTTCCCTGATCCGGCCCGCCCCCATCAGGGCAGAGACCAGCATCATCAGCGTCGATTTCGGCAGATGGAAATTGGTCATCAAAGCATCGGCGATTTTGAACCTGTAGCCGGGATAGATAAAAATATCCGTATCCCCCTGCCAGGCGGCCAGTTGGCCATCCGCGCCCGCCGCCGTCTCAATCAGGCGCAGGGCAGTGGTGCCCACGGGAATGATCCGCCCGCCCGCGGCACGGGTCGCGGTGATATCGGCGGCGGCTTCGGCGCTGATCTCGCCCCATTCCGCATGCATCCGGTGGGTGGTGACATCCTCCACCGTGACCGGCAGAAAGGTGCCCGCCCCCACATGCAGGGTCACAAAGCTCATCGTGACGCCTTTGGCGCGCAGCCCCGCCAGCAACGGCTCGTCGAAATGCAGGCTGGCCGTGGGCGCCGCAACCGCGCCACTGCGCCGGGCCCAGATCGTCTGATAATCCTCGTGGTCCCGGGCATCCGCAGGCCGTTTGCCCGCGATATAAGGTGGCAGTGGCATCGCCCCCGCCGCATTCAGGGCCGCATCGAAATCCGGGCCAGTCAGGTTGAAACGCAGGCGCAGCCCGCCCTGCAACCCGGTGACTTCAGCCGACAGATCGCCCGAGAACACCACGGTTTCGCCGATTGCCAGTTTTCGCAGCGGCTTGGCCAGGGCCGACCAGCTGCCATTGGCCTGCGGCTCCAGCAGGGTCACCTCGACCCTGGCTTTCACCACCTCCTCGCCTGTGTCGCGCAACCGCAGCCCGGTCAGCCGCGCAGGGATCACCCTTGTGTCGTTCAGCACCAGCCGGTCGCCCGGACGCAGGATACCCGGCAGATCCGAGACTGTACGGTCCTGCGTCTTCGCCCCCTCGGCCAGCAGCAACCGGGCCGAAGACCGGGGCCGCGCAGGCCGGGTGGCAATCAGATGCTCAGGCAGGTCGAAATCAAAATCACTCAGCTTCACTGGCTCAGCTCCGGTGGCGGGCGGCGGAAGATCTCGCGAAAGATGCCGGGGGTCAGGATGGACAGCGGGTTCACGGTAACCCGGGTATTTTCGGGCGTGCCGGTCAACCGGTAGCTGAAACCGAACAACCCCTCGCGGCGGGGCGCAAACAATGCCCCCAACACACCGTTCACCACATAAAACGGCGAGACAACACCCTGCATGTCAAACTGCCGGTTGGCGATATCGTAAACCCCATCCATAGAGATGCCCATGGAAGGTCCGACAGCGGTGCCCCGGTCAATGACAATCGCGCGCGGTGACAGGCGGAACCGGGCCTCGACCTCGCCCAGATTGATGCCCGTGCCGCCAAGCTGTTCCAGAAGACCCACCACCGAGATTATGTTCAGCAGTTCGGCCATGGCGGGCGCATTGCGCAGACGCGGGCCAGAAAGTGTCACTTGCCCGTCATAAGACCCGGTCTGCCCCGTGGGCTGCATCACCAGTTCCATATCGCCGCCATAGGCGTTTTCATAAAGCCCCGCCGCGCGCAGAACCGCGCCGCCATTATCGGATCGTATCCGAACCGCCACGCCATTGGCGGTTGTGACCAGGGTTCCGCTGATCGGAACCGCATCATTCACATCGCCCTGAAACTGGCCCGAAAGCCCGCCGGTCGTGGTCATATCCGCAGTGACCGATCGCAGCGCCAGCCCTTCGGCGATCTGCACCCGGTCCAGGCGCACACTGAACGGCCCGCTACCGGCGCCCGATCTCCCCGCCCCGCCCAAAGAAGGGGCCTGCCGCAGATCAAAGCTGCCGCCGGTGATCTCGACCGAGGGCGCACGGCCCGCGCCACGCCCCACCAGCGCCCCGGTCACATCCAGCCAGTTGCCCAGGCGAAACCGGGTTGCGGTCAGCCGATCAAGCCCGCCGCTGTCGCGCAGACTGACAGACCCTTGCAGATCAAGCCCGGCCACGGCCAGTTCAAGGGAGGTCACACCGGGGGTCGCGCCCAGCCGGACAGTTGCCGCCAAACGCCCGGTTTGTCCCTGTGATGCGCTCCATGACAGCGGTGCAAGACGCAGGCCCAGACCAGACAGATCCGAGGTCAGAACCAGATCGGGGGGGCTGTCACCCGCCCCCAGATCAAGCACAAAATCTGCCCCGGCAGAACCGGTCACAAACCCGTCGGGCAAGACGACCCCAAAAGCGTCCAGGGTCGCTGCGGACAGAACACCGGTCCCTTCCAGTCGACTGCGGCCATCAGCATCGGGACCCAGGGCACGGCTCCATCTGCCCGTGGCCGTAACCCCGTCCAGATCTGCGCGTCCGCTGATGGACACACGGTCAGGTACAACCTCCACCTGCAGGGTGTCCGCGCTCAACACACGGCCCTCGATCAGGCTTTCGGACCGGACATCGGTCAGTTGCCCGGTCACATCAAATGCCAGCGCCTCGAACGGCACTTGATTGCGCAATGGCAGATCTAACTGCCCATGCAGTGCCGCCTGACCCGTTGCCAGACTCTCTGCCGACAGGGCCCCGCCGGCAAACAGGTTCACCGGCGGCAGTTCCAGCAGGTCAAGCACATCAGGCAACGCGCCAGCCACGCGCAGATCAAACCGGGTGTCGGGCCCGCGCGGGCGCACATCCTCGATCACCATGGTGGAACCTGCCAGTTCAACCGCACCGCCAAGCGGCGAGGTCACCTGCCCCGCGCTCAGCGACATCACAAATCGCGGCCCGGTCAGCGAGACATACCCCCGCGCGCCTTCAATCGGCGGCATGTGACGCAGGGCGCGCAGGGTCGTGTCGTCGAAATCCAGCCGCAGCATATGGGTGGGAACGCCATCCACCGCCTGTCGAAATGCGAAAGAGACATTGCGCAGGGTGCCAGCAATCAGGTTTGTCTCCAGCCAGCGGCGGGTATTGGGAACACTTTCGGTCGGCCAGTAGGGCAGAACATCGGCGGCCGCGATCTCGGGGATGGACGCATCAATCCGGGTGTTGAGCCCCTCCGGCCCAGCCATGATCTCTCCATGGGCCATAACCTGCAAAGGGCCGTTGAACAGCACGACCTGCCCCAGTTCCAGCCGTATGAAAGGCTGCAACGACAGGCGCATATCCATCGCCCCGCCCTCGATCTGAAGCGGGGCCTCGAACATGGCATCGGGCGCGGCCTCGATCCCGGTGAACTGGAACTGGCCCACATAGCTGGTGCCGTCAGGCATCAGATCCGCATGGCCCGTTGCGTTGAATTTCAGTGCCGGAGCATCCACGTTCAAGGCCGAGAACGCCAACCGCCCGGCCTGCGCATCATACTCGAAATAAGCGCTCAGCGACATGAAGGGGATCGGGTCAATACCTTCGCCCAGATTGATCTGCCCCTGACCGATATCCAGCGCCCCGCTCAGATCGCCAATCGTGCCATCATCGGTGAGACGCGTGGTCAAGGCGCCTGAAATCGGTGCGCGCATCAGGTCAAGCCAGGCCAGTGCGGGGGTAATTGCGGCCACATCACGGGCACCCATATTCTGGAACTGCACCCGCATATCCGTATGGCCCAGATCAGGGTTCCGAGACACCGCCAGAGACAGTTCCGCGTCGCGGGACCCTTCCACCTGCCCGCCCATGATCAGGGTCAAAGCCGTGCCTTTGCGTTCCAGACGCAGATTGGCATTATGGGCGCGTATCACCCGGCCGGTCATCTCGTCATCCAGCACCAGTTCCAGTCCATGGCCCTGGATTTCCTGCAGATCATCGAAAATCGGCTGTGCGAACATCCGGTCGATCCGGGCAAGCGTTTCGGTCAGGTCACCGGCTTCGGCCGCGCCGGCGTCGCCAAGCGCGAGATCAAGCCGCCCCTGCGCATCCCGCCCGATCCGCATGCCCGCCCCGCTCACCTCGGCGCGGTAGGGCCGCAAATCCCCCCGCAGAAGCGCGCGCCCGTTTATATCCACCGTCACGTCCGGGAACCGCGCCCGCAGCACGTCACCCTCCCACATGACCACATCGCTTAGCACAATATGCGGGGTCACACCGCCATCGCGCAGCGCCAGGCCGATGTCACCGACCTGAATCTGGTTGGCCGCCATCGCCTGATCCAACCGCGCCTCGATCCGCGACTGCACCCAGTCGGGCAGGCGCAGAACCCTGTCCATCGCCATCCAGATCAGTGCCATCACCATGATGACGGGAATCAGTATCAGAAGGCTCGACACCACACTGCACAGCCATAAAACCCGGCGCCGCAAGCGGCGCGGTGGTTTTTCGGGGCGTCCTGGGGCTGCTCTGCCATTTTTGGCCTGTTCAGGGGGCGGTAGCGGGCGCATCAATCTTGGGCTTTATCTTCGCCGCAAATCCCCTAGCTTGCAAACCAAACTCAGGTCTTCCGCCTGTCACATTTCAATGAGGTTCCCCATGCCCGATATCGGTTCCCCCGCCCCGGATTTCACCCTGCCCCGTGACGGGGGTGGCGAGATCACGCTTTCCGGCCTGCAACCGGCCCCTGTGATTTTGTATTTCTACCCACGGGATGACACGCCCGGCTGCACCAAAGAGGCGATTGCCTTCACCGGTCTGGCAGCAGAATTCAAGGCTGCGGGCGCCACCATTCTTGGCATCTCGAAAGACACGGTTGCCAAACATGACAAATTCATCGCCAAACATGAGCTTGGGATCGCGCTGGTCTCGGACGCCGAAGGCGATGTGTGTGAACGCTATGGCACCTGGGTCGAGAAGAGCATGTATGGTAAGACATATATGGGAATTGAACGCGCAACCTTTCTGATTGGCGGCGATGGCACAATTGCGCAGATCTGGCGCAAGGTGAAAGTGCCCGGCCATGCCGAGGCGGTGCTGGAGGCGGTGCGCGCGCTGTGATCCCCCTTGCCGAAATGGCCGTTGCGGTGCTGGAAACCGCAGATGCCCGCGCCAAATGCGCGCTGTCGCGGGATTTTGCGGCAAAGTGGAAAGCCGCACGCGCCGACGGGGCCACCCCGATCCCTTTGGGCCGCGCCGCGCCGCCCGACCGCCCGGCGCGGCCCCCGCAGCCCCCGCTTCTGGACCCCCGCGATGTGCCCCGCCGCAAACCCGGGACCGAGGCCGGCAGAACCGCCATCCTGCATGCGGTCGCCCATATCGAACTGAACGCGGTGGACCTGCATTGGGACATCATCGCGCGGTTTGCGGATCTGCCGATGCCCATGGGATATTATGATGACTGGGTGCAGGCCGCCGATGAGGAATCCAAGCATTTCAACCTGATCGCCGATTGTCTGGAAGAGATGGGCAGTTTTTACGGTGCCCTGCCCGCCCATGCGGGCATGTGGCGCGCCGCGGAAGATACGGCCAATGACATCATGGGGCGTCTTGCCGTTGTGCCGATGGTGCTGGAGGCACGTGGTCTGGACGTTACCCCGAACATGATCGAGGTCTTTCGCCGGGCCGGCGGCGCCCCTGGCGCGGCCCGGGCTGTCGCCGCGATGGAGGTGATTTATGCAGAAGAAGTCCACCATGTGGCCTATGGTTCGAAATGGTTTCACTTCCTGTGCGGGCGCGAAAACATTGATCCCAAACCGGCCTTCCACGATCTGGTGCGGCGCTATTTCCACGGTGCGCTGAAGCCGCCCTTTAACGAGGAAAAACGTGCCGAAGCGGGAATCCCACCTGATTTTTACTGGCCTCTGTCGGAAAAATCGGGGTGATCACAACCGATCTTTCGGCGGTTTTTTGCTCAAACATAAGGCATGATGGCGTCTTTTGGCCATATTAACACATAAAAGATTGAGGCAAAATCCTCTATCGCTTATGCCGTTCCGGTGGCCAGCTTTCGCATAGGGGATGATGCATTGAGACGGGCCGAGAAGATAATGGGGCTAAATACGTGATAGCACGGTTACTGAACCGCTTAAACGCGGCTTTGGGAAAACACCTTCCTGAGCAGCGATTGTTTCTGAAGTCTGACGCGGGGATGCGGTTTATCCGCCTGCGCCCGGGGACACAGGCCCTGATGATCACCGGTGGCGCGGTGTTTGTCGGCTGGACCGCGATTGTCACCTCGATCTTCCTGATCGACACGATCAGCGCAGGCGAGGCCCGCGAACAGGTCGCGCGCGCCCAGATGACCTATCAGATCCGGCTCAATGACATGTCGGATGAACGCGACGCCCGTGCCTCCGAGGCCAGGCTGGCGCAGGACCGTTTCACCATCGCCATGGATCAGGTCTCGGAAATGCAGTCACGCCTGCTGGCTTCCGAGGAACGGCGCCGCGAAATGGAAGTCGCCGTCGATGTGATCCAGACCACCCTGCGTCGCACGATGACCGAGAGGGACGAGGCCCGGGGTCGCGCCGATCAGCTTATGGCGGATATTCAGGCCGAAACCGGCACCATCCAGACGGCCGCAGGCCATCAGCGTGATATGGAACTGACGCTGGCCTTTCTGGCCGATGCGCTGGAAGACACCGCCGTTGAACGTGACGACGCGCATCAGGATATGGAGGTCGCCCATGCAGAGGTCGACCGGCTGGAGTTCGAGGCCGAACTGGCCGCAGAGCGCGGCGAGCGTATTTTCACCCAGATAGAGGATGCGGTGGCGATGTCGCTGGAACCGCTGGATACGATGTTCCGCAGCGCGGGCATGCCCACCGATCAGATCATCGAACAGGTCCGCCGGGGCTATTCCGGCCAGGGCGGCCCGCTGATGCCGATCACCATGTCGACCCGCGGGCAGGCCCCCGACGAAATCTCGCTGCGGGCCAATGAGGTTCTGGAAGGCCTGGATCAGGTGAACCTCTACCGCCTCGCCGCAGAACAACTGCCCTTTTCGATGCCGGTCGGTTCTTCTGCCCGCTACACTTCGGGGTTTGGCTATCGCCCTGACCCGTTCCATGGCGGTCAGCGACTTCATGCCGGTAGCGATTTTGCCGGTCCCGTCGGCACGCCGCTTTATGCCACAGGCGATGGCGTGGTCACATTTTCTGGCCGTCAGAGCGGTTATGGGCTGCTGGTCAAGATCCGGCATCCCTTTGGACTCGAGACCCGATACGCCCATATGTCGCGCATCCGGGTGTCCGAAGGTCAAAGGGTCTCGCGCGGGGAACAGATCGGTGATATGGGAAGAACGGGCCGCGTAACCGGGTCGCATGTCCACTATGAAGTGCGCCAAGACGGCACCCCCGTAGATCCGATGAACTTTATCACGGCAGGAAGAAATGTTTTCTAAATCCAAAATCAATGACCCCGCCCCGAAACAAGATGGCAGCCCCGCTGCCAACACGGTGACCAGTACACCGGTAGAGCGTCCGGCGATGCCTGTTGGCGCGCCCGCCGCTTCTGCGCCCAAGGCCAAACCGCCCGCCTCGACGCTCAGCGCGGATCTGACCGTTGTGGGCAATCTGCGCACATCCGGCGACATCCAGGTCGAGGGCCATGTGCAGGGCGACATCCGTGCCCATCTTCTGACCGTGGGCGAAAGTGCCACGATCGAGGGGGAGGTTGTTGCCGATGACGTGGTTGTCACCGGTCGCATTGTCGGGCGGGTCCGGGGCCTGAAGGTCCGTCTGACCTCGACCGCGCGGGTCGAGGGGGACATCATCCATAAGACTATCGCCATCGAATCGGGCGCCCATTTCGAAGGTTCGGTCCAGCGTCAGGAAGACCCGCTGGCCACCGCCGGTCAGCAGGGCAAAAAGGCCGCACCGGTCACCAAACCTGCTGCGGCTGCCCCTGCCCCGGCGGCAGCCATGCCCAAAGCCCAGACTGCCGCAGACGGCAAAGCCTGATCCTTGGCGATAAAACCCGCGCCCGAAACGGCAAGGGACCCAAAACAAAAGCCGGGCCACGCGTCCGGCTTTTGCGCGCCCGGGGCAAGGCGGTTCATTCTGATCGCGGCGATTCTGGCCTCGGCCCTTGGCTTTATCGACGGCACCCTTGTGGCCATCGCCCTGCCCGCCATGCGCGACGGGCTGGAGGCCACGCTGGTTCAGGCCCAGTGGATCAATAATGGTTATCTGCTGCCGCTTTCGGCCCTGATCCTTCTGGGCGGCGCGGTGGGGGACAGGTACGGGCTGGCCCGGGTCTTCGCCATCGGCATTGCCGGGTTTGTCCTTGCCTCGCTGGCCTGCGCCATCGCACCGACACCCGAAACCCTGATTGCCGCCCGCATCGTTCAGGGCATCGGTGCCGCAATCATGACCCCGGGCAGCCTGGCCCTGATCGCCCGGGCCTATCCGGCTGAGGAGCGGGGCCGTGCCATCGGCATATGGGCCGCAGCCTCGGCGCTGACAACCGCCCTTGGGCCCATCCTCGGCGGGCTCGCGCTCAGCTTTGGCGGGCCCGAAACCTGGCGGCTGCTGTTTGCGATCAACCTGCCCTTGGGGGGTCTGGCGCTCTGGATGATCCTGAGCCGGGTCACCGCAGACCTCGCCCGCCCCGATCACCCGCTGGACCTGCCGGGTGCGGCGCTGATCACCGGCGCGCTTGGCCTCATCGCCCTGGGCCTCACTGGTGCCACCGAAGGCCATGCCGTCAATTGGGCCCCGGCGCTCGCAGGTGGAATGCTCTTCATCGCCTTTCTGGCAACCGAGGCGCGCAGCCGCCAGCCGATGATCCCGCTTGATCTGTTCCGCAATGCCGGTTTCGCCGCCGCAAATGCGGTGACGCTGCTGGTCTATTTCGCCATCTCGACGGTGCTGTTCTTCCTGCCGATGACGCTCATCGCCGGATGGGGCCTGCCCGAGATCACCGCAGCCGCCGCCTTCGCGCCGCTGTCGGTCTTCATTCCGCTTCTGTCCACAAGGGCGGGCAAATGGGCAGATACCTACGGTCCCGGCCCGCTGATTGCCCTTGGCAGCGGGCTGATCGCGCTGGCCTTCATCGGCCTTGCCCTCACCACTCAATTGCAGGATTTCTGGAACCGCACCCTGCCCTGCACCGCATTGATGGGCCTGGGCATGGCGCTGGTTGTGGCCCCCCTTTCCACGGCGATCATGGGCGGCGCCCCCGAAACCCGGTCCGGCACCGCATCAGGCATCAACAATGCGGTCAGCCGGGTCGCCGGGCTGGTCGCGGTTGCGGTGATGGGCACGCTGGCCGGATCACTTTATGCCAGCCATGGCGGCAGCGACAGTTTCGGCGCACTTTCGGATACGCAAGGCCATGGGGCGGCAATGAACGCGGCCTTCGCCAGCCTGTGCTGGGTCACCGCCGCGCTCAGCGCGGGTGGTGCCGCGCTTGCCTGGGCTTTCATCCGCAAACCGGATCAATCCAGCGGGGTCAGCGCCCGGCGATAGATATGCCAGGAGGCATGCCCCAGAACCGGCAACACCAGAAACAGCCCCAGCAGAAAGGGCAGCATCCCAAGAAAGGTCAGCCCGGCGATGATCAGCCCCCAAAATATCATCACGCCCGGGTTCCGCCGCACCACCGCAAAACTGGTCAGCATCGCGGTCACGAAATCCAACTCCTTGTCCAGCAAAAGCGGCAGCGCAATCACCGTCAGCGAAAACAGCACCAGGGCAAAACCCGCGCCTGCCAGTGTGCCCACAAACAGCATCAACAGCCCCTCGGGCGCCAGCAGATAGGCATAGGAGGATGTGACATTGGTCAGCGCCGAAGGCCCCAGAAACAGCGCGAACAACATATGCGCAAAGAAGGACCAGAACAGAAAATATACGATGATCACCCAGGATATCGACGGCAATTGCCGGTCTTTCTGCCGCCAGATCACCCCGAAAATATCATTGCGCCGCCAGCCCTCGCCAATCTCCAGCCGGCGGGAGACCTTATACAACCCCACCGCCAGAAACGGCCCGAGCAGCGGAAAGCCAAGGGTGATCGGGATCGCATACCAGATCTGATCGGTCACGAAGAGAAACAGATAGATCAGCCAGCCGCCCACCACATAGATATGGGCAAAAAACAGCCCCATGAACGGCGCCCGAAGATAGTCGCGCAGCCCCTGCTTCAGCGCATAAAGCACCCTGCCTGAAACTTGAATCACAAACACCCTGCCACGCTTCGCGTTCCCGGGACATTTGTGATGCGCGATGTCTCAGGTTTAAGGCAGCATGCTGTAGGCCAGATCCCCCGGACCCAACCGGTTGACCCGGGGCACTTTCGACGCAGGTTGTGGCGGGCTGATATCATCCATCCCTGATCCTCCCTGCGGCAAAGCCTATAGTATCCCTTTTGATCAAGCTCTGATTTCTTCCCATTCTCTGTCTTCTTTGACGAGTGTGTTTGCGAGGATGAGGAGCTTGCGCATGATAGCTGTGATGGCGACTTTCGAGGGTTTGCCAGCGGCTTTCATGCGTTGGTATTGCGCCTTGAGATCTGGGTTGTATTGGGTTGCGACGATGGCAGGCAGGTAGAGCGCATCGCGTAAAGGTTTCCGGCCGCCCTGAATGAAGGACTGCCCGCGCCATCGGCCGGATTGTCTTGTGATCGGGGCGATCCCCGCCAGTGACGCGACGGCCTTCTTTCTCAGGCTGCCGATCTCAGGCATCTCGATCAGGATCGTCGTGGCGGCGACCGCGCCGATGCCCTTGATGCTCTGGATCAGGCGAAGCGCACGTTTGCGGGCTGGGCAGGTTTCCAATTGCGCCCGGATTGCTTGATCAAGTTCAGCAATATCATCGACCACCTGGCGCAGCCGGCGGCGGGTCAGCTTTTGCGTCAGCCTCTGTTGCTGCCGATCCAGTTGGTTTTGAAGGCGTACCTTGTCTTTGATCAGCGCGGCGCGTGCAGCCTGTAACTCTCTGAGAATAGGACGGTCCTTGGCGACGGGCGCGTCTGGTTCCAGCGCATGCGCCGCGCCCATCTGCGCCAGAACACGCGCATCAGCACGATCCGTCTTGGCCAGCTGTCCTTTGCTTTCCGCAAAGCGGCGCGCGTGCTTTGGGTTCACTTTGACCAGTGGAAGGTGGTCGGCCAGCGCGGCCTCGAACGCGCCGTGATATGGGCCAGTTGGCTCATAGACCACGCGAGCTGGCAGGTCTGGCCCAATCCAGCGGCGGAGCTTCTGGAACCCAGGTTTGGTGTTGGGGAACTGCGCGAAAGCTCCGTCGCTCAATCGGTGGCAGTCGAGTTTGTCTTTGGAAATGTCTATGCCAATGCTATCGTCGCTCATCTTCGTCATGTCCTATGCTTGTCATCCGGGACGGCAATCCCGGGTATCCACCTCTCGGGACATTTGCTGCGCAAATACCCTGCCGGTCAGTGGTTCAGGCCTCATGAGAAGACGGTGTGCGATCGCACTTTAGAACGGTCCACTACGACCAAGCGTGTCCCGATCCACACACCGCCTCTGCCCGCCATAAATGGCGTGTCGGGCAGAGGCTCCATCTTCGCATGGAGACGGGCAAAGTCATAAGACAAGCGTTTCACACCTGATTTGAATCGAAAGCCGCCCGTCTCGCCCGGGCGATCCGGGCGCACCCGACCCGCCCCTTCTTCCCGGCCCCGCCCCTTCTTCTTGTCGCAAATACGCCCGCCGGAGGCATCAGCGCTTTGCCAGATACCCATACCCCGCCAATCAAACCGGCGCAGGCCCCACATGCCCGTGGCAACGCGTGCCGCCCGAGGGCTCCCCGCCCGGGCCGGGGGGCGCGAGGCGGCGCGCTTACCCCTCGGCCTGCGCCTCGGCCCGGCTTTTGCCCGATACATCCATCGCCAGCGTCGCGGCCATCAGCCCGTCCAGATCGCCATCCAGAACGCCGGATGTGTCCGAGGTTTCAAACCCGGTCCGCAAATCCTTCACCATCTGATAGGGCTGCAACACGTAAGACCGGATCTGATTGCCCCAGCCCGCATCCCCCTTGCTTTCATGGGCCTCGTTGATCGCCGCATTCCGCCGGTCCAGCTCCATCTGATAAAGCCGGGATTTCAGGGCTTTCATCGCGATATCCCGGTTCTGATGCTGGGATTTTTCCGAAGATGTCACCACGATCCCGGTCGGGATATGGGTGATCCGCACCGCCGAATCCGTCGTGTTCACATGCTGCCCGCCCGCGCCCGAGGACCGGTAGGTATCCAGCCTGATCTCGGACGGGTTCACCTCGATCTCGATATTGTCATCCACCACCGGATAGACCCAGACCGAGGTGAACGAGGTGTGCCGCCGCGCCGCGCTGTCATAGGGCGAAATCCGCACCAGCCGGTGCACCCCGCTTTCGGATTTCAGCCAGCCATAGGCGTTATGCCCGGAAACCTTGTAAACCGCCGAGCGGATGCCCGCCTCTTCCCCCGCCGTGGTCGATTGCAGCTCAACCTCATAGCCGCGTTTCTCGGCCCATCGCACATACATCCGTGCCAGCATCGACGCCCAGTCGCAGCTTTCCGTACCGCCCGCCCCGGCATTGATTTCCAGAAACGTGTCATTGGCATCGGCCTCCCCGTCCAGAAGCGCCTCCAACTCCTTGGCGGCCGCATCTTCGACCAAAGCCGCCAAAGCGGCCTCGGCCTCGGCCACAACCTCTGTATCGCCTTCCTCTTCACCCATTTCGATCAGGCCGGTATTATCTTCCAGCGCGCCTTTGATCGCCTCATAGGTGCCGATCTTGTCGACCAGCACCTGCCGGTCGCGCATCAGCTTCTGGGCTGCTGCCTGATCATTCCACAGATCCGGGTCCTCAACACGGGCATTGAATTCCTCCAACCGGTGCTGGGCTGTCTCCAACCCCAGGCGCTGGCCCAGAAGGTCCAGAGATTTCTGCACTTTTTCGATATGGGATTGGGTTTCGGCCCGCATGGGTCAGCCTGCCTTGTGAATGATCTTGCCTCTGTCAGACTGATCTATAACGGTTTGCTTTTCATGTAAAACATCTCGCAGGCCCGCCGCGATAGACCAATGGGCACGGCCCGGAGGTTTCGGATCAGACCAGACCCGAAACCCTCAATACAACCCGCCGGAGCTGAGCGTGCCAAACCCCGTTCCGGTCGGCACCCTTGCGGTATCACCGGTCGAGGTGGTCACGGTCTGCCCGGTCGGGTCATTGCCCCCGGTGCCATCATTTTCGCCGCGCGCGAATATTGGCAGGTTCGATCCCATGGCAAACCCGCCATCGACCACGGCAAGCAACCCATAGACCGGGTCCTCCCCCTGGCGGAACAGTTCGGCCACCACATGATCGCCACGGGCATCATCGGGCAGGCGCTGGCCCGAGAACCGGTCGATATTATAGAACACGCCGCCCTCGGGCACCCGGAACGGGCCGCCGCCATATTCCTCGATCGCGGCCTGCATGAATTCATTGAACACCGGCCCGCACATCGCGCCGCCGGAGGCGCCCCGCCCCAGCGGACGCGGCTGATCATAGCCGATATAACAGCCCGCCGCGATATTTGACGAAAAGCCCACGAACCAGACATCGCGCGCATCATTGGTGGTTCCGGTCTTGCCGGCGATCGGCACCGGAAGGTTCACCGAGGATGAGGCCGTGCCCCGTTCGACAACGCCGCGCATCATCGAGGTCAACTGATAGGCGGTGATCGGGTCAATCACCCGCTCGCGGTTTGACACGATCCGGGGTGCCACTCCCGGCTCCAGCGAGGCAAGTTCACAATCCGGGCATAACCGCTGATCATGGCGATAAACGGTGCCGCCGAACCGGTCCTGCACCCGGTCGACCAGGGTCGGCTCCACCCGTTCCCCGCCATTGGCGAACATCGAATAGGCCCCGACCATGCGCAACAGGGTGCTTTCCTGCGCGCCCAGCGCATTGGCCAGATAAGGCTCTGCCTGATCATAGACGCCAAACCGTTCGGCATAGCGCGCGACGGTTTCCATCCCCACATCCTGCGCCAGACGCACGGTCATCAGGTTCCGTGACCGGACGATCCCGGTGCGCAGGGGCGCCGGGCCGTAAAACTGGTTCGAGGCATTGGTGGGCCGCCAGATGCCCGCGCCCGTATCCAGTTCGATCGGCGCATCAATCACGATGGTGTTCGGGCTGTACCCGCTGTCCAGGGCTGCAGCATAGACAAAGGGTTTGAAACTTGACCCGGGCTGCCGCGTGGCCTGGGTTGCCCGGTTGAACACCGAATGCTGATAGGAAAACCCGCCCTGCATCGACAGAACCCGGCCCGTATTCACATCCATCGCCATGAACCCGCCCTGCACTTCGGGGATCTGCCGGAGAGTCCAGCGGATGAAGCTGCCATCGCTGTCGCTGGTCATGCGCCGCACATGGATCACATCGCCCACATCCAGAAGATCACCTGCCACCCGGGCGGTGCCGCCCCGGTTGCCTTCCGCATCCACGGGCCGGGCCCAGGTCACATCAGCGGCGGGGATGAAATGGCCATCCTCATCCTCTTCCACGCCTTCGATGCCGATCCGCGCACTGCTGTCGCCCAGCGACAGCACCACCGCCGGATACCAGCCATCAATGTCACGGGGGAATTCCACATCCGCCAATGCCGCGCGCCAGACCTCTTCGCCGCCCTCCAGCAGCGCGGGCTCAATCACCGCCAGCGGCTCACGCCACAGGCCTTGCGCCCGGTCATACCGCTCCAGCCCCCGGCGCAGCGCCGTTTCCGCCACCTCCTGCAGGCTTTCATCCATGGTCGCACGCACGGCATAACCGCCCGAGAAAAACTCCTCTTCGCCGAACTGCACGGATAATTGCCGCCGAATCTCATCGGTGAAATAGTTGCGCGGTGGCACCGTTGCCCGGAACGGTTCGATCTGGCCGCCCTGTACGGTTTCCAGAGGCGCGGCCTGTGCCAGTTCCATCTCCTGCAGGGTGAGATAGCCGTTCTCATACATCTCGCGCAGCACATAATTGCGGCGGTCGATTGCATCCTCATGATCCCGCACCGGATGCAACCGGCCCGGACGTTGCGGCAGCGCCGCCAGATAGGCCGCCTGTTCCGGGCGCAACTGGCTGAGTGAGGTGTTGAAATAGGTCTGCGCCGCAGCGGCCACACCATAGGAATTCTGGCCCAGGAAAATCTCGTTCAGATACAGTTCCAGTATCCGGTCCTTGCTGAGGGTCCGTTCAATCCGCGCAGCCAGGATCACCTCCTGCACCTTGCGTTCAATGGTGCGCGACCCATCCAGCAGAAAGTTCTTCATCACCTGCTGGGTGATGGTCGATGCACCACGCACATCGCGCCCGCGGGAACGTATGGCCTCGACAATCGCGGCGCCGATGGCACGCGGGTCATAGCCGCCATGTTCATAGAAGTTCCGGTCTTCGGCGCTGACAAAGGCATGGGCCACCAGATCGGGAATATCCTCGGCCGCAACGAACAGGCGCCGCTCCCGGGCAAACTCATCGACGATATCCCCCTCGGCGGAATAGATCCGGCTGATCGTGGCGGGGGTGTATTGGGCCAGCGTTTCATAATCCGGCAGGTCGCGGCTATACATGTAGAGTACCGCCCCGATGGAAAGCGCGGCAAACACCAGCCCGATGGTCAGCCAGCTGAAAATCGCGCCAAAAATGCCAAGAATGAATCGGATCATATCGAACCTGTATCGCCAACCAATGCCTGCTTATACGGGGCCGCGCGGGCGGGGTCAAAAGTCACTGCACCTTTCCGCAATCACAAATCCGCGTCATGATCTGCCATTTCCGGCCCAGCCTGTCAGAGGCCCGGGCGCGACGGATACTGACCAGCGACCATGAAGATGGAAAAGCGGTTGGCAAACGCGGGGCTTCGAGGGTCTGTCATGCCGGTCTCTTACCTTTGGTTCGAACGCGTTTTCGATATATCGCTGAGGGCATCGTCTGAGCCGAGGGGTGGGCGCTGCCCGGCGGTGCCGCCGGGCGGGAGGGCGATATAGAGCAGAAATCATTTAATCTAGAGTACCCTGCCTTAAACCTGAGACATCGCTCATCACAAATACCCTGGGAACGCGAAGCGTGGCAGGGCATTTGTGATTCAAGTTTCAGGCAGGGTGCTTTAAATCAAAACAGGCAGGGCCTGACCGGATCGGCATTATTGCCGCCGCAAGGCCGCCGCCGCCGCATCCCCTGCCGCCCAGCCCAGAATCGCATCGCGTATCCCCGCCTGAACCGCCGCGCGCCATTCCGGGTCCAGCAGGTTGGCCAGATCGCTTGGCTCGGACATAAATCCCAGTTCCACCAGAACCGAAGGAATATCTGCCGCTTTCAGGACCGAGAATCCGGCCTCGGAATGCGGGTGCGAATGCATGCCTCCGCCGCCTGCCGATATCCCCGCCACCAGCGCATCGGCCAGCGCCTCGGATCGCGGGTCGGTGTCCAGCCGGGCCAGATCCATCAGCACACCGGCCACCACATCATCACTGCCGGTAAGGTCGATACCGGCCAGCAGATCGGCACGATCATGATGTTCCGCCAGCGCGGCCGAGGCCGCATCAGACGCGGTATCCGACAGGGTATAGACGGTTGCCCCGGTCGCCCGCCCCTCGGCAAGGGCATCCGCATGAAGCGAGATGAACAGATCGGCCCGCGCCGCCCGGGCAATCGACACCCGTGTGGGCAGCGGCACGAAACTGTCGCTTTCGCGGGTCAGGATCACCTCAAACCGGCCGGTGCGCACCAGCATCTCGCGCAGCTCCCGGGCGAAGATCAGCACCAGATCAGCTTCGTCATGGCCCCCCCGCTGCGCGCCCGGATCAACACCGCCATGGCCGGGATCCAGCACCACGATCAGCCTTTGCCCCCCGTCCTGCCGGGGTATCTGGCTATGTTCCGGCCCCGGCGCAACCAGACCCGGCGTAACCAGGGTTGTCACCCCCGGGGGCGCACCGGCTGTGCCCGCGAACACCTCCTGACTGACAGGTTCCATGCGCAGATGCACAATTGCGGTCCCGTCTGTCGGGTCTGTTTCCATCGCGGCCTCGGTCACTTTCAAGGGCAAGGCCAGACGCAACACCATCCGCGACCACCCGGCCTGAAGCGCGCCACCGGTCTGAACCGCCTCGACAGGCCCGGCAGTGTCGAAATCGGAGGTCATTCCGTCCCAGGCAACCTCGCGGAAATCCACCACCACACGGGCCGGATCATCCAGGGTGAACACCCGGAACGGCACCGCCTGGCTAAGCGCCAGCACCAGATCAGCACCGCCACCCGGCGCATCGCGCAACGCACTGCCCTCGGGGATCACCCGGGCCAGAGCGCGAAACTCCTGCGCGGCGGCAGGCAGGGTCAGCAAAATCATCAGAAAGGTCAGAACTGCTCGGATCATCGGTCTTCCGCCGAAAGGATTTGCACCCAGAGTAACAGAGACACCGCGCCTGCCCAACCCCGTGGCTGACGGCTGTTCACACATCTGTTTCGCGGCAGGTTATTGCGCCAAATCCTGACCCTAAAGCACCCTGCCTTAAACTTGAATCACAAATACCCTGCCACGCTTCGCGTTCCCGGGACATTTGTGATGCGTGATGTCTCAGGTTTAAGGCAGCATGCTGTAGCGAAATCGTTTAATTCTGCATCACACATGCATTGCGCAGAGGGCATCGCCCGAACCGAGGGGTGGGCGAGAAGCGCCCGCCCCTGGGGGTCGGTGCGGGCGCTGCCCGGCGGTGCCGCCGGGCGGAAGGGTGGTGTGGAGGTGATTCAGGTTTCAGGCCGAAATCTTTCGCGGCAGGTTATTCCACCCGCCTCAGATAATCGCGCATGAACGCCTGCAACCGCGCCAACCCCTCCCTGATATCCGCCGCCGCGCTGGCATAGGAAAACCGGATCGTGCCCGCCCCGCGATTTGGGTCGAAATCCAGCCCCGGGGTGACCGCCACCCCGGCCTGTTCCAGTATCTCTGCACAGAATGCCCGGCTGTCAGAGGTCAGGTCAGAGACATCCGCATAGACATAAAACGCCCCATCCGCCGGGGCCAGCCGGTCAAACCCCGCCTCTGCCAGCCCGGCCAGCATCAGCGCCCGATTGGCCGTGTAAACCACGCGGTGACTGTCCAGCTCCGCGCGGCCATCAGCGCTCAACGCGCCCAGGGCGGCCACCTGCGCCGCATGGGGCGGGCAGATAAACATGTTCTGCGCCAGACGCTCCACCAGACGCACGTGATCTGTCGGCACCACCATCCAGCCCAGACGCCAGCCGGTCATCGAGAAATATTTGGAAAACGAGTTCACCACATAGACATCATCGCTGATCTCAAGGGCCGACACCGCCCGGTGCTCATAATCCAGCCGGTGATAGATCTCGTCTGAAACCAGCGCGATCCCCTTATCGGCACAGGCGTCGATCAGGGCCTGCAATCCGCCGTGATCCAGCATTGTCCCGGTCGGGTTGGCGGGGGAGGCCACAATCAGCCCGGACAGATCAGGGGTCAGTTGTGATGGCAGCGGCTGATACCGGCTGTCCAGACTGGTGGGCAGACCCACAGGCGTCAGGCTGAGCGCGCGCAAGATCTGCCGGTAGGAGGGATAACATGGCTCCCCCAGTGCAACATTCTCACCCGCATCAAACAGGGCCGAGAAGGCCAGCAGAAATGCACCGGACGCACCGGCGGTCACCACCACCCGCGCCGGGTCCAGATCCAGCCCGTACCATTCGCCATAAAGCGCCGCGATCCCCGCCCGCAGATCGGGGCGGCCAAGGGCCACCGTATAGCCCAGAGGGCCCGCCGCCATTTCATCGGTCAGACGCTGGCGGGCCGACAGCGGGGCCCCGGTGCCGGGCTGGCCGATTTCCATATGGATGATGTGGCGCCCGGCCTCTTCGGCGGCGCGCGCGGCATCCAGCACATCCATCACAATGAACGGATCCACCTCGGCCCGGCTTGAATGTCGCATGAAAGCCTCCGTACTATGGCGCGGTTGAAGCAGCCCCGATGGGAGACGTCAATGCCCCGCGCCCCTGCCCTGAGGACGTTTATGGCCAGTTGCCTGCTGATGCTTGTTGGCTGGGCGGCAGAGGCGCAGTCGATCATCCGCGATGCCGAGATTGAACGGGGCCTCAGGGAACTGGCCGCGCCGGTTCTGCGCGCCGCGGGCCTGCCTGCCTCAACCCGGATCATTATCATCAACGACCGCTCCTTAAACGCGTTTGTCGCCGATGCCCGCCATATCTTCATTCATTCCGGTCTGCTGATGCGGATGGAGGACCCCGCCGAACTGCAGGCCGTACTGGCCCATGAAGCGGCCCATATCGCCAATGGCCATCTGTCGCGCAGACCGGCCAATGCCCGCAGCGCCCGCAGCGCGGCCGCACTGGGCCTGTTGCTGGCGGTCGCGGCGGGCTCGGCCTCGGGCAATGGGGAACTGGGCGCAGGCATCGCAATTGGCACGAATTCCTCTGCGGTCCGGGTGTTTCTGGCCCATACTCGCGCCGAGGAAACCAGCGCCGATCAAGCCGGTCTGCGCTATATGGTGCAGGCCGGTATTGATCCGGCCGCGATGCTGAGCGTGCTGGATCTTTTTCGCGGACAAGAGGCGCTTTCAACCGGGCGGCAGGACCCGTATATGCGCACGCACCCGTTGACGCGCACCCGTCTGCGCAATGTTCAGGCCTTCGTGAATGGCCGGTCCGGCACGGCAGAAGGGGCTGAAAGCACGCCCGAGGCCCGCTATTGGTTTGCCCGGATCAACGCCAAGCTCAGCGGATTTCTGAACAATCCAGCCCAGACCCTGCGCCGGGTCGGCCGCAGGGATGAGGGCGAGATCGCAACCCTGACCCGCGCCATTGCCTATCATCAGGGCGCCGATGCCAGCCGGGCCATTTCCGAGGTCGGGCGGTTGCTTCAGATGCGCCCGAATGATCCCTATTATCAGGAACTTCAGGGGCAGATACTTTATGAATCCCGCAATTTCCCGCAAGCCGTACGCGCCTATGCCCGTGCCGCCCAGCTGGCCCCGCGTGAGGCGCTGATCCTGGCGGGTCATGGCCGCGCATTGCTGGCCGCCGACACGTCTTCGGGCAATGCCCAGGCCCGCACGGTGCTGGAACGCGCCTATGCCCGCGACCCGTTTGACCCGCGGATGTTGCGCGATCTGGCGCTGGCCTATGCGCGGGGCGGCAATAATGGCATGGCCTCGGTCGTCACAGCCGAACGCTATGCGATTATCGGGCGGATGGAGGATGCAGAGATACAGGCCACCCGGGCCAGCGGATTACTGCCCAACGGATCAGGCGGGTGGCTTCGCGCGCAAGATGTGTTACGGGTGGCCGAAATCGCCCAAAGCCGGAGAAACCGCCGATGAAATCGCTGTTGATCGCTGCCCTGGCCGGACTGACCCTGATCTGGGCCGTTCCGTCATTTGCCATTGATCTGGACGCGTTGACCGATGGGGAACGCGCGGCGTTCCGCGCCGAGATACGCAGCTATCTGCTGGAAAACCCGGAAGTTCTGATGGAGGCCATCGCAGTTCTGGAACAGCGCCAGGCCCAAAGCGAGGCTGCCCGCGACATGGATCTTGTGGCCGCCAATGCAGATCTGCTGTTCAACTCCACCACCGCCTGGGAGGGCGGCAACCCGGATGGCGATATCGTGCTGGTCGAGTTTCTGGATTATCGCTGCGGCTATTGCCGCCGCGCCTTCCCCGAGGTGGAACAGCTGATCGAAGCCGACGGGAATATCCGGTTGGTGATCGTGGAATTCCCAATTCTGGGCGCGCAATCCGTGCTGGCCGCACGTTTTGCGCTTTCGGCCCGGATTCTGGAAGGGGATGAGAGCTATAAGGATATCCATGATGCGCTGATGGTGATGCGTGCGGATGTGACCGAAGACAGCCTGATCCGGCTGGCGGATGGGCTTGGGTTTGACGGTGACGCGATCCTTGCGGGGATGGATGACCCCGGGATCGACGCGGTGCTTGAGGCGAATTATGCGTTGGGACAGCGCTTGCAGATCAGCGGCACGCCAAGCTTTGTGATGGGCGATCAGTTGCTGCGCGGCTACCTGCCCTATGACACAATGGTGCAATTGACCGAAGAACTGCGCAGCGCCGCGAATTGAGCGCCTTTAAATTGAGACAGTGTAACCGCTTTCGCGTTTGAGCGAAAAACGAAAGACAGCGAAAGGCGTTTCAACAGTAAGTCGAAACGCTTTAGGCGTTCAGTCCCGGGGTCCAGATATCCCGCGACAGTTCAGACAGGACCTGTGCGCCCTCCGCTGTTACGGTCACGATATCCTCCAGCCGTATGCCGAACCGTCCGGGCAGGTAAATCCCCGGCTCGATCGAGAAGACATTGCCCTCCTGCAACACGGTTTCGGCTGTGGCGGTGATATATGGCGGCTCATGCACGTCGATCCCAAGCCCGTGGCCCGTGCGATGCACGAAATACGGGCCATAGCCCGCGGCCTCGATCACGCCGCGTGCGGCGGCATCCACGTCACGGGCCCGAACGCCGGGGCGGGCCGCATCAAGCGCGGCGGAAACCGCCTGTTCCACCACCGCCGCAACCTTGCGGAATTCCGCATCGGGCGCGGCCCCGAACCAGCCGCAGCGGGTCATATCGCTTGGATAACCCCCGATGCGGCAGCCGGTGTCGATCAGCACCGCCATGCCCTCAACCAGTTTGGTGCCCCCGGTGTGATGATGCGGAAAGGCGCCATTCGCGCCGAACCCCACAATCGTGAATTCTGTTACCGCGCCATGGGCCTTGTAGTGATCGCGGATCACCCGGGCCACATCGCGTTCAGTGATGCCCGGGGCAAGCGCAGCAAACCCCGCACGCATCGCCGCATCATTGATGAGGGCAGAGGCGCGCAGGGCGGATATCTCCGAGGCATCCTTGATCGCCCTCAGATGGCCGATCGTGTCACCGGAAAACCTGTGCTCGGGGGCGGTCATCGCCTCAAGCAACAACAGGGCGAAATCGGCGCGCATGGCTTCGTCAAGCACCACCGACCGGCCCGCGCCGCCCATATCGCAAAGGGTCAGCAATTGCGCCAGCGCCGCATGCGGCCCGGCATCATCGCTCCAGGTTTCAAACGGCAGATCAGTCATCTGCCGCACGGAATTCGCATTCAGCGCGGGCATCAGAAACCCTGCATGGGCCTGACTGACCAGCAGCATCACCGGGCGTTCATCTCCATGGGGGTCGGCGCCCGAAAGCCAGCGCATATGGCTGGTCGGGCCAAGGGCCACCAGATCGGTGTCGGTTTCGGCCATCCGGGCGCGCAGCCGGGTCATACGGTCTTGGTAGAGGGTCATCAAACGGCTCCACAGAATGGTGGATCGCCGGCCCCGAAAGGCCGGCGATCCCTGGAAAGATCAGCTTTTTTCCACAAGACGGTAGAAGACGAAATCCGATGTCGCGCCATTCACATAGCCCGAAACCGCGTCAGACATCGCCACCTGATAAGACGCCTGGAACATGATCACGATGGGGGAGCTTTCCTGCACCCGGCGTTGCAGATCCAGATAGATCTCTTCGCGCGCGGCCGGGTCCGGTTCGACCAGGGCGGCGATTGTCATCTCGTTCATCTCCTCCGGCACCGCCCAGGAATTGCGCCAGGTCGTGGTCGCGGCATAGGCATCCTGATCATTGTTCGAATTATAGGCAAACGCCTTTGCATTTGAATGCGGATCCATGAAGTCCGGGCCCCAGTAAAGCAGCATCGCCTCATGGCTCCGCTCACGATATTTGGTGATGACCTGGCTTCCCGTCCCGGGCAGGATTTCAAAATTGATCCCGGCTTCGGCAAAACTGGCCTGGATCGACTGTGCCATATCGGTGAACGGGGCTGCATTGATCACCTCAAGGGTGACGGTGATCGGCAGTTCCACACCGGCCTCTTCCAGAATTTCGCGGGCGCGTTCAGGATCGTAGGTATAGGGCGTATCGGTCAGCGCACCGGGGAACCCCTCGGGCCAGAACGCCTGATGCACCTCCATCTGACCGGCGATGATCGAGCTGGTCATGCCTTCATAATCCACCAGATAGCGCGCCGCTTCCCAGAAGGCGGGCGGTGTCAGGCTGTCGACGGCCTGATTGAAAGACAGGAAATGCACCGCCGCCTGGGGGAAGGTTTCGACCCGGACACCATCCCCGTCAAGCGAGGCGATCTGATCCGGTGTCAGGTTCCGCGCGATATCCACATCGCCGGATTCCAGCAGCAATTGCTGCGTCGCGGCCTCGGCCACATGGCGGATGATCACACCTTCAATCGCCGGGCCGCCATTGAAGTAATCCGGGTTCGCATCCATGCGGATCAGCTCTGCCGGGCGGAACGCCGCCAGAGAGAACGGGCCGCTGCCGGCGGTATTGGCGTTCAGCCAGGCATTGCCCATATCGCCATCCATCTCATGTTCCATCACCGTCAGTTCATCGACGACAGAGGCCGGCCGTGCGGCCAGGACATTCATCACGAAGGCGGGGCTGAAATCCCCGTCATAGCGCACGGTGACCGTGTTGCCCTCGGCCGTCACCATCTCGCGCACGTTTTCGGGCGTCCAGCCAAGCTGGGTCAGGATAAAGGCGGGCGTCAGGTTCAGATCGACCACACGGGCGAAGGAAAACACCACATCCTCTGCACGCAACGGGTTGCCGGACTGGAAGGTCACACCATCGCGCAGGGTGAAGAGGATGGTCTTGGCCTCTGCATCGATCTCCCAGGCGGTGGCCAGACCGGGCGCCAGCACCGTGGTATCCTCGGCATCATATTGCACCAGCCGGTCATAGGTGTTTGTCACCAGTTCGCCTGAGGTGAATTCATAGGCCTGGGCCGGGTCAATCGCGACGATGTCGTCGATATTCTGGGCCACGACCAGCAATTCGGGCGGGGTTTCGGCATAGGCGGCCGGTGTTGCCAGCGGCAGCGCCATAACCGCCGCCAACAGGGCGGGTTTCAGCAGTTTCATTTGGGGTAACCTCCGTTATCTTTATCAGCCATTGGTATTCGCAGGCGTCATTTCAGGCAGTCGTACCGCCCCTTTGCGCTGAAGCACCGACAGGGTGCCGGTCCAGAGCAGGCAGGCGGTGGTGTCGGTCTGGTTCGACCAGGAATGGGGGGTTGAGCCGCTGTAGTGCAGGCTGTCCCCTTTTTGCAGAATGAAGTGCTGGCCATCGAGCATCTGGGTGATCTCGCCATCGAGGATGAAGATAATCTCCTCCCCCTCATGGCTGACAATCTCGGATGCATAGCCGGGTGGCACATGCAGGATGTAGCAGGACAATTCAGCGCCCGGAAATTCGGCGCCGAGGGATTCATAGACGATAGACGACCCGTCAATCGCGAATTGCGGGCGGGCACCGGCGCGGGTCAGGCTGTCAGCCGGTTTCGAGGCGGCGATGAAATATTCCAGCCCCACATCCAGCCCCCGGGCGATCTGCGCCAGGGTGCCAAGCGACGGGGTGGCGTGATTGCGTTCCACCTGGCTGAGATAGCCCACCGACAGGCCTGCCTTGTCGCAAAGCGCCTGCAGGGTCAGATCAAGCTGCTTGCGCCGTTTGCGGATCAAGGCGCCCAGGTTAGGATCGCTCTTTGGCTTTGGACGGGCCATGGTCTGTCTCCGGTCCATCATAATTTTTTTGATCTAAACAAAACTATTTGCCAAAACCAAGCGAAATATGGCACCCCACCTCTTGCCCATTGTGATTTTGCCCGCCCGAAAGGCGCCCTGCCCGATGATTGCACATGAGACAGGACAGATCGCCATTCTCGGCCCGCTGGCCGCCATCGCGCGGTTTGGCCTTGTGGTGGCGCTGACCTTTCTGGGGCTTCTGGCCCTGACCTTTTTCATCGGCCGCGTGGTCCCGATTGACCCGGTGCTGGCCGTGGTCGGGGATCGCGCCACCAATGCGCAATATGAGGCCGCGCGCGTGGCCATGGGGCTGGACCGCCCGATGATCGTGCAATTCGCCAGCTATGTGCTGGATGTGCTCAAAGGCGATCTGGGCCTCTCGATCTCCACCAACCGGCCCGTGGCCGAGGATCTGGCCCGGGTCTTTCCCGCAACGCTTGAAATGGCCTCGCTTGGCATTCTGATCGGGGTCGGGCTGGGCATCCCCGCCGGTGTTCTGGCCGCGTCCCATCAGGGCCGGTGGATTGATCAGGTGATCCGGGTGTTTGCCCTGCTGGGTTATTCCGTACCCGCCTTCTGGCTGGGGCTGGTCGGGCTGGCGGTTTTCTATGCCGGGCTTGGCTGGGTCTCGGGGCCCGGCCGGGTTGATATTTTCTATGACGGGCTGGTGCCCACGGTGACCGGCCTGCTGGTGGTTGACAGCATTCTTGCCGGTGACTGGGATGTGCTGCAAAGCGCCCTGTCGCATCTGGTGCTGCCCGCCACGATCCTGGGGGTCTTCAGCCTGGCCTATATCGCACGGATGACCCGCTCATTCATGCTGGACCAGTTGAGCCAGGAATATGTGACAACCGCGCGGGTCAAGGGCGTGCCGGAATGGCGGGTGATCTGGGTCCATGCCTTTGGCGCGATACGGGTGCCGCTGATCACCGTTATCGGCCTGTCTTATGCGGGCCTGCTGGAAGGGTCGGTGATGATCGAAACCGTCTTTTCCTGGCCCGGCATCGGCAATTACCTGACCACCGCCCTGTTCAATGCCGATATGAATGCGGTTCTGGGCGCGACACTTGTCATCGGCTCGGTGTTCATCGTGATCAACAAAATCTCTGACGTGCTGTATCGTCTGCTTGACCCGAGGAGCCGATAGATGCGGGCCTGGTTGCTGGATGACAGCCCCGCCTCGCGCGGTCAGGCCGCCGCCGGGCGGGCCTATCGCATGGCCGCAAACCTGATGCGCAACCCGCTGGCGGTGCTGGGCGGTCTGATCATCCTGATCCTGATCCTGACAGCCGGTTTCGCCCCCTGGATCGCGCCGGAAAGCCCGGTGGGTCAGGATCTGTCCAACCGTCTTCTGCCGCCTTCCGGCGCCCATTGGATGGGCACTGATGAACTGGGCCGCGACATCTTTTCCCGCGTTGTCTATGGCGCGCGGATCACCCTGTTGATTGTCGGGCTGGTGGCGGTGATCTCGGCCCCTCTTGGCCTGATCATCGGCGCGGTCTCGGGCTATTTCGGCGGCTGGACGGACCGGGTGCTGATGGGGCTTACCGATGTCTTCCTGTCGATGCCGAAACTGATTCTGGCGCTGGCCTTTGCCGCCGCCCTTGGCCCGGGGATCGAGAATGCGATCATCGCCATCGCAATCACCACCTGGCCCGCCTATGCGCGCATCGCCCGGGCCGAAACACTGACCCTGCGGAATTCGGAATTCGTGGCCGCCACCCGTCTGCTCGGCGCCTCTCACACCCGGCTGATCGGCCAGCACATCCTGCCGCTTTGCACCTCGTCGATGATCATCCGCGTAACCCTGGACATGGCCGGGATCATCCTGACCGCTGCCGGTCTGGGCTTTCTGGGACTGGGCGCGCAACCGCCCCTGCCGGAATGGGGGGCGATGATCTCACGCGGGCGGAGCTTCATTCTGGATCAATGGTGGGTCGCGACAATGCCGGGCTTTGCGATCATCGTGGTCTCCCTTGGGTTCTGCTTTCTCGGCGACGGGCTGCGCGACGTGCTGGACCCGAAATCGGCGGGCAATTCATGACCCTGCTTTCGGTTGAAAACCTGGAGGTCAGCTTCCCCACATCCCGGGGCCGGATCAAAGTGGTTGATAACCTGTCTTTCGATCTGGGGCGCGAACGGCTTGGCATCGTCGGCGAAAGCGGGTCGGGGAAATCCATGACCGGGCGCGCCATTCTGCGCCTGATCCGCCCGCCCGGGCAGATCGCCGGGCGCGTCACATTCGAGGGCACGGATCTGATGGCCCTGTCGGAACGGCGGATGCGCCGGATGCGGGGCGCGCGCATCTCGATGATCATGCAGGATCCGCGTTATTCCCTGAACCCGGTGATGACCGTGGGCACCCAGATCGCCGAGGCGCTTGGGGTTCATGAGACCCTGCCGGGCCGCGCCATCCGCGCCCGGGTCCGCGACATGCTGGAAGCGGTGCGGATTGATGACCCCGACCGGGTGGCCCGGTTATACCCCCATGAGGTTTCAGGCGGCATGGGCCAGCGGGTGATGATTGCAATGATGCTGATCCCGCGCCCCGGCCTTTTGATCGCGGATGAACCGACCAGCGCGCTGGATGTCAGCGTCAGGGGGATGTTCTGCGCCTGATCGACGATCTTGTAAAAGATCATGGGATGGGTCTGATCCTGATCAGCCATGACCTGCCGCTGGTGGCGCGCTATTGCGACCGGATCGTGGTGATGAATGCGGGCCGCATGGTGGAAAGCTGTGATGCCGGCGCCCTGCATGCGGCCCGCCACCCCTATACGCAGGGCCTGCTTGCCGCGGTGCCGCAGATGCATGAAACCCGGGCCGAATTGCCGGTGATGGATCGCAGCGCTTGGGCGGGCACATGACGGCGATCTCGCTCAACAATCTTGATATCGCCTATAACGGGCAGCGCGTTGTCGAAGGGGTCAGCTTCGATGTGGCCAGGGGCGAAAGCTTTGCCCTTGTGGGCGAAAGCGGATCGGGCAAATCGACGGTGCTGAAGGCCATTTCGGGCCTGGCACCGGAATGGACCGGCAAAATGAGTTTGCTGGGCCGCCCGCGCAGCCATCGCCCCGACCGGGATCTGGCGCGCCAGTGCCAGATGGTGTTTCAGGATCCTTACGGCGCGCTTCACCCGCGCAAGACCGTGGATGCGGTTCTGTCTGAACCGCTGACAATCCACCGGATCGGCGACCGGGATACGAAAGTGGAACAGGCGCTGGCCGATGTCGGGCTGGATCGCAGATTCCGGTTCCGCTATCCGCATCAGCTTTCAGGCGGGCAGCGCCAGCGCGTCGCCATCGCCCGCGCCCTGATGCTGGAGCCACAGGTGATGCTGCTGGATGAACCCACAAGCGCGCTGGATGTCAGCGTTCAGGCCGAAATTCTGAACCTTCTGAAACGCCTGCGCCGCGAACGCGGCCTCACCTATCTGATGGTCACCCATAACCTGCCCGTTGTCAGCTTTCTGTGTGAGCGGATGGCGGTGATGCACAAGGGCCGGATTGTCGAAATCGCCCCGGCGAACGCGCTTCATGACGGTGCCTTTACCACCCCCTATGCCCGGGCGCTGTACGCGGCCAGCGAAGGCGCATGATCTGACAAGGACCAACCCGATATGCATTCCGACCCCAAGACAACCGGCGACGCGCAGCGGAATTTTGTCGCCGATCTGGCCCAGGCCCGCAGCGAAGACGCGATATTCGGCGCGCTTTACCGGTTGAGCACCGCGCTGGTGCCGGTCCGGCTCTGGACGGTGATGACCGTGGATATGGAGGCCGGTCTGGCCCGGCGCGCCTATAGCAACATGCCCGAGGCCTATCCGACCTCTGGCACCAAGCCGGTGATGCAGAATGACTGGTTCCAGATCGTTCATGACCGCCATGAGGTGTTTGTCGCCAACACGCTGGACGAGATTGCGGATGTCTTCCCGGATTTTGAGCTGATCGGCTCGCTTGGCTGCGCGTCGGTGGTGAACCTGCCGGTGGTCAGCGGGGGGCCTTGCTGGCAACGATCAACCTGCTGGATGGCGCCGGGCATTTCACACCCGAGCGTGTGGCCATGATCCGCGCCGCGCTGGCCCTGCCCGCGCTGACAGCTCTCCTGGCGGCACGGCAGCTTGCCCATCGAAAGCCGTAAGACCGCGCGCCCCGCCTCACCCGGGTCAACAAAACCATGGCGGGCAGCGGGGCAATCTGATCTGTTTGCTGGGGGAGACCACAGATGAACCTCAGACATATCGAGATCATCCTGACCATCGAACGGGCAGGCAGCCTGCGCGCTGCGGCCAGGATGCTGGGGCGCACCCAGCCCGCCCTGACCAAAGCGCTCAGACAGGCCGAGGCCGATCTGGGAACCTCCATTTTCGAACGCGGCCCCAGCGGTGTTCTGGTGACCGAACATGGCAGGGTGATCCTGCGCCGGGCGCGGATCATTCAGGAAGAACTGCGCCGGATGCATGAAGAGGTCAGCCAGATCACAGGCGAGATGGATGGCAATCTGAATGTCACCGTCTCGCCGCTGGCGGCAACGAAATTCGTGCCCCGCGCCCTGCACCGGTTTCGCCGCCGGTTTGCCAAGGTGCATGTCCAGATCGGTGGCGGCCATGAACCGATGGCTTTTGGCCCCTTGCGCAACGGGGTTGTCGATTTCGTCATCGGTCCGGCGCCCCAGGGCATCAGGATCAACGGGCTGAACGTGACCGAGATTGTCCGCACACCGATTGCCGTCGTGACCGGGCAGAATTCCAAATATGCCACGGCAACCAGTCTGCTGGACCTGTCTGATGCACAATGGGTGATGATCGGCCCGAAAGAACGCCGCGCCATCGTCGCCGCACGGTTCACCAATCTGGGCCTGCCTGCGCCACAGCCCCTGCTGAACTCCGACAGCGTGCTCAGCATTCTGGCGATTTTGGCCGATAGTGACATGGTCTGCACTTTCCCGGCGCTGTTTCTGGATGATTTTGAGACGATCTGGCAGATCCGGCGCATCCCCATCAAAGAAAAGTTCGAACCGGTCTCTATCGCGATCACCCATTCGGCTGACCGCCCCCTGACCCCCGCAGGCATGTATTTCCGCGACTGTGTGCTGGCGGTGGCAGAGGACTTCGCAAAGCACAGCCACGACCCATAATACCGAACGCCGCGCTTGTTTGATCTGATACGACACAGTTTTCCGAAACCCAGCCCCGGTGATCCGACAGGCAGTCCTGGCTCATACGCCAAACATTGCTGCGCCAATGGCGGCAGAGGTTTGGTTTGCGGGACAAAGCCGTTTGTCCGACACGATCATTGATAATCACTTGCACATCTGAAGATCAGCCCCTAGATGTTAACAATATTTACATGGAGCTTGCGACAATGTGGAAGCTGCTTTCCTGCGGCCTGATCTCTGCCCTGATCGTGCTTTCGAGCCCTGATCAGTTACTGGCTCAAACCGGTGATCAGACCGGCGGGCGCGTCATTGACGTCGACGTTCCGGCGCCTGCACTGAGGGGTAATCTTCTCAACAGTCCCAGCACTTTGAGCGCGGCCATCTATCTCCCCCCGAACTATGACCAACAGCCGGACCGCAGCTTCCCGGTTGTGTATCTTCTTCATGGCATCTTTGACGATTACGGAGTTTGGATCGAGAACTTTGAGGTTCCCTCGATCCTGGATCGCCTGATTGCAGAGGGAGAGATACCAGAGCTGATCATGGTCATGCCCAATGCCGGCAATAGGTATGGCGGTGGCTATTACCGAAACTCGCCCGTCAGTGGAAATTGGGCGGACGCCATTGCAGACAACCTTGTTGGGTTTGTCGACGAGCAGTTTCGCACGTTTGCGGATGTCGAAAGCCGCGCGGTGGTGGGCCATTCCATGGGAGGTTACGGTGCGCTCAATTTGGCCATGACGCGGCCCGAGATTTTCTCGGTGGTATGGGCCCTAAGCCCCTGCTGCCTGGCCGTGAACGATGACCTCAGTTTCGGAAACGACGCGTGGCAACGCGCTGCCGCAGTGACGGGACCAGACGCCTTACAAGACCTGATGGATGATGGAGACTTTTATCCGATTGCCGTTCTGGGAATTGTGACAGCCTTCAGTCCGGATGTCGAAGCTCCTCCGATTTACGGTGACTTCCCGTTCGACACAGTTCGTGGAGAAATCATTCTCGATGATGCGGCATTCGATCGGTTTCTTGATGAGTTTCCCGTGCGGCAAGTCCGTGAAGCCCGGGAAAATCTTCGTAATATGCGGGGATTGGCATTAGGCGTCGGGCTTGGCGATCAGTTCTTGCATATTCCCACTGGAACTCTTGAGTTTTCGCAACGGCTTGGCGCCGAGCGTATTCCCCATCGTCTGGATGTTTATGCGGGAGATCATCGCCAACACGTCGGCGAACGTTTGGAAAACATCGTCTTCCCATGGGTTGCTGAGCGGCTGAGTGTTCCGGAATAGGTCGCTTACGTAACGGTTTTCATTGGGTCTTTGAAGCAGCCGGTGCCTGACTGCATCCTATGCGCAAAACTCGGACTGCACGTCGTGATCAAAGCTTTCGAAAGCACGATGCATTGCGCGGTGTTCGAAAGGGCTCTCTCCAGCCAGTCACTGAGTGAAGCCCGAAGGTCCGGCCTTCGATTGACCGGCCACCCGGGTCAATACCGTGACGAAAAGTCAGACATTCCGGCATCACACATATCTGACATATTCCAAAAAGTTATCTCGGTAACTTTTTAGGGCCTGCCCGGCGGGACCGATATGCTCTAACACTCCTGTCAACAATGAGGTGGACAACCGCCATGGGAAGGGGAGGAGACCGGTGAACATTCTGTTCATCATGTATGACCAGTTGCGCTTTGATTACCTCAGCTGTGCCGGTCATCCGCATTTGCAGACCCCGAATTTCGACCGTGTCGCCGCAAGGGGGGTACGGTTCACGAATGCCTATTGCCAGTCGCCGATCTGCGGGTCGAGCCGGATGAGCTTCTATACCGGGCGCTATCCCTCATCCCATGGGGCACAGTGGAACGGCTATCCCCTGCGGGTGGGCGAGATGACGATGGGCGATCATTTGCGCAAGCTCGGCATGGGCTGCTGGCTGATCGGCAAGACCCATATGCGCGTCGATGCCGAAGGCATGGCCCGGCTGGGGCTGGACCCTGACAGCATCATCGGCGCCCGGCAGGCGGAATGCGGGTTCGACACCTGGATCCGCGATGACGGGCTTTGGGGTCAGGGGCCTGACGGGTTTTATGATGAAAACCGCTCCCCCTATAATGAATATCTGAAATCAAAGGGGTATGCGGGGGGAAACCCCTGGGCGGATTACGCCAATGCAGGTGTCGAGGATGGCGAAATCGCCTCGGGCTGGATGTTTCAGAACAGCGACAAACCCGCCAATATCCGCGAGGAAGACAGCGAAACCCCCTGGCTGACCCGGCAGGCGATCCGCTTTATCGACCAGACCAGCGGGCCATGGTGTGCCCATGTCAGCTATATCAAGCCGCACTGGCCCTATATCGTGCCCGCCCCCTATCACACTATGTTCGGGGCCAACCATGTGCCCGCACCCACCCGGAACCCGGTCGAGTTGGAGGAGACACATCCGGTTTTCAAAGCATTTCTGGACAGCAAAATCTCCCAGGCGTTTCAGCGCGATGAGATCCGCCAGAAGGTGATCCCGGCCTATATGGGCCTGATCAAGCAATGCGACGATCAGCTTGGCGTATTGCTGGACCATCTGGAAACAACCGGCCGGATGAAGGATACGATGATCGTGCTGACCTCGGATCACGGGGATTATCTGGGCGATCACTGGATGGGTGAAAAAGACCTGTTCCATGACCCGTCGGTGAAAATCCCGATGATCATATCCGATCCCCGCCCCCATGCCGATGCCACCCGCGGCACAGTCTGCGATGCACTGGTGGAAGCGATTGATCTGGCCGCCACCTTTGTCGAGGCCGCAGGCGGCGCAGTGCCCGAACATATTATCGAGGGCCGTTCCCTGATGCCCTGGCTGCGTGGCGAAACCCCCGGATGGCGGGATGTGGTGATCAGCGAATATGATTATTCCGTCCGGCCTTTCGCCGATGATCTGGTGTCCTCCACCCATGATGCGCGGCTGTTCATGGTCTTTGATGGGCGCTGGAAGATGATCCATGCCGAGGGCGGGTTCCGGCCGATGCTGTTCGATCTGGAAACCGACCCCGATGAATTCCACGACCTTGCCAAGACCGATGCGTTTCGGGCTGAGACCGACCGGCTTTACAAGCTTCTGGCGGAATGGGGGCTGCGCATGTCGCAACGGGTCACCAAGTCAGATGCGGATCTGATGGCCATGCGCGGCAAAAGCCTGCGCCGGGGCATCCTGCCCTTCCTTGTGGATGGGTCCGAAGTGCCCCCGGAACTGACCGAGAAATACCGGGGCCCGGCAGAGCAGATCCATCTACAGGATGACACGGACGGGGCGGCAAATGACTGAGAAGACCCCACCGCTTGTGATCTCTCCGCGCATCGACGACCGGATCGCCGATCTTCTCGCCGTGGGCTTTGTGCTGATCATCCTGACCTATGCCGCGAACGGACCGATATCGGATTTCGTGCGCTGGTTCGTCGAGACAACAAGCGATGGATGGGAGGAGATGTCGCGCCGGGACCAGCGCGTATTGCTGCGCGAACACTGGCTGGGCGGCAGTTACCGCGCTTTTGAGCGGGGGGTTCTGCAGCCGACCGGGCTGATCCTGGGCCTGCCGATCCTGTTTGCCTTCGTGATCTCGCTTCTGGCGATGCGCAATCTGACGCGCGGTCCCTGGAGACACCGGATCATGGCGCTGGCCGCGGCAGGCTGTTTCGGGGCCTGGATCGTGAAGATATTCGCCACCGATGCAGGGTTGCTGCCCTCCGCGGAACCGCTTGATTTCTGGCTGTTCCCGATTGTGACCGCGATCACGCTTTACCTGACATGGCGGCTTTTCGGGGCGTTCATCGCGCTGTTCTGCATATTCTGGGTGGTCTATTTCTTCACCCGCGGCCTGCTGCCCGACTGGACCGGTATCCTTGCCGGAGCCGAGGCGACATTCGCCCAGAACCTGCGCGCCATGGTGCAGAATTTCTGGGCGCAGACCGGCGGGCTGTTCGGCCAGCCGTTGCAGGTGGTTTCCGGCAATGTGCTGATCTTCATCGTCTTCGGCGCGGTGCTGATGGCCTCGGGCGCCGGTGATCTGCTGATGAAAGTCGCCAACCGTCTGACCGGCGGTTTTGTCGGCGGGGCGGCGCATTCGGCGGTGGCAAGCTCGGCGCTTTTCGGCACGCTCTCGGGGGCGGCCGTCTCCAATGTCGTGTCCACGGGCACAATGACGATCCCGGTGATCAAACGCGCCGGGTTCAAACCGCATTTCGCCGGCGCGGTTGAGGCCGCAGCCTCCACCGGCGGGCAGGTGATGCCGCCGGTCATGGGCGTTGTTGCCTTTTTCGTGGCAGGCCAGATCGGGCTGGAATACCGCTATATCGTGGTGGCCGCGATCCTGCCTGCGCTCTTCTATTATCTCGGCACGTTCCTGTCGGTCTATTTCGAGGCCCGCCGCCAGGGCATCGGCACCCTGCCGCCGGAGGCCCGCCCGCGCCTGAGCAGCACCGAACGCTGGCAATGTCTGGTCTTCCTGATTCCGCTTGCGGTGCTGTCGACCTTTCTGTTCATCCAGCCCTCGGTGCCCAAGGCAGGGTTCTACGGGTTCGCCGCCGCGCTGATCGCAGCATTGGCGCTGTTCCCCGGCTTCCGGTCGCGCGACCGGATCTGGCGCGCCTTTGTGGGCGCGGGGCGGATGGCGGCCTCGATCGTCACCATCGTCGCGGCCATCGGGCTGATCGTGGGGCTGATCCAGATCTCGGGCTTTGCCGGGCGTCTGTCGCTGCTGCTGGCACAGCTTGCCTCGGGCCCGCTGTTCAGCGTGCTGGTGGTGGTCGCGCTTGGGTCCATCATACTGGGTATGGGGCTGCCACCGGGCGCCACCTATTTCATCATTGTTATCGCGCTAAGCTCGGGGATCGAGGCCGTGGGTATCCCGCCCCTCTCCCTGCATCTTTTCGTCGTGTTCTTCGCGGTGATGTCAACAGTAACGCCGCCCGTGGCGCTGGCCGCCTTTGCGGCGGCACCGATTGCCGGGGCGGACCCGATCAGGACCGGCTTTGCCGCCGCCCGGATCAGCATTGCCGGTTTCCTGATCCCCTTCGTCTTCGTCTATCACCCGGCGATGCTGTATAAATTGCAGGTGCTGTTTGAATGGTTCGGGGGGGACGCCGCCAATTCCCGCGCCATGCTGGATGCCGCCACAATTCCGTGGAGCGCACTCGTCTGGGTCGTCACCGGGTTCAGCCTGTCGCTCTGGCTTTTGACCTCGGCCCTGGCCGGGCAGGAAACACACCGGTTGACCCTGACCGAACGGCTGCTGCGGACAGGCGCAGGCTTTGCCATGCTTGTGCCGAACACCCTTATCGCAGGCCCCGCCGCCCTTCTGGGGCTGGCGTTGATCATCGCCCATCGCGTGACCAACAGAGCCGGGGCGCAATCACCAATCGAAAACACACCCATGGATCAGTTGAAGGAGGAGACATGACCCATTTCATCAAAGGCACCACCATCGCGGCGCTTCTTGCCGCAGGCCCGGCGCTCGCCGAGGATCAGGTTCTGCGCATGGCCACCATTGCGCCCAGCCTGGGCCAGGCGATCACCATGGCGACCTTCGCCAATGTGGTGAATGACAATCTTGACGGGACCACCATCGAGGTGGCCGCAGGCGGTGCCGCAACCCTGCACCAGCTGGAAGTCGGGCGCGGCAATCTGGACTTTGCGATGACCTCCCCCACCATCTACGCCCTGCTGCAACAGGGCCGCGCGATGTATCAAAACGAGGCCGACGCCACAGAGGCCGCAGAAAACCTGCGGCTGTTGATGTGGTATCCCTACGGCAATTATCATTTCGCCGTGCGTGGCGAAAGCGACATCGAACTGCTGGATGATATCGAGGGCGCGACCGTCTTCCTCGGCCCCCAGGGCGGTGGCGCCTATAACGCCGCCAGCCGCTGGGTTGAGGCCACAACCGGGCTGGTCGTGGGCGAGGATTACGAGGCGATCAGCGCCAATTGGCAAACCGGGTTCCAGGCGTTTCTGGACGGCAATATCGACATGTATGTGAATGGATGCATGGATCCATGCCAGCAATTCATCCAGTTCACGGAAACCGAAAATGTCCGTTTCATCGGCCCCGAAAGCGCCGAGGGCGAGGCGGTGACGAATTTTCTGGGAAATTTCCGCTGGATCGAACAGGTACAGCCGGGACTTTATGGAAATCAGTTGAATGATGCGCCGGTGATTTCGATGAACACCTCGGTCGGCATCGGGGTGCGCGGCGATCTGGAGGAGGAGACCGTGTACCAGATCACCCGCGCCTTCTGGGAAAATCTCGACCAGATCACAAGTGACGCACCCTGGGCGGCAGGGATTGATATGGCATTTGCCGTACAGCAGCTTGGCCCGATGGAACTGCATCCGGGTGCCGCGCGCTATTACCGCGAAGCCGGCGCGATCGAGTGACACCGGACCTCGTGCGACCAGCGTTTCCCGTTGGTCGCACGAGGCCTTGAATATTGCCGGGGCACAGCCAGATCAAATGGCTGCACCGGAACGGATATCCATCTCCCGATCAAACCCTGTGCGCCGCTCACCGAATTGAGATTGGACAATACAACGCCCAACGCTCAGGCTGATGCCATTGCTGGCATGGAGTTGACCAAAAAATGGATGTGCACATCTTTCCGATTGGCCTTTTGGCGCTGACGCTGCCGCTTATGCCATGTGTCATTGCTCTTGCCGCCCGCAAGAAGACAGCGGGCAATGACAGCTTTGCAACACACCATTCCGCAGGCCTCATACCGGTTGCACATGAGGCGCACCGTCCCTCTCTCACGCGGTAACCCCATGGCGTTGGCTTTGACACGGTACCGGCTTCTGATCGATCTGATCATTTTGGCCGGGGGTCTGATGGCGGGTTGGTCGCTTGGCGGGCAGAACCTGTTCTACAGTTTGCTGCGCCCCGAGATCACGGCAGACACAGTATCCGCCGATGAAGCCTATCACCTGCTGGCGGAGGGCAGCATCATCCTGATCGACATCCGCCGCCCGGATGAATGGGCCGCGACCGGGTCACCTGAAGGGGCCATACAGCTGGACATGCGTCGCGATGATTTCGTTCCGGCCCTGACCGATCTGGTCGAGGGTCGGACCGATGCGCCGATTGCCCTGATCTGCGCCCGTGGCGTCCGCTCGGCCCGGGTTTCGAACCGGTTGAACGATGCCGGGTTCACCGACATCATGGATGTGCCCGAAGGAATGTTGGGCTCTGCCGCCGGACCCGGCTGGCTGGCCCGCGACCTGCCGGTTGCCCGGAATGGGTAAGGGCGCGGCGACATGGATTGCAGGCCTGATACTGGCCTGCCTGCCCGGCGCCCTGCTGGCGGGCTGTCTGGACGACCCGAACCCCTGCGAAGTGCCCCTTGGCACCTATCATCTGGCCCTGCCGGAGGGGGCTGAGACGGGCCTGCCCGCCGTGATGTTTCTGCATGGGGCGGGTGGCACGGGCATGGGCGCGATCAACAATACCGGCATGTCAGACACGATCCTCGGACGGGGCTATGCGGTGATCGGACCGAACGGGCTGGACCGGCCGGGACGGTTTGGCACCGGCTGGTATTTTCACCCGGATTACCCGCGCGCGCGCGATGAAATCGCGTTTCTGACCCAGATCCGCGACGATGCCGCCGCGCGTTTCGGGATTGATGCAGATCGGGTATTGCTTGGCGGTTTCTCGGTCGGTGGCTCGATGACCAGCTATGTGGCCTGCGAGGCCCCGGACAGCTTTGCCGCCTATGCCCCGGTCGCGGGCAGTTTCTGGCGGCCACACCCGGAAAGCTGCGCCGGGCCTCTACGTCTCCTCCACACCCATGGCTGGCGTGACCGGACCGTGCCACTGGAAGGCCGCCCGCTTGGCGGGGGGCGGATTTATCAGGGCGATGTCTGGCAGGCGATGCAAATCTGGCGGGAGGTGAATGGCTGCGACCAGATGCGCGCCGATGCGTTCGACACTTCGGGCCTGTTCTGGATACGCCGGTGGGATGCCTGCACAGATGCCACAGCGCTGGAATTTGCGCTGCATCCGGGCGGGCATGGCATTCCACAAGGCTGGTCTGATCTGGCGCTGGACTGGTTCGAGGGGCTGGAGGCCGAATAACAGTTTCGATTTTATCCCGAAACGCTTTATTCCGCCGCGACATGGTCCGATGCGGGCCTGTTCAGCACATCTGCAAAACGCCGACGTTCAGCCAAAGCCCGGCGGATGATCGGCGGGGCATTCAGCGTCTCGGGCGTACCCAGATGCCGATGCGACCAGCGCCGCGCATTCAGATCGACACCGCTGAACGCGGAAAGCGGGATGGCGGCGGCCAGACTGACCGCAATCGGCAGAAGCCAGATGCTGACCAGGCCAAGCCCCATCCCCGTAACCAGCATAAGACCAAGCACAGTCTCGATGAAATGGACCTTCATCAGCTCCGGCAGACCATACTGCCCGCCTTTGCGCTGCTGCGGTTTCCAGGCGACGCGACGACCGAACGTCACCCGCAAAACGGCCAGTGACTGCTGGATCATCAGGATCGGGGCGTACAGGATCGACAGCGCAATCTCGGCCATCAGAGAGATCAGGAACTGCCGCAAACCGCCCAGATCGCGCAACCGCAGACCAAGCCGCTGGATCGTGCCGGCCGCCACCAGTTTCGGGGCCAGAAGCATCCCATACATGAACATCAGGATCGCCAGATTGTTGCTTGTGGTCATCTCGGGCCAGGTGACCTGCGGATTCACCCCGCTGAAATAATGGATCACATTGGTTTCATGCCCATTGCCGATCAGCGCCCAGACCACCAGCAACATGAACCAGGCAGGCGACAGAAGATAGCCCATCGCACCGCTGAACATGTGGAACCGGGACACCGGGTGCAAGCCGCGCGTGGCCAGCAGGCCCAGATGTTGCAGATTGCCCTGACACCAGCGACGGTCGCGCAGAATATAGTCGATCAGCGTCGGTGGCGCTTCCTCATAGCTGCCGCCGATACGCGGCAGGAACCGCACCGCCCATCCGGCGCGACGCAGCAGACCGGCCTCGACAAAATCATGGCTGAGGATCAGACGGCCCGCCTTGCCACGATAAGACCCCATGCGCGGCAGCCCGGCCGAGGCCGCGAAGGCCGCGCTGCGGATGATCGCATTATGGCCCCAGTAATTGCCCTCGCGCCCGGTCCAGCGCGCCAGCCCCTCGGCCAGCGGCGTGCCATAGACGCGGGAGGAAAACTGCTGCACCCGGCCAAAAACCGTACGCGCACCATAGAGCAGCGGAAAGGACTGGATCAGCCCGGCAGACGGGTCGCGGGCCAGCGCATCGGTCAGCGCGGCAATTGCCTGCGCGCACATCAGACTGTCCGCATCCAGCACCAGCATCGCGCTATAGGCGCCGCCCCAATGTTCCACCCAATCGGCCAGGTTGCCCACCTTGCCATCGGTATTGGCGGTCCGGCGGCGATAATGAAGCCGCGCACCGGGCAGGCTGGCCTTCAGCGCGAAAAAGGCCCGTATTTCCAGGGCGGCAACCGCATCATCCGTCGTGTCCGACAGGATGAACAGGGTATAGCTGTGCCCCTTGGGCTCAGCGGCAAGGCCGGTCAGCATTGCGGCGGCATTGCCGAAAACATCCGCCGGAACCTCGTTATAGATCGGTACCAGCAGGGCCACATCCATCGGGCTGGCAGCCTCGTTCATGAGTGTCTCTGCCGGGCGGGCGGGGCCGAAGATCAGGGCGGCGATGCCCAGTGTCGCCGTGCTGACCGACAGGGCAATCCAGAAGAACGTGACCGAGATGATCGCGATCAATCCACCCTCAAACCCGGTCAGCCCATCCATCGCGAACCAGTCGGTGAAGGCCGCGACCAGCGCCAGGGTTGTCAGAACCGCAGGCAGAAAGGTGACCAGCCGCCACAGCCAGGCCCAGGGCGGGGTCCGGCCTTCCGGGGCGTTGCTGTCCCGATAGGGGCGGTTCAGCTGCTGGATAGGTCGGGAAAGCGGGGCGGCAGGCGGCATCCAGGCATGATGATCATTCAAGAGGCTCATTGCGTCCACCTGTAGAGCCAGACTTCACTGATCTGGCGCCCCTCGCGCCGCAACTGCGCGCGCAGCTCGCTTGCCTCGGCCTCGGCCGGGTCGAAACTGAAGGCCAGACGCAACCCGCCGGTGCCGGGGTTGCGCTCCAGCACCCCCTCGGACAGCGTAAGCGCGCTGGCGCTGAGATGGATCACGATATCCGAAAAATCCTCCCCGCGCAGGGCCGGGTGATCCTCAAAATCAATCGCCACAACCTGTCGGGTCTGGTCAAACGCCCCGCCAATACGGGTGTTGGTCACCACCGCCACATCAGGCAGGTTTCGGGGTTGGGTGCCCCATTCCATATCATAGGAGAAATCAAACCCCTCCCCTGCCGGGATCACCTCACGCGGACGCCAGAAGGCAACGATATTGTCATAGATTTCCCGGTCTGCGGGAATTTCCACCAACTCGATCGAACCCTGCCCCCAATCGCCATGGGGCATGATCCAGAGCGAAGGGCGGTTTTCATAACGCGCTTCAAAATCGGCGAAACCCTCAACCTCGCGGCTGCGCTGCATCAGGCCGAAACCCCGCGGGCCGTCATCAATGAAATAGCTGATCTGCAGGTTGCGCGGATTGGCCAGAGGCCGCCACAAACGTTCACCCGCCCCGTTCCAGATCAACAGGCCTTCGCTGTCATGAACCGCCGGGCGGAAATCATCGAAACGGATATGGTTTGTCTCATCGAACAGGAACATCGAGGTCAGGGGCGCAAGCCCCACATGTTCCAGATCCCGGCGGGGGAAAAGCGTGGCATGTACCTGCACCGATGTCGGACGACCGGCGCGGATTGTGAAACTATAGGCCCCGGTGGTCGATGGGCCGTCCAGCAGCGCGTGGATCACATGGGTATCATCCCCGGGCTCAGGCGCCTCCACCCAGAAATGCGTGAAATCGGGAAATTCTTCCCCTTCGGCATCGCCGGTGCCCAGGGCCAGACCCCGCGCCGACAGGCCATAGGTCTGACCATTGGCGATCGCCCGGAAATAGCTGGCACCCTGGAACACCATGAATTCCTCGAAAATCCCGGCTGTGTTCAGCTCCGCCCGCAGGCGCAGACCGGAATATCCCATGGTCTCGTCAACCGGCAGATCGGGGAACTGATCGGTCCTGTCAAACAGGCCGATATCGAAGCCAAGGGTCTGGGCAATGCCGTTCTCGACCAGATTGACCTCAACCGCGCGCGGGAAATACAGCCCTGCCGCAAACAGGTCCAGATGCAGGGGGCGGTCCGTATCGGTCCAGATGCCGCGCTGGCTGTTGAACCAGATCATCCGGTACTGGTCATAGGTCAGATCCCGCCACGGGGCGGGCACTTCGGGCATCGGCTGATAGGGGCGCGTGGCCAGCGCCTCGGCCTCGGCCCAGAGCCAGTCGGTCGAAAACGGCTGCTCCCGGCGGACCAGTTCCGCGCGCAGCTTTTTCGGCAGCGCGGCAGCGGCGGCAAGGGCCGTCAGAAAGGTGCGGCGGGGCAGAATCATCTTGCCGGTCTCCCACGCCATGGCTGACCTTTGAACCAGGCAACCGCATGAGCGACGCAAATGAGCAACCCTATGCCGATCAGATTGGCGAGGGTGACCGTCAATGTGTCGCGACCCACCTGGTCCAGCGAAAAGCCGATGATCCGCGCCAGCACCATCGAGAACAGGAAAACCGCCAGCGATTGCTGGCCCACCTTCGTGGTCAGCCGGATGATCGTGGCCCAGATACGGGCCAGTGCATGGGTTCCGGTCACAATCAGGTTCCGCCCGCCATCACCGGCCACCGCATAGCCCAGATAGGCAAGGGCCAGAAACTGCACATAGCGCAGGATGCCAAAGTCGGATTTGTTGATCCAGCCGCGATTTCCGATCCGCCAGTCCCGCGCCCAGTCGAACCCGAACTCGCGCACACCGATATTGGACAGGGGCACATTGGCCAGCACGATCACCACCGCCAGCGTGATCAGCCAGCGGCTCAGCGGTGGCGCCGGTATCCAGCCGCGCATGAAGGCGAACCCGCTGAAAAACAGCAATTGCCAGCCAAACGGGTTGAAGAACCATTGCCGTTCCGACCATGGCTCTGCCGGGAAGGACAGGTGCAGATGGCCAAGGCCAAACGCCTCAAGCAGGGCGTTCTGCGCAAAAACCCAGACCGTGACGGACGCCGCTGCCAGCAACCAAAGGTTGATCCGCGCCAGTGCCATGACCAGCGGCAGCATGATCAGAATGACCATATACATCGGCAGGATGTCGAAATAATTCGGCACATAGGTCAGGGTCAGCAGACCCACCAGTTGCGGCCCCGGATCGGAAAAGAACCGCCAGAGGTTCAGCGTGCCGATATAGACCGTGTCCGACACCTGGGCCAGATCAATCCCCGCCAGCATCGTGGCGATGATGACGAACATCCCGATATGCGCCCAGTATACCTGCCAGACCCGATACCCGACCCGCGCCGTGCCCATCGCCCAGCCGAACCGGTCGAAACTGCCGCCAAAGGCGATGGCCGAGGCCATGCCCGAACAGAACACAAACATCTCGGTCGCATCGGAAAACCCCCAGCGGGCGGGAATCCACGAGGTGAAGAAATTGCCCGGCGTATGGGCGAACAGGATGATGAACATGGCAATGCCACGATAAAAATCCAGACGCGGGTCACGCACCCGCGCCCCGGGTGTGGAAACCGGCGCGCGTGCCGTTTGCGGCAGACCTGCATCCGTTACTGAAACCATCGTCATCGCACCCGTTTCCCGTGGGCCTATTCGGCTGGCATGCGAGCAACAACCCGTGCCGCGTCGCGCCCATCCTCGATCAGGCCCTGCCGGGTCAGCGCATAACCATCAAGGCAGCCATCCCGGCGCGCGGTGCGGTCGGCCAGAATACCCTCGGCCTCATCCAGAAATCCGGCGCGAATGCCGGCATCGATGGTCAGGCGTTCAAATACGTCGCGTTGTGCGTGGCTTCCGCCTGCCTGTTGCATGGTTTTGCGCGCGCGCGCAAGGGCAAGAAAGGCCTGCCCATACCGCCCCTCGCCAAAGGCTTCGAGACCGGCGGCGGCTGACAGGCCCGGATTGGCCATGGTCTTTTCAATATCGGTCGCGGCGCGGGCCGCATCCCGGTGCAGGCGGCCCATCAGATCGCGGATCGCCTGATCACGATGATCCCCCACCAAAGCCAGCAGGTAATGCAGATCGGCGAATATCAGGCAGCCATCCTCGGTGCGTTTGGCCGAGAATTCCGCCAGCTCTTCCCAGCGGTCGCCGACATTCACGCCCTCAAGCTCAAGGCGGCTGAGCAACGAGGTGGCGTTGGAGATATCGCGGTAATCATCGGTTTTTTCGCGGCGGATTTCGGTGTCATACAAATCCAGCACATGGCCGATCTGGCCCAGGTCCAGATGCATCAGCGCCTTGTGCCACCACACGTGGTAGCGGAAATTGTTGCAATGCGCCCAGGCCGCCTCGCGCCCGGTCAACCATTGCAGCCCGCCCTTTGCATCGGCGGTCATGTCATGGACATGGGCCACCGCATGCAGACCCCAGGCATCATCGGGGCAAAGCTCAAGCCCGGCGCGGCCCGCCGCCTGTGCCGCCGCATACTCGCCGGTTTCCTCAAGGGTAAAGGCATGGCATCCCAAAAGATATCCACGCGCCGCATGATCGGTGCCATAGGCAGGCATCACCGTTTCGATCATCCGCCGCATGCCTGTACTATCCCCCAGCATGAAGCGCAGCGCATGGTCCAGTTTCATCGCCAATGCATCATCTGGATGCTGGCGCAGGATATCGGCAAAGATGTCGAGCGCGGCTTTCGGATGCCCCTGCATCCAGATATCCAGCGCCTGTACATAGCGCTGCTCACGGCGGGTGACGCTGGATGTCGTAAGGGCTGATTTTGCCTGTGTCAGAGCGTCCTGCGCGGTTGCAACCAGTTCACGGCGCCCCAACAAAAGGTAAAACATCGCTTTGACCGCATGACCAAGGGCGAAATCTGGCGCCGTTGTCAGCGTTTCCGCCAGATGGGTGGGCGTGGCGGCTGAATGCGCCAGGAATGCCATTTGCGTGGCATTCCAGCTTTCCAACGATCCTCCGGGGGCCAATGTCACTGTCTGGCCAAAGATATCCTGGGTCATGCGCCGCCTTTTACGTAATATGCCATTACCTGATCTATACTATGGGCTTAACGGGACAAAAAACCCGACACACCTCACAGTCAGGTGAATGACGGGAAAGTGAGGCGGACATCCGCTTACGTGTCGAAAAGGTGAGCAGAACCCTGCTGTTAGGCCTCAGGTTTGATCTGAGCGCGAACTGTCTCGGTATCCTGACCAAAGCGCGGCGGGGCGCGGCGATAGCTGACCGGCGTGCGTGACAGCTTCAGCGGATTGCCGATCAGACGGACCTCCCCGGTCTCCACATCCTCCCGGGGGACCGCGATTGCCATCTCCCGCGCCGCGACCTGATCGGATGCAAACACCTGATCAAGGGTCTGCACCGGCCCGACCGGAACACCGGCTGCTTCCAGTCCGGTCAGAATCTCGGCGCTGCTGCGGGTGGCCAGGATCGGGGAGATCAGGGCGATCAGCGCCTCCCGATTGGCCAGCCGGGCGGGATTACTGGCAAACCGCGCATCGGCGGGCAGATCATCAGCCCCCAGAAACGCGCAGAACTGGCGAAACTGCCCGTCATTGCCAACGGCGATGATCACATGGCCATCCCTGCTGGCAAACACCTGATAAGGCACGATATTCGAATGTCCATTGCCCCGGCGCACGGGCGGCTTTCCCGAGGCGAGATAATTGACCCCTTCATTGATCAGCCAGGCGATCTGTGTATCGACCAGCGCCACGTCGATATGCTGCCCCTCCCCCGTCGCATCCCGGTGGCGCAGCGCGGCAAGGATGCCCACGCAGGCATACATGCCACACATCACATCGGCGATGCCGACACCCGCTTTCATCGGCTGCCCGTCGGGTTCGCCGGTCAGCGACATGATCCCGCCGAACCCCTGGGCCATCAGATCATAGCCCGGTTTGGAGGCATTCGGCCCGGTCTGCCCAAAACCGGAGATCGAACAATAGACCAACTGCGGGAAACGGTTCAGCAGGGTCTCCGCATCCAGCCCGTAACGGTTCAGCCCGCCGGGTTTGAAATTCTCGATCACCACATCAGCCTCGGCCACCAGCGCCAGGATCAGCGCCTGGCCCTCTTTGGTCGATATGTCGGCGGCAACGGACAGTTTGTTACGGTTTGCCGCCATGAAATAGGTCGAAAGGTCCGTCGGCGCCCCATCCAGACCCGGCGCAAAGGGCGGCCCCCAGCTGCGGGTGTCATCACCACCGGTGCGCGGATTCTCGATCTTGATGACCTCGGCCCCCAGATCGCCCAGCAGTTGCGTACAGGTCGGACCGGCCAGAATCCGGCTGAGATCAAGTATTTTCAGACCGTCCAGCGCCCCCGCCATCCTAAATCCTCCCGTCATAGGCATGATGTGGAATAACCGCCGCAATCACCGTGAACCGGTCAGCGGTCAGGGCATCGGTCAGGGCCGCCGTCAACTCGGCCCGGTTGCTGACCGTCACGCCATGCCCGCCAAAGGCCCGTCCGATGGCCGCAAAATCATGACCGGCGAAATCCACACCCAGATTGGGCAATTGCCGCTGCCGCTGCTTCAACTCGATCAGCGCAAGGGACTGATCCACGAAAACCACAAAGATCGGCGCTTGCCCAAGCTCGGCGGCGGTTGCCAGTTCACCGGCCACCATCAACAGACCCGCATCGCCGGAAAAGCTGACCACCGGGCGCGCGGGCGCGGCAAGTTTCGCGCCAATGGCCAGCGGCACGGCACAGCCCATGGTGCAAAGCGCCGAGGATTGCAGCAATCTACGCGGCGCCGGGCATTCCCACATCTGCGACAGCAGGATACGATGGGCCCCGCTATCCACGGTGGCAATCGTTTCGGCAGGCAGCACATTGCGGCAGGTGTCGATCACCGCGCCGGGGCCCCAGGTTTCATCTGCCGGGAAGGCCGCGGCAAGGGCGGTCTGGGTCTCGGCAATCTCTCCCCCCGGCCAGGTGGTGCGGGCGGTGGGGCCATCGGACAGGGCGGCAAGCGTTGCCCCAGTATCGGCCAGAAAGCTGAGGCTGGTCTGGTGCATATAATGATGGTTGGGCGCGGCGTGGATGTCGATCACCCGTTTCTGCGCCGGGTCCCAGGGATGTTGCCAGCCCGGTCGCATCTCGATCGGGTCATAACCCACCAGAATGATCAGATCGGCCTGTTCCACCAGCGGCAGCAGATGCCGGTCAGCCAGAGGCGACAGGCCCGCGCCACCAAGGGAAAGCGGGTGATCCTCCGGCATCACGCCCTTGGCTTTGTAGGTGGTGATGACCGGCACCGTGAAACGTTCGGCAAAGCTGTGCAGCATATCCGCGCTATCGTCATAAAGCACATCAAGCCCGGCCAGGATCAACGGCCGTTCCGCCGCCGCCAGCCAGTCCCGTGCAGCGTCCAGATCGGGGCCAGCAGGCATATTCGGGCTGGCCGCGACACGAGCAAAGCCGCGATCCCGCGCAGGCGCATCGGCCACCGAGATCGGCACGTCGATATGCACCGGCCCGGCCCGGCCCTCACCTGCGATGGCCAGCGCCTTGTCGGCCACCACATCCGCAGCCTCAGCGTTCAATGTGAAAGTCGCCTTGGTGATCGGCTCGAACACTTTGCGATGGTCCAGCACCTGATGGGTATAGGTCTCGGCCTCGAACGCGTCGACAGAGCCGGTCAGCACGATCAGCGGCACCCGGTCCTGATCCGCATTGGCCACCACATTGACGCCGTTCATCGCGCCCGGCCCCACGGTCGCCACCAGAATGGCAGGCGCGCCATCCACATGATGCACCCCTTCGGCCATGAACCCGGCGGAATTTTCATGTTTGGCAAGTGTGAAGGCGATCCCGGCTTTATCAAGCGCATCGATAACCGTCAGCACCTCGCCCCCGGGCATGCCAAACGCGTGACGGCACCCCGCATCATAAAGCCGTCGCGCAAGAATATCCGCCGCGCGGAGCGGGTGAGTCTCTGTCTTCATGGGTGGGATTTATCAGCGCACAGCCGCGTTGGCGATAGCCAGAAAGGATGTATCCAGTTCGGCGGCAGCCGCGGCCAGATCGGGGCCGCCCTCCTCCATATAGGGCGCAAAGACAAAACCCGGCGTCTTGTAGGACAGGGTGGCGGTGCCATCCTCATCCTCGGTCAGGTAGAACCGCACCGGCGCCTCGATCATCGCGGCGGTGGACAGGCCAAGGATACGCACCGCATAAATATTGTTGAACACGCCAACCACCCGGTTCTCGGGGATCTCGATCCCCCGCGACCTTGCAGCACCCGTCGGCCCGGCCTGGGTCACAACGGCGAACCCTTCATCAGACACAGCACTGCTCAAATCCTCCAGCAGGGTCTCGAACGGTTTATCGGTCTCCATCACAACCCATCCGTCGCGCGGATCAACGGATTGGGCCGTGGCAAAACCGGTGGACAGGATCAGAAAGAGAAGGGAGAGATATCGCATAAGACATACCTGAATTTGAAAGTCCCCATATCCTCCCAGATCGGCTGATGGGCTTACAGTCACATTTTCGAGACAGGCCCCGAGGCGCCGGATTTCGCCGAGAGATGACAGAGATCCCGGCCCGGTCTGTGCCCGGTCTGTGCCCGGTTTTCCGCAGCTTTCCGGGGTCGGCACATCTGCGCCCGAAACACTCTAACGCTCGGTCAGTTTCAACTCGATCCGGCGGTTCTGGGCGCGGGCCTCTGATGTATCCGCAGAGTTGATCGGGCGGTATTCCCCGAAACCCGTGGCCGCCAGACGGCGGGGCGGAATGCCCAGGTCTTCGGACATATACAGCACAACCGACAGGGCGCGCGCCTGGCTCAGTTCCCAGTTATTGGCAAATTCGCCAAAGCCGGAAAGCGGCTGATCATCGGTATGGCCGTCAACGCGAATGATCCAGTCGATGCTGTCGGGGATGTCATCGGCCACCTCTGTCAGCAGCGCCGCCACATTGGCGATCTGCGCCCGGCCCTCGGGCGACAGATCGGCAGAGGCGGGCGCGAACAGAACCTCGGAGGAGAACACAAACCGGTCGCCTTCGATCCGCACCCCTTCGCGACCCTCAAGCAGGTCCCGCAGACGCCCGAAAAATTCCGAACGGTAGCGCTCCAGTTCTTCGGCCTCGGCGGCCAGCCGCGCAGCTTCCGCCGCCTCAAGATCGGCCCGCACGCCCTGTTCGGCGGCCAGTTGCGCAAGCGCGGTGTTCAACTGCGCCCCAAGCGCATCAATCTGCACCTCGGCCTCAGCGTCGCGGGCGGCAGAGGCATCCAGCAGGGTTTGCAGCCCGCCCAGTTGCGCCCTCAGCGCCGCCACCTGCTCATTCAGCGCCGCAACCTGACGCTGGCTTTCGGCAGACAGGGCCTCGGCCGTCTCCAGTTCCAGATTGGCCTGTGCCAGAAGTGCCGCCCGGATTTCGGCCTCGCTCAGACTGCTGTCCAGATCCGCCTCGGCCAGTTGCTGCGCGGCCAGCGCTTCTGCCAAGGCCACCTCAAGGGCTGAAAGACGCTCTTCCCGGGTTTCGCTGTCGCCTTGCAGGCTGGTCACCCGCGCCTCGGCCTCGGCCAGCGCGGCCTCAAGCGCGGCTGCCGCATCGCCCTGTGCACTGCCTTCGGCCAGGGCTGCGGCCAGACGCGCGGCCAGATTATCCTCGGCCTGTGTTGCGGCGGCCAGCAATGTCAGCGTGTCCTCCGCCTCGCGGCGTTGTTCTTCCAGCGCCAGCGCCATCGCGGTCAGTTCCGCATCCGCATTTTCCAGCCTTGCGCGCAGGGCCTCTGCCGCGGCGGCCTCGGCCAGACGGGCGGTTTCTTCATCGCTAAGCGCGGTTTCCGCCTCTGCCAGACGGGCGCGCAGAGCCTCGGCGGCGGCGATCTCAGCCAGCCGCGCCGCTTCCGCCGCGTCCAGATCAGTTTGCAACCCCGCCCTCTCCGCAGACAGCGCGGCGGTTTCCGCCTCCTCGGCCTGCAAGGCGGCAAGGGTCTGGGCCAGACTTGCCTCGGTCGTCGCGGCCTCGGCCTGCAATTCGGCAATCATCGCCTCAAACGCCTCCCGTGAGGCTGCGGCAAGCCGGGCAGCCTCTGCCGCTTCATCAATCTCGGAACGGGCCGTGGCCAGCGCCAGTTCCAGCGCTTCGGCCTGGCTGATCCGTTCGGTGATCTCGGCCCGGGCCGCATCGCGATCATCGGTCAGGTCCGTATTGGCCGCGATCAGGCTGGCAACCTGTTCCTCGAAACTGGCGATCCGGGCGGCCTGTGCCTCACTTTCGGCATTCAGCGATGCAATCAGCGCGGCCTGCAGATCGCTCTGCGCCTGCGCTTCCGACAGATCGGTGCTGAGTGTGGATACCCGGTCTTCCAGCCGTGCATTGCTGCCCTGCGCCAGCCCAAGCGCATCGGCCAGATCATTCAGCTGCGCGTTCAGCGCGTTCAGCTCATCATCCTGGGTGCTGATCTCTTCATTCAGCACATATTGCACAACCATGAAAATCGTCAGCAGGAAGATCATCACCATCAGAAGGGCGGTGATCGCATCCACAAATCCCGGCCAGATCGAGGCGGTGAACCGTGTCCCTGCCCGTCTTTGAAAGGCCATGGCCGGTCACTCCTTGGTGGCAGGGGCCGAACGGGTACGGCGACGGGGGCCCGGTGGCGGTGCCGCGGCAGCCTCAGTCAGGCTGCGCAAGGCTTCGGTCAGGGCCTTCAGGTCCTCCCGCAGGGCGCCCAGTTCATCCTGCCGTCCGGCACCCATTTCCTCGAATATCTTCAGCAATTGCACGTCGATCGAACGCAGGCGCATCCGGCTTTCCGCGTCCATCCCGGCCTCCCCCAGGGTCGCGCCCAGAACCTCTGACAGACGGTCCTGTGCGGCGGCCAGACGTTCGGTGGCCTCGACCGGCCCCGCCCCAAGCCGGTCAGCCAGCCCCGTGATCGCATCAGACAGGTCCACCATCCGGGTTTCGGTTTCCGCGCGGCGGGTTTCGGACTGGGTGAACAGGCTTTGCAGCGTGTCGATCTGATCGACCATATGATCCAGCACCGTGGCAATCGCCCCCCGGTCCACGCCGCCACCATCCCCGTCGGTGGAGGAAAAGCCGACCCGGGTGATGGTCGACAGCCATTCCTCCATCTCGCGATAAAACCGGTTCTGGCCATGCCCGGCGAAAAGTTCCAGAAGGCCCACAACCAGCGACCCGGCCAGACCCAGAAGCGAGGAGGCAAAGGCCGTGCCCATGCCGCCCAACTGGTCCTCCAACCCGTCCATCAGCCGGCCAAAGACGGCGATGCCCTGCTCCCCTTCGGTCGGTTGCAGGCTGCGGATCGTTTCCACCACTGCCGGAACGGTCGTGGCGAGGCCAAAGAATGTGCCCAGAAGGCCAAGGAAAATCAAAAGATTGGCGATATAGCGTGTGATATCGCGGCTTTCCTCCATCCGCGCGCCAACGGAATCGAGTATCGAGCGGGAGGAGGAGGATGTCAGCTGCATCCGCGCGCCCCGGCCCCGGAACACACCCGACAGCGGTGCCAGAAGGCGCGGTGCCCGGTCCATGTCATGACCATCACGGGCGGTTGCGACACCCTCGATCCAGCTGACCGAGGAAAACAGCTGCACCACCTGCCAGAAACAGGCCAGCACGCCAACCACAAACACCAGACCGATCGTGCCATTCAGGAACGGATTGGCCAGAAACACAGGCTGCACCTGCGGGAAGACCAGCACACCGCCAAAACCGACCAGACCGCAGATGATCAACATCAACACGATCTGTCGCAAGGGGCGGGTGAAACGGGGGGCGCGCGCGCCGTCTGGTCTGCTCGTCATGGCTGGTCTTTGGCCATCCTGAAAGGTCTGAAGGGAAGACTACCCGGCTTATGGCTGCCTGCCAACACCTGTGGCGGGTCAGGCCGCATTCGTCAATTCACGAACCCGGACCACCAGCCAGTCCATATCCGCATCCGCGAGATCCAGTTCGCTCAGATGGGCGGCGGTGTTGTAAAGATAATCGGCATTCGGACCCTGATCGCCATGGGCATAGGCGATGATCTGCGCCTGATCTTCCAGGCTCAATGCGCCTGTATATTGGAAATGATCGCGGTTGATCACATAGGTCAGCGCCTCGGCCTCAGCTTCGCCTGCGTCTGCGCCATGGAACCGGATCGGCAGGCGGGCTTCCAGATAGGCCGAGGAAATCAGCTCCCGTTCGCGCAGATAGGCCAGCACCGCCGCTTCCTGCCCGGGCACAGCACGCAGTGCCACGCCGTCACAGCAAGCATTATCGGCCGCATCAAGGGCCAGAACCAGCCCCGGGTCGGTCTGCGTGCCCCGGTAATGGACCGAAGACATGCAGAAGCTGCGATGCCAGCCATGCAGCCGCGCCAGCCGCCGTTCGGCAACCTCAAACCCCGGCCGCCAGAGCAGCGAGCCATAACCAAAGACCCAAAGCGCATCAGACATGAGAGATGGTCCTTTCCTGAACCCTTGCCTATATGCAGTGCCGGTACGGATTTGAAGGGACACAGCATATGAAAGTCTGGCTTTCGGTCTTTGGCGTCATTGCCCTTGCCTGGTCAGGCATCTGGTTTGCAGGGGCCTATGGCACCAAACGGGTGATGACCGGCTGGCTGGACGCCCGCGCCGCAGAGGGCTGGCTGGTACATTATGACGACCTGTCGACCACCGGCTATCCGATCCGGTTTCGCACGGTCCTGACCGGGCCGGAACTGGCCGATCCCCGGACCGGATGGGCGTGGGGCGCACCGGAGATGGCAATCACCCAGCCCAGCTATAAACCGCAGCGGATCGAGATGGCCTGGCCATCCACGCAAACCCTGGCCTCGCCCTTTCAGCGGCTGACCATCACCAACACGGTGATGGAGGCCGTATTGCAGGTGCTGCCCGGCACCAATCTGGCGCTGGACCAGTCAGAGATGACCCTGACCGATCTGGCGGTGTCCAGCACCGAAGGCTGGCAGATGGCGCTGGAGGCCGCGCAGTTTCGCATGAGCCGGCAGGCGGGCGAAGACGCGGCTTATAACATCCTGTTCGAAGCCAATGCGCTGACCCCGCCCGCCCCCTGGCAGGCGGCTCTCAACCCGGCGGGCATTCTGCCCGAGGCGATGGAGCAGATGCGGTTCGAGGCGGTGATGGCGTTTGACCGGCCCTGGGATTTGAGCGCATTGGAACAATCACGCCCCGGCATCACCCGGATTGATCTGGCGGATCTGAGCGCCCATTGGGGCCGCTTGTCGCTGCGCCTGGCCGGAGAGATGGAGGTGGATGCAGACGGCTACCCCACGGGGGAGATTGCCGTGCGCGCCCAGAACTGGCGGGAGATGGTCGAAATGGCGGTGAATACCGGCGCGATCCCGGCGGAAACCCGCGGTGGGGTTGAACGGGTGCTGGCGCTTGTTGCGGGCCTCTCGGGCCGCGACACGGATATCGACGCACCGTTGAGTTTTCGCAATCAGCGAGTGTTTTTCGGCCCGATCCCGGTGGGCCACGCCCCGCAACTGGTATTGCGGTAAGGCATCGGGTTGAAATTCTGCGCCACATGTACATTGCGCTGAGGGCATCGCCCGAACCGAGGGGTGGGCGAGAAGCGCCCGCCCCGTGGGGGCGGTTCGGGCGCTGCCCGGCGGTGCCGCCGGGCGGAAAGGGGGTGCAGGGTGATGCAGAATTTCTGCCCGGCACTCTAAGCGTTCAGCGGCAATAGGGGCCAGACCGGTAGCTGGCCACGTCGAAATGGAAATGGTCCCGGTGGAACCGGTCGGAATTGGGGCCCAGAACCGTGCCGAAAGGGCCACAAGCCTCGCGGTGGAGCCGTTGCATCAGGCGCCCGGTCCGGCCACGCCCCCAATCGGTCAACACGGTGAGTTCCTGACCATTCACAAGGCCGATCGCCGCCACATCAATCGCATTGCCGCTGGCATGTTCGCTAAGCCGTGCGCCACGGCGGCTGTTGCGGGTGCGGCAGGAATAGGAGGCCACAACGCGCAGCGAGGCGATACCGCCCCCGGTGCGGCCAACGGCGGGTATGGCCCCGTCCGCCAGCCAGGTCTGAAGCGCGCGGGCCGCATCGCAATTGATCGTTGCAGGCTGGCTCAGCGTCACCCCGTCGATCTCGCGCACGCGCACCGGTTCGGCAATGCCGCAGCCTTGAATGCGCCCTGTGATCGGCGACAGGCGTTCGCCAATGATGCCCGCACTGCCACACAGCGCGCCGCGGCGGCCCGGCTGTGCCACACGGCTTGGCGTGGTGCGGGTTGCGGCCGCACGCACCTGTTGTTCCAACCCGTCAGGGCGGATCTGCGGGCGCAGGGATTGCACCACGGCCAGCCGGGTGGCGCCCGGTATCGCCCGCACTTCAACCACCCGCCGCCCGGCACCGAACAGCCCGCCCCGCTGGATGATCTGCACGGTTTCCCCCGCCACCGGTGTTGCATCCGCCGCCACGTTGCGACCCGCCCCCCCGGCACCCCCGCCGGGGATGTCGGCGTGCCGGCTCCGGGGCGGGATATCGGACGCAGCGACTGGTGCGGCGCATGGGCACCGGCGCGGATCACCACACGCGACAGATCGGGCTCTATGGGCGGCGTCACCTCTGCGTCAGGCGGGCCGGAAAGACGGTTATCGGGTCGTGGAACGGGCAGCAGAGACCGGTCGGGCGGTTGCGCCCCGACAGGGGCGGCCAATGCCAGGCTCAGCGCGGCGGCCAGCCCGATCCTCATTCCGGCCCATCTTCCTGGCGGCTGGCACCGCGCCCGAAATCAGGCGCATCGGTGTCCTGCCCGGCTTCGATAATGCCCCGCCGGATGCCACGGGTGCGGGTGAAATAGTCGTGAAGATGATCCCCATCGCCGGTGCGGATCGCCCGTTGCAGGGCGAAAAGCTCCTCGGTGAAGCGGCCCAGAATCTCCAGCGTCGCCTGTTTGTTCGACAGGAACACATCGCGCCACATGGTCGGGTCGCTGGCCGCGATCCGGGTAAAATCGCGGAAACCCGCAGCGGAATATTTGATCACTTCGCTATCGGTGACCCGGCGCAGGTCATCGGCCACGCCGACCATCGTATAGGCGATCAGATGCGGCGTGTGTGAGGTGACGGCCAGAACCAGATCATGGTGATCGGGCGGCATCTCTTCCACATTCGCGCCGCAGCCTTCCCAGAAGCGGCCCAGTCTGGAAGTCGCCTCCGGCTCGGTGCCGGGCACCGGGGTCAAAAGCGTATAGCGATTGTCAAACAACTCGGCAAAACCCGCATGCGGGCCGGAATGCTCGGTCCCGGCAAGCGGATGCCCGGGGATGAAGTGAACACCGGTCGGCAGATGGGGTGCGACCTGTGCAATCACATCCTGTTTGACCGATCCCACATCGGTAACCGTTGCCCCCGGGGCCAGATGCGGGCCAATCTCGGCGGCGACGCTGGCCATTGCGCCCACGGGCACGCACAGAACCACAAGATCGGCCTCTTTCACAGCCTGGGCCGCTGTCTCGGTGACCCGGTCACACAACCCGATCTCAACCGCGATCTTCCGGGTTTCCGCCGAGCGCGCGGTGCCCACGATCTCACCTGCCAACCCGGCGCGGCGCATGGCATGGGCCATTGAGCCCGCAATCAGGCCCAGACCGATCAGGGCAACCTTATTGTAAATCATGCTCATGAAATGCCCCTGAACTCTGCCAGGGCGTCCAGCACCCGGGTCACATCTTCGGGCCTGCCCACCGTAATCCTCAGCGCGTCGGGGAAGCCATAACCTTTGACCGGACGCACCAGAATGCCCTGCGATTTCAGATATGCATCTGCGGCCAGCGCCTCGGTCTCACTGGCAAACCGCGCCAGCACGAAATTCGTATGGCTGTCATCCGACTGAATGCCAAGCTGCCTTAACCCGCCGGACAGACGCGCGCGCTGTTCCGCATTCACCTGCTGGCAGGTCCGGGCAAACGCCCGGTCCCGCACTGCGGCCTCGGCCCCGGCCAGGGCAATGGCCGACATGTTGAACGGCCCCCGGATACGGGTCAGCACGTCAATCACATGGGGCGATGCATATCCCCAGCCGACACGCAAACCTCCAAGCCCGTAGAGTTTCGAGAAGGTCCGCGTCATCACCACATTATCCCGCGCGCCCACCATGGCCGCGCCACCATCATAGCCTTCGGCAAATTCCGCATAGGCGCCATCCAGCACCAGCAGGCATTGCGCGGGCAGACCATCGGCCAGCCGGGTCAGCTCCGCGTTTTCCAGCAAGGTCGTGGTCGGATTGGCGGGATTGGCCAGATAGATCAGACGGGTGGCCGGTGTGATCCGCGCCAGAAGCGCATCCACATCCACGACCCGCCCCGCTTCCGGCGCAACCACGGGCGTGGCACCGGCAGACAGGGCAAAGATCGGGTACATGGAAAACCCGTATTCGGGGTACAGCACCTCATCCCCCGGCCCGGCAAAAGCCATCGCCAGCAGGGTCAGAACCTCGTCAGAGCCGACACCGATGATGATCCGGTCTGCGTCCAGCCCATGCATCTCGGCAATCGCCTGACGCAGCGGCGCGTGATCGGTGGATGGGTAGCGGTGAATATTCGCCGCCGCCGCCTGCATCGCCGCAACCGCCGAGGGCGGCGGGCCAAACGGGTTCTCGTTCGAGCTGAGCTTCAGCGGCGTGTCGACACCCGTAATCGCACTGTCCCCGCCCTTATAGGGCGCGATCTCAAGAATGCCTGGCTGTGGTCGGATCGGGGCGGGCATGGGGCCTGGTGTCCCTTCTCATCTAATGGTGCGCGGTTCATAGCGGCGCAGACCGGACAAGGGAACCGATTTTAGCGGAACCTGTTTATAGCTTCGGCCTGAAATCCTGAAGCAGCACCCCAGCACCATCCCGCCCGGCGGCACCGCCGGGCAGCGCCCGTACCGCCCCCACGGGGCGGGCGCTTCTCGCCCTCCCCTCGGTACGGGCTCTGCCCTCTGTGCAATCCATATGCGTTGCAGAATTTCAGGGCGACGCCCAAAACTAGTAGAAGCTTTGCGGGTCGATATCGACGGCCAGCCGCAGCCCGCCCTTCAGTTTAAACCCGCCCACCCATTGGGCAATGGCCGGTTGCAGGGCGACGCCCTTGGGCGCTTTCACCAGCAAGCGCACCCGGTGGCGCCCCCGGATGCGGGCAATCGGCGCGGGCGCCGGGCCATAGACCGTGCCCCCAAGCGCACGCAGCGGCGCATCATTGCGAGCCAGATGACTGCCCAGATCAAAGGCCGCCGCCGCATCGGGGCCAGAGATGATGACCCCCGCCATCCGGCCATAGGGCGGCATGCCCGCCTGTTCACGCTCCGCCGCTTCGGCCTGCCAGAACCCTTCCTCGTCACCGGACAGGATCGCACGGATCACCGGATGTTCCGGCTGGAAGCTCTGCATCAGCGCCACGCCGGGTGTGTCCACCCGCCCGGCCCGGCCCGACACCTGGCGCATAAGCTGAAACGTCCGCTCAGCCGCGCGCAGGTCAGAGCCCTGCAGACCCAGATCGGCATCAATCACCCCCACCAGCGTCAGCCGGGGGAAATTATGGCCTTTGGCGACCAGTTGCGTGCCGATGATGATATCGGTCTCACCCTGGGCAATCTCTTCGATCTGTGCTTTCAGGGCCCGGGCAGACCCGAAAAGATCAGAAGACAGCACCGCCAGTTTCGCGTCCGGGAACAGCGCGGCGGCCTCTTCCCCCAAACGTTCCACCCCCGGGCCGATCGCGGCCATTTTGCCTTCAGCCTCGCAGTTCGGGCAGACCAGCGGCATCGGTTTGGTCGCCCCGCATTGATGGCACATCAGGCGTTTCTGAAACCGGTGTTCGACCATCCGCGCATCGCAATTGTCACATCCCACCTGATGGCCACAGGCCCGGCAGATGGTGACCGGCGCATAGCCCCGGCGGTTGAGGAACAAAAGCGATTGTTCGCCTGCTGCCAGACGCCGGGCAACCGCCGTCTGCAGGCTGGGGGAAATCCAGGCATTGCCGGGCAAATCCTCGGCCCGCATGTCGATCGCCCGCATTTCCGGCAGCACCGCCGCGCCGAACCGGGCGGTCAGATCAAACCTTGTGTATTTCCCCGCCTCTGCATTGGCCCAGGATTCCAGCGATGGCGTGGCCGAGGCCAGCACCACCTGCGCCCCGTTGATCGAGGCACGCAACACCGCCATGTCGCGGGCGTTGTAAAGCACCCCATCCTCTTGCTTGTAAGAGGTATCATGTTCCTCATCGACCACGATCAGCCCAAGGTCCCGAAACGGCAGGAACAGGGCAGAACGTGCACCCACCACCAGTTGCGCCGCCCCCTGCCCCAGCATCCGCCAGCAGCGGCGGCGTTCGGTCATGGTCACGCCGGAATGCCATTCTGCCGGTTTCGCGCCGAAACGGTCCTCCACCCGGGTGAGGAATTCCGAGGTCAGCGCAATTTCGGGCAACAGCACCAGCGCCTGCTGTCCGGCTTTCAGACAGGCGGCAACAGCCTCCAGATAGACCTCTGTCTTGCCGGACCCGGTGACGCCCTTCAAAAGCGTGGTGCCATAACGGCCTGCGCTGACAGCGGCCCGCAACAGGTTTGCGGCTTCGGCCTGATCCGGCGTCAGGGTTTTGCCGGGCCGCGCCGGGTCCAGCGGCAGAAAGGGTGCATCGCGGGGGGTATCGGCCTCTTCCACGGCACCCTGGGCTGCAAGACCTTTGACAACCGAAGCAGTCACCCCCGCCATGTCAGACAATTCTTTCAGGGTGAAGGCCAGCCCGCCATAGTCTTCCAGCGTGGCCAGAACCCGCCGCCGCGCATCGGTCATCCGGTCGGGCAGGCCCGCGCCCAGACGATAGACTTTCCGCATCGAGGGCGGGTCGGACAGCCCCGGCGCGCGGGTCGCCAGCCGCAGCATCGCGGGCAAGGGGGTCAGCGTATAGGCGCCGGCCTTTTCCAGAAACGCCCGCAACTCCTCCCGCATCGGCGCCACATCCAGCACCCGGCGGATGGACCGTACCTTGGCCATATCCCAATCGCCACGCCCCTGATCCCAGACCACGCCCAGCACTTTGCGCGGGCCCAGCGGCACCTCGACAAACGCGCCCAGCCAGCACCCGCCTTCGGGCGCCTTATAGTCCAGCACCCGGTCCAGCGGCTCGGTGGTCAGAACGCCCACCAGCTCTCCTTCTGCGAAATAGTCTTGGCTCATGTCTTTCCGCTTGGCGGCCCTTGCGATAAGAGATCGTCAGATGATCACGGCTGCCACCTGAAAGGAACCATTGCGATGAAATTCTTTGTCGACACCGCAGATATTGACGCGATTGCCGAGTTGAACGATCTGGGAATGGTCGACGGTGTGACCACGAACCCCTCGCTGATCCTGAAATCAGGGCGCGACATTCTGGAAGTGACCAGGGAAATCTGTGATCTGGTCGCAGGCCCGGTTTCCGCCGAAGTGGTCGCGCTGGAGGCCGATGCGATGATCGCCGAAGGTCGCAAGCTGGCGGAGATCGCCGAAAATATCACCGTGAAAGTGCCCCTGACATGGGCCGGGCTGAAAGCCTGCAAAACGCTGTCGGGTGAAGGCAAAATGGTCAATGTAACCTTGTGTTTCTCGGCCAATCAGGCCCTGCTTGCCGCCAAGGCGGGCGCGACCTTTATCAGCCCCTTTATCGGGCGGCTGGACGATCTGAACCTCGACGGGATGGACCTGATCGCCGATATCCGCACGATCTATGACAATTACGGGTTTGAGACGCAGATCCTTGCCGCCTCGATCCGGTCAGCCAACCACATGAAAGACGCCGCCCTGATCGGCGCCGACGTCGCCACGGCGCCGCCCGGTGTCATCAAATCCATGGCCAGCCATGCGCTGACCGACAAGGGTCTGGCAGGCTTCATGGCGGATTGGGAAAAAACGGGGCAGAAAATCCTGTAAATATCGTGTAAGGTTGTCGCCAACCAATAAAAACGACTGAGGCGCAAGTATGAATTTGGGCGATACTGTAGATATATTGAGTGATTGGCGCGAACGGGTGTTGAGCGACCCTGAGCTTGTTCTGGAAGACCGCGACCTGATGCGGGCGTTGATTGCAGCCAATGACCGGCAGATGGGCGGCAATATCGTCGATATGCGCGGGATCGCGATGGAACGGCTGGAAAACCGGCTGGACCGGCTGGAGGATACCCATCGGTCGGTGATTGCCGCAGCTTATGAAAACCTCTCGGGCACCAACCAGATCCACCGCGCCATTCTGGCCCTGCTGGATCAGCCCGATTTCGAGGCATTCCTCAAGACGCTTGGCACGGATGTGGCCGGCATCCTGTGCGTTGATCGCATCCGCCTTGTGCTGGAAAGCGCCGAGGCCACGGAAACCAGCGCGCCCAGTGTGCAGAAGCTTGAGGATTTGCTGAGCATCGTCGCCCCCGGTTTCGTCGATCAGTACCTGACGGGCGGGCGGGATGTGCCGCAACGTTCCGTCACCCTGCGCCAGGTCGGCGACAGTTCCGATGTGATCTATGGCACCGCTGCGGACTGGATCAAATCCGAAGCCTTGCTGCGGCTTGATCTGGGGGAGGGCCGTCTGCCCGGTCTTCTGATCATGGGGGCCGAGGATCCGCATCAGTTCCGCCCCAGCCAGGGCACCGATTTGCTGACCTTTTTCAACGGCACCTTCGAACGGCTGATGCGGAGATATCTGGACTGAGGACGGGCAGATGACCCTTTCGATCAGCCCTGCCGCCCGGGACCTTCTGCAAAACTGGCTGGCCCATGCCGCAGCCCTTGATGGCGCGGCAGAGGCCACGGTTGACGCCTATGGGCGCGATCTGACCGGGTTTCTGGCGTTTCAGACCCAGCATCACGGGGGTGCTTTGGGGCTGGCCCCGCTGCAAGCGCTTGGGATTCGCGATATGCGCGCCTGGATGGCCCATGAACGCGGGCGCGGCGTGGGGGCAAGATCTCTCGCCCGGCAATTATCCGCTGTAAAAAGCTTTTATCGCTGGTGGGCCGAGCGGGACGGGTTTGAAGCCACCGCCATATTCGCCGCCCGCGCACCGAAATTCCAGCGCCCCCTGCCCCGCCCACTGGCCGAAACCGCCGCGCGGGACATGATGGAGACCATGGGCATGCAGGATGGCCGCGACTGGGTCAGCGCCCGCGATCTGGCGGTCATCACCCTGCTTTATGGCTGCGGGTTGCGCATTTCCGAAGCGCTTGGCCTGACCGGCGCGACCCTGCCACTTGGCGAGGTTCTGCGCGTGTTTGGCAAGGGCAGCAAGGAACGCGAGGTGCCGGTTCTGCCCGCCGCGCGACAGGCGGTTGCCACCTATGCAAGGCTCTGCCCGCATCGGCTGGACCCGGGCAGCCCGCTGTTTCGCGGCATCCGGGGCGGCGCGTTGAACCCGCGTCAGGTCCAGAAGACGATGGCGCAGACACGGATGCAGCTTGGCCTGCCCGCAACCGCCACACCACACGCAATGCGGCACAGCTTTGCCACCCATCTTCTGGATGCAGGCGGCGATCTGAGAGCCATTCAGGAACTGCTTGGCCATGCCTCCCTGACAACCACGCAAGCCTATACAGCGGTGGATACCGCCCGCCTGATGGAGGTCTATCGCAACGCCCATCCCAAAGCCTGAGGCCCTTATCGCACTTATTTGACCATTGAAGCGGCGCCCCGCTTGCGTCATGACATTTTCATGAATGCCCGGTTTTCCGCCTTTCTGGTCCATGGGGTCACTGCCATCGGCGCGGCTTTGGCCATGCTGGCGCTGTTGGAGGCGATGCAGCAGCGATGGGATATCATGGCGCTGTGGCTGGCCGTGGCCTTTGTTGTGGATGGCATCGACGGGCCGCTTGCCCGGCATTTTCAGGTCAAGACACATGCGCCGGAGATCAATGGCGAACTTCTGGATCTGATCATCGACTTTCTGACCTATGTGGTGATCCCCGCCTATGCACTTTATGCCTCGGGGCTGTTGCCCGGCTGGACCGGATGGCTGGCGGTGCTTCTGATCCCCTTTGCCAGCGCGCTCTATTTCTCGGATACACGGATGAAAACCGCAGATGACAGTTTTTCGGGTTTTCCGGGCTGCTGGAACATGCTGGTGCTGGCGCTGCTGGTGATGACCCCGGGGGTCTGGGTGACACTGGCGCTGGTGCTGATACTCAGCGTGGCCATGTTCCTGCCGCTGAAATTCGTCCATCCGGTGCGCACAAGACGCTGGCAGATGGTCACCCTGCCGGTTGCGCTGATCTGGACCTTCGGCATTGGCTGGGCCGCCTGGACCAATTTCGCCCCGAACCCTGTTCTGACACTGGTGGTTGCAGGCGCTTCGATCTATCTGGCGCTGGCAGGGATCGCGCAGCAGATGCTGACCGAACGAAACCCGACCTGATCCATGAGGTGAGGATCTCAGGCGAGGGTCTCAGGCAGCAGGCCGCTCGCGAATCAGTTTGGCAAAACTGTCAAACATCGCCGCGTTTGCCGCAATCAACTGCCCGCCGTCCAGCAGATTCTGATCCTCGCGCAGGGGCTCCACCAGCCCCCCCGCTTCGCGCACGATCAGAATACCGGCGGCAATATCCCAGGCATTCAGCCCCCGTTCCCAATAACCCTCATACCGGCCCGCAGCCACATAGGCGAGATCAAGCGACGCCGCGCCCCAGCGCCGGACACCGGCACATTGCGGCATCAGACGCCCCAGATCCTGCAGGGTGGCGGGCAGGTATTTCCGGCCACCAAAGGGCACGCCCGTGGCAAAGACGCTTTCGATCATCTTGGCACGGCCCGAAACCCGCAGCCGGTGATTGTCGTTCAGCCAGGCGCCCTGACCCTTTTCGGCATAGAACATCTCGTCCTTGGCGGGGTCAAAGACCACGCCAGCGACAATGTCACCCTTGTATTCCAGGGCGATGGAAACCGCCCAATGGGGCATGCCGTGCAGGTAATTCGTGGTCCCGTCCAGCGGGTCAACGATCCAGCGCCGTGTCGGGTCGATGCCCGCGACCTCGGCGCTTTCCTCGCCCAGAAACCCGTAATTGGGCCGTGCGCCCATCAGTTCTTCGCGCAGGATATGTTCTGCGGCCATATCGGCCTTGGACACAAAATCGCCCGGGCCCTTGGCACTGACCTGCAGATTTTCCACCTCGCGGAAATCCTTGACCAGGGATCGCCCCGCCAACCGGGCGGCCTTGATCATGACATTGAGATTTGCGCTGCCCTGCATGGCCCGGCCCCTTTGAAGATAAGCCCGCGCTATAGACCCGTCGGCGCGTGCTGCCAAGGCGCAATCGGGCGCCCCGGCCCTCAACACGGCACAGGCAAGCCGCCACGCAGGCACCGGTCACACACCACCTCGTGCAACCGGGTCTTACCCCTGCCTAGCTGCGTTGCAGTTTAAGCGGCTCGGTCCGCGCAAGCTTCAGAACATGGGACATGAAGGGTTTGCTGGTATCATCGCCCCGCGTTGCCCCGTAAAGCCGCCGGGTCAGGCCGGTCTCGGTCAGCGGCCGGGTGACATAGCTGCTGTTGTTGCGCAATTCGCGCACCACCCAATCGGGCAGGACCGATACCCCCCGGTTCGAGGCCACCAGAAGCAGGATGACCGCCGACAATTCCACCTGCCGGATGCCTTTCGGTTCAATCCCAGCCGGGATCAGCATCTGGCTGAACACATCCAGCCGCGGCCGCTCCACCGGGTAGGTGATCAGCAATTCGTCGCGAAAATCCTCTGCCTCGATAAAGGGTTTCGCGGCCAGCGGATGCTGGGCCGAGGCAACGAAAACCGGCTCGTAATCGAACAGCGGGGTGAAATCTATGCCCGGCAGGTCCTCGGGGTCGGAGGAGATTACCAGATCAACCTCTTCGCGCAACAGCGCGGGCAGCGCCTCGAACTGAAGCCCGGGGCGAATATCCACATCCACATCCGGCCAGGCGGTGCGGAACCCCTCCAATACCGGCAAAAGCCAATCGAAACAGGCATGGCATTCAATCGCGATATGGAGCCGCCCCGATTTACCCGCGCGCAGACCGTCAAACTCGTCCTCCAGCGCCGCGATCCGGGGCAATATCTCCTCGGCCAGGCGCAGCAGCTTCATCCCCGCTGGCGACAGGCGCATCGGCTTTGACCGGCGCACGAACAATTCCACCCCCGCCTGCGCCTCCAGACCCTTGATCTGATGGCTCAGCGCACTTTGGGTGATGTGCAGCGTATCGGCGGCCTTGGCCAGCCCACCCTCCTGATGGATCGCACGGATCGTGCGCAGGTGGCGAAACTCCAGATGCATATATGCCTCATATAGATGATGAGTTTTATGAGTTTGTCTTCACATTCCCTCTATGCGACATCACTTACCGACATTTCAAGGATCACAATCGCCATGACCGTCCCGTCCGTTTCCTTCGAGTTCTTCCCTCCGCAATCGCTGGAGGCCTCGTTTCGGCTGTGGGACACGCTTGGGGTCCTGGCCCCGTTGGCGCCCGAATTCGTCTCGGTCACCTATGGTGCGGGCGGCACCACGCGGAAACTGACCCATGAGGCGGTGAAGGCGATTGATACGAATTTCGGCGTACCCGTGGCCGCGCATCTGACCTGCGTGGACGCAACACGCGCCGAAACACTCGCGATTGCCGACAGCTATGCGGAAGCCGGGGTGACGCAAATCGTCGCCCTGCGCGGCGACCCGCCGAAAGGCACGGGCGGCTTCACCCCCCATAAGGACGGGTTTGCAAGCTCCGTCGATCTGATCGAGGCGCTGGCCAGAACCGGCAAATTCACCCTGCGCGTCGGCGCCTACCCTGATCCGCACCCCGATGCGCCCGACATGGCGGCCTGTGTCGCGTTTCTGAAACGCAAGATCGACGCAGGCGCAAGTTCCGCCATCACACAGTTTTTCTTCGAGGCGGAAACCTTCTTCCGCTTCCGCGATGCCTGCGCCGCGGCGGGCATCACCGCGCCGATCATTCCCGGCATCCTGCCAATCCATAACTGGGCCCGGATCCGCCGCTTTGCCAGCAGTTGCGGGGCGGTGATCCCGGCCTGGCTGGACGAGGCGTTCACCGCCGCAAAACGCGACGGGCGGGAGGCTTTGCTGTCCACCGCCTTGTGTTCCGAACTGTGCACCGACCTGATCGAGGGCGGCGTCAGCGATCTGCATTTCTACACGCTGAACGCACCGGAACTGACCCGCGATGTCTGTGCGGCCCTTGGCGTGACCCCGAAACAGGCCCTGGCCGAGGTGGCGTAGCCCCGGCATCACCGGACTTCTCAAGAATTCGGCCCCGCGCGGTCCGGATCAACATATTTACGCCACGTCACATCAAGCATCATCTTGCGCCGCGCCCTCACCCCGGCTTGGGTACAGTGATCAACACAGCGGAGGGCGTCATGGGCACTGGACCCCATACAAAATCTGTCGACGAGGCTGTCGACACCAAACAGCTTCTCTCCATGTCCGGGCTGGCCTTCATGAAAGCCATGCGCGACGGCGCCCTGCCCGTCCCCCCCATTTCCAAAGGGTTGCGGTATCATCTGGATATCGTCGAAGACGGCCGCGTGGTCTTTCGCGGCGCCCCCTCCTTCGATCATACAAACCCGATGGGAACCGTTCATGGCGGTTGGTACGGCACCGTGCTTGACAGTTGCATGGCCTGCGCCGTGATGACCAAACTGCCCAAAGGCTCGGTTTATACGACCCTGGAATACAAGATAAATATCATCCGCCCGATCCCCGTGGGCATGGAGGTTCTGGCCGAAGGCATCACCAGCCATGCGGGCCGCTCCACCGGGGTGGCGGAGGGCACGATCAAAGATGCCCAGGATGGAAAGCTCTATGCCACCGGCTCCACCACCTGCCTCATCATGAAGATCACTGATGGAACATAACCTGCCTTGAATTGACTTGATGCAGGCTTTCGGGCAAGCCCGGGTCTTCCTGCAATCCCTCATTCGGAGATGGTCATGATATCGCCGGTTCTTCCCAGCTATTCCCGCGCACCGCTTTCCTTCGTCAAAGGCGAAGGGGCCTGGCTGGTGGAGGCAGATGGCCGACGGTTTCTGGATTTCGCCAGTGGCGTTGCGGTGATGGCCCTGGGCCATAGGCATCCGGCTTTGGTCAATGCCCTGAAATCGCAGGCAGACCAGCTTTGGCACACCTCCAATCTCTATACGGTGCCGCAACAGCAGGAACTGGCGGAAAAGCTGGTGGAACATACATTCGCCGACACCATGTTCTTCTGTAATTCCGGCACCGAGGCCGGTGAACTGGCCGTGAAGATGGCCCGCAAATACCGGTCTGAAACCGGTCAGCCTGACCGGAGCACGATCATCGCCTTCGAAGGCGCGTTTCACGGCCGGTCCACCGGCATGATTTCCGCCGCAGGGGCCGAGAAACTGACCAAAGGTTTCGGCCCGCTGCTGCCCGGGTTCATCCACCTGCCCTTTGGCGACACCCAGGCGCTGCGCATGGCCGCCGCGCGGCCCGATGTGGGCGCGATCATAATCGAACCGATTCAGGGCGAAAGCGGCATCCGCCCGGTGCCCGATCAGGATCTGAAAGAGCTGCGGGAGATCTGCGATAGCCACGGCCTGCTGCTGATCCTTGATGAAATCCAGTGCGGCATGGGCCGGACAGGCAAGCTTTTTGCCCATGAATGGGCCGGCATCACACCGGATATCATGATGATCGCCAAAGGCATCGGGGGCGGCTTTCCGATCGCAGCACTGCTGGCAACCGAAGCGGCGGCGGTCGGCATGACGCCCGGCACCCATGGCTCCACCTATGGCGGCAACCCGCTTGGCTGCGCCGTGGCCAGCGCGGTGATGGATGTGATCACCGGTGAGGGCTTTCTGGAAGATGTGAACCGTCGCGCCGGGCTGTTCCGCCAGCGGGCCGAAGGGCTGGTAGCCTCCCATCCCGAGGTGTTCGAGACGGTGCGCGGGGCCGGTTTCATGCTGGGTCTGGTCTGCAAGACACCCAATCTCGATGTGATCAACGCCGCTTATGCGCAGGACATGCTGACCGTCCCGGCAGGCAATAATGTGGTGCGCCTGCTGCCGCCCCTGACCCTGACAGAGGCAGAGATTGCCGAAGGGATCGACCGGCTTGACCGGGCCGCAACCGCGCTGGAGGCGCAGATGCATGATGCCGCAGAATAATAATACCTATACGTTCCGCAAGCTCACCCGCGCCGATTACCCGCTGATCGAAATCTGGCTCAGCCAGCCCCATATCGGCGGCTGGTGGGGCAAGGCCGCTGCCGAAATCGCGCTGATGGAGGAAGATATCGACAACGGCCCCACCGATATGCGGATTGTCGCGCTGGACGGGCATCCCTTTGCCTTTGTGCAGGATTACCCCGCCCATCACTGGCCCGCCCCGCATTTCGCCGATCTGCCCGCCGATGCCCGCGCCATGGATACCTTTCTGGGGGACCCTGCCTTCCTTGGCAAAGGCCATGCCCGGGCCTATCTCCGCCAACGCGCCACTGACCTGATGGGCACGGGCACACGGGCCGTCGCCATCGACCCGGACCCGACAAATACCCGGGCCATCGTCACCTATACCGCCGCAGGTTTCGACCCGGTGGAAGAACGCGATTGCGGCGATGGTGACCGGGTTCTGGTGATGCTGTTCCGACGACAGATGGCCAGACCGGCACCCCCCGCCCTGCTTTCTTCTTGTTGAAAATACGCGCGGGGGAGCGCGAGGGGGTGGCAAACCCCCTCGCCCCCTCGGCAAACCACAAGCGACCGATATGAAACATTTTCTCGACATCAACAAAACCAGCCCCGCCGAACTCAGACAGATGATCGACCAGGCGGGCGTCATGAAAACCGCCCGTGGCAACCGCCCCAAAGGCATGATGGATGATGACCAGCCCCTTGCCGGCCATATGGTCGCGCTGATCTTCGAAAAACCCTCGACCCGGACCCGGGTCAGCTTTGATGTGGGCGTGCGCCAGATGGGCGGGCAATCCATGGTCCTCTCGGGCACCGATCTGCAGCTTGGCCATGGCGAAACCATTGCCGATACCGCCCGCGTGCTGTCGCGCTATGTGGATCTGATCATGCTCAGAACCTTCGAGGAAGACGTGCTGCTGGAAATGGCAGACCACGCCAGCGTGCCGGTGATCAACGGGCTGACCAACCGCACCCATCCCTGCCAGATCATGGCCGATGTGATGACCTTCGAAGAACATCGCGGCCCGATCAAAGGCAAGAAAATCGTCTGGACCGGGGATGGCAACAATGTCTGTTCCAGTTTCATCCATGCCGCCGGGCAATTCGGCTTCGATCTGACCTTCACCGGGCCCGAACCCCTGGACCCGGAGCCGGGTTTCATTGCCGAGGCCCGCGCCAAAGGGGCCAATATCGAGATCATCCGTGACCCGGCCCAGGCCGTCGAAGGCGCCGATCTGGTGGTGGCCGACACCTGGGTGTCCATGCATGACAGCCAGTCAACCAAGGAACGCCGCCATAATCAGTTGCGCGGCTATCAGGTGGATGACGCGCTGATGGCCAGGGCCAGGCCCGGGGCGCTGTTCATGCATTGCCTGCCCGCCCATCGCGAGGATGAGGTGACAAGCGCTGTGATGGATGGCTCCCAGTCGGTGATTTTCGACGAGGCTGAAAACCGCCTTCATGCCCAAAAGGCCATTCTGCGCTGGTGCCTGGGCGTGTGAGCGATACCGCCGCCCCCACCGCCGCGAAAATCCCGCAGAACCCGGTTCTCGCGGTGGGGTTCATGCTTCTGGCCACGGTGTTCATTGCCGCGACCACACTTCTGGCCAAAGCGCTCGGCACCGATACGCTTGGGCCTGCGCTGCACCCGTTTCAGGTCAGCCATGGCCGGTTTCTTTTTGCCTGGGTTGCGGTTGTCAGCGCTGTTGTGGTTCTGCGCCCGCGCTTTACCCGGCCGGATATGCGCGTTCACATTGCCCGCACCTTATGCGGATGGGCCGGGGTCAGCCTGCTTTTCGCTGCCGCTGCCGCAATCCCGCTCAGCGATGCGACCGCGATCAGCTTTCTAAGCCCGGTCTTCGGCATGATTCTGGCGATCCCGCTGCTTGGCGAACGGGTTGGCCCCTGGCGCTGGCTGGCTGCCGCGATTGCCCTGACCGGCGCGATGCTGCTGATCCGCCCGGGCAGCACGACCATGCAGGCGGGCGCGTTTCTGGCCCTTGGCGCCGCCCTGTTCACCGGGTTGGAGATCATTCTGATCAAACGCCTCTCGGGGCGCGAAAAACTGCTGCAGGTTCTGCTGATCAACAATACGCTTGGTATGATCCTGTCCAGCCTCGCAGTGATCGCTGTCTGGCAACCGCCAACTGTCGCACAATGGGGCGCTCTGGTCAGTCTGGGCCTGATCATGGCCTGTGCGCAGATCTGCTTTTTCAGCGCCCTGCGACAGGCGGATGCAAGTTTCATCACCCCGTTTTCATATCTGACTCTGGTTTTCGCCGCCCTCTATGACCGGTTGATTTTCAACGTCATACCTGACGGGATCAGCCTGGCAGGTGCAGCCATTATCATCGGCGGCGCGGCCCTTCTGGTCTGGCGCGAAACCGTGCATCGCCGCCCCTAAGGCAACGCCGCTGCCGTCAGTCCTGCCTCAGTCAAAGCCGGAGAAATCTGCTCCAGAAACCCTGAGTTCGCCGCCACGAACAGGGCCCTTCCCACTTCAAAATCAAGCCATGCCATCGCCAGCCAGAAGGTGTTCGACCCGTTATGTGCCAATCGGCCCGGCTCCAATTCAAGCCATCCCATGGCATAATCCGCGCCCTCGGGGGGTATATGCAACCGATCCCAGCTTTCCGCGCTCAGATAGCGGTCATCGCGCAGCAGATGCGCGCGAAGATATGCAAGCATGTCCCCGGCGTTCATATGAACCGATCCCGCAGGGCCAAAAACCGGCGGATTATCCGGCCCTGTCGCCGGGTCAGCGGGCCGAAGCCGCCCCCCGAACCCCCGGCGATGCCCCCATGGTTGCGTGTCTGGCGCTGCGTATCCTGGCGGGCCGAAGCCCGCGCTGTCCAGGCCCAGAGGTTCAAACAGCTCGGCGATGATCAACGCCTCCCAGCTTGTCCCTGCGCGCGTGGCCAGCATCTGCCCTGCCACGACATAGCCCATATTTGAATAAAGATACGTTCCCGGTGTTTCGGCCAAGGGCCAGGTCAAAACCTCCTCGACCAACGTCTGGCGGTCGGCATGATGATCGGTCTCTGTCCAGTTCCGGGGCAGGGTCATCATCCCCCACCGCCCCGGATTGGCCGCGATGCCGGAGCGATGAGTCAGAAGCATCTCCAGTGTCGCCGCACTGCCCGGCAGGTCGTCCTGGCCCAGAACCTCGCCCGCGCTGTCATCCCAGCCAATCAGCCCCCGTTCGACCAGCCGCGCGGCCACCATCGCTGTCATTGATTTTGTCAGGGATCCCAGATGCCAGAGATCCCCGGTCGCAACCGGTTCATCCCGACCCGCGATGCGCAGACCCGCCACAGCCCAGTCCAGCCGTTCTGCCTCGGCCAGCCCGACAACTGCACCGGGGATCAGATCGTGGGTGACCAACCCATCTGCCAGGCTTTGCAGGTCATCTGCCCATGCTGTGCCTGTCATCACAACCCCCATCATCAGACCGAACAAACCCGTTTTCATGATTTCAGCCGATACCCGGTTTTGAACCACCGCCATGCCAGCGCCATCACCGCCAGTGTCGCCCCCGACGCAACCCCCAGACCCAGCCATGGCGTACTGTCAGATACGCCCAGAACACCGTAACGCACCCCGTCGATCAGATAGAAAACCGGGTTCCAGTGGGTAATGCTATTCAACCAGCCCGGCAGGGCCGCAATGGAATAGAATGTGCCCGACAGAAAGCTGAGCGGGACAACAATGAAATTCGTGATCGCGGCAATCTGGTCAAACCGCTGTGCGATAATGGCCGCGACAATGCCCAGGGCGCCCAGAAACGCGCTGCCAAGGATCACAAAGACCAGTGCCCAGAGCGGATGCGCCACGCCCAGACCGATGACCGGGAACATGATGACCGTCACCGCCAGCGCCACCAGCAGGCCGCGCAAGACCCCGCCGATGATATAGCCCAGAACCAGTTCCAGCGGGCTGAGCGGCGGCATCAATGTATCCACGATATTGCCCTGTACCTTGCCGATGACAATCGACGATGAAGTATTGGCGAATGCGTTCTGGATAACGGTCATCATCAGGATGCCCGGTGCAATGAAATGCAGAAAGCTGACCCCCATCACATCGCCGCGCTGCCCGCCAATGGCCAGCGAGAAGATCAGAATGAACAGCCCCGCCGTGACCAGAGGCGCGAGCAGCGTCTGGGTCCAGACCACGACAAAACGCATCACTTCGCGCTTGGCCAGCGTGTAGAGACCCAGCCAGTTGACCCGGCCAAAGCGACGCACGCCCATGCCGGTTTGGCCACCAAAACCCTCTGCTGTCATCATTGTTGGTATTTTGCTCGTCATCGCCTTGTATCCACTCCCTCAGACGCGATAGGATAGGTCTTCCAACTCGCTGGTCCCGGGCCCATATGCAAGGGCCGTGGCGCACCGAGCCATGTGCATAAACGAGCAGGAGGGGCATCCATGTCCTGGACCGACGAGCGCGTCGAGATACTCAAGAAGATGTGGGGCGAAGGTCAATCGGCCTCCCAGATCGCCAAGGAACTGGGCGGCGTCACGCGCAATGCGGTGATCGGCAAGGTGCATCGTCTGGGTCTGTCAAACCGGGCCACCAGTGGTGCGGCGGCAAAATCCGCCCCCGCGAAAGAGGCTGCGAAACCGGCCGCCAAAGCCGCCCCGGCCACGCCGAAAGCGGCCCCCAAGACTGAACCGGCCCGTGCCGAAACCGCGCCTGCGCGCGCGAACAACGTCACGCCGCTGCGCAAACCGATCGTGCCCGCAGGCCAGCCGCTGCCGCCGCAACCCTCGGCCAATGAGATCAGCCCCGAGGCGCTGGCCAAGGTCAATGAGGTTGAGAAACACGCCAAGCGCATCAACCTGATGGAACTGACCGAGCGGACCTGCAAATGGCCCATCGGCGATCCGGCCACGGATGATTTCTATTTCTGCGGCCTGCCGGTGCAACAGGGCAAACCCTATTGCGAGGCCCATGTGGGCGTGGCCTTCCAGCCGATGAGCAGCAGACGGGACCGGCGGCGGTAGGATATACATCACGCGGAGGGCAGAGCCCGCACCGAGGGGTGGGCGAGAAGCGCCCGCGCCCCGTGGGGGCGGTACGGGCGCTGCCCGGCGGTGCCGCCGGGCGGGAGGGTGATGCGGGGTGGATCAGAATTTCAATCCGGGCAACCGATAGCGACATTTGCCTACCGGCAATCCCGCCGGATTTCCCGATCCAGCAGCCCGGTTTCCACCAGCATGCAGCGGTTGCGCGCCTCATAGTAATAACCGCGCGCATACCAGCCCACGGCGGTATCGAAATCCCCGTCTGACAAAAGCCAGGCGCCACGCAGATACCGCACCCCGTAGCGCAGATTGGTATCAGGATCGAGCAATTCGGAGGCCGGGCCCTGATGGCCCATGGTCCGCGCGGTGGCGGGCAATATCTGCATCATCCCGTAATAGGGACCATTGCGCGCCTCCGGGCGATAATCGCTTTCCCGCTGGATCACCCGGTGGATCAGCGCCGGCGGCACATCATAGCGCGCGGCATTCTCATTGATCAAAGCGCGGATGGCCGGCGTCTCATTCGGGTAAAGCCCGGGCACAGATGCGTCCGGGGCAGAGGACCGGCCACAGGCAGTCAGCAAAATCAGAAGCGTCAGGATGGCGATGCAACGTATCATACGCTGCCTTTAGCCGAGCATGCCCCCTACTGACCAGAGCCGAAATCGCAGAGCGGCAACAACCCGCTTTGGAACACCGCACACCTTTGATTCAATATCGGGCGAGTTTCTGAATCCTTACGCCTTGCCCGTCATGCAATAATGGCCCAAACGTCAAGAAATTCTAGCTCAGACCAGACGTTCTGCGCGGTCCGAGCCGAGATCGGCAGTGCGGGACAAACCTGCCGTTCGCGACACTTGCGCCAATAGCCGCTTCAAAATTGGAATGCCTTGTGTGAACATGTCGTTCAAGGCGGAAAAATGAATGGGTGTCTAAATGGCAATGGTTGAAATGTATGAGCCGCAACCTGAGCCGGAGGTCATCACTCTCGGGCATGCCGAGGTCATCTTCAAAGGTGTCTCATTAGAAGAGATCGACGAGGATCTTGCTGAGCTAGTTGCTATGGAAATAGGGGCGCTGATCAATGAGCGCCTTGCTACCGTGATTGGCAGCGAAACTGGTTTTGCGACATCGGGTTACGAGGTTTCGCTTGAATCACTGACACTCGAATTAGAAGATGTTTTCGAGGGTAGCATTGTCGGTCGCTTCAAAATGATCGGTGCGGCATTGATAACGAGTTACGGGCTAGTGGCCTCATATCCAGCGTTCAAAGAGGCTGTACCGATACTAACCAACGACATTAGCCTAGTGATCCAGTATGTGATCGATAATGCTCCAAAGCCGGAGCCGTACAGACCGCACCCAAAGGAATTTAACCTCTACCTTCGAAGTGAAGATGAGATAGAATCCGAGATATTCGAAAAGAGGGGTTTTTGAGTTGGCCAAGTGGTACCGCGGGCTGACTTAGTTTACCTCATAACTTCGCCTGTGCGGACATTTGTTCAAAGTGCAGCATCTGTCCCTTTGGGCTCTTTTTCCTCTTTCGCTGCATCCAGCGCCAAGGTCTGCTTTCCCGATTCTGGGTTAGTTGATGACGTGAAGGTCAAAACCGTCTGACGTTCAACAGCCCGCCGATCAGTCGAAAATCCGCCGCAGCTGTTCCTCGGCCTGATCGCGCAGGCGATCTTCCAGGGCATCCTCGATTCCCTCCCCGCCCTGACCGTTCTCAACATCGACGCCAAGCGCATCTCTGGCCTGATCCCGCAACCGCTGTTCCAGCGCGTCCTGCTCGGCTTGCAGCCGCTCGCGCGCTGCCGCCTCCAGCCGTTCGCGTTGTTCCGCAAGCTCCTGCTCGGCGATATAGGCCAGATCAGGGCGGAAGCTCAGATCGGCCCATGGCCCGGTGATCAGGATCGGCACCCGAAGCCCGCCACTGCCATCATCATCCTGCATGACGGCGGGGATCACCCGGTAATCCACGTTTTGCGCCCCGATATCCGTGCTGCCCGCACCGGTGACCCGGCCCCAGGGGGCCGCCAGTGCCAGATCCTCATTCCGCAACACGCCATCGGTGATTGTGAAACTGGCCACCAGACTGTCATAGACCGTCCGCGCCCCCTCCCCCCGGTAGGAACTGTCGAAATTTCGGATCATACCGGCCAGATCAAACCCCAGAATGGCGCCCTGGCCGAAAGTGACCGAACCGCTGCCATCCAGACTGTGCATCAGGCTGTTCATGTCATCCCCGACGCCCAGCACATTCAGCGCGATATCCCCCCGCCCGTCCAGCCGGTCATAACCTGCAAGCTGCGACAACAGCGGGGTCAGCGCCACACCCCGAAACGCCAGATTGACACGGGAAGACAGGCCGCCGCGCCCATTGACCACCACTTCGCCCGACAGCGTACCGCCATAGGCCCCGATCCGATCAAGCCCAAGCACCAGACGCCCGCGATCCAGATTTGTACGCAGATCGACCCCATCCAGCACCGCCAGACCCAGATCAAGACGCTCCAGGGCTACGGAAAGCTCTGCATCCATCGCAAACAAGCCGCTGACATCAATCCGGTCCCGGGACCAGCCGGAGCCAGCGCTGGTGCTGCTGGCACCGCCGCTACTGGCACCGCTTTGGGTCTCACCGCCGGTTATCGCGCTTAAATCCACGTCACCGCCGATCAGCGCACCATTCAGCATCCAGCGCTCATCCCCCGGCAGCATATCCAGATCGGCCTCGAACCGGTGGTCATCCAGCAAAATATCCCCACCCCGCAGATGCAGGGAGCCTTCTGAGGCCAGAACCACATTGCCCGCCAGTTCAATCCGCTCCCGGCCAAGGCCTTGTGGCAGAACCGGTGCGGCCTGACCTGCCACGGCCATCAATGGGCCCAGATCACGGGCGGCAAAACGCAATTCGCCTTCCGCGGCCGGGGCCAGACCTGCACGCCCGTCAAAACTCAGATCGCCCCCATCCCAGCCCAGATGGACGGTCACCGACTGTACCGCGCCGTCAAGCAAGGCGGCGATGCCCGCGACCGAGGCCTCAAGGGTCAGGTCACTGCCATTGACCCTGCCGCTGGCCTCGACACTGGCGGCTCCTCCGGCTTCGGGCAGACGCAGGGTCAGATCAAGCGCATCGGCCCGAAATTCCTGCCCGGTCCCCAGATCTCGATACAACAGGGAGGCATCGTGCAGCATGGCCGCATCAAAGCCAAGGCTTGCCAGAATGCCGCCGCCGCCGCTGTCTTCGGTCCCGGTGGATGTGTCTGTGCCGGTGTCAGAGACCTCTTCCGCATCCTCAAAGCGCCAGCTTTCGCGCCCATCCGCCGCGCGCACCAGAACCAGCCGGGCCGTCTCCAGCCGGGCCTGTTCCAGTTGAATGCGCCCGGCAAGCAAGGCCTGCCAGCTTACACCCAGGTTCAGCGCCTCGGCTGTCAGCATCGGGCCATCCGTGACCCAGTCAGGATTGCCGATCTGCACATTCGCGACCCGGACCCCCAGATAGGGCGTAAAGCTTGGCCGGATACCGCCGGTGATCTGCACGGGCCGGCCTGTGGCCTGTTCCAGACGATCCGCCGCCAAAGCGGCAATCCGTTCCGCCGGAATCGACAACAGCGCCCCTATGATCAGCAACCCGAGGATCAGAAGCGCCAGAATTGTTCGGAAAATCCACCGCATCACCTGTCCTTATCGTTACGACTCAAACCTATAGCTTTCGGGTTTACCCTGAAACAGACAGTATCGAAAACCGCGTTCGAGCCAAAGGCGAGAGGCCGCTTTTTTCGATCCAAGGCTGACCCGAAACGGGTTAGCGCGCCTTGGCAAACGGAAACAGCCCTTTGCGGCTTTGCTCAGGGGGAAAATGGGCAAAGACGTACCCTTGCTGATCAACTGCCTATCAAAAGCGCCCTTCCCCCGCGCCGTCTCAGCCGCTATCTGGCACCCTTATGAGCCAGAACCCGCCAGACCTCCGCCCGGATCTAGCCCGGGCCCATGTGCCACGCGACGCCCGACCGGGCCAGCCCACCATCGGCATGGTCTCTCTTGGCTGCCCCAAGGCGCTGGTCGACAGTGAGCGTATTCTGACCCGCCTTCGGGCGGAGGGATATGCGATTTCGCCTGATTATGATGGGGCCGAGGCGGTGATTGTGAACACCTGCGGCTTTCTTGACAGCGCCAAGGCCGAAAGCCTGGACGCGATTGGTGAAGCGCTCCGCGAAAACGGCCGGGTGATCGTGACCGGATGTCTGGGGGCCGAGCCTGACTATATCACCGGCACCCATCCCAAAGTGCTGGCGGTGACCGGCCCGCATCAATATGAACAGGTGCTGGATGCGGTGCACACCGCCGTGCCGCCCGCCCCCGACCCGTTCATCGACCTGCTGCCGGGCAGCAGTGTCAGCCTGACGCCCCGCCATTACAGCTATCTGAAGATATCCGAGGGCTGTAACCACAAATGCAAATTCTGCATCATCCCCGATATGCGCGGGCGGCTGGCCTCGCGTCCCGCTTTCGCGGTGATGCGGGAGGCGGAAAAACTTGTAGAGGCCGGGGTGCAGGAACTGCTGGTGATCAGTCAGGATACCTCGGCATATGGCGTTGATATCCGCCATGCGGAAGACCGGGGTCACCGCGCCCATATCACCGATCTGGCCCGCGATCTGGGGGCGCTTGGGGCCTGGGTGCGGTTGCATTACGTCTACCCCTACCCCCATGTGCGCCAGCTGATCCCGATCATGGCGGACCCGTCGAACGGGCTTCTCCCTTACCTCGATATCCCGTTCCAGCATGCCCATCCCGATGTGCTGCGCCGCATGGCGCGCCCGGCCGCTGCTGCGAAAACCCTGGATGAGATTGCCGCCTGGCGCGCCATCTGCCCGGATATCACCCTGCGATCCACCTTTATCGTCGGCTACCCCGGAGAGACGGAAGCCGAATTCCAGACCCTGCTTGACTGGCTGGACGAGGCAAAGCTCGACCGGGTTGGCTGTTTCAAATACGAAAATGTCGAGGGCGCACGGTCAAATGCCCTGCCCGATCATCTGCCCGAAGAGGTCAAGGAAGAGCGTTTCGCCCGGTTCATGGAAAAGGCGCAGGCAATCTCTGCGGCCCGGCTTGAGGCGAAGCTGGGGCAACAGATCGAGGTGATCATCGACGCGGTTGATGCCGAGGGCGCAACCTGCCGCACCAAAGCAGACGCGCCCGAGATTGACGGCAATCTTTTCATCGACGCGGGGTTTGAAGCGCTGGAACCGGGGCAGATCGTCACCGTCGAGGTGGATGAGGCCAGCGAATATGACCTGTGGGGCCGGCTGATCTGAACGCCCTTCTATAGAGCGAAATCGTTTCATTCTGCACCATCGCCCATCGAAATTCGCGTTCGGTATCAGCAGTTTGCTGATCGAGAGGCAGGGAATTTTGATTCAGATTACAGCATGCTGCCTTAAACCTGAGACATCGCGCATCACAAATGTCCCGAGAACGCGAAGCGTGGCAGGGTATTTGTGATTCAAGTTTCAGGCAGGGTGCTTTAAACGATTTCTGCTATAGCGTTTCGGATTTTACCTGAAACACTACAAATTCCGGAACCTGTTTGTATGAACATAAAGGGCCGCGCCCGAACCGAGGGGAGGGCGAGAAGCGCCCGCCCCGTGGGGGCGGTTCGGGCGCTGCCCGGCGGTGCCGCCGGGCGCAAGCTCATAACCTTTCATCATCGGCCGCCCCCGCCCCAGTCAGCCCCGCGCCTGACCGATCAGGTTCAGGATATCCTTTGCGGCCTCGGGAATATTGGTGCCGGGCCCGAAGATCGCCTTGACCCCCGCTTCCTTCAGGAACTGGTAATCCTGATGCGGGATGACGCCGCCGCAGATAACAATAATGTCGCCTGCCCCCTCGGCGGCAAGTGCCGCGATCAGCTTGGGTGCCAGGGTTTTGTGACCTGCGGCCTGGCTGGAAATACCGATCACATGCACATCATTGTCGATGGCATCCTGCGCGGCTTCCTCGGGCGTCTGGAACAACGGGCCCACATCCACATCGAACCCGATATCGGCAAAGGCGGTGGCGATGACCTTGGCGCCCCGGTCATGGCCATCCTGGCCCATTTTCACCACCAGCATGCGCGGGCGGCGGCCCTCATCTTCGGCAAATTTCTCCACATCCGCCTGGATGGCGGCAAAGCCTTCATCGCCCTCATAGGCCGCGCCATAGACACCGGCGAGGGTTTTCACCTCGGCCCGGTGGCGACCAAATGCCTTTTCCATCGCCATGCTGATTTCCCCCACTGTAGCCCGGGCGCGGGCGGCCTCTACCGCGAATGCCAGAAGATTGCCCGTGCCGGTTGCCGCCGCATTTTCAAGCGCGGCAAGGGCCCCGTCACATGCGGCTGCATCCCGCGTGCTGCGGATCTGCTCCAGCCGCGCCACCTGCGCCTCGCGCACGGCGTCGTTGTCGATATCCAGAATGTCGATCGGGTCTTCCTCGGCCAGGCGGTATTTATTGACGCCCACGATCACCTCATCGCCCCGGTCAATCATCGCCTGTCGTCTGGCCGCGGATTCCTCGATCCGCAGTTTCGGCATGCCCGAGATGACCGCCTTGGTCATGCCCCCCATCTCTTCCACCTCTTCGATCAGGGCCCAGGCCTGTTCGATCAGATCAGCGGTCAGCGCCTCGACATAGTAAGAGCCCGCCAGCGGGTCGACCACATTGGTCACCCCGGTTTCCTCCTGCAGGATCAACTGGGTATTCCGCGCGATCCGGGCCGCGAATTCCGTGGGCAGGGCAATCGCCTCGTCCAGCGCGTTGGTGTGCAGGCTTTGCGTGCCGCCCAGAACCGCGCTCATCGCCTCATAGGCGGTGCGCACCACATTGTTATAGGGGTCCTGTTCCTGCAGGGACACGCCCGAGGTCTGGCAATGGGTCCGCAGCATCTTGGACCGTTCGGATTTGGCACCGAAACCGGTCATGATCCGGTGCCACAGGAACCGGGCGGCGCGCAGCTTGGCGGCCTCCATGAAGAAATTCATCCCGATGGCGAAAAAGAAGCTCAGGCGACCTGCGAACTTGTCCACATCCATGCCGCGCTCCAGCGCCACACGAACATATTCGCGGCCATCGGCAATGGTATAGGCCAGTTCCTGCACCAGGTTCGCCCCGGCCTCCTGCATGTGGTAGCCCGAGATCGAGATCGAGTTGAATTTCGGCATTTCGTCAGAAGTGTATTCGATGATATCCGCGATGATCCGCATGCTGGGTTCGGGCGGGTAGATATAGGTGTTCCGCACCATGAATTCTTTGAGGATGTCATTCTGAATGGTGCCGGAAAGCACCGCGCGGTCATGGCCCTGTTCCTCGCCTGCGACGATGAAATTCGCCAGGATCGGGATCACCGCACCATTCATCGTCATCGAGACCGAAACTTTGTCCAAAGGGATGCCGTCAAAGAGGATTTTCATATCCTCGACACTGTCGATGGCCACACCGGCTTTGCCCACATCGCCCAGCACACGGGGGTGGTCGCTGTCATAGCCCCGGTGGGTCGCCAGATCGAAGGCCACCGATACCCCCTGCTGCCCGGCGGCCAGCGCCTTGCGGTAAAACGCGTTCGATTCCTCGGCGGTGGAGAACCCGGCATATTGCCGGATCGTCCAGGGGCGGCCCGCATACATCGTCGCCTTCACCCCGCGGGTAAAGGGCGCCTCCCCCGGGATGCCGCCCATATGCGGCAGACCGTCCGTATCGGTCGCGGTGTAAAGCGGCTTGACCGGAATGCCTTCCAATGTGTTCCAGGTCAGATCATCGGGCGCGCGATCGCGCAGCTCTTTCTCCGCAAGCGCATGCCAGGCATCGGTTTTCTTGGTCATGTGGGTGTCCTCTTCCTTATCCTGTCACAGCCCGCGCCGTCGTTTGGGTGCTGATCCCCCGGCCCGTCCCGTCCGGCGGCGGTGCCCCGTCGTGCAGCGTTTTAGCCGCCAATAGCTGCCTGAGTTCGCGATACATCCCGCAATCGACACGATCCGGATGACCAAAGGTCACGAAAGCCTTCGCTTTCCCCCGACCAGCCCCTATATCTGACACAGACGGAGGAGTGATGCGCGCAAGTTCCATACCATTTCTAGCCCTTGGTTTTGCACTGTTTCTTGGGCTACCGGCCCTGTCGCAGGATGTGGCCATGGACCAGGGCACCGTCACCGACGGGGCCACCGAAATCGTGGACCCGTTGGAGCCGCGATCCGCGATCGGTCTGGAGCTTGACGATTTTCTCTGGGTTGCGCGGCCCATCGTGGTGTTTGCCGATACCGATGCAGACCCCAGATTTCGCGAGCAGATGGCGCTCTTGGCCGCGCGCCCTGATCCGCTGCTGGAACGGGATGTGGTCATCATCTTCGACACCGATCCCGATGCCGGTTCTGACATCCGGCGCGCCTTGCGCCCGCGCGGTTTTGCCCTGGTGCTGATGGACAAGGACGGCACCGTCAATCTGCGCCGCCCCTCGCCCCGAGATGTGCGCGAGATCACCCGCGCCATCGACAATATGCCGATCCGCATCGAAGAGACGCAGTGATCTATTCGTGAAACTCCGCCCGGTCGGGCACCCGCTGAAAGGCGATTTTCGCGCCGGTGAAGGGCACCTTGTGCGGTGGCAACTCGCCAAAGCGCACCGTGTCCTGACCGAACCGCGCGTTCAGCCCGTCGATCATCGAGCATAATCGCTCGCTCCGGCTTTGTTCCCCCGCGCTGCGTGCCTCGAACAGATCGGCCATATGGGCGCTCATCGGCACCAGCCCGGCCAGCATGACCGAAACGCTTCGCGGGGCGGCAAGCTCCAACCGGTCCCAATAGCGCCCGAAGGTTCGCAGCAGGGTGAATGTGTCCTGCGTCGCCATCATGGTATCGCCCGTTGACTGCCGCCCGCAACGGTCGCAACTGGCGCTGATATGCAGCGACCGCGCCAGCAGCCCCTCCCGTCTGAGGCGGGAGGCCGCCTTGACCAGCAAACGCCGCGCCACCAGCCGCGCGCCCTGCGCGGTGCGGTTTTGCGGCACCAGCCGCTGCCCATGGCCAAGCGAACTGCGCCGGGTCGGCGGATAGATCACCCTGCCGCCCTGCAATTGCGTCAGAAACCGCGCCCCTTCCACATTGCCCCAAAGATGGCGCGCCGCTTTCGGCGTCAGGGCATAAAGCCCCGCCGCGTCGTGAATGCCCGCCCGGTCCAGCCGCGCCAGCACCCCTTTGGAAATGCCCGGAAACCTGGAAAGCGGCAGATGGGATATCTTGCCCGGCAGCTCTTCCGCCGTGATCCAGCCCAGCCCTTTCGGCTTGGACATTTCGGCCACCACCTTCGCCAGAAGCTTGTTTGGCGCCACCCCGACCGAGGCGGTCAGCGCCGGATGCACATGACCCGCGATGGCCTGTTGCAGGGCAAGCCCGATCTCCCGCGCGCGCCCAAGCTCCTGCTGTTCCCCCATCAGCAGACAGGAAAATTCGTCCACCGAATGGGCGGTATGGATCGGCAGAACCGTTTCCACCGCATCGCGGATCTGATGATGATAGGCGACACAGACATCGTGCTGCGCGGCGCGAAACACGATATCCGGGCACAGGCGCCGCGCCTCGGCGGCGCGGGTGCCAAAACCGATACCGCAGATTTTCGCCTCGCGGCTGGCGGCAATCAGGGCGGCCCCCGGCGCATCGGTTGTCACAACCCCCACGGGCCGCCCGATCAGCGCGGGTTCCTCTGCCTGACAGACAGAGGCAAAATAGGAATCCATGTCGAAAAACAGGGTCGATACACGCTGTGACATGGCGGGACTCAGAAGCTGTGCCGGGGTGGGCAATTCTGGAACATAAAGGGAACAAATGCAAGCGGGCGGCACTGGCCAGCCCGTCAGCCTTCTGCAACCGGTTATATGCGCCCCTGGCTGTCATTCGAACTCCATGATCACATCATCGACCGCCAGACTGTCACCGGCACCGGCATTGATCTTGGCCACCACGCCCTTTTTCTCGGCGCGCAGGATATTCTCCATCTTCATCGCCTCGATGGTACACAGCGCCTGGCCTTCCTGAATCTCGTCGCCTTCGGCCACATCGACCTTCACGATCAGACCCGGCATCGGGCAGAGCAGCAGCCGCGAGGTATCGGGCGGCAGTTTCTCGGGCATCAACTCGGCCAGTTCCGCCTGCCGGGGGGTACGCACCACCACTTTCAAATCCGCCCCGCGATACCGCAACCGGGCCCCGCCACGAATGAAATCGGTCTTCACGATCATCGGCCGGTCGCCCACCGTGCCTTTGAACAGTGTCTCGCCCAGATGCCAGTCAGAATTGACCTTGTACTGGGTCTGATCCTCGAAGGTCACTTCGGTGCCGAAATCAGTCTCTTCGATATGCACGGGGAAAGATTGCCTGCCCACAAACACCACCCAATCGGGCGCCACCCGGCGGGAATGGTTGGGCATCGTGCCACTGATCCGGGCGGCGCGTTCCTCTTTCAGCATTTTCATATGGGCGGCCACGGCGGCCAGATATTTCAGGTCATCTCCTTCCGGGGTCACACCTTCGAACCCGTCGGGATATTCCTCTTCGATAAAAGCGGTGGTGATATTGCCCGAGGTAAAGCGCGGATGGTCCATGACGGCAGCCAGGAAAGGCAGGTTATGACCGATCCCTTCCAGTTCGAACCCGTCCAGCGCATTGCGCATCGCCTCGATCGCCCCGGCCCGGGTCGGGGCCCAGGTGCAAAGCTTGGCGATCATCGGGTCATAATACATCGAGATCTCGCCCCCCTCGAACACCCCGGTATCGTTGCGGACGCAGTGATCTTCCCAATGGCCTTCCTCGGGCGGACGATAGCGCACCAGCCGCCCGATGGAGGGCAGAAAGCCGCGATACGGGTCTTCGGCATAAAGCCGGCTTTCCATCGCCCAGCCGGTCAGGGTGACATCCCCTTGCGCGAAGGGCAGTGTTTCCCCCCCTGCAACGCGGATCATCTGTTCCACCAGATCGACCCCGGTGATCAATTCGGTCACCGGGTGTTCCACCTGCAATCGGGTATTCATTTCAAGGAAATAGAAGTTCTTGTCGCCATCGACGATAAACTCCACCGTGCCGGCGCTGGTATAGCCCACAGCCTGAGCCAGGGCGACGGCCTGTTCGCCCATGGCTTTTCGGGTCGCCTCATCCAGAAACGGGCTTGGGGCCTCCTCGATCACCTTCTGGTTGCGCCGCTGGATCGAACATTCCCGTTCCCCCAGATAGACCGCATTGCCATAGGCATCGGCCAGAACCTGTATCTCGATATGCCGGGGCTGGGTCACGAATTTCTCGATGAAAATCCGGTCATCGCCGAAACTGCTGGCCGCCTCGTTTTTCGAGCTTTGGAAGCCTTCGCGGGCCTCCGTGTCATTCCAGGCGATCCGCATACCCTTGCCGCCACCGCCCGCGCTGGCCTTGATCATCACCGGGTAACCGACTTCGTTCGAAATTTTCACCGCCTCATCGGCATCGGCAATCAGGCCCATATATCCGGGGACGGTGGAAACCCCCGCTTCCTGCGCGATCTTCTTGGAGGTGATCTTGTCGCCCATCTGTTCAATCGCGGTGGCAGGCGGGCCGACAAAGGCCACGCCCTCGGCCTCAAGCGCTTCGGCAAACATCTTGTTTTCGCTCAGAAACCCGTAACCGGGATGCACGGCCTCTGCCCCGGTATCGCGAATGGCCTGCATCACCTTGTCGATGACAATATAGCTTTCCGCAGCAGGGGGCGGCCCGATATGCACCGCTTCATCGGCCATCTTCACATGCAGCGCATCGCGATCCGCATCGGAATAGATCGCAACCGTGGTGATCCCCATTTTGCGGGCGGTCTTGATCACCCGGCAGGCGATCTCGCCGCGATTGGCGATCAGGAGTTTCTTGAACATGTCGGTCTGTCCCTTCTTTTCAGGCGCAGACGCCTGTCTTCAGCACAAAAAAGGCCACCCGGGCTCTTACCCCGGCGGCCTTTTGTCAGGTCGATGATCTCGGTTGTGAAGTGCCGCGCCTTAGCGGCAGATATTGGTGATCTCGTCGCAGACCGCGCCAAGGGCGCCGCCGACAACGATGCCGGTTGCGACACTGCCGCCAAGCGCCGCAGCCGCGACACCGCCTGCTGCCGCGCCGACACCGGCCCGTTCCAGATCAGATGACACACAGGCCGATAGGCCCAATATGGCAACAAGTGCGATGGTAAGTTTGTAGGTTGCGCGCATTTTGCGTCTTCTCCTGTCGATATTATGCCTCTGTGACGTAAGCTTACCCTATCCGGCCTCACATAAAAAGGCGGTCGGCGCAGAGTTCTGGCCGACCGCGTCGAAGGTGAAGGGTAACACGTCTTGTCACGACCGACCCAATAACGACTGGGGACAGGGGCCGGTCGTCCAAAGCTTGCACAGGAGAAACCGGCACCAAAGGGCAAGCTTTGACCGGTTTCGCTTTGGGCCGGAATTCGCGCAATCGGGCAGGAGATAGGCAGCATCATGCCGACAGCCCCTCCCAAACGCCCGATCCGTCAAACGCCTCGGGGAAGGACACGCGGGCGCGGGATTCGTCAATTTGCAACAGCGCATCATAGCTTTCGGGATCAAACGGGTCTTCGATACTGATGATCTCGCGCCCGAACAGCCAGCTCAACCGGCCTGCATCCAGATTGCCGCGCTCAAACGGCTCAGACCCGAAATAAAGCCACAGCGCCTCGATGAACCCGGCATCGGCGCGCCGGTCCGCAGGCCGCCGGTCCGCATGCCGTTCGCGCCGGACCAAAGGGGTGGCCCCCGCCTTGTTCTCACGGCGAATGGTGAACTGGTAATCGGTGCCCGGAAGACGACCGGGGAAACCGCGATGCTTGATCATCGCCGCACCTCCCCGATTGCCGGTTTTTGGCGCCGGGTGTTATGGTTTGGCGATGGCCACCAAAACAATGATACGGGATATGAACATTGAAAAACGTCTTCGGAACTAATGGCATCACAATATTGTGTCCGGCCAAAACCCCAAAGAGGTTCAAATAAAGCCGCTTGCAAGACGGCGGAAATATGCCGGACGGGCGCGGTGGCCCGTCCTGGCTGAGTACTGTCAGTTGTACTTGTTGTACACCGGTTCCTCGACGATTGGGGCCGGCTCGACAATGACGATTTCTTCCTGCGGTGCCTGCGAGCAAGCGGCGACGCTTGCCAAAAGACCCAGTGCAAGAATGGCATTGATGCTCTTATACATCTCGCTCTCCTGTTATGTTGGACCGGACCAGAGAAGACTCCGGGCACGATCAAAGGGACGGCCACCTTTTGGTGCCCGGCTTTCAGGATAGCGCGAATGGTGTCTGATCCATACCGGTTTCGGTCCAGAGCCGCGCGCTGTGGCGGGACTGCATCAGTCCTTTGCCCGCAACAGTTAATCCCCGCAACATATTGGGGTTGCATCAAAAACCCTCCCATATGCAGGTATTGTTCCGGATGACATAACCGGCGAAAAACTGCGTGGCATCGGCATTTACCTGCCCACGCGGCACGATCTGATCCATGATCTGCACAACGACCTGCACCGGCGGCTCCGGCGCGGTATCCATCGCCGTCGGCCCCCATTCGGCGCAGGCCCAGTCCAGGTCCGCCTGCGGATCGGCGGTGCTGCCCGCAAGACCGGGTGCAAGGATACGGAGAATGGCCCAAAGCTCATCGGAATAGGGCTGCAGCTCGTAAAGCACCTCATGCAATTCCATGGCCAGACCAGAGGGCGAGAGCAGCTCCTGCGCACGGGCGGAAAGGGGCTGCGCCATTGCGGCAGATGCGGTGAGGCATAAGGCGGATATGCGCATGTGCCGGATCACGGGCGTCGCGCCAGCATGTCAATTTCCACCAGCGCCCCCACCGCCAGGGCCGTCACCCCGATGGTGGTGCGTGCAGGGCGGCGATCAGCCGGGAAACAGCCCTGATAGGTGTCGTTGAACGCCGCATAATCACGTTCAAATTCAGTCAGATAGCAACGGCATTGCAGAATATGGCTCAGATCAAGGCCAAGACCATTCAGCACAATCTCCAGATTCCGCATCACCGCCCGGGTCTGCGCCACGATCCCCTCGGGCAGCGGCGCATCCGGCGCATCCGGGTCCGTGGGCATCTGCCCGGTCAGCATCACCCAGCCATCGGCCTCCACCGCGTGGGAAAACGGCGCGACGGGCCGGGCGCCGCCGGCGATCATATGGAAGAGGGGGGAGGTCACACAGGGGCGTCCCGGGAGTGGGTGGGAAACTCCGCCGGGGAAGTAATTTCGATCAGTTCCATATCCTCGGAATGCCGGACCTCACGATGGCGGATACCGGGTGGCTGAAGAACGCAGGACCCTATTCGGAGCACGTGTTCCCCGTGCTCTTCATATTCGAACACGACCCAACCTTTTGTGACATAGACCATCTGGAAATCGAGGGTATGGGAATGCCACTCGCCAGGACTCTCTTCACCTGGCACCGCACGGATTACATGGGCGCCAAATTTGCCGGATGTGGCATCGGCGACGCCGAGCTGGCGATATTCGAAAAACGCGCGAAGACCCTCGTCAATAAAGGAGGAAGAATCGGCGTGGGAGATGGTGAAGGCTTGTGGATCGAATCTAGCCCTATTTGGCATTCGTCGCCAATGTTCGCGCACCAGAACCATGTCTACAATCTCATCGGTACCCGCGCCCTCGCGTGCCTCAAGGAATTCTGGGCTGATCGGCTCACCACGAATTCCCCAAAATCCACGATCCAAATGCACAAAGAGATCGGCGGCTCGGTAGTTCATCGAGTCGCTCGAATGGTCCTCAATAGTACGGCGCACAGTAGCCTTCCATTCCCTAGACAGCTCGCGCTCGGTAGTTCGTTCAATGAATAGGTACAACTCATCATAGCGAGCAGCGCCGCCTAAAACTCTGAGAGCATGAAGAATTTCATCTCTCCACTGCATCCCGACACCCACCCTCACAACGGAATATTGTCGTGTTTCTTCCACGGCATTTCGAGCTTCTTGGTCCGAAGCGCGGCAAAGGCCCGGCAGACCCGGCGGCGGGTGCTGCGGGGCTGGATCACCTCGTCGATAAAACCGCGTTCAGCCGCCACAAACGGGTTGGCGAACCGGTCCTCGTAATCCGCGGTGTGTTGCGCAAGTTTCTCAGGGTCACCCAGATCGGCGCGGTGCAGGATCTCTGTTGCGCCCCTGGCCCCCATCACCGCGATTTCCGAGGTTGGCCAGGCATAGTTGATATCGCCCTGCATATGTTTGGACGCCATCACCACATAGGCCCCGCCATAGGCTTTCCGCGTGATCACGGTCACTTTCGGCACTGTCGCCTCGCCATAGGCAAACAGCAGCTTGGCACCATGTTTGATGACCCCGCCATATTCCTGCCCGGTGCCGGGAAGAAACCCGGGCACATCGACAAAGGTGAGGATCGGAATTTCAAACGCATCGCAGAACCGCACGAAACGTGCCGCCTTGCGGGAACTGTCGATATCCAGCACACCGGCCAGGTTCAGCGGCTGGTTCGCCACCACGCCGATGGTCTGCCCCTCCAGCCGGATGAAACCGGTGATGATGTTTTTCGCAAACTCCTCCTGAAGCTCATAAAAATCGCCCTCATCGGCCACTTTCAGGATCAGTTCCTTCATATCATAGGGCATGTTCGGGTTGTCCGGCACCAGCGTGTCCAGGCTTTCCTCCACCCGGTCGGGGCTGTCATAAAACGCACGCACGGGCGGTTTTTCGCGATTGGACAGCGGCAGAAAGTCGATCAGGCGGCGGACCTCGGCCAGGGCCTCCACATCATCCTCAAACGCGCCATCAGCGACCGAGGATTTGCGCGTATGGGTGCTGGCCCCGCCCAGTTCCTCCGCCGTGACCTGTTCATTGGTGACCGTTTTCACCACATCAGGCCCGGTGACAAACATGTAGGAGCTGTCCTTGACCATAAAGATGAAATCGGTCATCGCCGGTGAATAAACCGCCCCGCCCGCACAAGGGCCCATGATCATCGAGATTTGCGGCACAACGCCCGAGGCCAGGATGTTGCGTTTGAAAATCTCGCCATAGGCGGCAAGGCTGCTGACACCTTCCTGAATCCGCGCGCCGCCTGAATCATTGATGCCGATCACCGGCGCGCCGTTCTGCATGGCCATATCCATGATCTTGCAGATTTTCGCCGCATGGGTTTCAGACACGGACCCACCCAGAACCGTGAAATCCTGGGAAAACACATAGACCATACGCCCGTTGACCGTGCCCCAGCCGGTGACCACGCCATCGCCCTGGGGTTTGGTTTTCGCCATCCCGAAATCGGTGCAGCGATGGGTGATGAACATGTCGTATTCTTCGAAAGACCCTTCATCCAGCAAAAGTTCCACCCGTTCGCGCGCGGTCAGTTTGCCCTTGGCGTGCTGGCTGTCGATGCGGTTCGCGCCGCCGCCAAGACGGGCCTCTTCGCGGCGATGTTCAAGCTCTTGCAGGATATCTTTCACAGGGGGGTCCTCCGATAGGGCCATGGCGCATTTCAGGAAAGCCTACAGGCGAAAGCCCCGCAAAGACAGGAAGAATTGGAATATTTGCAAATGCACTCGCCACTTATCCTGCAATACTGCAAACCTGCAAATTCAGCGACAAGCGGCACGGCGCGCGCACCCCGATCCCGGCCCCATCCGGGCCACCGCTGCCCCGCTATCCGCCGGTGCACACCCCCTTGTGCATCCCCGCTCATAGACAAGGGGCGGGGGCAGGCGTAGACCACGGGCATGTCTTCTTTTCCCATGGTCCGATTTCTCGACCGCACCACCCCTCCGCATATCTTCACACTCATCATGCTGACCGGCATCGGTGCGCTGTCGATGAACCTGTTTTTACCCTCCCTGCCGAATATGTCGCTTTATTTCGGCACCGATTATCAGGTGATGCAGCTTTCCGTGGCGGGGTATCTGGGCGTCAATGCGATATTGCAACTGTTTGTCGGGCCGCTCTCGGACCAGTATGGCCGACGGCCGGTGCTGCTCTGGGGGCTTGGAATCTTCATTCTGGCCTCTCTTGGCTGCATTTTCTCCACCTCGATCGAGGTGTTTCTGCTGTTCCGGATGATCCAGGGCGCGGTTGTGGTGGGCATGGTTCTGGGCCGCGCGGTGGTGCGCGACATGGTCCCGCAGGAGGAAGCCGCCTCGATGATCGGCTATATCACCATGGGCATGGCCGTGGCGCCGATGATTGGCCCGGTCTTTGGCGGCATTCTGGATCAAACCTTTGGCTGGAAGTCGAATTTCCTGGTCCTGGCGGGTCTTGGGATGCTGGTCTGGCTGTTGATCTGGCGCGATCTGGGAGAGACGGCACCACGCAACGCGGTGAGCTTTCGCGCCCAGTTTGCCGAATATCCCGAACTTCTGACCTCGCGCCGGTTCTGGGGGTATTGCGCCGCCGCAGGTTTTGCCGCAGGGGCGTTTTTCGCCTATCTGGGCGGCGCGCCCTATGTCGGGTCCGTGGTGTTTGGCCTGTCACCCGCAAAAGTCGGCTTCTTCTTTGGCGCCCCGGCCCTGGGGTATTTCTTTGGCAATTTCATCTCGGGCCGGTTTTCCGTCAGGATGGGCATCAACACGATGATCCTGTGGGGCTGCATCATTACCACCGTCGGTGTGCTGGCCTCGCTTCTGCTGTTTCTGGCCGGGCTGAAAACGGCCGTCGTTTTCTTTGGCTTCATGACCTTTGTGGGCCTCGGCAACGGTTTGGTCATGCCCAATGCAACCTCGGGCATGTTGTCGGTGCGTCCACATCTGGCGGGCACGGCCTCGGGCATTGGCGGGTCGATCATGATCGGTGGCGGCGCCGCCCTGTCGGCGCTGGCAGGCACGCTGCTGACCGTAGGTGAAGGGGCATTCCCGCTGATCTGGATCATGCTGATCACCTCGGTTCTGGCACTCTTTTCAATCCTCTACACCATCCGGCGGGAACGACAGATCAGCGGTCTCTGATCCGCAGAATTCAAGAATTGCCTTGCCAAACCCTGCCGGACGCCTGTTCTCTGCTGCAGGGTTTGCAAACCATTCTGCAAACCCTGCAAAGTGGAGGATCCATGGCCGTCCAGAAACTCTATGCCGGGGCCAAACTGCGGGAATTGCGCACACGGCTTGGCCTGACGCAGAAGGATTTTGCCGCCAAGCTTGGCGTGTCCCTGCCCTATCTCAACCAGATGGAAAACAACAATCGCCCGGTCTCGACCACGGTGGTGCTGGGGCTGGCGCAGGAATTCGGCTTTGACGTGACCGAGTTGAGCACCGGCGATGCGGAACGTCTGGTCAGTGACATGCGCGAGGCGCTGGCCGATCCGGTGTTCACCGACACCCCGCCCGCGCTGGCCGATCTGAGGCTCGCGGCCTCCAACGCCCCGGCGCTGGCGCGCGCCTTTCTGGACCTGCATCGCAGCTATCGGCAAACCCATGAACGGCTGGCCTCGCTGGACGAGGCGCTTGGCCGCGACGGGGCAAGCCCGGCCCCTTCCCCCTGGGAGGAAGTGCGGGATTTCTTCCATTATTGCGACAATTATATCGACGCGGTGGACCGGGCCGCCGAACGGTTCGCGGCGCAGGCCCGGGGCGATCTGGCCAGCTATACGGCCGAACGGTTGCGCGCCCGCGGGATCACCATCCGCCATACCGCCGGTGGCGGGGTCCGCCATTATGATGCGGACAGCAGGCAGCTGACCCTGTCGCCGCGCGCCGCGCCGGAAACGCAACGCTTTCAGCTGCTGCATCAATACGCCCTGCTGGAACAGGGAAAACTGCTGGAGGCGACGCTGGATCTGGCCCGGTTTCAAAGCGACACCGCGCGTGCCATTGCCCAGATCGGTATGGCCAATTATTTCGCAGGCGCGGTGCTGATGCCCTATGCCCGCTTTACTGAGGCCGCCGCCGAAACCCGCCATGATCTGGAACGGATGTCGATCCAGTTCGGGGCCTCGATCGAACAGATCGCCCATCGTCTGTCGACCCTGCAAAGGCCCGGCGCCAAGGGCGTGCCGTTCTTCTTCACCCGGGTGGATCAGGCTGGCACGATCACCAAACGCCATTCGGCCACACGGCTGCAATTTGCCCGGTTCGGCGGTGCCTGCCCTTTATGGAACGTGCATCAGGCCTTTGAAACACCGGGGCAATTTCTGCGCCAGCTGGCTGAAACGCCCGATGGGGTGCGGTATGTCATCCTTGCCCGCGATGTCTCCAAATCCGGCGGCACATGGGGGGCACCGATGCGGCGCTACGCCATTTCGCTGGGCTGCGAGGTGAAACATGCCGGCGCGCTGATCTATGCGGACGGGCTGGATCTGGACAGTGCAGACAGTTTTCAGCCGATCGGCATTTCCTGCCGGATCTGCGAACGCAGCACCTGTCATCAACGTTCGGTCCCGCCACTGGAACGCAAGCTCCGCGTTGATCCCAACCATCGCGGCCCCCTGCCCTATGAGATCGAGCGTTGACGCCGCCTTGCTGCCCACTCTACTGCTGAGAAACCGCCAAGGGGGAGAAGATTATGGAACTGCACGCCACCCGCATCATCGCCGCGGATCGGGCCACGATCTGGGCCGCTCTGAACGACGCAGACACGTTGAAAACCTGCATTCCGGGCTGTGAAGACCTGACCGGCTCGCCGGAAGAGGGGTTTTCCGCCGTGGTCAAGCAGAAGGTCGGGCCGGTGAAGGCCACATTCCGGGGCGATGTGACCCTAAGCGATGTGGTGCCGGAGATCAGCTACACCATCTCGGGCGAGGGCAAGGGCGGTGTGGCCGGGTTTGCCAAAGGCGGGGCGCAGGTGGTGCTGCGCGATGCGGAAGACGGCGGCACCGAGTTGCAATATGATGTAGAGGCCAAGGTCGGCGGCAAGATCGCACAGCTTGGGTCCCGCCTGATCGACAGTTTTGCCCGCAAGCTGGCCGACCAGTTCTTTGAGAGTTTTCAGGCCCATGTAGAAGGTACAGACGCCGAAGATACGGCCGGGTAACGGCCTCTTTTGCGGTATGTTCTGTCTGATCTTTCCAACGCCGATTATGATTATTCCGCCGCAGCCAAAGGCAGGCCACGCCAGGCCTCCAACACCGTTTCCACACGCAGAATAGGGGTCTGGGTGATCGGGTCGTCAAACTGCGCGTCCTGCGCCAGCAGCCCTGGATACCCAAGACAGGGGATGCCGGCGGCACAGGCCGCCGTCGCGGTGGAGGGCGTATCGACAATCGCAACGCATTGATCCGGTGTCAGGGTCATCTCGGTCAGGGCCAGCATCATCGCCTCGGGGTCCGGGGCCATGCGGGTCACATCGCCCCGCAGAACCGCCAGATCAAAGGGAATGCCCGCCCGCCCCCGCGCCGTGGCTTTCAAAAGCGCGCGCACCGGCCCGGTTTCAGACCGGCTGACAAGCGCCAGCGCCACACCGGCCTTTGCCGCCCATTTCAGCACCTCGCCGACACCGGGGCGCAGCGGAATGCCATCGGTCAGCCGCGCCGCAAAAATCCGCTGATGGGTGGCATCCAGACGGTCTGCATCAACCACCACACCCAGATGATCGGCAAACCGTGCGGCCAGTTGCCGGTCCCCGCCGGGGCGCATCAGTTCGACATAGACATCCCAGGACCATTCCCAGGGCACCCCATGAGTGCGAAACGCCGCATTCCAGGCAGCCCGATCCAGATCGGCACATTCCGCAAGGCTGCCAATTCCGCCAAAAATAACTGCGTGTGGTTTCATCAAATCCTCCGCCAGATCACGGCAGCCCCCTAAAGCGTTTCGACTTTATGTTGAAACGCCTTTTGCTGCCTTTCGCCTTTGGCTCAAACGCGAAAGCCGTTGTGCTGATTCAATGTAAAGTCAAAACTCTATAGCCCGTTCATGGCAGCGGAAACCGGGCCGCACTGGCAAGGGCAATGGCGCATTTGCCGCGATGCAGCATGGCAGATTGGCGCTGCGATGGGCGATGGTTAAGGGTCATGCCTCAAATTCAAGCGGCATGAAAATGCGAGGGCGCGCAGGATCGCTCACTGCCGGTCGTGCCGAGCCGCGCCCTTGATCTTTACGAAAGATAACAAAGTGTTACCCTTTGGTCTGCGCGACCGCCGGGGTGACGTTACGTCGCCGCAGAACAGCCTCGCGCCAGGTCATGAAACTGATCGCCGCAATGATCAGCCCACCGCCGGTGATGACCCAGATATCCGGCGGCTCCCCAAAGGCGACTGCGCCCAGAAGCGTGGCCCAGACCAGTTGCAGAAAGGTGACCGGCTGGGTCACCGTCAACGGAGCTGCGGCAAAAGCCAGCATCATCGTGTAATGCCCTGCCGTGGCAAAAACCGCGACCAGAAACAGCCAGCCCACCTGCACCAGCGTCACCGGCACCCAGACCGCATAGGCAAACGGCGCCAGACCAAGGGTGACCGTGATCGACAGCATGCCAACCACAACCACCGGCCCGAATTCATCCGTCATCATCTTGGCAATCAGATAGCCGACAGCAAAGGAAATCGCGGTGAACATCATCGCCAGATGGCCCAAGTTTAACGCCCGGAACCCGGGGCGCAGGATGATCGCCGCCCCGATCAGCGCCACCACGATAGCCAATATGCGGCGCGCCGCCAGTTTCTCCCCCAGAAACACCACCGCCAGAAGTGTGACATAGACGGGATTGACGTAATTCATCGCCGTCACCTCGGCGATGGGGATCTGGGTCATGGCGTAAAACCAGCAAATCACGCCCAGACTATGTGCCACACCCCGGATGCCAAAAAGCTTCAAGGCCCGGGGTGTCAGTTGCGCATTCAGAATCGGGCGGATCATCGGGATCAGAAAAACCAGCCCCAGAACATACCGCAGAAATGCCGATTGTGCGGGCGGCACATCATTGCCGACGATTTTCACAATCGCCGTGACGGCCACAAAGCAGGCCCCGGTGACCAGCATCCAGAAGACCGCCATTAGGGGAGATTTTGCCGCAAACCGGATCATGGTTTTGGGTGGCAGGTTCACCCGGCAATGACAAGGGTCTCCTCGTGACCCATACGCTGACAGCAGATCACATCAGAAAGATCAGCTTGCCCGCGATGGCCCACATCACAAGGCCCACAAGAATATCAAGCATTTGCCAGGCCCGGGGCCGGGCGAAGACCGGGGCCAGCAATTGTGCGCCATAGCCAAGGCCGAAGAAGAACACAAAGCTGGAAGTGACAGCCCCTGCCCCGAACCAGAGCGCGCGATCCGCATATTGCGTGGACACAGAGCCCAGCAACACCACCGTATCCAGATAGACATGGGGGTTCAGCCAGGTCAGGGCCAGCACGGTCAGCACCGTGGCGCGCCCTGTGCCGGTGCCGTTTTGCCCGGCGTTCAGGGTTTCATTGCCACGCCAGGCCGCCAGGAAGGCTTTCGCCCCATAGAGGATCAGGAAAACAGCCCCGCCATAACGGAAAGCCGGGATCAGCCAGGGCAATAGCTCGGCCACGGCAGAGAATGAACTGACCCCAAGCGTGATGAGAAGCGCATCTGACACCGCGCAGGTCAGGCAGACCGCAAACACATGGGATCGTCGCAGCCCCTGACGCAGGACAAAGGCATTTTGTGCCCCGATCGCAAGGATCAGGCTGAAGCCAAGGGCGAATCCGGGGAAGAAGGCAGCGGTCATTCTGGGGCTTTCTCTTGGCAACCTGCCCCGGTTAGGGCATAGGTCTTCATTAGGCCAGTTAAGCTTTCTATATCGACATTAGAGTTGCGAATGATTGACACCCATGCCCTGATGGCCCTGTCCGCAGTGCTGCGCAGCGGATCGTTTGAAGGTGCGGCAGCGCAGCTGAACATCACCCAATCCGCGGTGTCCCAGCGCGTAAAAGCGCTGGAGGAGAGATTGGGCACAGTGCTGATCCGCCGCACCCGCCCTGCCAGCGCCACCATTGCAGGCTCCCGATTGCTGCGCCATGCCGAAGAGGTGGGGCTGCTGGAGAAGACTCTGGCCGCTGATCTGGAGGGTTTGCTGCCGGATCCGGCCACGCCGCTGCGACTGGCGGTGAATGCGGACAGTCTGGCAACCTGGACCCTGCCCGCATTGGCCGCCGTACCCGGGTTTCTGTACCATCTGGAGATCGACGATCAGGAACATTCAGCCGACTGGCTGAAACGGGGGGAGGTCTCGGCAGCGGTGACAGCGGGACATGTGGCGGTGCCGGGCTGTGACCTGTTCCCGCTTGGCGCCCTGCGCTATGTGGCGACCTGCGCGCCGGGCTTTCGGCAGACATGGTTTGCCGATGGCGTCACCGCAGAGGCGCTGGACGAGGCCCCGGCGCTGACCTTCAACTCCAAGGACCGGCTGCAACAGCAATGGGCCGAACAGGTGACCGGCCGGAAACTGGCCTTGCCGACGCATTTCTTCGCCTCAAGCCACGGGTTTGTAGAGGCCGCAAAACTGGGCATAGGCTGGGGGCTGAACCCGGAAAGCATGGTGACGCAGGCGCTGGCAGAGGGGTCTTTGGTGGCGCTGGTGCCTGATCAGGTGTTCGACGTGCCGCTAAGCTGGCAGGTGCCAAGACAGATGGTGAAGGCATTGCGGCCACTGACCCGGGCGATGCGGAAAGCGGCGGCAGAGCGGTTGCATCCGGTTGACCCGAAATGACCCTTCCGCCCGGCGGCACCGCCGGGCCGCGCCCGACCCTCCCCCCGGGAGGGCGCTTCGCACCCGCCCAGGCTCGGGCGCGACCCTCAGCAGCGGTTTTCAATCCTTAAAGCTGCTCCATGATCTCATCGGAGATGTCGAAATTCGCCGTCACCGTCTGGATGTCGTCATCATCCTCCAGCGCCTCGATCAGCTTCATCAGCTTCTGCGCGCCATCCATATCAAGCTCGGTCGTCGTGGTGGGCCGCCAGACCAGCTTGGTCGATATACTCTCCCCCAGTTCCGCCTCAAGCGCGGTCGACACCTCGTTCAGATCCGTGTCAGTACACCAGATCACATGGCCGTCTTCGGCGCTTTCCACATCTTCGGCCCCGGCCTCGATCGCGGCCATCATCACCGTGTCCGCATCCCCGGCCTCAACCGGATAGCTGACCTGCCCCTTGCGGTCGAACATGAAGGCAACCGATCCGGTCTCCCCCAGATTTCCGCCATGTTTTCCGAAGGTTGACCGCACGGTAGAGGCGGTTCTGTTGCGATTGTCGGTCATCGCCTCGACAATCACCGCAACACCGCTTGGGCCATATCCTTCATACCGGATCTCATCATAATTCTCTGCATCGCCGCCAAGCGACTTCTTGATCGCGCGGTCGATCACATCCTTGGGCACCGATTGACCTTTGGCCTCTTTCACCGCCAGACGCAGACGCGGGTTTTTATCCGGGTCCGGGTCGCCCATCTTGGCAGCCACGGTGATTTCCTTGGCAAGTTTGGAAAACAGCTTGGAGCGGACCGCATCCTGCCGCCCCTTCCGGTGCTGAATATTCGCCCATTTTGAATGGCCTGCCATCATTATCTCCCGCGCAAAATCTTCGGCAGAATGTCTATACGGCAGGCATGACCGGCGGGGCAACACGAAAGGCGGCGAAGGCCTGCGGCCCCCTGACGGGCCAAATCAGGGTGGTTTCCCTGCTGCATCGTTCCGCATACAACAGACCCCATGACCACAGATCAAATCATCCTCTTCGCCCTGTTCGGCACTGTCTTCGGCCTGCTTCTCTGGGGACGGTTCCGCTATGATCTGGTGGCGTTTTCAGCGCTGATCGCCGGGGTTCTCCTTGGGGTTGTTCCTTCGGACGCGGCGTTTTCGGGCTTTGGCCACCCGGCCACACTGGTGGTGGCGCTGGTGCTGGTCGTGTCTGCCGGGCTGGTGCGGTCAGGCGCGGTGTTTCTGATCACCCGCACATTGGTGGATGCATCCCGCTCCCTCGGGGCCCATATCGCGATCATGGGCGGTGTCGGCGGTGTCCTGTCGGCCTTTATGAACAATGTGGCGGCCCTGGCTTTGCTGATGCCGGTGGATATCGCAACCGCACGCAAAGCCGGGCGCAGCCCCGGCGTATCACTGATGCCCCTGTCTTTCGCGACGATCCTGGGCGGCATGGTCACGCTGATCGGCACACCGCCCAATATCATCATCGCCACAATTCGTGAGGATGCATTGGGCGCCCCGTTCAGGATGTTCGATTTCGCCCCCGTGGGCGGGATCGCGGCCCTTGCAGGTCTGGCGTTTGTGGCGCTGATCGGCTGGCGGCTGATCCCGCGCGGGACAGCGGCGTGGGCGGCGACCGGATGGCGGAACTGGCCCCGTATATTGCCGAGCTGAGCCTGCCTGCGGACAGCAAACTGGTGGGCACCCGCCTGCGGGAGCTGCTGGATCCGGCGGAAAAAGCCGATGTGGCCATACTGGGCCTGCTCCGCGATGGCAAACGCCGCTTTGGCACGGGGCGGAACCTGAAACTGAAAGCCGGTGACCTGCTGGTGCTGGAAGCCACGCCCGAAGCTCTGGATGAATTCCGCACCGCGTTTTCCCTGCCTCTGGCCCCGTCAGACAACCCTGCGGCAAATGCCCTTGGCGACGGCGTGAGCCTGGTTGAGATGGTGGTGCCGGAAACCGCCAGAATCGCCGGGAAAACCGCCGAAGGTATCGGATTGTCCTGGCGGAAACGCTCGGTCCTGATGGGGATCGCCCGGCAAGGCAGGCGGATCACCAAACGCCTGCGCAAGACCGTGATTGAACCCGGTGACATCCTGTTGCTGCTGGTGCCCTCTGACAATGCGGAGGATGTGGTGGATTGGCTGGGCGGTCTGGCTCTGGCCGATCGCGGGCTGAACGTGACCCGGGACAGCAAGACCTGGCTGGCGATCGGGCTGTTCGGGGGGGCGGTTCTGGCGGCGTCTCTGGGGCTGGTCTATCTGCCGGTTGCGCTTGGGGTTGTGGTGATTGGCTATGTGCTGACCCATATCCTGCCGATCCAGGATATCTATGATCATATCGAATGGCCGGTTGTGGTGCTTCTGGGCTCGATGATCCCACTGGGGGCCGCATTGGAAAGCTCGGGCGGGACGGACCTTATCGCGGGCGCCCTGGTAGGCCTGACCGACGGGCTGCCCGCCTGGATGATCCTGACCGTGCTGATGGTGGTCACAATGACGCTGAGCGATATCCTGAACAACACCGCCACCACGATTGTCGCCGCCCCCGTGGGCATCCAGATGGCCCATACACTGGAAGTGTCCGCCGACCCGTTTCTGATGGCTGTGGCGATTGCCGCCTCGGCGGCGTTTCTGACCCCTATCGGGCATAAGAACAACACCCTGATCCTGGGGCCCGGAGGTTATGGGTTTGGCGATTACTGGCGAATGGGCCTGCCGCTTGAGATCATCATCATCGCGGTTTCGATTCCGTCCATTCTGGTGTTCTGGCCGCTCTGACCGGCACCTCCCGCCGCGCGGGACGCGAGGAAAGTCATAAGACAAGAAGAAGGGACGCCGGGTTTCCGGCACTCAATCCTCAAGCGAAGGCTGGGGAGAGGCGAAGACGCGGGTGCGACCTGTGTCATCGGTGATCGTAACGCGGGCCACCGGCGCGATGACATCCGGGTTGCCAAGGGCAGTGAATATCTCTTGCAGAATATAACGGACCGGGTTGGTGCCCGGGTCAATCTCGACCGTATAGGCGTAAGGGGTGGGGCAGCCTTGCAAATTGCCCGACCATTGGTTTCCGGCCCCCGGAGAGGCGGTATCGCGGCAAGTGGTCCCGTTCGACATGGGCACGGTGATATTTGTCTCGGTCAGGGCCACGGAAAGCGGGCGTGCGGGGCCAATGGAACAGGCGGAAAGCGCGATAAGCGCAGCAGCGGTCAGGATGGTGGGGTGGCGCAGCATAAGGGAAATCCTTTGCGGTCAGATGGGTCAGAGAGGCCAGAGGAGCGGGATAACAGCGCTGACAACAAGCCCCGTGCTCAGCGTCAGTGGAATGCCGATTTTCATGAAATCGGTGAATTTATAGCCGCCGGGCCCATAGACCAGCATATTGGTCTGATAGCCGATCGGGGTGGCGAAACTGGCCGAGGCGGCAATCATCACGGCAATGACCAGAGGACGGGGATCAACGCCGATGGCCTGGGCCAGCCCGATGGCGATGGGGGTGACCACCACGGCCACCGCATTGTTCGACACAAGCTCCGTCAGGACCGAGGTGATCAGATAGATCGCCCAGACCAGCAGAAACGGCGGCAGACCGGCAAGCCAGGGGGCAAACCCGCCCACAACCAGCGCCACAGCGCCCGTGGCCTGCAAGGCAGCGCCAATTGCCAGCATCGAGAAGATCAGCGCCAGCAGACGGCCATCAATAAAGGAAAACGCCTCATCCGCGTCGATACAGCGGGTCAGAAGCACCAGGGCCACGGCGACAACGGCCAGAAGAAAGATCGGCGCCGTCGTGAAAGCGGCCAGCAAAACGATCCCCATCATCGCGGCGATGGCAATCGGCGCATGGCTGCGGCGATAGGCCCGGGCCGAGGGTTTGGCGACATCGACCAGATCCATATCCGTCGCCAGCCGCTGAATATCCGCCGGATCCCCCTCCAGCAGCAGGGTATCGCCAATACGCACCACCAGATCGTCCAACTGCCGCCCGATATTCTGGTTCCGCCGATGCACCGCCAGCGGGTAAACCCCATAGCGCCGCCGCAGACGCAGGGCACCAAGCGACCGGCCCACCATGTGGCAGCCCGGCGTGATCAGCACCTCGACGGTCTGGGTCGCCACCGAGCTGAGCTTGTCGACCGTGCGCAACTGCTTGTTGGCTTGCAGGCCCAGCACCTCGGACATCTCGGTGCGCAGTACCACCCGGTCGCCCGCTTCCAGCACCACCTCCTCCATCTCCCGGCGCAGCGAGGCATCGCCCCGCAGCACGTCAATCAGGCGCACACCATCGCGGCGGAAAATATCCACATGCGTGGCGTTCTCGCCGATCAGGTCGCTGTCTTCGGGCAGGGCCAGTTCGGTGAAGAATTTCATCCGGCCGCGATTTGACAGCATATCGGCCATCGACCCGCGATCCGGCAACAGGCGGCGGCCGAACAGCCAGAGATAAACCATGCCCCAGACCACCACGACCAGACCGATGGGGGTGATCTCGAAAATCGTGAATGGCGCCAAACCCTGGGACCGGGCCACCCCATCCACCAGCAGGTTGGTCGATGTGCCGATCAGGGTCAGCGTGCCACCCATGATCGCCCCGTAGCTGAGCGGGATCAGCAGTTTCGAGGCCGGACGCCGAAGCGACCGCGCGATCTGCACGAATACCGGGATCATGACGACCACAACAGGCGTGTTCGAGACAAAGGCCGACCCCAGCACCACAAAACCCATCAGTGCGCCCAGGGCCATAAGCGGGCGGGATTTGGCATTTGCCTCGGCGATGGCGGTGAACCGTTCCAGTGACCCGGTGCGCACCAATGCCCCCATCACGATGAACATTGCCGCAATGGTCCAAGGGGCGGGGTTTGACAGCACCGCCAGCGCATCGGCATAGGGCAGAAGGCCGGTGATCAGCAGCAGCGCCACCCCCGCCAGCGCCACCACCTCGGTCGGGTAGCGTTCGCGGAGGAACATCACGAACATCAGACCAACCACCGCGAGGGTCGCGATGGCCTGGGTCTCGGCCGATAGCGTCAGATTGATCATGGATGCCCTTGCGCGTCTGCCTCAGCGCGCATCATTCCCCAAGGGGGCGGCGGCGTCCAGCATCTCTTTCGGGCGGGGCTGAACCAAGAAAAGCCCCGCGAACATCACCGCGATGGCACCCCAGACCCAGGGGCTGTAACTTTCGCCCAGGATCATCTGCGCCCAGAGAATACCCCAGCCGGTCACCAGATAGCTGACCTGGGCCGCGAACACCGCACCGGCGCGCCCGACCATCCAGACATACCCGGCATAGGTGACCGCATGCAGACTGCCCGAGGCGAGGATCGCCAGATCCGGCAGGCCGTAAGGCGGCAGGGGTGAAATCCAGTGGCCGGTCAGAAGGGCCAGCGGAGCGGCAAGCCCCATGCCGATCAGCGATGCGCCCAGCAATACCTGCACCGGATCAAGCCCGGCAGTCCCGTAACGCGACACGACATTGCCCTCCAACGCATAGAAGGCCGGGGCAATCAGCGCCATCGGCAGCCACCAGACCATGGCCCGGTCCGGCAGGCTGGTCTCGGGCAGCGCGATCATCACAATAGCCACAAGACCCAGCAGCAGGCCCAGAAAGCGCAGGCCCGAAAACCGGTCAAGCCCCCAGGCCAGCGCAATGGGGAAGGCCAGCATCGGCACCAGCGAAAGCGTAATCGACAGGATACCCGAGGGCAGATGGATGGCGGCGGTATAGCTGGCGGCGTTCGGCAGTAATGTGCCGATCAGCGCGATAACGGTGTAAACGATGATATGGCGCGACGCCCGGGGCAGCCCCCGCCCCCGGACCCGGGTGATCGCCCCCAGCAGCCCCGCGCCAATGGCGAATTGCCAGAAGATGATGCCGAAATGGCGATACCCTTCTGAGACGGCGATTTTCGACAACGGTTGCGTCAGGCCCCAGGCCGCCCCCAGACAGACCAGAAGGGCAAGAAGCCCGGCCGTCTCGCGCTTCACGGGGTGGCCTGCTGCAACCGGCCACCGATGCGGATGGGGTGTATTTTGGTGGCTTTGCCGCTCTGGTCATCGGTTTCGATATACACACCCGACAGGGTGGCCTCACCCGTGGCGGGCGTGAACCGCTCTTTCGGCATGCCGGTGATGAACCGGCGCAGCGGCTCGGCCTTTTCCATCCCGATGACGGAATGATAATCGCCACACATTCCCGCATCGGTCATATAGCCGGTGCCGCCGGGCAGGATCTGCGCATCGCCCGTGGGCACATGGGTATGGGTGCCGACAACCAGACTGGCGCGCCCATCGCAGAAATGCCCGATGGCCATTTTCTCCGATGTCGCCTCGGCATGGATATCCACAATCACCATCTGCGCCTGCCCCCCCATCGGATAGGTGGCCAGCGTGGTCTGCAAGGCCGAAAACGGGTCATCAAAAGGCCGTTTCATGAACACCTGGCCCAGAACCTGCGTGACCAGAACCTTGCGCCCCCCGGTCGCCTCAAACAGGCGCGCGCCCTTGCCCGGCGCGGATTTTGAGAAATTCACCGGGCGCAGAATACGCGGTTCCTTCTCGATGAATTGCAGCATGTCACGCTGATCGAACGCGTGATCGCCCAGGGTCAGACAATCGATACCCGCATCCAGCAGGGTTTTCGCATGGCCCGCAGACAACCCCACCCCGGAGGTGGCATTTTCGCCATTCACCACAACGAAATCCAGCCGCCACTCGGCGCGCAGCTTTGGCAGATGGGCAATTATCGCCGCTCGGCCCGCACGGCCCATCACATCGCCCAGGAATAAACATTTCATGCCTACCGGCTTAGGACGGGACGCGCCCGGCGGCAAGGGTGCTCAGACCTATGGGACCACGGGCCGGAGAGTGCCCGCCTCAGTCACAATCGCATCCAATGGCTGATCGGTGGGCTCCAGCGGCAGCGGCGGCAATTGCTGGGCCGAAAACGCAAACCCGATGGCACATGTGGGCCGCGCCGCACGCAGCACGGCAAGCGTCCGGTCATAGAACCCGCCGCCGTAGCCAAGACGGTTGGCCGCCGCATCGAACCCGACCAGCGGGACAATCAGGATATCGGGGGCAACCCAGTCGCCTTCCACCGGAACCGGCGCCCCGAACGGCCCCGGGATCATCCGCACCCCCGGCGCCCAGACGCGGAATTTGAGAGGCTGACCCTTGGCCTCGATCACCGGCACACAAAGCCGGTTTCCCTCCGCAAGCACGGTCATCGCCGGGATCGGGTCAATCTCGGTCCGGATCGGCATGTAGCCAGAGATGATCCTGCCCCTGACCGGCCCGATCTCGGCCAGAAGCGCGGCGGAGGCAGCAGATACATCCTCCTCCCCAAAGGCACGTTTGCGCGCCTCATACGCCATGCGGCGCAGAGTGGCTTTCTGTTCGGCAACACTCATGACAGCGCAGGCTCCGGTCAGGGCAAACAAGACAATCCGACCAAAGATGCTCCGCCCCGCCGACCGGATCAAGCACCTATCCGAAAATGCCGCAATCCGCTTACGACCCCCCCATCAATCCCACTATTTGCTTTCAAAATATGGCGGGGGGGTGCGGGGGCAGCGCCCCCAGCGGATCGGTGCCGAAGGCGGCGATATCACACACCCTGCCCCTCAGCACTTCCCCAAACCACCCATCCGGGTTACCCATATCCCCGGCTTCAGGAGACCCCGCATGCTGACCCTTGACCATATCGCCCTTGCCACAACCGACCTGACCAGCGGCACCGCCTGGGTCGAGACCGCCTTTGCCGTGCCCATGGCCCCCGGCGGCCAGCATAAAGAGATGGGGACGCAAAACCGCCTGCTCTCCCTCGGCCCCAAAGAATATCTGGAACTCATCGCGATCAACCCTGACGCCCCCGGCCCCGCTCAACCGCGCTGGTTCGATCTGGACACTTTCACCGGCCCCACGCGCCCCCGGGCATGGATCGCGCAGGTGCCCGATCTGGAGGCCGCCATTGCCGCCGCGCCCGAGGGGATCGGCGTGCCATGGAGCTTGCAACGCAATGACCTGACATGGAAAATGGCCATCCCCAAAACCGGAAAACTGCCGTTTGACGGCCTGTTCCCGGCGCTGATCGAATGGCAGGGCCAGACCCACCCCGCCCCGCACCTGCCGGATCAGGGTATCCGGCTGACAAGGCTGCAACTTTCCCACCCCGGGGCAGACGCTCTGCGCGCGGCCATGACCCCGATCTGTGATGATCCCCGGCTACAAGTGATCAGCGGAGACACAGCCTGCCTGAGCCTCCGCTTCGACACGCCGAACGGGGTGCTGCACATATGATCCGCCCCGGCAGACCGGAAGATGCAAACGCCATTGCCGCGATCTGGAATCCGCTGATCCGCGAGACCACGGTGACCTTCACCACGCAGGAGAAAACAGCGGGCGATATCGCTGATCTTCTGAAAAGGCAGCCGGTTTTCGTGGCGATACCCAATGATCAGATCGCTGGCTTTGCGACCTATGGCCCGTTTCGCCCCGGACCCGGTTATGCCCATACGGCGGAACATTCGATCTATCTTGCCGCTCACGCGCGTGGGAACGGGCTGGGCCGGGCGCTGATGGTGCGGCTGGAAACCCATGCCCGCGATCAGGGTCTCCATGTGATGGTTGCCGGCCTCTCTGGCGACAACAAAGGCGCGATCACATTTCATACCGCGATGGGCTATACCGAAATTGGCCACCTGCCCCGGGTCGGGCGCAAATTCGACCGCTGGCACGATCTTGTGCTGATGCAGAAATGCCTCTGACATCCGGCCCGGTTTTCGGCTAAAAACACCCCCATGTCTTTGTGGAGCCGCATAACAGACGCGCTGTCGGCGCTGGCATCGGGCGAAGGGCTGGGCGCGGTCTTTGACCGGCTGCGCACGCCGCCGGAACGCTCGGTCGCGTTCACCATCGCGATCATCGCGCTCAGCGCCAAGATGGCCAAGGCCGATGGGCGGGTCACACGGGATGAGGTGACCGCGTTCCGCGAGGTCTTCCATGTCCCGGCAGAGGATGAACCCGCCGCCGCCCGGGTCTTCAATCTGGCCCGCGAGGATGTGGCCGGGTTCGAGGAATATGCCGCGCGTATTGCCCGGATGTTCGGCGACAACCCGGCGGTTCTGTCCGACCTGATGGAGGGGCTGTTCCACATCGCCTGCGCCGACGGAACCTATCACCCGAATGAAGATCAGTTTCTGGAACGGGTGGCCGGCATCTTCGGGATGGAACCGCGTGCCTTCACCTCGCTCAGGGCGCGCCATGTGCCCGATGCCGCCCCCGACCCTTATGTGGTTCTGGGTGTGGACACGGCCATGTCGCTGGAGGAGATCCGCGCGGTCTGGCGCCAGCAGGTGCGCGAAACCCATCCCGATCAGATGCTGGGCCGGGGCGTGCCGGAAGAGGCGATCCGCCTGGCGGAAAACCGGCTGCAATCGCTGAACACCGCCTGGGAGGAAATCCAGGCCCATCACGGGGGCTGACCCCGGGGATATGCGCATCGCCACCTATAATGTGGAATGGTTCAGCAACCTGTTCGATGACCAGAACCGGTTGCGGGAGGATGGCGGCTGGTCCGGGCGCCAGGATGTGACCCGGGAACAGCAGATCGCGGCGCTTGGGCATGTGTTCGGGCGGCTTGATGCGGATGCGGTGATGATCGTGGAGGCGCCCGACATCTCACGCCACCGGGACGGGGTGGCGGCGCTGGAAGATTTTGCCGCGCGGTTCGGCCTGCGTGCCCGCAGCGCGCTGGCGGGGTTTGCCAATGACACGCAGCAGGAACTGATCTTCCTATACGACCCGGATATGATGGATGCGCGACATGATCCGGTGGGCCCGATAACCGGCAAGAAAGGTCTGGATGCTGCGCCGCGCTTCGATGGCACCTTTCGGATCGACCTGGATATCGACGCGACCGAGGATCTGGTGCGGTTTTCCAAACCCCCGCTTGAGGCAATACTGGAAACGGCATCCGGGGTGATCCGCATGATCGGTGTGCATGTGAAATCGAAAGCCCCCCATGGGGCGCGAAATGCGGATGAAACGATGCGGATCGCCATCGCCAACCGCCGCAAGCAACTGGCGCAATGTATCTGGCTGCGCGCGCGGGTCGATCAGCATCTGGATGCAGGTGACCCATTGCTTGTGCTGGGGGATTTCAATGACGGCCCCGGGCTGGACACCTATGAAAAGCTGTTCGGCCGCTCTGGCATCGAGATTGTGCTGGGCAAGGATCTGGCCCCGGACCGACAGCTTTATGACCCCCATGCCCGGCGCGCACTGCAAAGCCGGATCGCCGCGCAGCCGACCACCGCGCGGTTCTATCTGCGCGACGAAGAGCGGTTCCTGTCGGCGCTGCTGGATTACATCATGGTCAGCCCCGCCCTGCGCCCGCGCTGCCGCCGCTGGCGTATCTGGCACCCGTTCGATGACCCGGCCTGCTGGCGGGATGAAACCCTGCGCCAGGCATTGCTGACCGCCTCGGACCATTTCCCGATGGTGCTGGAGGTCACGGAGCAAAGCAAGGTTTCCCCTTAAAAAAGGTGATGAAATCGCCTATATTCACCGCATGAAACAGCTTGCCCCCGCCGTTCTGAGCTTATGTCTTCTGGCCCCGCCGGTGATGGCGAATGACGATGGCCCTCCGGACAGCAATATGCGCGACGGGTTTGATCTGTTCGCCCGCGGCGCGGAACTGATGCTGGAAGGTCTGCGTGACGAGATGACGCCGATGCTGGAAGACATCCGGCCGTTTCTGGAACATGAGATGCTGCCCTTTATGCAGGGTCTGGCAGAGGCAATGGACGATCTGACCGCCTATCACCCGCCCGAACGTCTGCCCAATGGCGACATCCTCATCCGCCGCAGGGATGATGCACCGGATCTGCCCGAGATCGGTGAGGGTGGCGAGGTGGAACTGTAGACGCTGCCGTCTGCATCCCTCTGCAAGCGCCGGATTATGCGTATTTGGAACAAGAAGAAGACCGGAACAGGAAGACAGGGGGTTGAGGCCCCGTTGCATGTGGCACATATCAGGGGGAACCAAGATTTAACCCCGAGGTTTTCCGATGATGCTGCCGTTCCCCGCCCCTCTTTGTGATGCCGCAACCGAAGCCGGAGGCGCACCACTTGGCGATCTGCCGGAATGGGATCTCAGCGATCTCTATCAGTCTCAGGACGCGCCGGAACTGACCCGCGATCTGGATTGGCTGGAAGGGGAATGCGCCGATTTCGCCGCAACCTATCAGGGGAAGCTGGCAGGGCTGAGCGCCGCTGAGATGCTGGGTTGTGTGCTGCGCTATGAGAAGATCGACCTGATCGGCGGGCGGATCATGTCATTTGCGGGCCTGCGGTATTACCAGCACACAACGGACCCTGAGCGGGCCAAATTCATGTCTGACATGCAGGACAAGGTCACCGCCTTCACCACGCCTTTGGTGTTTTTCTCATTGGAATTCAACCGGATCGAAGATGCAGCGCTTGAGGCGTTGCTGGCGGAGAATACCGGTCTGGCGCGCTACAGGCCGGTCTTTGACCGGATGCGGGCGATGAAGCCCCATCAGTTGAGCGATGAGCTGGAGCAGTTCCTCCATGATCAATCGACAGTGGGGGCTGCGGCCTGGAACCGGCTGTTTGATGAAACCATCGCCGGGCTGAGTTTTGAGGTCGAGGGCGAAAGCCTGGGCATCGAGGCCACGCTGAACCTGCTGACCGATCCGGACCGCGCCCGGCGCGAGGCCGGCGCCAGAGCGCTGGTTGCAACCTTCCAGACGCGCCTTGGCCTTTTTGCGCGGGTGCATAACACGCTGGCGAAGGAAAAAGAGATCGAGGATCGCTGGCGCAAGCTGCCGACACCGCAGGCCGGGCGCCATCTGTCCAATCATGTGGAACCCGAGGTGGTGGAGGCCCTGCGCAATGCGGTGGTCGCCGCCTATCCGCGCCTCAGCCATCGGTATTATACGCTGAAGGCGAAATGGCTGGGGCTGGACACGCTGGAAGTCTGGGACCGCAACGCGCCCCTGCCGATGGAAGATACCGCTCTGGTCAGCTGGGATCAGGCCCGCGCCACAGTCACCCAGGCCTATGCCGCATTTGACCCGCGCATGGCCGAACTGGCCGAGCCGTTTTTCACCGATGGCTGGATTGATGCAGGCGTCAAAGAGGGCAAGGCGCCCGGCGCTTTTGCGCATCCGACCGTGGTTGATGTGCATCCTTACGTGATGCTGAACTATCTGGGAAAACCCCGGGATGTCATGACGCTCGCCCATGAACTGGGGCACGGGGTGCATCAGCGGCTGGCCGCCGGGCAAGGCGAATTGCTGTCATCGACGCCGCTGACCCTTGCGGAGACAGCCAGCGTGTTCGGGGAGATGCTGACCTTCCGCAAACTGCTTGACGCGGCAGAAACGCCTGAACAGAAAAAGGTGCTTCTGGCAGGCAAGGTGGAGGATATGATCAACACGGTCATCCGCCAGATCGCGTTCTACGATTTTGAATGCAAGCTGCATGATGCCCGCCGCAAGGGGGAGCTGACCCCCGGTGATATCAACGCGCTGTGGATGTCGGTGCAGGCGGAAAGCCTGGGACCGGTGTTCAATTTCATGGATGGATATGAGACCTTCTGGGCCTATATCCCGCATTTCGTGCATTCGCCCTTCTATGTCTACGCCTATGCGTTTGGCGACGGGTTGGTGAACGCGCTTTATGCGGCCTATGCCGAGGGCCAGCCGGGCTTTGAAGAGGCCTATTTCGAGATGCTGAAAGCGGGCGGGTCAAAGCACCACAAGGAGTTGCTTGCTCCTTTCGGGCTGGACGCAAGCGACCCGGCTTTCTGGGACAAGGGCCTTTCCATGATCGAAGGATTCATTGACGAGTTGGAGGCGATGGAGGGGTACTGTAGTCAAGTTACTGCACCGTAGACTTGCGTAGCACTTCATTAATACGGCTCTGCCAGCCCGGTCCAGTTGCCTTGAATTTGGCAATAACATCCTGATCCAGTCGGATCGACACGGGCACCTTTGGAGAGTCCGACTTTGGACGCCCTCCGATGTTCTTACGCATCTTCTGGGCAATCTCAGGGAAACCCTCAGAAAAGGGTTTGGCCGAGGCGATCTGGTCATCTGTCAGTTCAGGGCTGTCAGGGTCAGATGCGATCATCTTCTGGATGCGAGCTTCCTCAGCGTCAGAAATTCCAGTGCGCTTTTTGGCAGTCATAGCAAACTCCTTTCCTTGCGACTTGCAGGACGCATAGAGATCACCGAAACGCCTTCTGTTCCCAGAACAGCGAAGACAACGGCGATGGTTCCATCGCTCAAGCAACCTATTGCCATGTGACGGCCTTCCTTGGCGGGGACCGTCACAGCATCAAGGAAGAACCATTCGTCCAGATCAGCAAAATCCAACCCGTGCCGAGACAGGTTGATCTGCCGTTTCGGCTCATCCCAGACTATTGTTATCATGGTTTTTGTATATGCAAAAACCTAATAGAAAATCAAGGTTGGATGCGCTATAGCGTTTCGGCTTTATGTTGAAACGCACTATTCAAAACCCATTTTTGCAATGTCGAACTGTTCTGCAAACATCTTCCCAAGCTCTTCCGGGTTTCTGACTGATCAAGGGGCTTGCGAAGGTCGTCTGCCGCCCAGACGGTTCAGGCGCTGCATATGTCACCACAGATCTTGGAAAAGATCTGTATGATCAACTGGTTCCGCTTGGAGGCTGGGTCTGGGCCGTGGCGATGGCCGAGGCCCCACCAGCCGATACGTCTTCGGACAAGACCGGGTGAGTATCTGCAACACCGCTGCAATGCCACCCGACCGGTAGCCCCTTGATCACAGCAGGCTGGCATCTTCCTTTTCCAGTGGCGCAATTTGGGGGGCTTTCAGCGGCGCAGCGCCCGGCATTGCCACGGTGGGCTGGGCCATGGGGAAAACAGGGGCGGCTCTATCCTCCCCCCTGAGCTGGGTCAGAAGTGTGCGGTGATCGGCCATCTCAGACACGCTTTTCCTGATCGCAGTGCGCGCGGCCTGAAGATGCCGCCCCCAGACCTCCTGCCGCAGCGGCAGATTGCGCGTCACCTCCGCGCTGCCATAGCCGGTCTCATAAACCCGTTTGCCCAGAAGCACCGTCTGATACACGCCCGGAGAGAAAAGGGATGCAAATTCAAGATCATATGGCCCCGGCAGCGTATGTTTCCAAAGCTCCAGATTTTCGGCCAGGCTGTCGGGCACTTCCAGATTGCGCGCGTCGATCCAGTACGGGTCATCGCTGCGATTTCCAAGCGCGTAATGCAGGCAGATGAAATCGCGCACCTCGTCATAAAGCGCCGCTGACAGTTTGTTATACCGGTCGCGCAGCGGATCGGCAAAATCCTGATCGGGGAAATAGGTGGTCAGCCAGCGCACGGCGGTGTCGATCATATGGATGGCGGTGCTTTCCAGAGGCTCGATAAACCCGCCCGACAGGCCCACGGCAATACAGTTCTTGACCCAGGCCCGTTCCGTCCGGCCCACCCGCATGGGGATCACCCGGGGTTCGGCGCCTTCGGCCTCCTCCCCCAGATGGGCCATGAATTCATCCATCGCCTGTTCATCCGTGCGATGCGCGCTGGAAAACACATATCCGGTGCCGATCCGGTGGAACAGCGGCACCCGCCAGACCCAGCCGGCGCCAAGTGCGGTCGACTGGGTGACCGATGGCAGTTTTGATGGCTCCCTATGGGGGATCTGCACCGCCAGCGCCCGGTCATTGGCGAGATATCTGGAATAGGACACAAAAGGCTCTTTCAGGATCTGGTTGATGATCACGCCCCGAAACCCGGTGCAGTCAATCACCAGCTGGACCGGATGGCGACCGCTTTCCTTCAGGTTCAGCGCCGCGATATAGCCGCGGTCATCCTGTTCCACATCCACCACATCCTCAAGAATATGGGTCACCCCGCGCGCAATGCAGGTATCGCGCAGCATATGGGCGAATTTGCCCGCATCCAGATGATAGGCAAAGCCGACACGCGGGTCGTTTTCCTTGGCGCCCAGCACACGCGGGCCCTTATGGGCGCGGGCCAGATCGACGGCGGCCGAATAGGTCTGCACGAAATCCAGCGCACCCGCCCCGTGGCGCAGCATGAAATAGCCCGCATCAATACCCTCGACCCGGGGCACGGGGTTGAACGGGTTCACATAATCAACCGGCGCCCCGTCATTGTCGACATTCCAGTTGCGGAACAGCACGCCCAGTTTGAAAGAGGTGTTGCAGGTCTTGAAGAACTCGGCCTCGGGAATGCCGATGTTTTTCAACGTGCGCGGCATGCCGGGCACCGTGGCCTCCCCCACGCCCACGGTGGGCACATTGGGCGATTCCACCAGCGTGATGCGCACATCCTTATCCGCCCGGCCCGGGCGCGTCAGAATGCTTTGCAACAGGCTTGCGGTCAGCCAGCCAGCGGTGCCGCCGCCCACAATCGTGATCTCGGTAATCGGTTCACCCATGGCCGTTTCCCCCGCAGACATGCACAGGCATGCCGTATCCACCCCGATTGTCAGACAGCATGACCAAGTGCCTGAATTCGGGGGCAAGGTAGAGTGTTTTCAGACCGTCGCAAACCCATGCGAACAGGGATCAGTCAAGTTCGGTCCAGGGCCAGGGTTTGACCTCGCTGGCGGCGGTCTGAAACCGGGCGGCCTTGGCAATCCAGATGCCCAGATCAGTCCCGAATTCCGACAGGCGCGGGTTGGGTTCTCCGCTATTGATCACCATGATGACGAACTGAATGATCGTCAGAACCCCCAGAACCGTCTGGGCCAGGCTGATCATGATCGCGATGATCACCATAAAGACCAGACGCATCACCAGACCTTCGCGGCCTGACGGTTCATTCTGTTCCCCGTTCAGGCGGCCATCAACCTTCTCTTCATCGCTCAGCGGCATCCTTACATCTCCTTCATCGCGTTTGGGGGATGATAGACCGGTTCGGGCCCCTTTCGCCATCGCAAAGACGGCGAAAGCTACCGGGCCTTGATGCTGATCCGGGCCACTGCCTCTCCCGGCGCTCTAAAAAAGCCCCCCTGCGTTTGCCGGGGGGCTTTTTGTCTGGCCGTATCGGGGGAGGGAGGGCCCCGTCTGGCCGTTCTTGGTATGGTCAGGCGATGTGCCTTAGTTATGGCTCAGGTTGAAGGCGCGGGTGTGGTCGTCATCTTCCTGCAGGTTGCGCAGGATGAAAGCGTCCACCACCGGGTTGCTGCCATAGCTTTGGGTCGAAACCGTCTCGGCGCCGCCGTTGCGGACAAAATTGGCGCGGATATGGTCATCGCCTTCTTCCAGAACCCGCAGCGCGAAATCGGACGCCGAGGTGCCGCCGAAAGACTGGGTGGAGATGGTTTCAGACCCGCCGCCGTTGCGGATGTAGCGGGCCACGGAATAATCACCGTTTTCCTGTGCGTCGCGCAGCTGGATCAGTTCGGCGACAGTGTAGTCCCCGGCATCGACGCCCAGCGAGGCGGCCAGTTGGTCATTTGCAAAAGCAGGTGCGGCAACGGCCAGGGCGAGAGCGGTGGTGAGAGCGAAGCGTTTCATGGGTATGGTCCTTTCGGGTGTGTGTGTTTGGTCGTGTGTTGGTGGAAGTCTGTGCTTCCGATGAGATGAATTTAGGGCAGGCGGACCTGTGTTTCACCCCACGAACCCGTGATAAATACCGAATAATGGTGCGTATGTGCACATAAACCCTGCACCGGTTGCCCTTGAAACACGGGCCCTCTCGGTTCCGTGAGAAATGGCAACATCCCTCACGAAAACAGCCGGTTACCCTCGCAGACCCGTGAGAAATGCAACACAAAGCACACCCCCGCCGCGCATCAGGCACAACAGGGCGTCCGGTTGATTCGGGAAAAGGGGGCAATCTCATCACCCGACGCGTACCGAAAACGGTACTTGGTGATCCTGCATCCAATCAGGCACGAATAAGAAAAGGCTTACGCAAAGCCGATAGCAGCTATACCATGACACTCACCCGACGGCGCGACAGCCTGTGCGGGTCGAGGCGCAATTTGCTCTATGCCTATGCAAAGCGGCCAATTTTCCCAAACTTCCATCATAACACTGAGGCCATGAAAGATGATTACAGCCGAATATTGCCGTCTCTTCGCACGCTACAACAGCTGGCAAAACACCTCACTCATTGCTGCAGCCGACGGATTAACCGCATCCGAGCGTTGGCTGGATCGAGGTGCGTTCTTCAGATCCATAGCAGCAACACTGAACCATCTTTATTGGGCCGATGCTCTCATGCTTGAGCGCATCAAAGGTAATGAAAGACCGCAGGACACGTTCACACATTCACTGACCAGCCCATCAGATTGGTCTGAGTTCAAAGGCTTACGCGCATGGCGAGATGCAGAAATCGCACAATGGGCTGGCAGCATCACCAACTCAGATCTCAATGGCGTTATCAGGTGGTATCCGCTCGACGGTTCAGACAAGATTGAAATGTCTAAGGCGATCTGCGTCGTACAGCTATTCAACCACCAGACCCATCACCGGGGACAGATACATGCCATGCTCACAGCTACAGGCGCCGAACCTGAGCCGACCGACATTCCGGCGATGCCTTAGAAAATGCTCTCAATTAGCATATAACGTTTCGACTTTACATTGAAGCAGTACAACGGCTTTCGCGTTTGAGCCAAGGGCGAAAGGCGTTTCAACATAAAGTCAAACGATTTAGGCCAGCGTTGACACTCACCCACATAAGAAAAGCCCCGCCGACAGCGGCGGGGCTTTTCTATCATATTTCGGATGTGCCGGAGGTATCGGCGTCCAGATCAGGCCGCGAAAGACTGTCCTCTGGCCCCTTGCTCAGGCGGGCAGCAGCCCGTCTTCGCGCGCCAGGTCGCGCATGCGGTTCTGCAATTTCTCGAACGCGCGCACCTCGATCTGGCGAATCCGTTCGCGGCTGACATTATAGACGCCTGAAAGATCCTCCAGCGTGACCGGCTGATCCTGCAGGCGGCGTTGGGTCAGAATATCCCGCTCCCGCTCATTGAGAACCTCCATCGCCTGTTTCATCAGCGCCATGCGATGCTGAAACTCGTTTTTCTCGGCATAGTCTCCGGCCTGATCGGCGTCATCATCCTCCAGCCAGTCCTGCCATTGGGTGGCGCCTTCGCCATCGCTGCCGACAACCGCGTTCAAAGACGCATCGCCGCCCGACAGCCGCCGGTTCATCGACACAACCTCGGTTTCGGTCACCCCCAGATCATTGGCGATGCGGGCCACGTTTTCGGGGCGCAGATCGCCTTCTTCCAATGCGCCGATCCGGGCCTTGGCCTTGCGCAGGTTGAAAAACAGTTTCTTCTGCGCCGAGGTGGTGCCCAGTTTCACCATCGACCAGGACCGCAAGACATATTCCTGAATCGAGGCGCGGATCCACCACATGGCATAGGTTGCCAGACGGAAGCCTTTTTCCGGGTCGAATTTCTTGACCGCCTGCATCAGGCCCACATTGGCCTCGCTGATCACCTCGGCCTGGGGCAGCCCGTAGCCGCGATAGCCCATGGCGATCTTGGCCGCCAGACGCAGATGGCTGGTCACCATCTGATGGGCGGCATCGGTGTCTTCATGATCGACCCAGCGCTTGGCAAGCATATATTCCTGTTCAGGTTCCAGCATCGGGAATTTGCGGATTTCCTGAAGGTAACGGTTCAGGCCCTGTTCCGGTGACGGTGCGGGCAGATTTGCATATGTACTCATGATAGCTGACCCTCTCTGTTTGGTTTGCTTGATAATGTAAAATATATTAACTTTAGATGAACGTGGGTATTCGAAGGCGAGACGTCAAGATGTGGCATCCGCGTTGTTGTGATAAAATTAACCCCCGACTGCGCGCACGGCAATCCGTGTTACAGGATAATAACGTGCAATTGTGCACAGGTTACAGGGCCGCTTCGCGCAGGTTTTCAAGCAAACCCGTCATATCGGCAGGAACAGGCACCTGAAATCGCATCACATCCCCCCTCACCGGGTGCGTGAACCCCAGGCTGGCGGCATGCAGCGCCTGTCGCGGAAAACTGTTCAGCGCCCGGGCCAGATCCTCACCCGCGGTTTTTGCCCCGATCCGGCGCCGCCCGCCATAGGTCTGATCGCCGATCAGCCCGTGCCCCGCATGGGCCATATGCACGCGAATCTGATGGGTGCGCCCGGTTTCCAGACGGCATTCCACCAGCGCGGCGATGCCAAACCCTTCCCTCACCCTTGCCCGCGTCACCGCATGACGCCCGCCCTGGAACAGCACCGCCTGTCTTTGCCGGTCGGTTTTATGCCGGGCCAACTGGGTGGAGATTTTCAGCACGCCACCGGGTTCGAAACGGATGCCTCTGGTCCCGCGCAGGCGCGGATCGGCGGCATCAGGCACCCCGTGGCACAGCGCCTGATACAGCCGTTCAACCGAGTGATCGGCAAACTGGTCCGCCAGCCCGTGATGCGCCCGGTCAGATTTCGCAACCACCAGCAGCCCGCTGGTATCCTTGTCGATCCGGTGCACAACGCCCGGGCGCCTTTCGCCCCCCACGCCTGACAGATTGCCGCCAAAATGATGCAGCAGCGCGTTGACCAGAGTGCCCGATGGCGTGCCCGGCGCCGGATGCACCACCATCCCCACCGGTTTGTTGATCACGATCAGATCCGCATCCTCATATCTGATATCAAGCGGAATATCCTCTGGCCGGATACGGGCCTCGGCCGGGGCCTCCACGGTGATCTCCACCCTGTCCCCCTCCTCCACCCGGGCCTTGCCATCGGTCACGGTGTCGCCATTGACCCGGATCGCGCCCGCGGCAATCAACCGGGCCAGACGCGACCGGCTAAGCGCGGCGGCCTCTGGCACATCGCGGGCCAGTGCCTTATCAAGACGCGGGGCCGGGTCCGGGCCGATCAGGACCGTGATGATCTGGGTGGGCGCCATGATGGACACTCCGCAGGAAGATAATGCCCCGCTGCCGGGCCATCTGCGCCTGTTGCGCAATCTGGTGACCGTGCTGACGGTGGTGATGATTTTCGGGGTCATAGCGATCACCGGGCTGCTTGTCATCCGCCTGTCTGCCCCGCCTGCGCCGGTTCTGGTCTTCCCCGAAGCATTTGCCCTGCCGGCAGGGGTCGCCATGACGGGGTACAGCCAACTGGGCGGGCAGGCCGTGATTGTCGGCGATGACGGGGTGATCCGCGTCTTTGACATGGAAAGCGGCGAGGTGACCCGCGAGATCGATCTGACCGATGAGTGACATCCTTTGGCGATGCCCCTGTCAGGCCCGGCAAGTCAGGATATCGGTTAAGGAATGGTACCAGCGCCCCGGCTCGAACGGGGGACCTCCTGATCCACAATCAGGCGCTCTAACCTACTGAGCTACGCCGGCACGACAGTCTTGTCTCTTCCAAGTCTCTTTTCCGAGAACTTGCAGGGGATATAGCAACCATCATTGAGCGGATGCAACGCAGAAAAAACCGCGACAACTTGGTCGCGGCTTTTCCATGTGACGAAGAACTGCCCCATGGGACGCAGGGAAACGGGGCTCCAGACGCATCATCCGCACATCACCCGATCAGAAACGATCAAACATGTCGCAGTGCGTGTCTCAAACGATGGGTTATCCGGAGCCTCCAGAAATCAATAGATCTTGATCCACGCAGGTCTTGAGAAGCGTCTTGTGACCTGCAGCTATCTGTGGTTGATGCAAACAATACCCAGTGAGGCACCAGATGCAGGCAGCTCGCCAAGTCCGCTCTTTTTATACACTAAAACTCATACTTGCAGCCGCTCTAGCAAGCACACTTATACTGCCGCCTAAACTGCTGGTTGCGTTCATAGCAGTGGCCGGGCTGCCTGCTTTATATCTGGGTTGGCTGGAATTTCGAAACAACGGTTATGACCGCATTGTGCTGGTTGTGGCCGGTATGTTTGTCGCCGGAGCAGTCTTTTGTCTTATGGGTACGTTTCCCATTCAGCAAAAGTCAGACATACAATTTGAGTTCCTCAAGTTTGCGGTCTACGCAACAGCTTTTATGATAGGGTTTGTTGCTCTACGCGAAAAGGAAAGCTGTTCCGCCTTTACAATCGTTGTCTATTGCACCGCGATTACTTTTTTTGTGTTCGCAGCGCTCGCATCTGGGCCTGTTTTCCGCATTTCGCAGGCTTGGATGTTCTACTCGCCCGATCAAAACAACACCGCCTCGATCCTTATTCCATTATTGCCGGCCGTTCTGGCATTACGTCTCGGTAGCCTGCGTGCGATACTATTGGTCTTGGGCTTCTTGTTTTGCTCGATGATTGAAAGCAGGGTCGGAGTTCTCGTGCTCTGCTGTATCATCATCATCAACATTTTCCTGGATTGGCGCTATGGCATTCCAGTTCTTCTTTGTGTGGTACTGATCTGGATGGGCCTGTCCTGGTCCGACACAACGCCACAGGATACTTTAATTCGTCAAATCAAAAACCTAGCAGGGATGGTGACTGATGGAACCTTTGAACTTGATCGAAACCTCCCGCGACAGGATTTGCTCCAAATTGGAACCTGGTCCGATCGAAGACGCCTCGAGATATTAGCGCAAGCCTTAACTGCTGCCAGGCAGACTTTCCCCAACCTGATAGGCATGGGGGACGCCGCCGCCGTCGTCGCGATCAACACTCCGCCAATTCTGGACGGTACGGATTTCCAGCACGCACATAATTTCCTTTTGCAGGGATATCTCGCCTACGGTTCTCTGGCCACCTTTTGCCTGTTTCTGGCCTTTGTGACACTTCTTGTGGTCTCGGTTAAAAGGAAAAACTGGGTATTGGCCGGAACCCTTGTTATCATTGGCGGCTTTGGGATGATTGAAGCGCTGATTTCAGATGTGAGGGTGTTGACGGTCTTGCTCTTATTCGTCGGCGGGCAGTTTCGCGCGACAGTCCTAGAAGATAGACGCGCATGAACGTATTGCTGATTAGATCAGACGTTCAGCTTGCGGGACCCGCCAAGCTTATGCATGCGTATGCCCGAGCGCTTCGGATGGCTGGTCATTCCGTTTGTATTGCAAGCGGCGGTGGTGAGTATGCCGAACAACTGGTCGCAGACGGCTTTGAGCACCACAAAATACATGGCCTTGCTATCCCGGATCGCAGCCTGCGCGGCACGCCCGGTTGCATTCGAAATATAGCCATGCTGATGCGCAGTAAAAAAGTGGCGGTGGTCAACTCCTTTAATTTCCACGCAGGCTTCTACGCAGCATTGGCCGATATTCCACAGCGCCGCATCCACGTTAACACGGTCCTGGGGACCGGTAGAGAGTGGACGAACCGGATTTTTCCGGGAAAGGTGATTGCCGTTTCAAAAGATGTCCGAAGACGTCTCATTGAAGCAAAGGTCCCGGAGAAAAAGATATCTGTTGTTTACAACGCGACCCTTGACGATGAATTCTTTGCGCCGGTGCCGGAGATGTCGCAAAATGATGGCAGCCCTGGTAAGCCTGTCAACTTGATAGGTATCGCGATGTTCACCGGCAACAAAGGCCATGAATTCATCATTCCATTGCTTGGGAAGCTTGTGAACGAACATAGCCTGGACGCGACACTCACGCTTGTGGGGGACGGTGAATCTCGCGCGTATTGCGAAAAAATGGCCCGCGACCTGGATTTAAGCGATCGTATCCTGTTCACCGGCGCTTTGACGAACGTTATAGACCCGCTCGACGCCGCCGACATCATGGTTCATCTGCCTCGTTTTGAAACATTTGGAATCGTACTGGCCGAAGCAATGGCCCGGGGACTTCCGGTCATATCAACACGAGTGGGCGGTATACCAGAGGTCGTCGTGGAGAACGAAACGGCTGTGCTTGTAGACGACCGGGAGCATACCGAGGAAATCTTGGATGCCCTTGCCCAATTGATCAGTGATCCGACGCATCGACACCGTCTTGGGTCTAACGCTCAAAAGGAAGCAAGAAGACGTTTCCACATCGACCAGTTGCAGCAAGATATTCTGGCCACCTATGCTGATGGCTAGAGTACCCTGCCTTAAACCTGAGACATCGCGCATCACAAATACCCTGGGAACGCGAAGCGTGGCAGGGTATTTGTGATTCAAGTTTAAGGCAGGGTGCTTTAGGGTCAGCCCCCCTCTTCCCCCGGATACACCGTCAGCGCCTCCCCCCCTTTCGGGGTCAGCCTGTATATGCCGGTCTCCACCCGTTCAAACCAGCCATAGTGATCGTCCCGCATCAGGGTCGTGGCGCGCTCCACCCCTGTTGCTGCCTTGACCGCCGCGCCTTTGCAGGGGCCGTGGGCGGCGAGATGCCGGGCACAGCGCAGGGCATCCTGCCGGTAGGCGGTGACAATCCCGCCACGGGTGCCGCCAGCATTCGGGTCCCCGACGCGGCGGGCAAATTCCCTGAGCAGCCGGGCTTTGCGCGGTTTCGAGTGGCGCGGCGCATAGGGGCCCGGGTCGCAATGGGCCTCGACAAACCCGTCTTTCAGCCGCACGGTCAGCAGGCCCAGACCCAGACGCCGGGCCAGTTTCACATTCTCGGTCAGGGATTTTTGAAACATCCGCCCGCTGCCGCGCGGGACCGCCAGATAGACCAGATCACTGACGCCCAGCCGGGCAACCCCCTGATGGAACAACGCCAGCGAGAACCGGGTTTTCAGTTCCACGATCACCGGCTCCTCCGCGCCGCGCTGCGCCACCACATCGGCACCCGCAATCTCGGCCTTCACCTCATAGCCCTGCGCTTCCAGAAACGCCTTCACCGGCGGATACAAATCTGTTTCTTTTACCATGGGGTCAGATTAGGGTCAGGCCCCCTTAAATCCATACCGTCAGCGCCGATTTCACGAAATATCAGTGGTTTGCGGCGCGCCGGCCATAGGTGTTCTACGGTCAAGCGGCGCACGCCGCTGAGATGATGTGAAATCGGTGCCCTTCGGGTTTGGCGGATGTCCCGCGTGAGCATCGTTGCAGGCCTTTGAAATAGAACCACTATTCCGGCAGCCCTGCGCCTCGTCACGCGAAAAATCTGCCAAACTGACGGCATGGATTTAAGGGGGCCTGACCCTAGCCGCGCAAGCACGGCCTGTCAGGCTGCAAAACCCGCGATTCCACGCTTGACACCCCGCCAGCCTCCTTTTATCCACCGCACAGATTTTCGGGGCGCTGACACGTCGGTCACGCGCCCCCTTCCGTTTCTAAAATCCGAGGGTAGCCCCATGTCTCGCGTCTGCGAACTGACCGGCAAAGGTCCGATGACTGGCAACAATGTCAGCCATGCTAAAAACAGAACCAAGCGCCGCTTCCTGCCGAATCTGAGCGAGGTCACACTTGGCTCCGACACGCTGGATCGACGCTTCAAGCTGCGCATTTCAAACGCGGCCCTGCGCACGGTTGATCACCGCGGCGGGCTGGATGCATTTCTGGCGAAAGCCAAGGATGACGAATTGTCACCCAAAGCGCTGAAAATCAAAAAAGATATCGCCAAGGCCCAGGCCGAAGCCTGACCCCTATACAGATGTCCAGAACATGACCCCGCATCCTGACCGCTGCGGGGTCATTATCATTTTGTCGCTTTCCAATCCGGCATGCGAGGGCGTAGACCTGTCTGTATGAGCCGGATGATCCGCCCCTTCTGTGCTGTCGGCCTTGCGCTGATTCTGTCGCTGACCAGCGTCAGCATGGCGCTTGCCCGGGGGAATATGGCCGTGCATGGCACCATGGTCCTGTGTATCGGCAGCGTGCAGGTGACGGTTCCCATCGGCAGCGATGGCGCCCCGATCCTGCAGGACCATATCTGCCCCGATTGCACTATCGGTCCTCTGGCAACGGGTTCAGATGCACCCCATGCAATACCGATCCTGCTGACCACGCAAGCGGTGGTCGTCACCCATGTTCAATCAACCCGTCCCGTCCCCGTGCAAGGGGCTCAGGCCCGCGCGCCACCTGCGCATTCCGCCTGATCCCTGACCTGACTTTTCAAATTATTGCACGAACGGAGGGACATTACATGTCCATCAAAACGCTGGCGCTTGCCGTCACCACCAGCATCGGTCTGGTTCTGCCCGGGCTGGTTCAGGCCCATATGATCATCGAGGATGCCTATGCGCGCTCCTCCAGCGCGGTGGCGCAAAGCGGTGCCGCCTTCATGACCATCACCAATCACAGCGATACCGATGACCGGGTTGTCGCCGTCACCTCGGATGCGGCCGATCATGTGGAACTGCATACCCATCTGCAGGACAGCAATGGCGTGATGCGGATGATCGAGGTTGAAGACGGCTTTCCGGTTGCCGCCGGCCAGACAATCGCGCTGATGCGCGGCGGTGATCACATCATGTTCATGGGCCTGACCGATCCTTTCATACAGGGTGAAGAGCTTGAGGTGACAATCAGCTTTGAACATGCCGAACCGGTCACCCTGATGATCCCGGTTGATCTGGAACGCCAGGATCATGGCGGCATGAATCATGGGGAAATGGATCACTCCAACATGAATCATGGCAGCGACAGCTAAGCCTGATGCAGTTTCGGTCGCGCGGGCGGTGTCCCTCGCCTTTGGCGACCGAAGGGCGGCGCGCCTCTTTATTTTAACTCCGAGGACGCGCCGCCACATTTTTGAAGCGTTTCACGAAACCTAAATCGCCTTATAGCTTCGGCCCATAATCCTGAATCACCCCACATCACCTCCCCGCCCGGCGGCACCGCCGGGCAGCGCCTGAGCCGCCCCCACGGGGCGCGGGCGCTTCTCGCCCATCCCTCGGCTCAGGCGATGCCCTCTGCGCAATCCATACGCGGTGCAGATCACATGAACGATGCTCATATCTGGATTTCACCAGCCAGCATCTTTTCCACCCAAAGCGGCACCACCTCAGAGGCAGGCCCGGCAATCACCTGATCGAACACGCCTGGCCTTGAGCTCGGCTCCAGATTGATCTCAAGCGTCTCTGCGCGCGCGATCCGCGCCTCCTCCACCAGGCCTGCGGCGGGGTAGACCTCCCCCGAGGTACCGATGGAGACAAACAGATCGGCCTGGGCCACAGCCTCATAAATCGCCTCCATCCGGTAGGGCATTTCGCCGAACCAGACGATATCGGGCCGGGTTGCAGAGGCACCGCAACCCGGACAACTATCAGTCACCGTCATGACCCGTGGTGCGGGCCAGCGATGGCCGCAGGCCGCACAAAGCGCCCCGGTCAGCACTCCATGCATATGGATCAGCCGGGAGGATCCGGCCCGCTCATGCAGATCATCCACGTTCTGGGTGACCAGCAAAACCTCACCCGGCCAGCCCTGCTCCAACCGCGCCAGCGCCTCATGGGCGGCGTTTGGTGTCGCATCCAGCGCATTGGCCCGCCGGGCATTGTAGAAGTCATGAACCAGTGCCGGATTGCGCGCAAAACCCTCGGGCGTGGCGACCTCGGCCAGATCATACTGGTCCCACAGCCCGCCTTTGTCGCGAAACGTACCCAACCCGCTTTCCGCAGACACCCCCGCCCCGATCAGCAGAACAATCCGGCCCGTCATGTTCATGAGACCACAAAAGGCGGTTTCAGCCGCCAGTGCCGGCCCGGGCCTCCCCGCCCCGCTTGACCCTTTGTCCGGGGCAGCCCCATGATGACAGCATTGCCTTTCACCGGAGCCCTCCATGCCCGCCGATCCCACCAGCCTGTCGCGCAATGCCGCCCCTGTCCAGCGCATCCTCTGCGTCTGCCTTGGCAATATCTGCCGCTCTCCCACCGGGCAGGGCGTGTTGCAGGCCATGCTGCATGGCGTCGCGGTGGACAGTGCCGGAACCAGCAACTGGCATATCGGTGATGCGCCTTATGCGCCGATGCAAAAGGCCGCCCTGCAACGGGGCTATGACCTGTCAACGCAACGGGCCCGGCAGGTCTGCCCGGAAGATTTCGACCGGTTTGATCTGATCCTGGCGATGGACCGTCAGAATCTGGCCGATCTGCGCGCGATCCGGCCTGAAGGATCAAAGGCCGATCTGGCGCTGTTTCTTGCCCATGTGAAAGAGGCGCCCGAAGACGTGCCGGACTCCTATTATACAAGGGATTTCGACGAAACCCTGGACCTGATCGAACAGGGTGCGCGGGGCTGGGCCGCTCAGCCGCACATCGCTTCGGCGGTTTCCCCGAAAGACCGGTAGCGGGTCCAGAATGCCTCATCACTGGCGCGGTCGGACATGCGTATATCCTGTGCCCGTTGCGGATCGCTGAAGAACCGTGCGGCCTGACGCTGATCCGTACCGCTGAGCGTCATATCCGCCACCAGACCGATACAGCCGCAAAGCTGCCGACTGGCCGCCTGCCTGTTCGACTGGTTGCAGGCGCGTTCAATCGCATTTGCCGATACAGCTGTGCCGATCGGGGCGCTGCCCAATATCAGCACCACCAAAAGCAAGACGGGTTTCTTCATGTGTCCGGCCCCATTCCTAGGCATATACGGCAGATCTGATGCCCGCCCGATACCACCGGAACATGCCAGAAACCGGCCCGGTTTTCAACATATCCTGTCTGTTCCGCCCTATGCGGCCTCAGCCCCCTGCATCTTGGCGGCCACGATCTCATCCGCCACACGATCTGGTCCCACGTCGCGTTCGGCGGCATGTTTGAAGATGGTCTCAAGCGTGGCATCCAGCGCCGTCAGCCTGTCGCTGACAAAGCGTCGCCGGTCCCGGATTTTCAGAATCTCGGTGGCGATATTGATGATCCCGCCTGCATTGGCCACATAATCAGGGGCATAGAGAATACCCCGCGCATGCAATGCCGCGCCATCCGCCTCAGCCGCCAGCTGGTTGTTGGCCCCGCCCGCCACGGCCTGCACACGCAGTGCCGGGATCGTCTGCGCATTCAGCACCGCGCCGATGGCACAGGGCGCCAGAATATCCGCCTCCACCGCCAGAATCCGATCTGGCGCCACTACAACCGCACCAAAGCTCTGCCCGGCCCATTCCGCCCGCTCCGCGTCGATATCGGCCACAGTCAGGCGGGCCCCCGCAGCGCGCAGCAATTTGCTCAGATGCCAGCCCACTTGGCCCAGCCCCTGCACCGCCACATGCCGCCCTTCCAGCAGCGGGCTGCCAAACCGGTATCTGGCCGTGGTGCGGATTGCATGAAAAATGCCCCGCGCAGTAACCGGCGAGGGATCACCGGTGGAAAATGCCCCATCCGGCAACCCCGCCACATAGGGGGTGACCGAGGCCATGACCGCCATATCCCCCGGGTCGACCCCCATGTCTTCCGCCGTCCAGTACCGCCCCCGCAAGCCGTCAATGGCCCGGGCGAATGCCACCAGTTGCGCCCTGGTCTTTGCCCTCGCATCACCGATGATCACCGCCTTGCCACCGCCAAGCGGCAGATCGGCGGCGGCATTCTTGAAGGTCATCCCCCGGCTCAACCGCAACACATCTTCCAGGGCCGCATCCTCGGTGTCATAGGGCCGCATCCGCAACCCGCCTGCCGCCGGTCCAAGCCGGGTGGAGTGGATGGCGATAAACCCGGTCAGAGCCGATAAGCTGTCTTCGACGCGGATCACCTGTTCATGACCAGGGCAAGCGATGGATGTGATGTTCATACAGACCTCCTGTTTCCCATGAGCCTAGCCCGGAGCGTGGAGCGAATGGCGGCAAATACGGCCTTGGCTGCCTTTGATATTAGAGCTATTCTCTAAAAGAGGATGATTTCAGAAAGATTATCGCCAATGGACAAGATTGACCGCCGCATTATCGCCCATCTGCAGAAAGATGGCCGCATGCCGGTCATCGACCTTGCAGACCGGGTTGGCCTGACCCCCACCCCCTGCGCCCGCCGGGTCGCGCGGCTGGAGGCCGAGGGCATCATCACCGGCTATTCCGCGCGGGTGGATCAGGCGAAACTCGGCTATCCCCTGACCGTATTCATCTTTGTGGAACTGGAACGCCAAAGCCATGAAACCCTGTCCGGCTTTGAACGGGCGGTCACCCGGTTTGACGAGGTTGTCGAATGCCACCTGATGACCGGCACCCGTGATATCCTGCTGAAGGTCGTCACCCCCGACCTCACCGCCTTTGACCGGTTTCTGGAAACCCAGCTGGTCCATATCCCCGGCATCCGCGCAACACGGTCAAGTTTTTCGCTGCGCACGATGGTCCAAAGGGATGTGTTGCCGCTGGATTGATGCGGCGGGAAAGCCATTTAATCGTCAAAACAGGCCGGATATAGACCAAGCCGCATTGACAAGTGCCGCGATGCCCCCACATGTTCCGCCGCCACTACACCCCCTGACTCGAAGGTGCTTTCCATGCCCGTTGTTGTTGTCGAATCCCCTGCCAAAGCCAAGACAATCAACAAATATCTGGGAAATGATTACACCGTTCTTGCCTCTTACGGCCATGTGCGGGATCTGCCCCCGAAAGATGGATCGGTGGATACAGACGCCGGATTCGAGATGCTGTGGGAGATCGGCAGCGACAGCAAAAAACATGTCAAAGCCATCGCCGATGCGCTGAAAGACGACAATAATCTGATCCTCGCCACCGACCCGGACCGGGAGGGCGAGGCGATCAGCTGGCATCTTGAGGAAGCCCTGCGCAAGCGCAAGGCGATCAGGAAGGACACGCCGGTCAGCCGGGTGGTGTTCAACGCCATCACCAAATCCGCCGTTACCGACGCGATGGAAAACCCCCGTCAGGTCGATATGGAACTGGTTGAGGCCTATCTGGCCCGCCGGGCGCTGGATTATCTGGTGGGGTTCAACCTGTCGCCGGTTCTGTGGCGCAAGCTTCCCGGTGCGAAATCCGCAGGCCGGGTGCAATCGGTCTGCCTGCGCCTGATCGTTGAACGCGAGATGGAGATCGAGGCGTTCAAGCACCGCGAATACTGGTCGGTCCGGGCAGTGCTGGACACCCCGCGCGGTCAAAGTTTCGAGGCGCGGCTGACGGTGTTGGGCGGCAACAAGCTCGACAAATACGATCTGGACAATGCGGCTGCGGCCTCGATGGCGGTCAAGGCGGTGTCCTCACGCGATCTGAGCGTGCAGTCGGTCGAGGCGAAACCAGCCAATCGCAACCCTTCGGCCCCGTTCATGACCTCGACCCTGCAACAGGAAGCCAGCCGCAAATTCGGCATGGGCGCGCGCCAGACGATGAGCACAGCACAGCGGCTCTATGAGGCCGGGCACATCACCTATATGCGGACCGACGGGATTGATATGGCGCCCGAGGCCGTCAGCGACGCCCGAAGCGCGATCAAGGACCGGTATGGCGAGGCCTATATCCCCAAATCGCCGCGTGTTTACAAAAACAAGGCCAAGAACGCGCAGGAGGCCCATGAATGTATCCGGCCAACGGATATGTCGCGCGGGCCGGACGATATCAAACTGTCGGAAGATGATCAGCGCAAGCTTTATGACCTGATCTGGAAACGCACGATTGCCAGCCAGATGGAAGGCGCGCGGCTGGAACGCACCAGCGTCGATATCGGCAGTGCGGATGGCCAGGTGGTGCTGCGCGCCACCGGTCAGGTTGTGCTGTTTGACGGGTTCCTCAAGGTTTATGAGGAAGGCCGCGATGATGTGGAAACCGATGATGCCAAACGTCTGCCGCAGATCAGCCAGGGCGAGCCTGTCACCCCGAAACCCGCCGCGCTTGAGGCCGATTTCACCAAAGCCGCCGGTGATGGGGGCGCGGTGATCGAAGACGATGCGCCAGGCGATCTGCGCCAGAATGGCGGCGGAGTGCTCAGCAATGACGGGGCCATTCTGGGCCAGCAGCATTTCACCCAGCCCCCGCCGCGCTATACCGAGGCAACGCTGGTCAAACGGATGGAAGAACTGGGCATCGGGCGGCCCTCCACCTATGCCTCGATCGTCACCACCATTCAGGATCGCGGCTATGTGGTGAAAGACAAGAACCGGCTGATCCCCGAAGACAAGGGGCGGCTGGTGACGGCTTTCCTCAGCAATTATTTCCGCCGCTATGTGGGCTATGATTTCACCGCCGATCTGGAAAACCAGCTGGATGAGGTCAGCGCCGGCGACCGCAATTACAAGGACGTGCTTGACCGGTTCTGGCGCGATTTCAAGGCGGCGATTGATGAAACCGCCGAATTGCGGATCACCGAGGTGCTGGAAAAGATCAACGAGGTGCTGGAGCCGCATCTGTTTCCGGCCAAGGAAGATGGCAGCGACCCGCGCCTTTGCCCCAATTGCGGCGCAGGGCGCCTGTCGATGCGCACGGCCCGGTCGGGCGGGGCCTTCATCGGCTGCTCCAACTACCCAGAATGCCGCTATACCCGCGCCTTTGCCCCGCCGGGAGAAGGCGATGACACGCAGCCCGAGGAACGGATGCTGGGCGTTGACCCCGATACCTCCCTGCCCGTTTCTCTCAAGACCGGGCGGTTCGGGCCGTATGTGCAACTGGGCGAGGTGACCGAGGAAGAGAAGAAGCCGAAACGCGGTTCCCTGCCGAAAACCTGGGACCCGGCGACGATTGATATCGACAAGGCGCTGATGCTTCTGAACCTGCCGCGCGAGGTTGGCACACATCCCGAAGACGGTGAGATCGTGGAGGCCGCCATCGGTCGCTACGGGCCTTATGTGAAACACGGGCGGATCTATGCGAACCTGCCCGATGTGGAAGAGGTCTGGACCGTCGGCATGAACCGCGCGGTGGAGCTGATCGCCGAGAAAGCCGCCAAACGCGGCGGGCGCGGTGCGGCGGTGCCCCCGCTGCACGAGCTGGGCGAACATCCCGAACATGGCGGGCCGGTCAATGTGATGGACGGGCGTTATGGGCCTTACGTGAAATGGGAAAAGGTGAATGCCACCATCCCCAAGGGCACCGAACCTGCGGATGTCACCATGGAGATGGCGGTGCAGCTGATCGTTGAACGTCAGGCCAAGGGCGGCAAGAAACGCCGGACAACACGTAAAAAGGCCTCATAGGGCGGCCGGGGGTTGGCATCTCACGGGGCGCGTGCAGATGCCGGGAAAGTATTGGTGCATATTCGGTGGTGACAGGGGTTGATCTGCGCCCGGCGTCCCCCAATGTTAAACTACATAACATCCCAAAACCCGGCGCGGAGCCCCGATGATCCTTTCCGACTTCCTCAAAGCCGTCAGCCAGTTGTCAGACCGCCGGTTTCTGGGCGTTCTCGGGCTTGGCATCGGCCTGACAACCGCGCTGCTGGCCGCGTTCTATGCCGGTTTCGTCATTCTGATCGGCTGGCTTCTGCCCGACAGTTTTTCGCTGCCCTGGATTGGCGAGGTCACCTGGCTCGACAATGCGCTGACCCTCGCGGGCATCCCGCTGATGCTGATCCTCTCGGTCTTTCTGATGATCCCCGTCGCCTCGGCCTTTACCGGGCTTTTCCTGGACCGGATCGCCGATGCGGTCGAGGCGGAACATTACCCGCATCTGCCCCCGGCCCGGCAGATCGGCTTTGTCGAGGGTCTGGGCGACGGGATGCGGTTTCTGGGGGTGATCATCGCAGTAAACCTCTGCGCGCTGATCCTCTATCTCAGCTTCGCGCCGCTGGCCCCGATCCTGTTCTGGGTCGTCAATGGCGTGCTTCTGGGCCGGGAATATGCGCAGATGGTGGCGCTGCGCCGTCAGGACGCCCCTGGGACCGCATCCTTTCGCAGGTCGAACCGGGTCGCCATCTTTGCCGCAGGCGTGTTGATGGCCGTGCCCCTGACCATCCCGGTGGTGAACCTGCTGGTGCCGGTTCTGGGCGCGGCCACCTTCACCCATCTTTATCACCGGCTTAACGCTGACCCATCCCGAAGCGGTTGAACAGGTCGATATCCTCCAGCGTCACCACATCCGACAGGATCAGCCAGGCCGCAATCCCCCAGACCACCGCCGCGGCCAGCGTGGTCACCAGAAACCGGCGTTTCATGGCGGGTCTATGGGGTGCCGAGGCATGGGTGCCCGGGGCAACATCCCCCGCTTCGCCCTGCGATGTCATGCGGATCGGCAAGACCACGAACAAGGTCATGAACCAGATGATGGCATACAGCACGATACCGGTGACAATCGACATCAGACCTGCTCCAATTCCACAAGGACCCCGGTGAAATCCTTGGGATGCAGGAACAATACCGGTTTGCCATGGGCGCCGGTTTTCGGCTCCCCCGTGCCCAGAACCCGTGCGCCCGCCGCCTGCAACCGGTCACGGGCGGCCAGAATATCCGCCACCTCATAGCAGATATGGTGGATGCCGCCCGCCGGATTCTTCTCAAGAAACCCGGCAATCGGGCTGTTCTCGCCAAGCGGATAGAGCAGTTCGATCTTGGTGTTCGGCAAGGTGATGAACACCACCGTGACCCCGTGATCGGGTTCATCCTGCGGCGCGCCGACCTCTGCCCCGAGTGTCCCGCGATATTGCGCCATGGCGGCCTGAAGATCAGGCACGGCGATGGCAACATGGTTCAGGCGTCCGATCATGGGCCCCTCCTTGGCTGATCCCTGACCGTTGATATGGCCCGCATCCGGGCAATTGCCAAGAGCGCCATCGCCGCGTCTGCCCGTTTACACCTTGTCAACCTTACCCCGCTCTAATCGGGTCGGGAATCGCCGCAACCGGGGACAACAAAAAATGGATGACCGTGTTACAGATCTCGACTTTCGACCGAAACCAACGGCGGCGCGCCCCTTGCTGGGCCTGACCGTTCTGGTGGTGGAAGACAGCCGCTTCGCGTCTGAGGCGCTCAGGCTGCTCTGCCTGCGGTCCGGGGCGCGGATCCGCAGGGCCGATTGCCTGACCTCCGCGCGGCGGCATCTTGCGGTTTACCGCCCCTCTGTGGCCATCATTGATCTGGGCCTGCCCGATGGCTCCGGGCTTGATCTGATAGCGGAAATCGCCACCAGCCAGCCGAAAGTGCCCGCGATCCTGGCAACCTCCGGGGCCGAGCGGGAGGCCGCAGCCACGGCCGCGACAGCCGCAGGTGCCGACGGGTTTCTGCCGAAACCCATGGAAACCATCGCCTTTTTCCAGTCTGAGATATTGCGCCACCTGCCCGAGGATTTGCGCCCCAACGGCCCCCGCCCGTCGGTCAGTGACCGGGTGCAGCCCGACACGCTCGCCTATCGGGAGGATCTGACCCATGCGATGGACCTGCTGGAGCTGGACACACCCCCCATGGCCTATCTGAGACCTTTCCTTTTGGGTGTGGCCCGCGCCGCCCATGACAAAGGGCTGGAGGATATCGTGACCCGCGCCACAGCACCGCTGGCCCAAAGTGACCGCAGCAACCTGCGCGCGCTTCTGTCAGATCGCATTCAGCATGTGGCGGCTGTTTAAAGCGGTTTGCGTTTTATAGGAGGCAACCCCATCGAAAACCGCGTTCGACCCGAAGGGGAGAGGCAGCGGTTTTCGATACAGATCAAACGCAAACCGCTATAGCACGTCTCGAAACGCAACAGGGTTTAAACCCCTCTGCCTCTGCATCAATCCGATGGATGCAAGCCCGGGGCGCGCGTCAACGGCCCGATAGCGCGGGGTCAGAACTGACCCGAACCAACCGGGTCAGATCGGCAAGGCGTTCTTTCTGCTGCCCCCCGGCATCGAAATTGCCCGGGGCCAGCCAGGCCTGAAACGCTTCTTTCAATGCAGGCCATTCCGCGTCGATACAGGCAAACCAGGCTGTGTCACGATTGCGGCCCTTGACGATGGCAGCCTGGCGAAACACACCTTCATAGGAAAACCCCAACCGCTCTGCCGCCCGGCGTGAGCCAAGATTTCGGGCGTTGCATTTCCATTCATAACGGCGATACCCGGCCTCGAACGCCCAGGCCATCATCAGATACATCGCCTCTGTCGCAGCGCGGCTGCGTTGAAGCTCGGGCGCGAAATTGATATGGCCCACCTCGATCGTGCCCATCTCCGGGGTAATCCTGAGATAACTGGCCACCCCGCTTAACTGGCCGGTTTCCAGATTCTCGATCGCATAGAAAATCGGGTCCGGCCCGGCCTCCATCTCGCGCACCCACCGGTGATAGGCCGCGGCTGAAGAGAACGGACCATAGGGCAGATAGTCCCAGATCGCATCGCTGACGGAATTGGCCCGATGCAGATCAGCGGCATGATCATCGGCCCGCAACCGGACCAGGCGCGCATAACGCCCGGCCAGCGACGCCCCATCCGGCACGGGCGGCGGCTGAAAACCGGTGACCAATGGCCCCGCTGAATCCTGACCTGCCATTTACATCACCCCAGCAATCAAACACATCTTACATCAGAAAACGGGAAAAGCGCCGCAATAGCAAGCGATTGGCGGTCGCAGACGGCATCGCACAGGATAGGCATGTAGAAACCTGAAAGGGTCAGGCCCCTGCTTCAAGCCGGTATTCCCCCGATCCCTTGGGTGATCTCAGCCGCAGCTTCGGCAACGCGGGTGCCGAACATATCCATCCGGCGATCCGCGAACCGGGTGCTGGGCCCGGAGATCGACACGCCCGCGACCACCTCCCCCCGGGCGTCATAAATCGCCGCCCCGATGCAGGACATGCCCGCATGGCGTTCCTCCTGATCGAAAGACCAGCCGCGCCGGCGCGTCTCCTCCAGATCGGCCCGAAGCGCGGTTTCGCTGGCCAATGTCTGGCTGGTGAAACCGGTCAGTTCGGCCCGCGCCAGCACTCGGGCCAGATGCGCCTCGGGCAGGTTGGCCAAAATCGCCTTGCCCGTGCCCGAGGCATGCATCGGTGTGCGGGTGCCCGCGGCAAAAAACGCGCGGATCGGGTTTTGGGTTTCAACCTGACCGATAAACACCACCTCTGCCCCGTCGGGCACCGCCAGATTGGCGGTTTCCCCCGTGGCCAGCATCAGCGCCCGCATCACCGGGCGGGCCACATCCATCAGCGTGGTGCGGTTGAGATAGGCCGAACCGGTGCGATACGCCTCGATCCCCACAGCCCAGGTCTGGCTTGCCTCGTCCAGTTCTGCATAGCCGTTTTGCTGCAATGTGGCGAGGATACGGTGGGTGGTGGCGGTCGGAATGTTGAGCCTTTCCGACAGGTCGGTCAGCGAGGCATGATCCTGCTTTGCAAGCGCGCTGAGCACCACCAGCGCCCGGTCAAGCGCCTGAATGGTGCTGCCGCCGGGCTCGGTAAACGGTGATTTGGGGCGCCCGCGCGCTTTGCGATGTATCTCTGCCATCCTGACCGCCTGTGTGATGGGTTGGGTCTGTTCTCGCAAAGTAAGTACATGAAAAATATTTTCAATAAAATAAGAAACCGACATCCTGAAAAATAATTCATCACTATATAACAATGTTATATGAGATATTTCTATTTATGAAAAATATTTTCGAAAAAATTGCGCGCTGTTCTGAAACTGGTAAAACACCCTCACCACCACGGAGGAGACCTGCCATGTCAGACCAGAACCCGCTGTTCATTCCCGGCCCCACCAATATGCCCGACCGCCTGCGTCAGGCGATGATGGTGCAGACCCGGGACCATCGCGCGCCGGATTTTGCGGACACGCTGCTGCCCGTGCTGGACGGGTGCAAAAAGGTTTTCGGCACCAAAGAAGGGCATGCCCTCACCTTCCCCGCCTCGGGCACCGGCGGGTGGGAGGCGGCGATTACCAACACGCTCAGCCCCGGTGATACGGTTCTGATCGCGCGTTATGGCATGTTCAGCCACCGCTGGATCGACATGTGCGACCGCCACGGGCTGGATCTGCGGATCATTGAATGTGACTGGGGTGCAGGCGCGCCGGCAGATGCGTTTCAGAAGGCCCTGACCGAGGATGGCAGCCATGCGATCAAAGCCGTGCTGGTCACCCATAATGAAACCGCCACCGGCGTGGTGTCGGATATCGCCGCAGTGCGCCGGGCGATGGAGGCAGCGGATCACCCCGGCCTGTTGCTGGTCGATTGCGTCAGTTCGCTGGCCTCGATGCCGTTCAAAATGGATGACTGGGGTGTCGATATTGCGGTCAGCGGCAGCCAGAAGGGCTTTATGCTGGCCACCGGCATGGCAATCCTGGCTGTCAGCCCGAAAGCACTGGCAGCGATGGAGCGGGCCAAGCTGCCCCGCAGCTTCTTTGATTTCCGCGACATGCTGCAGGCCAACCGCAATGGCGGCTATCCCTATACACCGCCCCTGCAACTGATCCACGGGTTGCGCGAAAGCCTGACCATGCTGGAGGAAGAGGGGCTTGAGACTGTCTATGCCCGCCATCACCGCCTGGCTGAAGGCGTGCGCCGCGCGGTTGCGGCCTGGGGGCTGAAACTCGTCGCGCAATCGCCCGATCTCTATTCCGATACGGTCAGCGCGATCTATGTGCCCGAAGGCTTCGATTCGAATACTCTCACCGACCATGCGTTCAACGCCTATGATGTCAGCTTTGGCGTCGGGCTGGGGCAGATGAGTGGCAAAGCCTTTCGGATCGGGCATCTGGGCGCCCTGACCGAGGTCATGGTTCTTGCAGGTCTGGCCACGATCGAAATGGCGATGGCCGATCTGGAATATCCGGTCCGGCTTGGCTCTGGCGTTGCGGCGGCACAGGAATATTTCCGCATGTCCCGCAGCCACAGCCTGCAATCCGCAGCCTGAAAAGCACAGGAAAGTGAAAGATATGACCGATCCCCGCCCCCTGCCCATATTTGAGGATGTGATCGCGGCCCATACCCGTATCGCGCCCCATATCCACCGCACGCCGGTTCTGACCTCAGGCTTCCTTAACGAGATGACCGGGGCGGATCTGTTCTTCAAATGCGAAAACTTCCAGAAAGCGGGCGCCTTCAAGGTGCGCGGGGCCTCGAACGCGGTGTTCGGCCTGTCCGACAGCATGGCCGCCAAGGGGGTTGCCACCCATTCCTCGGGCAATCACGCATTGTCTTTGTCTTATGCCGCCGGGCGGCGGGGCATTCCCTGTACCGTGGTGATGCCGCACACCGCGCCCGAGGCCAAGAAAGCCGCCGTGCGCGGATATGGCGGGCGGATCGTGGAATGTGAGCCCTCGACCACAAGCCGCGAGGCGGTGTTTGCCCGGGTGCAGGCGGAAACCGGCGCCGATTTCGTGCATCCCTATAACGACCCGCGGGTGATTGCCGGGCAAGGCACCTGTTCGCGCGAATTGCTGGATCAGGTTGCCGGTCTGGATGCGGTCATCGCCCCCATCGGCGGCGGCGGCATGATCTCGGGCTGCTGTCTGACCCTGTCGGCGCTGGCCCCGGATATGCAGATTTATGCAGCCGAACCGGAACAGGCCGATGACGCCTGCCGCAGTTTCAAGGCCGGTCACATCATCGCCGATGATGCGCCCGTGACCATCGCCGACGGGCTGAAAGTGCCGCTGAAAGAGAATACCTGGCATTTCGTTTCAACTTATGTGACCGACATTCTGACCGCCTCGGAAACAGAGATTATCGAGGCGATGAAACTCACCTGGCAGCGGATGAAAATCGTGATCGAACCAAGCTGCGCCGTGCCTCTGGCGACGATCCTGAAAAACCCGCAGGTGTTTCGGGGCAAACGGATCGGGGTGATCATCACCGGCGGCAATGTGGATATGGACAAACTGCCCTGGATGGCAGGCGAGAGCAGAAATCGTTTAATCTGAATCGAAACTCTCTGCCTCCGGGTCAGCAAGCTGCTGATATCGAACGAAAATTTCGATAAGCGGTGGTGCAGAATAAAACGATTTCGCTATAAGGAGGGTTTCCCATGAATGCGAATGTGAAGATCGACGATCTGGAGGTCGGCTATGACATCCCCGCCAGGCTCGGCATGGATGAGGCGGAGATACAGACACCAAGCCTTGTGCTCGACCTGGATGCGCTGGAACGCAATATCCGGAAGATGGGTGATTACGCCAAGGCCCATGGCATGCGCCACCGGGTGCATGGCAAGATGCATAAATCCGTCGATGTGGCGCAGATGCAGGTCGATCTGGGGGGAGCCTGCGGTGTCTGTTGTCAGAAGGTTTCAGAGGCCGAGGTCTTCGCCCGTGGCGGTATCCGCGATGTGCTGGTGTCGAACCAGGTGCGTGACCCGGCGAAAATCGACCGGCTTGCCCGTCTGCCGAAACTGGGCGCGCGCACCCTTTGCTGCGTTGATGATCTGGCCAATGTGGCGGAGCTTTCGGCGGCGGCCACGCGGCATGGCACGCAGATCGAATGTCTGGTGGAAATCGACTGTGGCGCGGGCCGCTGCGGTGTGACGAGCACACCGGCAGTGGTGGAGATCGCCCGGGCCGTCGAGGCCGCAGACAGCCTGAAATTTGCGGGCATTCAGGCCTATCAGGGCGCGATGCAGCATCTGGACAGCTATGCCGACCGGAAGGCCGCGATCGACATCGCGGTGGCGCAGGTGAAAGACGCGGTCGACACGCTGGCCGCAGGTGGCATCGCCTGTGACATCGTCGGCGGCGGCGGCACCGGCAGCTATTATTTCGAAAGCACATCAGGGGTTTACAATGAATTGCAATGCGGAAGCTATGCGTTCATGGATGCGGATTACGGGCGCATTCTGGATGAACATGGCCAGCGGATTGATCAGGGCGAATGGGAAAATGCGCTGTTCATCCTGACCTCGGTGATGTCTCACACCAAGGCCGACAAGGCGATTGTCGATGCGGGCCTGAAAGCCCAATCGGTGGATAGTGGCCTGCCGGTCATCTTCGGGCGCGCGGATGTGGAATATGTCAAATGCTCTGACGAACATGGCGTGGTGGCCGACCCGGGCGGCGTGCTGGCGGTGAATGACAAGCTGAAACTGGTGCCGGGGCATTGTGACCCGACCTGCAATACCCATGACTGGTATGTGGGCGTGCGGAACGGCAGGGTTGAAACGCTCTGGCCTGTCTCCGCACGCGGCAAGGCCTATTGAACCGGCAGAATTTGCGTATTTGACACAAGAAGAAAGCAGGGGGAGTGGTGGCCATGGACGGGGATATGGATATGACAAACGGTCTGGTGATTGTGTCCGAAGAGGTCTGCCAGCAGGTTGTGGGCCGGGGCGATGCCTTCACCGCGGTGGAGCAGGTCTTTGCCGCCATGGCGCGGGGGGATGCGTATAATTTCCCGGTGATCCGCGAGGCGATTGGCCATGCGGATGCGCTTTACGGGTTCAAATCGGGCTTTGACCGCGCCGGGCTGGCATTGGGCCTGAAATCGGGCGGGTATTGGCCGGGCAATGCCGACAAGGGGCTGACCAATCACCAGTCGACTGTGTGTCTGTTTGACCCCGATAGCGGCAGGCTGAAGGCGCTGGTGGGCGGCAATTACCTGACCGCCCTGCGGACGGCGGCGGCCTCCTCGGTTTCCATCGCCCATCTGGCGCGCCGGGATGCGAAGGTTCTGGGCATGGTGGGCGCGGGCCATCAATCCACCTTCCAGTTGCGCGCGGCCGCCGAACAGCGCGCATTCGAGAAGGTCATCGCCTGGAACCCCCATCCCGAGATGCTGCCGAAACTGGGAGCGGTCGCGGCAGAGCTTGGCCTGCCATTTCAGGCGGTGGAGCGCGAGGCACTTGGCGCAGAGGCCGATGTGATCATCACCATCACCTCGGCCTTTGAGCCGCTTTTGATGGCCGACTGGATCAAACCGGGCGCCCATATCGCCTGCATGGGCACCGATACCGTCGGCAAGCAGGAGCTTGACCCGGCGCTGCTGGCCACAGCCAGCCTGTTCACCGATGAGGTCGCCCAGTCGGTGAACCTGGGTGAGGCCCAGCATGCCATCAAATCCGGCCTGATCGTCGATGCGGATATCACCCCCATCGGCGAAGTGATCAATGGCGCACATCCCGGGCGGCGCAGCGCCGATGAAATCACCATATTCGACGGCACCGGCGTGGGGTTGCAGGATCTCGCAATCGCCTCCGTCGCGGCGGATCTGGCGGCGAAGCGCGGGGCGGCGACACTGGTGGCCCTGTAGGGCCCGGCCCCGTCAATCCTGCGGGATCACCCGCAGGCCCAGTTCCATCAACTGATCACTGGTGGGCTCGGACGGTGCATTCATCATCAGATCTTCGGCGCGCTGGTTCATCGGGAACAGGATGACCTCGCGGATATTCGCCTCATCGGCCAGCAGCATCACGATCCGGTCGATCCCGGCGGCACAGCCCCCATGGGGCGGCGCGCCGTATTGGAACGCGTTGACCATGCCGCCGAAGCGTTTGCGCACCTCATCCGCGCCATAACCGGCGATCTCAAACGCCTTGAACATGATCTCGGGCCGGTGGTTTCGGATCGCGCCCGAGACCAGTTCATACCCGTTGCAGGCCAGATCATACTGATAGCCCAGAACCTCCAGCGGGTCGCCCTCCAGCGCCGCCATCCCACCCTGGGGCATGGAGAACGGGTTATGTTCGAAATCGACCCTGCCGGTTTCTTCATCCCGTTCATAGATCGGGAAATCCACGATCCAGGCAAAGGCAAACCGGTTCTTGTCGGTCAGCCCAAGCTCCTCACCGATTACAGTGCGGGCGCGCCCGGCGACGGCCTCGAAATCCTTGGGTTTCCCGCCAAGGAAAAAAGCCGCATCGCCCAGACCCAGCCCAAGCTGCTGACGGATCGCCTCGGTCCGTTCCGGGCCGATATTCTTGGCCAAGGGGCCTGCGGCTTCCATCCCGCCTGCCACCTCGCCCGCTTTCATCCTGGCCTGCGCCTCTTTGACGGTGATGCCCATCTCCTGCGCGACCGCATCCGCGGTTTTTTCGCGCCAGAAGATGTACCCCATCCCCGGCAGCCCCTCTTTCTGGGCAAAGGCATTCATCCGGTCACAAAACTTCCGGCTGCCGCCCCCCGGCGCGGGGATCGCGCGCACCTGCGTGCCCTCCTGCTCCAGCAGCTTGGCGAAAATCGCAAAGCCGGAACCCGCGAAATGCTCATTGACCACCTGCATTTTAATCGGGTTGCGCAAATCCGGCTTGTCCGTGCCATACCAAAGCGCCGCATCGCGATAGGAAATCTGCGGCCAGTCCTGGTCAACCACGGCGCCCTTGCCGAATTCCTCGAACACGCCCGCGATCACCGGTTCGACCGTATCGAACACATCCTGCTGCTCGACAAAGCTCATCTCCAGATCAAGCTGGTAGAAATCCGTGGGCGAGCGGTCGGCGCGCGGGTCTTCATCGCGGAAACACGGCGCGATCTGGAAATATTTGTCAAAGCCCGAGACCATCAGCAATTGCTTGAACTGCTGCGGCGCCTGCGGCAGCGCATAGAACCGGCCCGGATGCAGGCGCGAGGGCACCAGAAAATCGCGCGCGCCCTCGGGCGAGGAGGCGGTGATGATCGGCGTCTGATATTCGCGGAACCCGATATCCCACATCCGCCGCCGCATCGAGGCCACAACGTCAGAGCGCAGCTTCATATTCTCCTGCATCTTCTCGCGCCGCAGGTCCAGATAACGATAGCTCAGGCGGGTTTCCTCGGGGTATTCCTGATCGCCGAACACCATCAGCGGCAATTCCCCCGCCGCGCCCAGAACCTCCAGATCGCGCACAAACACCTCGATCTCGCCGGTCGGGATTTTCGGGTTCACCAGTTCAGCATCGCGGGCCTTCACCACACCGTCAATCCGAATGCACCATTCAGACCGGACCTCTTCCATCTGTGCGAAAACCGGACTGTCCGGGTCGCACAGCACCTGGGTCATCCCGTAATGGTCGCGCAGGTCGATAAACAAAATCCCGCCATGGTCCCGCACCCGGTGGACCCAACCGGCCAGACGCACGGTCTGACCCACATGGGCGGTGTTCAACTCGGCGCAGGTCTGGCTGCGATAGGCGTGCATCTGGGGCGTCCTCGGATGGAAAAAGCGGTTCGCGCCGATACACCTTGGCAGACAGGCGAAGTCAACCCCGGCAAAGCCGATCTGTCCGCCCCGCCCCTGCTTCTCTATCTTCGAAATACTTCCGCCGGAGGCATCCGGCAGATGCGCCACACGCAGCGCTCAGCGGCGGCAGGCCAGCACATCCCCCATCGCTGGCCGCGTGAAATCCGCCACCGCATGGGCATTCAACCCACCCTCCGCATCCAGCCTGGTCACCATGACCTGCGTCCAGTCGGCATCTGCGGTCACAATCTCGGGCCCGGCGCCGCAATCGCGTATCCCGCCCGAGATAAAAGCCTCCCCGATCCGGTGATTGGTCAGGCCCGAAATGGCGGCAACCTGTTCCAGTCGGCCCCGGTCATAGCGCCAGACCCGCAGGGTCCGCGCCAGATGCGGGCGGTCGATATAGGCGATCTCGACCCGGCCATCCCCATCCAGATCGGCCGCGCCGATGGGTGCCAGCCAGCGCCGGGTCCGGCCGATATAGGGCGTGGCCGCCAGCAGTCGCAGATCGGCGCCGTTGCCCGCATCGCCGTAAATTGCCAGTTGCGCGCCACGATCCACATGGGTGCGCACCACAATCACCTCGGCGGCACCATCCCCGTCCAGATCCTGCAGGCGGGGGGCCAGATCCTCGAACACATGATCCGCGTCCAGACGGATATTCAGCGTCGCGCAGGAATTGGCGGAACCGGGCGATTCCGCCCAAAGTTCCGTCGCCTCGACCGCATCGCCCAGAACCCCATGGGTATAATGCGTGGTCGGCCCGTCAAACCAGGCGCGGTAAATCCCCGACCCGTCATGCTGCACCACGGTCTCCGGCATATCGGTCATGCTGTGGGCGGGGATGATACAGGCCGATGCGGCCAGCGGCAAAACCGCCAGTGCAAAACCGGCCAGCCCCGCCCGGAACATCAGATCTGTCTTTCGGGCATCTGCACCACCAGACCATCCAGCTCTGCACTGACCTTCAGCTGGCAGGTCAGGCGGGACCGTTCCGGGTCGGGCTGAAACGCGAATTCCAGCATGTCTTCCTCCATCGGGTCGATGGCAGGCAGTTTGGCGAACCAGTCAGGGTGCACATAGACATGACAGGTCGAACAGGCACAGGCGCCACCGCAATCGGCCTCGATCCCCGGAACGTTGTTGTCGCGCGCGCCTTCCATCACGGTCAGCCCGTCCGCCACATCAACCACATGTTCGGTGCCATTATGTTCGATATAGGTGATCTTCGCCATGTCTTGCCTTTGCCGCTTAAAACTGTACCGGCCATAGCTAACCGGCATGGCCTGCCCTTTCCAGCCCTTATGCGATCTCATCAAGCTGCGGCTTTGCGGTCCCACTTGGGTATGCCGCGCGCCGGCACCACTTTCCCGAAAGGACAAAACTCTGTAGATTGCATCCCAACCGGATCAACCGGGCAGGACAAGACAGAGCAGTGACCCTTCGTTTCTTCCTTCCGGGCCTTTTGGTCCTTTGTGCCTGTGACACGACGGCTCCGCCCGATATCAGCGGGCTGATCGCGCCCAACACGGTCGAGGTCAGCCGCGGCATGGGGCCACCGGGCGCGGACCCGAATGCCTGCTACGGGCGCGAAACCACCCCTGCGGTGATCGAAACGGTGACCGATCAGATCATGCTGCAACCGCCACAGATCAGCAGTGCCGGTCATGTTCAGGAACCGGCCATCTTTGTCACCGAAACCCGGCAGCAGATTGTCAGGGAACGCCGCGAATTGTGGTTCGAGACCCCGTGTCAGGCCGAGATCGGCGATCCGGCATTCCTGTCTGACCTGCAACGGGCCCTGGCCGCACGCGACCTGTATCGCGGACGGATCACCGGGGTGATGGATGGGCGCACAAGGCGCGCCATTCGCGCCTTTCAGGCCCCCAGGGTCTGGACAGCCCGATCCTGTCGCTGGCCGCAGCCCGGCAGTTGGGCATCTCGGTCTGGAACCCGGAGGCCGCCGCCGGCCCGCAAGAGAGCTGACCTTCATTCAGATCGAGCCAAAGGCCTGATGCACCAGATCGGTCAGCGCGTTGGTCGGTTCATCGCCTGAAATATCCGCGCCATACATGTTGATCTTGACCGAAGGCAGATCGGGCAGCGCGCCCTGATGGGCGATACGTTCCACATAGGGCGGCTCGGTCCCCTCAATACAGGCATGTATCGCCAGATCGGCGCTGACCGAGGCCTCGATCGTCCGGGTGGAATCGCTTTCCACCGCCATTTCCCAGCTGATGCCGTCTGAATCCAGCGCCGTCTGGACGCTTTTGCGGAAAATGCAGTTATGCTCGAAAGCCAGCCTCAGCGGGCGTTGCTTCCAGACCTGGCCCTCTGTCGCCCCGACCCAGATCAGGGGCCGCTCGCGCAGGGTCTCGCCTCCGGGGTCAAGGCTGTTTTCGGTGGTCAGGATCACGTCGATCTCCCCCCGGCCGAACATCTGTTTCAGCCGCGACGTGTAAGACGACATAAGCTGCACCTTCATCCGCGGATAGGCCGCGTTGAACCGCTGCAACACCTGCGGGATCGCCGGATAGACAATATCATGGGGCACGCCCAGGGTCAGTTCACCCTCATAATCCTTGGAGGTCAGACGGCCCAGAACCTCATCATTCAGCTCCAGCATCCGCCGGGCATATCCCAGCATCTGTTCTCCCGCGCCGGTCAGGGACAGACGCCGCGCCGTGCGGTCCAGCAGCGAAACGCCGATATTCTCTTCCAGCCGCTTCAACTGCATGGAAACCGCCGACTGGGTCAGGTTGAGAAACCCGCTGGCCTTGGTGACACCGCCTGCATCGGCAACGGTGACAAAAGAGCGAAGTGCGGTCATATCGAGATTTCTCGGCATATCAATCTCCGTGATATTGATGTTCAGAAACATTCGTTTTCAAAATGCATCATACTATACCATATATCAAGCATCAGAATATGAAACTGCCATTGCATAACGAAATCGAAAGGACTTATCATGGCCCACACACTTACTCAACGCCACGTCACGCATGCCCGCCGAACTGGCCTGAACGCCCTTATTCTTAACGCTTTTGCCGTGTGGCGCCAACGCCGCGCCCTGGCCGCGCTGGACGCCCATGCCCGCCGCGATCTGGGGTTGAGCGACCGCCAGATTTCCATCGAATCCGCGCGACCGATCTGGGATGTTCCGCAAAACTGGCGCCTGTAAGCGCTGAACGCTGCGTGATTCCGCCCATTTCCAGGGCTGATACAGCTTGAAAATCCGCCCGTTCTCGCCATATTTATCGGCAAGGACGGGCGTTTTTTGTATTCTGCCCGTTTCAATCACCTTTTGGAGGATGACATGGCAGAATTCGACACGATCCGGAGCCGCGGCGCTGCCATTGGCCAGGCCGAGATCGACCAGGGCCTTCGCGCCCATATGAACAAAGTCTACGGCACAATGTCCGTGGGCATGCTGATCACCGCGCTGGCCGCGTTCGCGATCAGCGGGCTGACCACCACAACCGACCCCGCACTGGCGGCGGGCAGCATCGGCAATGGCATCTTGCTGACGAATTTCGGCGCGCTTCTGTATACGTCGGCCCTGCGTTGGGTGGTGATGTTCCTGCCGCTGGTGCTGGTCTTTGCGTTCAGCGCCTCGATCAACCGTCTGTCGGCGGCGGCGGCACAGTTGTTCTTCTACGTGTTCGCGGCCACGATGGGCGTGTCGATCAGCTGGATATTCATCGCTTTCACCTCATACTCGATTGTGCAGGTCTTTCTGGTGACAGCCATCGCCTTTGCGGGCCTGTCGCTTTGGGGCTACACCACCAAACGGGACATCTCTGGCTGGGGCAGCTTCCTGATCATGGGGGTGATCGGCCTGGTTGTGGCGATGATCATCAACATCTTCCTGCAATCGCCGATCATGATGTACGCGATCTCGTCAATCGGGGTGCTGATCTTTGCAGGTCTCACCGCCTATGACACCCAGAAGATCAAAACCACCTATCTGGCCCATGCCTCTCATGGGGATCAGGAATGGCTGGGCAAAGCCGCGATCATGGGGGCGCTGAACCTCTATCTCGACTTCATCAATATGTTCATGTTCCTGTTGCAGCTTCTGGGCAACCGCAACTGAACGCTGAACGCAAGAACCGTGTAACAGGGCCGGTCCGATGGGCTGGCCCTTTTCTTTTGAGCGGTCTCAGAGACTGCGCACCCTTCCTGCTACAAAGAGTGGGAATATTTCCTGAAGTGCCCGGCGGCATCCTCGCGGCTGATGTTACCTTGCCCGAGCTGTTCCATCATTTCCGCATGTTCGTGCCCTTTAGCGCGATTCAGGTTGTGTCCGTTTTCGGCAAGGAAAATATCTGCTGTCGCAAACGCGGTGCGCTTGTTTCCGTCAACAAACGGGTGATTGCGGGCAATGCCTTCGGCGTAGCTGGCCGCTAGTTGGAAATGATCGTTTTCACCATAGGCATGTAAATTTTGAGGCCGTGCCAGGGCAGATTCCAAAAGGTCGGCGTCCCGCAAACCATACATTCCGCCGCCTATATCGACCATCGTTTCGTGGATCGCTTCAACATCCTCCCGCGACATCCACTTTGGCTCACTCACCGGTTAGCTAATTCGATGATGGTATCGCGATGATAGTCCGCTCTTTCGCGGATCAGACGTTTGCGATCTTCGCTTACGCCCCTGGATATGCCGTCAGTCAAACGGCGATACTCATCCGCAGAGAGGAGTACGAGCCGGTCACGCTGATGGCTCGTAATGATGACTGGCTCTTGCATTGCAGCATCGCTGAATGCGCCAATGTTGTTCTTGAATTCTGTTGCTGTGACGCGTGTCATGACAGCCTCCTTTTTATGCAACCATAATATAGCCAAAATGTCCATTTTGTCCATAAGGCAATATTCCTATTTGTACAGGCATAGGGAGGGCGTGATTGGTTGAGCAGTCTCAGAGGCTGCGCACCATCTGCATGGCGGGAAAGCTGATCCCCGGGCGCAGCGTGATCTCGATCTCGCCCTGCCTCTCAAACCCCATGGCGGTGTAAAACGGCACTGCGGTGCAGGAGCTTTGGCAGATCAGCCGGGTGATCCCGGCTTCGGCGGCTGTCTTCAGACTATGACGCATGATCGCGCGGGCCAGGCCTTTGCGCGTGGCGTCCGGGTCGGTGGCGAACAGGCGGATATGCCCCAGATCCCTTGGCCCGACCCCGCCCTGCGGGCCCTGATGGGTCCACCCGCCTGCCGACACCAATGCGCCCTCTGCCGAGACCGCCACGTAATAACTGCCCGAGGTCAGAAGCCGGGGTTGCGCGCGTGCAATCAGCGGCAGGGCCGTGACCAGAATCGAGGGCGGATAATCCCGTTTCATCAATATGCCATAGCTGCGGGCGACAAGCGCATCCAGCGCCGGCAGATCGGCGGCATTGCTGGGACGTATGGTAAATGTCTCGGTCATGATGCTGGCCCTGATACGGCACCCATTTCAGGCAATAAAAAAGGGCCGCGTAGCTGATGCTGCGCGGCCCCGTTCAGTCGAAATGTGGAAGACTTATTTGATCTTGCCTTCCTTATATTCCACATGCTTGCGCGCAACCGGATCATACTTTCGTACAATCATCTTCTCGGTCATTGTGCGTGCGTTTTTCTTGGTCACATAGAAGTGGCCGGTGCCTGCGCTGGAATTCAGGCGGATCTTGATGGTGGTCGGTTTCGCCATAACGCGGGCTCCTTAGAACGGTCGGGCCGGGGCGCGGCTTTGCGCGCACGGGTGAATCTCTTAGCTGAGCGCGCTTTTTATCCGCAGGGCCCGAGGTGTCAACCTCAAATCCCCGTCATCAACAGATGAAGCGCGATACCGGGCAAAAGCATCAGCCCGATCACCTTCAAAAGGTCCAGCCGCAACCAGAGCAGCAACACCGCCGCCAGACCGGACAGGGCCACCGCCGCGACCGACAGGGTGCCGGGCGCAGGCAGCCAAAGCTGCACCGGCCCGAATGTCGCGCGACTGACCTCGCCAAAGAACACATTCAGCGCAAACCACAGCGACAGGTTGAGGATCACCCCCACAACCGCAGCGGTGATCGCGGTCAGGGCGCCGGTCAGGCGGGGCTGGTGGCTGATCCATTCGACATAGGGCGCACCGGCAAAAATCCACAGGAAACAGGGGGCGAATGTCACCCAAAGCGTGACCAGAACCGCCGCAACCCCATAACCCGGACCACCGGCCTGCGCACCCGCAAGATAGCCCACGAACTCGGTCACCAGTATCAGCGGCCCGGGTGTGGTTTCCGCCAGCCCAAGCGCATCCATCATCTGCCCCGTGGTCAGCCAGCCGAAATCACCCACCACCTGCTGCACCATATAGGCCAGCACCGCATAGGCCCCGCCAAAGGTCACCACCGCCAGCTTTGCAAAGAACAGACCAAGCTGGGTCAGCACCGTGTCTGGCGCGCTCAACCAAAGCGCCAGCACGGGCAAGAGCCAGATCATCAGCCAAAGCGCGATGGTTCTGAAAGTCTGCCCGGGACTGACCGGCGGCGGCAGCGGGGCGTCAGGGCGGTCCCCGGTCATGAACAGCGCGCCGATCAGTGCCGCCCCAAGGATGATCAGCGGAAAGGGAATATGCAGAAAGAAAATCCCGATAAAGGCCGCCCCAGCAAGCCCATATGCCAGGGCCGAGATCAGGGCCTTGCGGCTGACCTTGATCAGCGCCTGGATCACGATAATGATCACCGTCGCCTTGATGCCCAGAAACATGGCCGCGGCAAGCGGCACCTGCCCGAACGCGCCGTACAGCATCGCCAGCCCCAGGATCAGCACTGCACCGGGCAGCACGAACAGCCCGCCCGCGATCAGCCCGCCCCGTGTGCCCGCAATGCGCCAGCCCGCATAGGTCGCCAGTTGCATCGCCTCGGGGCCCGGCAGCAACATGCAGAAACTGAGCGCATTCAGGAATTGCCGTTCGCTCAGCCAGTCGCGGTCTTCGACCAGTTCCTTGTGCATCAACGCGATCTGCGCCGCAGGCCCGCCAAAACTCAACAGGCCGATACGGGCAAAAACCCGGATCAGATGGGCCAGATCGGGCATCGGCGAGGTCCGGGTCATCTTTTCTCGCTCCATCAGATCAGACATATCGGGCGGTGATATTCGCGCTCACCCTCACCATGCGTGCGCCCATCATGTCAATCACGATCCGGCGCGGAATTCTCAAGAATTCCACCGGGAAAACGCGCGTTTTCCGCACCCTCTCATGGTTTGCATTCTTTCCAGACCGCCCTGATGGCGATGACGGGGGTCAGACCCGCCGTCCCAACGGCCCTGATCCGCACCGGTTGATCCGCATTTCCTGCCTCCACCGGCTTGCGGCGCAGGCAGGCCGGGGCTAAACCCCGTTCTGGCACAAGCTATGGAGCACCCATGTCCATCGACAAAGACACCGCCGCGAAAGTGGCGAAACTGGCCCGGATCAAGGTTGAGGACAGCGAGCTTGACGCGCTGGCCGGAGAGTTCAATGCGATCCTCGGCTTTATCGAACAGCTGAACGAGCTGGATGTCGACGATGTGGAGCCGATGACCAGCGTGACACCCATGCGCCTGAAACGACGCGAGGATGTGGTGACCGATGGGGATCAGCAACACAAGGTGCTGCAAAATGCCCCCGATACCCGCGAGGGGTTTTTCGCCGTGCCGAAGGTGGTTGAGTGATGTCTGATCTGACCAAATTGACCATCGCCGGGGCGCGGGACGCGCTGCGCAAGGGCGAAACCACATCGGTGGAGCTGACCGAGGCCTGCCTCGGTGCCATCGACGCCGCCGATGCCCTTGGCGCTGTTGTGCATAAAACACCCGACCTTGCGCTGGAACGTGCCAAAGCGGCAGATGCGCGGATCAAGGCCGGTGACGCCCCGGATATGTGCGGCATCCCGGTGGGTATCAAAGACCTGTTCTGCACCGAAGGCGTGCCATCGCAGGCGGCATCGAAAATCCTCAAAGGGTTCCTGCCGCCATATGAATCCACCGTTTCGGGCCGGTTGAAAGACGCAGGCGCGGTGATGCTGGGCAAGCTGAACATGGATGAATTCGCCATGGGCTCCAGCAATGAAACATCGGTCTATGGCAATGCGGTCAACCCCTGGCGCGCGGGCAATTCCGATGCGGCGCTGACACCGGGCGGCTCCTCCGGCGGCTCTGCCAGCGCTGTGGCCGCCGATCTCTGCCTTGCGGCCACGGGCACCGATACCGGAGGGTCGATCCGCCAGCCCGCCGCCCTGACCGGGATTGTCGGCATGAAACCCACCTATGGGCGCTGTTCGCGTTGGGGCATCATCGCCTTTGCATCCTCCCTCGATCAGGCGGGCCCGATGACCAAAACCGTCCGCGATGCCGCGATCATGGGCGCCGCGATGATGGGCCATGACCCGAAAGACAGCACCTCGGCCGATCTGCCGGTGCCGGATTTCGAGGCGATGCTGACCGGCGATATCAAGGGCAAAGTGATTGGTATTCCGAAAGAATATCGCATGGACGGGATGCCGGACGAGATTGAAACGCTGTGGGCCGAGGGCGCCGCGATGCTGAAAGACGCAGGCGCAGAACTGCGCGACATTACCCTGCCGCACACCAAATACGCGCTTCCCGCCTATTACGTGGTCGCCCCGGCCGAGGCCTCCTCGAACCTCGCGCGCTATGATGGTGTGCGCTATGGCTATCGCGCGGACCTGTCCCAGGGGGATGGCATCACCGAGATGTATGAGAAAACCCGCGCCGAAGGCTTCGGAGCCGAGGTCAAACGCCGGGTGATGATCGGCACCTATGTCCTGTCCGCAGGGTTTTACGACGCTTATTACAATCGCGCCCGCAAGGTGCGCGCGCTGATCAAACGCGATTTTGAAACCGTGTTTGACGCAGGCATTGACGCGATCCTGACACCAGCCACCCCATCGGCGGCCTTTGAACTGGGCCAGGAAGTTTCAGACCCGGTTGCGATGTATCTCAACGATATTTTCACCGTCACCGTGAACCTGGCCGGACTGCCCGGTATCGCCGTGCCTGCGGGCCTTGACCGTCAGGGCCTGCCTCTTGGCCTGCAACTGATCGGGCGGCCCTGGGAAGAGGGTGATCTGCTCAACACCGCCTATGCGCTGGAGCAGGCGGCGGGTTTTGTGGCGAAACCGGCCCAATGGTGGTAAATACGGCGCCAAAGCGTAAAACGAGGTTGAGCAATGGGTAAACTGAGCCTGGCCCTGGCCTGTCTGCTGGTCGCAGCGGCCTGCAACAGCAGACCGCCGAATGATGTCAGCGAAGGCGTCGGTTTCAACGATTACGGCAGCTATTCCGCGGAACGCGCCGCCCGGCAGGCGCAATTGCGGGGGGAGCCGCCGCAATCCCTGCGCGCGCCTGACGCAGACACAAGCGCCAGTGCCGCAGTGCCAACAGCCGCCGGGACCGACAGTGTGACCGCCCGGGCCGCCGCCGCGATTGCCGAGGCCGAAACCGGCCCGACAGAGACCGCCACGGCACAGATCGACACCAACAACCCGGATATCTCGGACGAGCAGAATTTTGAGGCCGTCGCCGCCCGCGAAAGCATCGAAAGCGATGCGGAACGCCGCGAACAGATGCAGGAGCAGCTGGTGATTGTCCAACCCACTGCCCTGCCCGACCGCCCCGGCAGCACCGGCCCCAATATCATCGAATATGCGCTTTCCACCTCGCATCCCGTGGGCGAGGCGCGCCATTCCCGCTCTCCCTTCCGTCAGGGGCGTCACGAGGCCAATTGCCTGGCCTATCGCTCGGATGATCTTGCGCAGGAGGCGTTTTTGTCCCTTGGCGGCCCTGAGCGGGACCGGCAGGCGCTGGACCCGGATGGCGATGGCTATGCCTGCGGATGGAACCCGACAGTCTATCGCAACGCCGCCCAGGCTGCGCGCGGGAACTGATGCGCTCTCCCAATTTCGGGGCGCGGCGCGACGGGCTGACCCCGGTGCTTGTCGTGCTCCACTATACCGCGATGGCAAGCTGTGAGGCAGCACTGCGCGCGCTCTGTGATCCGGAGCGTGCGGTTTCCGCCCATTATCTGATTTCCGAAACCGGGCAGGTGCTGGCGCTGGTCGATGAAGACAAACGCGCCTGGCATGCGGGCGCGGGCCAATGGGCCGGTGCGGGCGATGTGAATTCCCGCTCAATCGGGATTGAGCTTGCCAATAACGGCGCCACCCCGTTTTCCGCGCCGCAAATGGATGCGCTTGAAGGGCTGTTGGCAGAGATCCTGCCGCGCTGGCACATCCCGCCCCAGGGTGTCATCGCCCATTCCGACATGGCTCCGGGCCGCAAGATCGACCCGGGACCCCGGTTCGACTGGCGGCGGCTGGCAGCGGCCGGGCTTTCGGTCTGGCCCGGGTCCGACACCGGCCCGGGCATATCCCCTGACCCCGCTGCCTTTGCGGTGCAGACCACGCGCTTCGGCTATCCCGATTGCCCCGAGGATCTGTTGCTCGACACCATGCGCCTGCGGTTTCGCCCTTGGGCCCGTGGGCCGCTGGATGGCACCGATATGGCCCTGATCACCGATCTTGCCACCCGCTACGGCGTTGACCGGGGCGCCACAACCGCGTAGAGCCGCCGGGCGCGGAGGGTCGGATGGCCGCGAGCCCGTAAAGGTTCGAGGAAAGTCCGGACTCCCTGAAGCAACGGTGCCGGGTAACGCCCGGGCGGAGCAATCCGACGGAAAGCGCCACAGAAAACAGACCGCCTTCGGGCTGCCCGGGGTCACCCCGGGTGTGCAGCGGAGGTCAGGGTGAAACGGTGGGGTAAGAGCCCACCGCGCCGCTGGCAACAGCGGCGGCATGGCAAGCCCCACCGGGAGCAATGCCAAATAGGGATCTCGCGGGCCTGTCCCAGGGCCGCTTCAGCCCGAGAGATCCGGGTTGGCAGCTAAAGCCGGCGGGCAATCGCCGGTATAGAGGAATGGTCATCAAGGGCGGCAACGCCTGAACAAAATCCGGCTTACAGACCCTCCGCGCATTTCTGTTGACCCAACCGGTTTCCACAAGGAAACCGTGTGGCATTCATGCGAATGCCAAACCCGCAGCCAAAGCGACGGCCTGATCTGCAGGAGCCTCCGGCGGCCATATTTATAAAGCAAAGAGGAGATATGGTGCGCCTTGCCATGTCCATTGGACAAGGTGACCCTGCGGTTCCCTGCGCCAGCGCCAAACGTGCTGTGGGTCAGCGATTTTACCTATGTCACGACATGGCAAGGGCTTGTCTATGTCGCCTTTGTCATCGATGTCTTTGCTCGCCGTATCGTTGGGTGGCGTGTCAGTCGCACGGCCACTGCCGGATTTGTCCTCGATGCTTTGGAGCAGGCCATTCATCAACGCAGGCCTGCACAGGACCAACTGGTGCATCACTCGGATCGCGGGTCGCAATATCTGTCGATTAAATACACTGAACGATTGTCTGAGGCGAAGATCGCTCCGCCCGTCGGCAGCGTCGGGGATTCCTATGACAATGCCCTAAAGCACCCTGCCTTAAACTTGAATCACAAATACCCTGCCACGCTTCGCGTTCTCGGGACATTTGTGATGCGCGATGTCTCAGGTTTAAGGCAGCATGCTGTAGCAGAAACGATCAACGGTCTCTTCAAAGCAGAGGTCATTCACCGGCGGGGGCCCTGGCGCAGCTTTGAGGCCGTCGAATACGCCACCCTCGAATGGGTAGATTGGTTCAATAACCGGCGACTGCTGGAGCCGATCGGGAACATCCCACCAGCCGAAGCCGAGGCGAACTTCTACGCCGCACTGGAAAGATCAGACTTGGCCGCTCAACTATAGCGTTTCGACTTTATATTGAGACAGTGTAACGGCTTTCGCGTTTGAGCCAAAGACGAAAGCCAGCGAAAGGCGTTTCAACAGTAAGTCGAAACTCTTTAAGGCAAATCAGCCTCCAGAAAACCCGGCGCGGTTCAGACAGCGAACACCGCCTGTGCCTTCATGCCGGTGATAAAGCTGGTCAAATCCCCGGGCCTCTGTCATCGGGCAGTCCATCCTGTCATGGCATTCGCGCTGATCTGCAATCCAATGCTCCTGAGCTGAGGTTGCAATCGTTTACATGTCGATTTCAGAATAAGCGAGACAGCAGGTATCAGGTTATGAAAACGACTACATACCCGATCTGTCATCAGATTCGTGTCAACCCAAGTTATGCAGAAAGCCCCTGAGAGAGCAGGGCATCCAAACCCGCAACGATTCAGGATGTGGCCCGGACCGCGGGTGTCTCCACCGCGAAGGTCAGCCGGGCGCTCGGCAACCCGGACCTGTTGACCGACCGCACCTGGAACGCGGTGTTCGATGCGATCCGCCGCACCGGTTACCGGGTCAATCAGGCGGTCCGCAATCTCAGGATGCAGCGCGCAGGCGCGGTGCTGTTGCTGGCGCCAAATCTGGGAAAACCGTTCTATTCCACCATCCTTGCCGGGTTGAGCGCGGGCTTTGCAGGCAGCGATTATGCGGTTCTGATCTCCGATACCGAGGCCCGCCCGCTGGGGCATACGGAGCTTGCGGGTAATTTCCTTGACGGGCGGATTGGCGGGGTGATCTCGCTGGATGGCGGCCTGCCGCCCGCGATGCTGGATCACTGTGTTGAAACCGGGGTCGGCAACCGCATCGTCTTTGCCTGCGAATGGGTCAAGGGCGACAGGTTTCCGGTTGTGCAAAGCGACAATGTGAAAGGCGCCCGGCTTGCGATCCGGCATCTGCATGACCTGGGCCACCGGCGCATCGCCCATGTGACGGGCCCCAGGGCAATGTGCTGACCGCTGAGCGTCGCAGGGGCATGCTGGAAGAACGCGCCCGGTTGGCCTGCCCACGCGGGATGAATGGATCATGCGGGGGGATTTTTCGCTGCAATCCGGCCATGACGCCGCCGCCCGGATACTGGCGATGGCAGACCGGCCAAGCGCGGTTTTCTGTGCCGCCGATATGGTGGCTTTCGGTCTGATCTCCGGCCTGCAGGAGGGTGGGGTGTCGGTGCCGGGGGATATTTCGGTCATCGGCTTCGACGGGATCGACATGGCGGAATATTACGTGCCCGCGCTGACCACCATCTGGCAGGACAGGCACAGGATCGGCCTGCGCGCCGCCGCACTGCTGCTGGATCGGCTGGCATGCCCGGACGACCCGGTTGTGCCGCAGGTGAATATGGTCGATGTGGCGCTTATGATGCGGGACAGCAGGGCGCCGCCTGCCTGATTTTGCGGTCTTGCAAAACGGCCTCATCCCAAGGCCCCTGTGACCTGTTGTTCCAGATCAATCACCTTATCGGCCGGCGAAAGCTTCATCCGCCGATCCTGTCCAGAAAGGTATCAAGCTCTGCCTTTGGCATCTTCACAATCTGGCGGTCGCCCGGAAAGGCGCCCGAGGCCACATCATCGCGAAATTCGGAAAAGGCCGCGATGCGTTCCGCCTGCAACCGGTCATATTCAGCGGCGAAATTGCGATAGATTCTGGCATGGCGCGGAATATGGCCGCGATCCTCGCCCGGAATATCCTCGGCAAACAGATATTGCGCTTCATATCCGGCGCCGGAGCCCATGGACCAGAGCATAATATCCAGCCGGGCACTGATTGCATGGACGACCTCTGCCGGGACGATGCCGATCCCCGCCACTTCCGCCGCCGCGGCCTCATCCAGGGTGAAATAGCGCAGCATGGTCAGTCGCTTACGGCCCTTCAGGGCTTTCAGCATCGGCGATGCTGGGTAGGGTGCGGGCGCTGAAGGATCATGACCGGGCCGTGAATACAGTTTTTGTCGCCCATGAAGCGACCAATGACAACAAGACATTGCTGCTGAACGGCACGCTGGACGCGGTGATTGACCAGAACCCACAGGTCGAGATTCGCGAGATGTTCAACACGCTGACCCATGCAGTCCGCGGACAGGGTTATCACATGGCCCTCCCGCGCCTTAAGGTAATTTTCCGCGAAAACCTGCCGGGAGATTAGGGTCCTGCTTCTCGTCAGGGATGTTGATCTCCCCCTGAAAAAGTCCCGGAAAACCGCGTTTCGTGCGAAGGTATATCCGGTCCTATAGGCGTGATACGGGTACGGGCTTGACCGAAGGAAACACACACCAGCTTAATACCCTTGGGTCTGTATGGCAAAACGTATACAGGACAAAGCGTTGCGATGAGGAGCCGGGTTTCAGCCCTGAAACGGGCCGGGAGCTGGCAATCTGAAGGCGACGCCAGATGCGGGCGTGATGGAATGGTAGACATATCAGACTTAAAATCTGAAGGGCGTATGCCCGTGTGGGTTCGAGTCCCACCGCCCGCACCACTTCTCAAATATTGGGTTTCAACACTCCTTAAGGCCTTGAATGGCTTGGATATTTGCGGATTTCTAGCTCCCTCAAATCGGTGGTATTGGAGGGGCTCCATAAAGGCCAGTTTCAGGACCAGTCGGCGGGCATTCACACAACCACTTTCCCAGATTTTCCAAGGGTTTGAGAGGAATCTCAGGCAGAGTTCTAGGCAGCGGACTCATAAAACTGGCACCATAGCCTGACGGATGCGAGTTTGATCATCGCCAAGAAGTTGGCAGATGTCTTTTCGTATCGGGTGGCTATACGGCGGAAGGAAGCTTTGAGGCGGCCAAAGAACCGCTCGATCTTGTTGCGCTCGCGATAGATATCGACGTCGAACTCGGCGGGCAGTTTGCGGTTGGATTTGGACGGGATGACGTCGATGGCGCCCTGTTCCCAGATCATCTTGCGGATCGAATCCGCGTCATATGCCTTGTCAGCCAGAACGTATTGGCCAGGTTGCAGCCCGTCCAAAAGCTGTTCGCATGGGGGTGCATCGTGGGCTTGGCCCGGCGTCAGTTCATAGCGGATCGGCAACCCGTCCTGATTGGTAAGTGCATGTATTTTCGTGGTTAACCCACCCCGCGACCGGCCCATGCAACGACGCGGGTCGTTTTTTTGAGCGTCGCTGCAGAATGGTGAACCCGAACCGATGTGCCATCCACCATCACGGTGTCGATATTGTGCGCATCGGCGACCGCCTCCATTACCCGATCCCAAATGCCCGCATAAGTCCATCGGTTGAAACGGTTGTAGATCGTTGTGTAGGGGCCGTATTGATCGGGCAAATCGCGCCACGGGATGCCTGTGCGCAAGACATAGAAGATGCCATTGATCACACGCCGATCATCGACACGCTTAACCCCTCGGCTGTTATTTGGGAGCACTGCTTTGATGAACTCCCACTCCAAATCGCTCAAATCTGACCGCGCCATTCCACTGCTCCGCATATTGTCTTGCGGGAAATGAATCATAACAGGCTGGAAACGTGAAGCTCTTTGTAAGTACGCTGCCTAGTTTTTCGTCGAAGGCGTGCTTTGGTGGGCTCTGTTTGGTGAGAGTCTCACTCATTCTCGCGCGATCTTTTTCCAAGTCCGCGATCTTGGTTTCATAGGCGCGGATAACTGCGCCGTTGGTGGCTTCGACAATACGTGTGAGGATCTGGTCGATTTCGGCCTCGATCTTTCTCAGGCGCTGTTTCGCCGCTTGGATATTCGACTTCGCCTGTTCCGCCCGCATCGCCCAGGCATTGCGGAACATCGCGGTTGCGACGGTGATCAGGCCCTGGGTGGGTTCCAGCGTCTTGATGATTTCTCCGACCTGGCTTTCCAGCTTGCCCCGGGGAATCGATTTACCATAGGCCTCACAGCCCTTGGTCTGGCAAAGATAATAGGCGTATTGGCGGTATTTGCCTTTCGACCAACTGGACCGCAGAGGCGCGCCACAGCAGGTGCAGGTGGCGATCCCCCGCAGGGCGAAGTCATTGCCGATATTCTTGCGTTTGGGGGCGTAGGTTGCGCCTTGGCGGCGCTCCTGCACTTTCTCAAAGACCTCCAGCGAGATCAGGGGCTCATGCTGTGCTTTGAGCCAATTCAGCTTATAGCGCTCGGAACAGATGTACCCGGCATAGACGGGCTGCGTAAAGATATCGACGACGCGCTTCTGTTCGACCACGCCATTCCGGTTGCGTGGAAACTCCTGGCAGCTCTCGAAGAAGCGCTTCACTTCGGCCTGCGTGGCGAAGCGCCCCGAGGCAAAGCCCTCGAACGCCTCACGGATGATCGCATCGAAAGGCGGATTGGGCACCAGCACTTTGCCGCGCCCTTTGATCGTTTGATAGCAATAGCCAATGGGCGCGGTGTGAATCCAATAGCCATTCTCCATCCGCGCCTGCATCTTCTGGGCCACCTGACGGCCATTCTGTTTGCGCTCCAACTGGCCTTGGGCCGCGAGGATCGTTTCGATGAACTCACCTTCGGGTGTTTCTTCGAACTTGAAGTTGAGGCACTCAACTTGGGCGTCTCGTTGACGGAACGCATCCCTCAAACGGAAGTGGAAATCTCTGTCACGCGCAAAGCGCTTGAGATCATCGAAGATGACGACGAAGCGTTCATCCGGTTGTGCATCGAGAAACGACAACAGTGCGACCATGCCCGGTCGCTTCATGAAGTCCCCGCCGCCTGTAATCGTATCCGGGAATACCGCCGCGACCTCATAGCCCTTGGCCTCGGCATATTGCCGACACCGCGTCTCCTGGCTTTCCAACCCATGCCCCTCAGATTCTTGCGCCTTGGAGCTGACTCGGCAATAGATCACGGCCTTCATGGGTTCATTCTTTGTGTTTGCTACTCCGTCCATGAATCCTCCTCGCTGGCGGATTGATCCGCCCATTCCTGTTCCATCAAGGATAGCAAATCCGGCGGATCATCGGACAAGGCTTCATCCTCTTGTCCACAGATTTGACGCACCGGATCGACGTCAAAACCAAGATCGACAAACATCACAACGATGGACCACAAGATTTCAATAAGCTCGCGCTGCTGATCCAACGGCAAATCACTCTCCTCCAACATGGCAGCATAGAGCTCCCAATCCACAGTCAGACTGGGGGGTGCTGGTGATAAGGCATGGGTGTTTGGCAGGCGTGACATGGCCAGGGCTCCTTTTGTTACTGGGTTGAGATTGTGCCGTTCGTTCCGTTGTTATTGCCGCAGACGGAAAAAGAACAATTACAGAACAAACATGACACACATCTCACGTGGGCGCAAGATTATTTTGCAATGATCTAAGACGCTTAGCCTGTCACTAGCACGGCAGACCTGTGGTCATCTTGGGTGAGGGCGGAGTGAAAACGGGTGACGTGGACGCTTTGAGGCTTGGCGAGCAAAACCAACCCATCATACGGTCGTATGTATGAGCTTTGATCCGAAAAACCCCGCTGACAAGGCCGCCCTCTACACAGCCATTGTGAAGGTGGGCCGCTTGTACGGTCACAACGCGCTGGCCGCGCTCAATTTGCCTTTTCCAAATGGATGGGCCTTGTCCGAGAGCTCACTAAGTAACCTGCGCAAGGGCCAATACGACAGCCACCGTGCGCGGGTGATGTATGATTGGTTGATGAAGCATCACTTCAAAAACGCAAATGAGGTGGATGCGGCGTTGTTCCCAGAAACGCCGGATCAGCGGTTTGCGCGGTTTGTGGAAGAGAATGCGGTGGAAGGGGAGCCGGACGAACGGGTGTGCGACGAACGGACTCAGGCAGTCTGAGGATATGAAGCAAGAAACAACGGGCCGGAAGATCGGCTATGTAAGAGTATCTGATGCGGATCAGTCTGAGGCGCTCCAGGTGGATGCGCTGAAAGCAGCCGGATGTGACATTATCTATGGGGATCTGGGCGTCTCAGGCGCGATCAAGGACAGGGCGTCCTTGGAAACCCTACGGCGCGAACTGAGTGAAGGCGATGTGCTGGTCGTGTGGAAGCTGGACCGTCTAAGCCGGTCGATGCTGCACCTGCTGCAGATTCTGGATGATCTCCGGCAGAACGGTGTGGACTTCATCGCGGTCACGCAGGGTATCGACACGACTACTGCAGTAGGGCGAATGCTCTATGGCCACCTGCCGGTCTTTGCGGAGTTTGAGCGGGAGCAAATCAGGGAGCGCACCAATCCATCGACCGTGATTGTATCGCGCCACGACTTCGTCATCATGTTTGAGAACCAGTTGCTCAATCCGCCCCTCCTCCATCCCATAGGGTGTGGGGGCGTCATTGACGCGGGCCAGAAACGAATACCCCGGCATCGTGGGCATATCGCCAGTGTAGTAGCGCATGGGGTCGGCGTTGATGGCGCTGGTGAAGGTGAGCTTTGCCTCTGGATCAAGCGGTGGTGGATCAGCTTCTCTGACCTGCGCCTGTCCAAGCCCCGTCCGAATGCCCATCGCCCCGCTTGGCGCCAGATTGGGCGCAGGCCGAGAATATTGCATCTGGGGTCTGAGCTGGGGCGCATCATTATCCTTGTCGCGCAGTGGCCAGCCATCGGGATTGGCGATGCGGTTGAACGGGTCTTTGCTGTCATCTTTGGCCATGATGTGGCTCCTCAGAAACTGTCATCGGTGATGAAAGGAAAACCCACCCCGACGCACGCGCCGGGGTGGGGGGAAGGCGTTAGGTCACGCCGCCTGGATGTCTTGGACGTTCTGGATATCGACGTTGTCAGCTTCGTCTTCGCGCGCATGGGTGTTCACACCCATGACAGAGAGCTCTTCATCCTCATACCAGCGAATCTTCTTGGCCATGATCGGGTTCATGTTCTCGATCAGCAGCAGCTGACGATCCAGCGGCAGACGGCGCAGCTCATCGGGATAGGCCAGGTTGCGCTGGGACGCGGCCCTGTTGTCCGAATAGGTCGTGGTTGTCCCCGAGGAATAGCCATCCTTGCTGGTGTTCGAGGTGAAGGCACTGGAGACCGCTGAGGAGAAGTTCCACACCGTTGTGGTGCCACAGGCCGCCGCAAAATACTCCGTCGAGGTTTTGTCCGGCGACCCAAAGTAGGCCACCGCACCCGAGTTGGCGATAAAGCTCTCATAGTCTTCGCCATAGACCCGCCGCAGCTGGCAGAGGTCCTGGGTGATGCCCCAAAGCTGGATGCCAAAGCCCGCCATCAGCCCATAGGCCTGTTCCACCATCGAGAGCCGCCCTAGGGCGGGCATCTCATCAAGGATGAACAGCACGGGCTTCTTGGGCTTGTCGGCCACATTGCGCGCATTGACCGTGATAGCCTGCTGGACCAGCAGGCGCAGAAAGCGGCTGAACGCATCCAGGCGATCAGCTGGCAGGATCAGAAAGATGGACGTTGGGTTGGTCTTCAGATCCCCAAAGTCGAAATCCGAGACCGAAAGGCTGTCCCGCAAGCGGCCACTGTCCAGCATATGGGTCTCTGCCTGGGCCGAGGCCATGACATTGGCCATGAGCTTCGGTTCCTTTTGCAGCGACCGCGCGCCGGTGGAGGCCACGAGGTGATGCGGAGAGTTCGCCATATACTGGAACTGCTCCATCAGCGCATCGCCGTTACGGCGAGCAAAGACATCGATGACAAAGGCGACATAGACAAGCCCTTGCCATGTCGTGACATAGGTAAAATCGCTGACCCACAGCACGTTTGGCGCTGGCGCAGGGAACCGCAGGGTCACCTTGTCCAATGGACATGGCAAAGCCTTGTCCGGGATCGTTGTCTTTGGTTTTTTACCACGCACGACGCCTTCGATCCCAATGTCCTTCATCAACCGTGCAATAGTGCAGCGCGCAACATCAAATCTTTCTCGGCGCATTTGATACCAAACCTTTCGAACGCCATAGACGCTTAGGTTTTCCTCAAATACCCGCTCAATCTCGGGCTTGAGTTCTGCATCATGCATGGCGCGATCCGACAGCAATGACGGGTCAGCCCGCTTGGCCAAATGATCATAAAATGTCGCTGGGGCAATCGGCAGAATACGGCAGATTGGCTCGACCCCATGATCAGCGCGGTGATCTTCGATGAACTGGATCATCGTTTCAGTGGGCGGTCGAGCTCCGCCTGAGCAAAATATGCGGATGCTTTGCGAAGGATCTCATTGGCTTGCTTGAGCTCGCGCACTTCGCGCTCCAAAGCCTTCATCTTCTCGGCCTGTTCGGGCGTGATACCGCCACGCTGGCCAGTATCGACTTCGACCGTCTTGACCCATTCGTTCAGCGTTTGCGGTGCACAGCCGATCTTTGACGCAATCGCCGCACAACGGCTCTCATGCTGTCCTGCGCCGCCCAAAACCATCCGCACGGCACGTTCGCGCACTTCTGGTGAATACTTGTTCGTTGTCTTTGTCATGATGCTCCATCCTACTCATGAGTTGGAGCCTCCGGCAAACCCGGCGCGGTTCGGCGCGTACAACAACTCTGGCAAACCTTGGCTTTGGAATAGAGGGGAGCGCGGCTCACCCTTAATCCGGTTCAGCGCCCGCTGCGCACAACCGCATCGGCCCCGATTGCGTTGGCAAGCGCCTGAAACCGGGCCTGCGCGACCTCGCCAAACAGGTCCTGTCCGACCCCTGTCAGAAGGTGCAGTTCCAGGATTTTCTTCTTGGGGAACAGTTTCAACCGGCCATGATCTGTGGGGCGGTCCAGCGCGAACATCGCGCCGAACCGCATGGCGCGGCCCAGAATTTCTGCTTGCCGCACATCGGCCTCGGGCAGCAGGTTCAGCAGATCCGCGTCGAAATTCGTCCCCGCCCGGCTGGATTTGTAGCGATGCAGCAGGGCCAGACCCAGAAACACCCGTTCCGCATGGGTCAAGCCGCCCAGATTGGCCTGGGTGGCGTTGTCAAAACAGACCTCGGCCCGGTAATCGGGATGGGCGCGCCAGCTGACATCATGCAACAGACAGGCCGCCCGTATCAGGCGTTTGCGTGCCGGTTTGGCACCGGAGAAGATCGGTTCGACAAAATAATGCAGCGCCCGGCCAAATCCCGGCATCCGGGCATTGACCGATTCCGCATAACGTGTGGCCTCGATCAGCGGGTCACGATGGCGCAGCTCATCGCCCATCTGCTCGTAAAGCAGCCCCTCCCGAATACCATAACTGGAAACCGCCACCTCACGCGGCTTGAATTTGCGCACCAGCACGCGCAGCACCTCGGAGGCCAGAGGCACCAGCCGCATCCGCGCCTCACTGGTGCCGGTCTGGCCCCGCAGGGCCAACATGTCAGTTTTGCCGATATATTTGATGGTTTGCATGATCGCCTTGGGCGTCATCCGGTATTCATGCAGCACTTTCAGCGGGTAACCGCGCCGCTCCATATCCACCCGGGCAATGGCACGCCACGACCCGCCCACCAGAAACAGCCGATCCGGTCGTTCGGCAAACTGGTTGGCCAGGGCGCCGATCCGGTCCTTGATATGGGCGCGCATCGCCTTCTTGCCGCCCTTCATCCCCATCAGCTTCAGCGGGCCCAGATCAGATGTGGCACGGGCCCCAACCCTGCCGCCGCCCAACAATTCGGCCAGTTCCATGGATGAGCCGCCAATGTCGCAGACCAGCCCCTGCGCGCCGGGCCAGCCCAGCAGCACCCCCTGCGAGGCAAGCCGCGCCTCTTCGGCACCGTCGATCACAACCATGCGCAACCCGGTTTCGGCTTCCACCTCTTCGCGGAATGCGGGGCCGTCTGCGCTGTCGCGCACGGCGGCGGTTGCCACGGTGACCAGCGGCGAGACGCCCATCCCTTCGGCCAGCGTCGCAAAGCGTTTCAGCGCTGCCAGCGCCCGCACCCGGCCATCGGGGTTCAGCCGCCCGGTTTCGGAAAATCCGATCCCAAGACCGCATAATATCTTTTCGTTGAAGAAATAGGCCGGGGAACGCGCGGCCCCGTCAAACACCACCAGACGGACAGAGTTTGACCCGATGTCGATCACCCCCACCCGGCTGAGCGCCCGGGCCCGGGGATCGTTGAACAAGGGTTCACCAAACGGGCCCCAGTCGGACGGCAACGCATCCGTTTCACTGCCCAGCGCTGGCGATGCATCCCCCATCATGGTCACAGGCATGACATGGGGGTGCCGCGCGCGTCAATCATCGGAATGGGTCAGCGCGGGCACATCCTTGGCGCCCGCAGACCCGCGGCCGGAGAGGGAGGGGTTTTCCATAAAGAAGCGGTGGCAGGAAAACGGATTGTCGATCGCGCCGAGATCGGGGCGCAGAAAGGTGCCATCGGCACAAAGCACCCAGCTTTGCGCCACATCGGCCAGATTGGCGGCCATGATCTGGCTGACGATCTGCGCCTTCACCGTGGCATTGGTGCATTCCACCAGCGTTTCGACCCGCCGGTTCAGGTTTCGCCCCATCCAGTCCGCCGAGCTGATATAGACCCGCGCCTTTTTCGACGGCAGGCCCGAGCCATTGCCGAAACACACGATCCGGCTGTGTTCCAGAAACCGCCCGACGATGGATTTCACCCGGATATTCTCGCTCAACCCCTTCACGCCGGGCCGCAAGCCGCAAATGCCCCGGATCACCAGATCAATCTTCACACCCGCCTGACTGGCCTCATAAAGCGCATCAATGATATCGGCCTCGATCAGGCTGTTCATCTTGGCCCAGACCATGGCGGGTTTGCCGGCACGGGCATGTTCAGCCTCGGCTTTCAGGTTTTCCAGAAGCGTTGATTTCAGACTGATCGGTGAAATCGCCAGATTCTCCAGCCCCTCGGGCTCTGCATATCCGCCGACATAGTTGAACACTTTGGTGGCATCGCGCCCCAGGGCATCATCACAGGTGAACAGGCTGAGATCGGTATAGATGCGCGCCGTGATCGGATGGTAATTGCCGGTGCCGTAATGGGTATAGGTCACCAGCTTGTCCTGTTCGCGGCGCACCACCGTGCTGATCTTGGCATGGGTTTTATAATTGATGAACCCGTACACCACATGTGCACCTGAACGTTCCAGTTTGCGCGACTGGCGGATATTCGCAGCCTCGTCGAACCGCGCCTTCAACTCGACCAGCGCGGTCACCGATTTGCCGTTTTCCGCCGCCTCGCACAGCGCCTCGACAATCGGGGATTCATTCGAGGTGCGGTACAGCGTCTGCTTGATCGCCACCACATTGGGGTCCCGCGCGGCCTGCGCCAGAAAGCGGATCACCATATCGAAAGTCTCATAAGGGTGATGCAGCAACATATCCTTCTGCCGGATCGCCGCGAACATATCACCCTCATGGTCCTGCACCCGTTCGGGCACGCGGGGCATGAAACTGGGCCAGAGCAGATCGGGGCGTTCATCCAGCACCAGTTCCTTCAGCCCGATCAGGCCGATCATACCGTGGCTTTCGACCACCTCATCCCCGCGCACGCCCAGATTTTCGGTAATCTCGTCATGCAGATCCGCAGGCGCGTCGGTCGATATCTGCAGCCGCACCACCTCCCCCCGGCGGCGTCGTTTCAGCGCGGTTTCAAACTCACGCACCAGATCTTCGGCCTCTTCCTCCACCTCCAGATCGCTGTCGCGCAGCACCCGGAAATTGCACGATCCGGTCAGCTTGTACCCCGGGAACAGCGCCGAGACATGAAGCAGCAGCAACTCCTCCATCGGCAGGAACCGCGCCTGGCCTTCTGCGGCCGGCAGGCGCACGAAACGGTCGATCTGTGAGGGGATCGGCAACAGCGCCTTCAGGCTCCGCCCGTCACGTTCACGCTTCATCTGCAATGCCAGCGAGAACCCTTCGTTCGGAATGAAGGGGAACGGATGCGCCGGGTCGATGGCCAGCGGCGACAAAACCGGGAAGACCTGCGTCAGGAATGCGGTTTCCAGATGTGTCTTGTCGGCCGCGCCCAGAGCGGATCGGCTGACCACCGTGATCCCTTTGGCTTCCAGCTCTTTGCGCAGCGTGGCCCATACTTTCTGCTGGCTTTGCATCAGTGCGCGGGCATTTTCATTGATCAGGGTCAGTTGTTCCGACGGGCTGCGACCATCGTCAGACGGCATCGTGTTGCCCGCCAGGGCCAGTTCGCGCAGACCCGCGACACGGACCGTATAGAATTCATCAAGATTGCCTGCAGAGATCGAGACAAACCGCACCCGTTCCAACAGCGGAACACGGGGGTTTTCAGCTTCATCCAGCACCCGCCAGTTGAAGGACAGCCAGCTGAGCTCACGATTGAAAAACCGTTGCGGGCCTTTGGTTTCAGCCTCCGGCAGGGCAACGGGATCAGGGATCGGTGCGGTCAGAAAATCTGCGTATGTCATAGGGCTGGCGCTAGGTGGAATATGTGACAGCAGCGTGACATTTATTGCTTATCCTCCGCAAGGATCGCTTTGGCCATCTTCCGGGTGGGGGCGCGTTTTGCCGCCAGTGCCATGGCATCAAGGGCCGCGATAAAGGCCTGCGCTGCGGCGAAAGACCGCTCAATCCGCGCCAACGCATAGCTGAGAATACGCGGCTTCAGGGGCATGTTGCGGTCGTGCGCCAGTTTCATCATCACCGCCGATAACAGCGCGTCATCGGGGGAGCCAAGACGCAACACACCGGCCTGCCGCATCCGGCTGTCCAGATCGGGCAGATGCAGGCCCCAGCGCTCCGGCGCATCACGCGCGGTCAGCAACAGGGGCGCGTCCGCCTGAGCCAGCGCGTTGTGCAGATGGAAAAGCGCGGTTTCCGCCTCCTCGCGCCCGGCGATCTGGTCGACATCTTCCACCGCAACACCGCCCGCACCGGCCAGCACCTGGCCATGATGGTCGGTCAGGTCACGGGCCTCCACCACCTCAGCCCCCGCCATATCGGCCCAGACATGGGCCAGATGGGTTTTGCCCGCGCCGGCCTCGCCCACCAGCACCATTTTGCCAAAAGGCCATTCTGCCCAGGTGTCAATGCCTGCAACCGCAACCGCATTGCCGGGGGAGACAAAGAAATCATCACGCCCCATCGCTGCGCGGATGGGAAGGGTAAACACCAGTTGCTCACCCATGGGTCAATCGTCCTCGGGGCGATCCAGGCCACGGTAAAGCAGGCTTTGCTGATATCGCTCCACCCCATAGCGCACAAGGACGCCGATCACGGCGGCAATCGGCACGGCAATCATCAGGCCGACAAAGCCGAACAGCGCCCCAAAGGCGGACAGGGCGAAAATCAGCCAGACCGGATGCAGCCCCACGGACCCGCCCACCAGTTTCGGGGTCAGGATATTGCCCTCGATCAGCTGGCCGATCTGGAAGATCGCGGCCACCGCCAGAATCCACCACCATTCCCCCAGAACTGGAACAGCGCCAGACCAACGGCCAGCGCCCCGCCAAACAGCGCCCCCACATAGGGAATGAAAGAAATCAATCCGGCCACGAACCCCACAACAACCCCGAATTGCAGCCCCACAAACATCAGCGCAACGCCATAGAAGGTGCCGAGGATCAGGCAGACCGTGCCCTGCCCACGCACAAAACTGGCCAGCGTCCGGTCGATCTGCGAGGCCAGACGCCGGATCACCGGGCGATGATCGCGCGGCAGCAGGCTGTCGATCTGCGCCACCATCCGGTCCCAGTCGAGCAGCAGGTAGAAAGACACCACCGGCACGACCACCACAAAGACCATGAAATTCACCACGCCCATGGCCGATGACAGAACCGTATTCACCAACTCGCCACCGCGCGCCTGTATCGTTTCACCGATTGAGGCCAGCGATTGCCGGAGTGGTGAGGTTTCTTCCATGATTGTGGGAAAGCGCTCTGACAGAAAGGCCTGTAACTGGCCAAACAGATCCGGCGCGCTTTGCACCAGTTCCGCCAGTTGCGAGATCAGCACCGGGATCACGATCAGCCCCGCCAGAACCACAATCAACAGGGCCACCAGCGAGATCAGCACGGTCGCCAATATCCGCGACAGGCCCAGACGTTCCAGACGGTCAGCCACCGGATCAAGAAAATAGGCCACCGCACCGCCGACCACGAAGGGCAGAATGATATCTCCAAGCGCCCGCAGCAGCAGAAAAAACACCGCCGCCGCGATGCCCCAATATATCAGCTGTTGTCGAACCGGCAAAGCCATGGCGCGCAGGTCTCCTTTGGTCCAGTAAATGCGACAGCGCACCGCTCAGGGCAAGCCCAAAGGCCCGCAACTCAGGACGGATATGGGTATTCAGAGCCCGAAATCATCGCCCGGGAACAGGCGACCCTCTTGCTGCGAACCGGGTCAGGGCACCGGATCACGGCGCCAGATTGATTGACCATTCCTGTTCCACCAGCGCCACGCCGAACGAGGTGACCGGCTCGGACCTGCCCAGCGAAAACCCGTTTTTGCGGTAAAGGGCACAGGCGGCGCGATGGCTTTCATGGGTCCACAGCACCATCCGCCGATAGCCCTTATCGCGGGCGAACCCCATGCAGGTCTCCAGCAGGCACTGGCCCAGCCCCTGCCCCCGCGCCTCGGGCGTCAGCAGAAACAGGCGCAGCTTGGCCACATCCGGCTCCGGCCCGGTGACGCAGAAGATCGACCCCAGACGGCGACCGCCCTGCCAGGCGATCCAGCCGCGTTCCCGGCGGGGATCATGATTGCGGATGAAATCCGCCAGAATTTCCGCGACCAGCGCCTCGAAACTGGCATCAAACCCTTCATCGCGGGCATAGAGCACGCCGTGCTGCTCGATCAGCCAGCCCAGATCGCCGATGGCCAGATCCCGCAATTCAATCTCGGGCCTCTGCGCCGCCTGTCTTGACAGGGTCGCATCCACCCCAGCCATCCGGGCAACCAAAGCGGCACGTTCAACCGCTGGCATATCCTCAATCCACTCCGCAATCTGCGCCCGCGACAGCGCTGTCAGCTCCGCCGCGCGGATCAATCCTTTGCGGGTCAGGCCCAGAATATGCACCCGGCGATCCCGCGAATGTCGGGTCCGCTCCACCAGCCCGGCCCGGGACAGGCGGCTCAGCATCCGGCTGAGATACCCCTCATTCAGGCCAAGATGCTGGGACAGAACGCCCGCGGTCCAGTCAACGCCATCGGCCAGCTCGAATACCACCCGCGCCTCGGCCAGGCTCAGCCCGGCCTGAAGATATTCCTGACGCAACAACCCCAGACGCCGTGTATGCGACCGGTTGAAGGCCCTGATCTGATCAATTTCGTCCATTGCACCCTATATACTTGCCGAAAGCAAGTATTAGCCCCTTGTCTCGGAAATGGCAAGGGGCTACCTGAATTTGCGCACCCAAGTGGAGACCCGCCAATGAGCATCAACACAGAAAGCGATCAGGCCGCGAATTTGCAGATCGGCCCCACGACGCTTGGCATGGTGCGTATCTATGTCGATGCCGAGGGTGTGGACCTGCCGCTGGATTTCGAGCCCGAGGAAGCGCTGGAAATTGCCGAGGAACTGCGCGCCGCCGCCCAGGCCGCACAAAAGATGGCGAAGTGACACACAGCCTGTGACTGCACTGTCTCCCGGTCAGGGCCGGTAACACCCCTGTCTCAGACTGCCCCGCCCGGATCTCGCAGCCCTTGCAGGCGCAAGGCCGCATGCCGCGCAAACCGTTGGGTCAGGGCCTTGCGCCGGGCCGCTGCCAGTTTGGTTTCCGGCCCGAAACGCAGAATATCCGCATCATAGGCATCGGCGATCATCAACCCTGTCCCTTCAGGCAGAAGGTCGGTCGGAAAATCCTCATCCACGGCCCAGAAATAGCGGTCAGCCCAGTCCAGATATCCCTTCCACTTGCTGTCCGAGGTGAAATCCACACGGGAGGATTTGCACTCGACCACCCACAGCTCCCCCTTGGGGCCGAGGGCCATGACATCAACACGTTTGCCCCGTTCCGGCGTGAACTCCTCCAGCACGGCGAAATCATGGCTGCGAAGATGGCGGCACACACCCCGGGCCAGCAACTGGCCGGGGCGCAGGGATGTGGGGGGCAGATCATCTGGCATGCCGAACCATGAACAATAGGGGAACAAAAATCAAGCCGGGCGGGGATTGACATGAAACCAGAGGGTGTCATAAATAACATGAAACCAGAAGGTGTTATTTCCAATGCAAGACACTCAAACCACCTTCCGCGCCCTGGCAGACCCGACACGGCGCGGCATTCTGCACCTTCTGATGGGGCAGGAAATGACCATCGGCGCCGTGGCAGAGCGTTTCGACATGACCCGCCCGGCGATCAAAAAACATCTCAGCGTGTTGGAGGCCGGTGAGTTGATCACCATCACCCCCCGGGGCCGCGAACGCCTGAACAGCATCAACCCCGAGGGTTTCAGGGCCGTCCAAAGCTGGCTCGACCTGTTCGAGAGCTTCTGGGATGACCGTCTTGCCGCGCTGAAAACCGCCATTGAAAAGGACCAGACCCAATGACCACCCACCGGATTGAGAAAACCCAGATCCTTGCCGCCCCGCCAGCTGATGTCTGGGCCTATCTGACCGAGCCGGACAAACTGGCGATCTGGTTCCACCGGCCCACGGCGCCGCTGGATCAGACCGGCCCGTTTTCGATGCCGGGCCAGGATGGGGACCCGCTGTGCTGGGGCGAGGTGCAGGAGGTCAAACCGGTCTCGAAACTCAGCTACAGCTTTACGGCACGGCCCATGGACGGGCTGATGACGCATGTGACCTGGACCCTCACCGCAGTTGAGGCCGGCACCCGCCTGCATCTGTGTCATGACGGTATCCCGGAGGGGGCCGCAACATTCGGCCTGCTGACCGCCTTCGATTCCGGCTGGGATGACCACCTGATCCGGTTTCGCAAGGCGATGGCGTAACGCCCGGCCCGATCCAAAGCCTTGCCCCGCCCCTTACACCACCTTATCTGCTGACACAGGCGGGTACTGCTTTTCTTGTCACATGGGGCATGATTCCGGTGGCCTTACACATCTCCGAGGGAGCTGGCTCTGTGCGGATTCTGGTCCGTTTACCTGGCGCCCACCTGTACTCACAGGTCCTCGGGAATGAAAACCCCGACGGTTTATGCGGTCCCGCCGCCTTACATACAACGAAGGCCAGCCCCGTGCAGGCTGGCCTGTTTGTTTACAGTGCATTGTTTGTACACGTAAAAATCAGTGACGATCCTCTACCCGGATCGGGACCGGTGCTGCGTTCAAAAGCGGCATCCTGTCCCGCCTGCCACCCTGCGGGCCCTCATCTTCCTCGCCCATCGACATGATTTTATAGCCGATCTGAACCGAGCCGAAGGTGATCGTGCTGAACACCACCAGCATCACCACCGCAATCGGCCCTTCGACCGTATGGGTCACAAGATGCCACAGATTGGCGATATTGAACCACAGCAGCATGGCAACAAAGGCCAGCGCGATCAGAAAGCCGTAAAAGGCGTGGCGCAGGATGAGTTTGATATGATCGGGCATAAGTAACCGGGTCCTCTGTCAGCCTTTTGATAATCCATAGCGGTTTTTGATAGGGCAAACGCAAACTACCTTAGCAGCGCAAGGCAGTGTTGCAAAGCAATGCCGTAGCCTGCGGCTGAATATCGCCAGCGGCTCCGGCTCTGACGCGGAGCAGGAATTCTCAAGAATTCCTGATGGAAAACTGCAGTTTTCCGGTCCATTTCCGAAAGAGTCGCAACCTGCGGCCGAATACCGCCAGCGACCTCAACTCTGGCACGAAACCGGAATTCTCAAGAATTCCTGACGGGAAACTGCAGTTTTCCGATCCGTTTCCGAAAGGGACGCAACCTGCGGCCGAATATCGCCAACGCCCCAACTCTGGCGCGAAGCCGGAATTCTCGAGAATTCCAGACGGAAAACTGCAGTTTTCCGATCCGTTTTCGAAAGGGACGCCCGCTTAAAACGCCTCGGGTCTGGCTTCGCGCGCCATGTGATCCAGAACCGCATTCACGAATTTCGGCTCCCGCCCCTCGGGGAAAAACGCACGGGCCACATCGACAAACTCGGTAATCACCACCTTGGGCGGTGTCTCCGCCGCAACCAGTTCGGCGCCCGCAGCACGGAACAGGGCGCGCAGGGTCGGGTCGATCCGGTCAATCGGCCATGTGGCGACCAGGGCCCGGTCAGTCATCTGGTCGATCTTCGCCTGCCGGTCCACGGCATCATCCAGAAGCTTGCGGAACAAATCCACATTGCCCTCGGCCATCTCATCGCCCTCGATCCTCTCGCCAAAGCGAAAGCTCTCGAACTCCTGGCGCACGACATCCACGCCCTGGCCGGAATGTTCCATCTGAAACAGCGCCTGCACGGCGTAAAGCCGCGCCGCCGATTTCATCTGCCATTTCTCGTCTCGGCTGGGCCCTTTCGGGCGGGTCTCATTCATGCGATCGCCGGTCCTTCGCTGTCACCCGCGATCTGGATGCTGTCTCCACGCGGTTTGAATCCGATGCCGCCTTTAGGCGCCCCGAACCGCCGCGTCAACGCGATCAGATGCAGGGCTGCCGCCGCCGCGCCGCCGCCCTTGTTCATCTGCGCCGGGTCCGCGCGCACCGCTGCCTGTGCGTGGTTTTCCACGGTCAGAATGCAATTGCCGATACAGGCCCCGCCAAGGCCCAGCCCGGTGATCCCCCGGTTCGATTCCTCGCAGACCGTCTCATAATGGGTTGTTTCCCCCCGGATGACACAGCCAAGCGCTACATAGCCGTCGAAATTCGACTGCCGATGCGCGATCCCGATGGCGACAGGGATTTCCAGCGCCCCGGGCACCTCAACCAATTCATAACTGGCCCCGGCCTCCTCCAGTACGGTTTTGGCACCGGCCAGCTGCCCATCGGCAATATCCTTGTAATAGGGCGCGATGACGATCAGCAGTTTGACCGGCCGGTCGAGTTTCGGCAGCGCCAGCGTATGATGGGACGGGCCTGCCATCTATCCGATCTCCGATATTTTGCGCGTCTGCGTGATGTTCAGGCCATAGGCCTCAAGCCCCACCACTTTCGGCTTGGGCGAATTGGTCAGCAGAACCAGCTCCGACAATCCAAGTGATGACAATATCTGCGCGCCCAACCCGTATTGCCGCAATGTCTGGGGCGACACCTCATGCTCCGCGCTCAGTTTCATGTTGAGATCACGCAGCAAGACCAGCACGCCGCGCCCCTCTTCGGCGATCAGCCGCATCGCATCGCCGAACTCACCCGCCCGGCCCGGGCCACCGGCGCCAACCACATCCAGCATCGGGTCCAGCGCGTGCATCCTGACCAGAACCGGCTGAGCGGTGGTGATATCCCCCTTGATCAGCACGATATGTTCAGCGCCCTGTGTCTCATCGGTATAGATGCGCATCCGCCATTCGCCGCCGAATTCCGAGATGATCGTGTCTTCGGTGCGGACTTTCACCAGATTGTCATGGCGACGGCGATAGGCGATCAGATCGCTGATCGTGCCGATTTTCAGATTGTGCAACTGCGCGAAGGCCACCAGATCGGGCAGCCGCGCCATGGAGCCATCCTCGTTCATGATCTCGCAGATCACGCCTGACGGGTTCAGACCGGCCAGCCGCGAGATATCGACCGCGGCCTCCGTATGCCCGGCGCGCACCAGCACCCCGCCATCGCGTGCGCGCAGCGGGAACACATGGCCCGGTGTCGCGATATCCGCCGCCCCCTTGCCCGCGTCGATGGCCACCGCCACGGTGCGCGCCCGGTCATGGGCGGAAATTCCGGTGGAAACCCCTTCGCGCGCCTCGATCGAGATCGTGAAGGCCGTTTCATGCCGCGAGGAATTATACGACGCCATCAGCGGCAGGCCCAGCGCATCCACCCGGTCCCCCGGCAGGGACAGGCAGATCAACCCGCGCCCATGCATCGCCATGAAATTGATCGCCTCGGGCGTGGCCATCTGCGCCGGGATCACCAGATCACCCTCATTCTCGCGATCCTCATGATCCACCAGCACGAACATCCGCCCGTTGCGGGCATCCTCGATGATCTCCTCGATGGAAGACACCGCATCGGACCAGTCCTGTTCGACCGGACCCGGTTTTTCGAAAGGGATGGGCTCAGACATGTTGGCTCCTGAAAAAGGCATCGGCGCTCAGCAGACCGGCCAGTTGCCCCGCCCCGCACCAGTCCCGTTCGATGGCGGTAGCCGCGACCAGCACAACCCCGTCAGCGGGCAGGTTGCTGGTGCAAAGCGTGGTTTTGATCCGGTCGCGCAGGGCCGCCCAGCTGTCGGTGAACCCCGGTGCGGGGGCGGCAAAATCAATCAGATCGGGGTTGGCCGCCAGAACCGCCCCGGGATGGGCGGGTGCATAGACCGCCGCAACCCGCACGGCCTCGCCCTCCAGCCCCGCCAGCCGGGCGCGCAGTCCTTCCGGCACCGCCACCTGTCTTGGCCGCAAATCCAGCGCATTGCCGGAAAACAGAAAGCCCACGATATCCCGGCCCGCAGTGGCCCGGATCGTGGCATAGGTCCTGTATTCCAGCCCCAGGCGTTTGGCCCGCGCCACACGGATGCGCACGATCTGCAAGGGCAGTTTGGGCAGCAAATCCTTACGCGCCTTGGCCCAGGCATGTTTGCGAAAACCAAAGCCCGGCCCCATCACCGGGCCGCCATTGTGACCGATCCCGCTCATCTGTCTGCCTCCTCTGCGGCCAGCCAGCCGACACTGCCGCGTGCAACATCAAGCGCTGCGGGTTTATCCGCATAAGGCCCATGAGGCGCATCCAGGCGCCGCCAGCCATGGGCATCTTCCGGGTCGCGGCGGCAGTCCGACCAGAACACGCCTGCCCCGTCTTTCAGGAAATCCACGCAGCGCTGCCCGCTGGCATCATTGATCGACAGGATCACAACCGGGCTCATGCGCTCCACTCCTGCAGCCGGGCCACATAGCGGGCCAGGGTGTCGATCTCCAGATTGATCCTGTCACCCACGGCCACATCCCCCCAGGTGGTGACCTCTTTGGTATGCGGGATGACATTGATGCCAAATTCGGCACCCTTCACATCATTCACGGTCAGCGATGTGCCGTTCAGCGCCACCGAACCTTTCGGCGCGATGAAGCGTGCCAACGCATCAGGGGCGCGAAAGGTCAGCCGGGTGCTGTCGCCTTCCTCCGCCATGCCAATCAGATCGGCCACACCATCCACATGGCCGCTGACAATATGCCCGCCCAGTTCATCGCCCACTTTCAGGGACCGTTCCAGATTGATCCGGCCCCCTTCAACCCAGTCGCCGATATTGGTTTTCGACACTGTTTCGGCGGAAATATCCACGTCGAACCAACCGGCCCCGAGCGCCACCGCTGTCAGGCAGATACCATCGCAACAGATCGAGGCCCCGATATCAATGCCGGCGGTGTCATAGCCCGTGCCGATCCGTGCCCGCAGATCGCCGCGATGCTCCAGCGCCTGAACCGTGCCGATATCGGTGATGATACCTGTGAACATAACAGCCTCGTTGTTTCCCGGTTCCAACTATAGCGTTTCGACTTTACATTGAAGCAGTAGAACGGCTTTCGCGTTTGAGCCAAAGGCGAAAGGCAGCGAAAGGCGTTTCAACATTAAGTCGAAACGCTTTAGCCGCCGCAGAGACGCGGGGCAAGGCGCGCCGCGCCATAATCCGCACCAAAACCGGCCTTCAATCAGCCAAGCCTCTATGAAACCTTACGTCAAAGCGATAAGCCGTGACAACGGCACGCCCCTGAAGGATTAGCCAGTTGCACAAGGTTTTTTTGTTCCTGCAAGGCCCCCATGGACCTTTTTTCCATCGGCTTGGCAAAATGCTGCGCGCGGCGGGGGCGGATGTGTGGCGCGTGGGTTTCAACCAGGGCGACAGCGCATTCTGGCCCCACCGGGACAGTTATATTGCCTATACCGGCATCATCGAAGACTGGCCGGATCGCCTGCGCCAGCTGATCGAAGACAAAGGCATAACCGATCTGGTGCTTTATGGTGACACAAGGCCCGTCCATGCAGACGCGGTCGCCATCGCCAAAGCCCTTGGCATGACCGTGCATGTGTTCGAGGAAGGGTATCTGAGACCTTATTGGGTGACCTATGAACGAGGCGGCGCCAACGGGCATTCGCGGCTGATGGACAGATCTGTGCCGCAGATGCGCAAAGCGCTGAAAGGTCTGGATCTGAATCTGCCGGACACGCCTTCAAAATGGGGCGATATGCGTCAGCACGTCTTTTACGGTGCGCTTTACCACTGGTTTGTGATGTTCCTGAACATCCGCTACCGGAATTTCAAACCGCATCGCAATATCACCGTCGCCCGCGAGCTATGGCTCTATCTGCGCCGTCTGGCGCTTATGCCGTTCCTGTGGCTCGACCGGGTGCAGGCCACCTGGCGGATTCGCCAGGGCGGGTTTCCCTATCATCTGGCCCTGTTGCAACTGGAACATGATGCCTCGTTCCGCGACCATGGGCCGTTTGAAACCATGGCCGATTTCCTGGCGGTTCTGATCGAAGGCTTCGCCCAGGGGGCACCGGAGCATCATCATCTGGTGTTCAAGGCCCACCCTCTGGAGGATGGCCGGGTGCCGATCCGCCGCGACATCCGCCGCCTGGCGCGCATGCATGGTGTTTCTGACCGCGTCCATTACGTGCGCGGCGGCAAACTGGCCCGGCTGCTGAACGACGCCCGGTCTGCGGTGACCGTGAATTCCACCGCCGCGCAACAGGCGCTCTGGCGCGGGTTGCCGCTGAAGGCTTTCGGGACAGCGGTCTATCTGAAGCCGGAATTCGTCTCGACCCAGCCGATGGAGGCGTTTTTCACCAATCCGACCCGCCCCGACAGCCGGGCCTATCGCGATTATCGCCATTATCTGCTGGAAACCTCACAGATCACCGGCAGCTTCTATTCCAGCCGCGGGCGCCGCCAGTTGCTGCGCCAGGTGGTCGATATGATGCTGTTATCCGAAGACCCCTATGATGCGCTGAAAGCGGGCCGACCGGCACCAAGGCAACACCTGCGCGTTGTGAAATAAACCAAAGGCTGGCGCAGTTTGCACAAATAAGCTAAAGTCACAAAAAAATATACTGAGGCAGTTTCGGGTTATAAGGAGCCACTCCGTGAAATTACTGGCTTCCAAAGGGGCGCGCATGGTCGCGCTTGCTGTTGTTATGGGTATTGTTGCGTCCTGCGGCCTGCCGCGATCCGGGCCCACACGCAACGAAATCTTCGCAGGATCGGTACAGCGCGAGGGCGACGCCTTCGTGGTTGAGGTGAACCAGCGTGTCATCGCAGCCACATCCGTGGTGCCCGCGCTTGGCTTTTCCGAGGATTTCCAGAATGCCGGCATCAGTTCGACCGAGGTGATCCGCCCCGGCGATGTGCTGGGCCTGACGATCTATGAAAACGTCGAAGACGGGCTGCTGGCCGGGCAAGGCGCAAATGCGGCCGTGATCGACGAGGTCACCGTTGATGGTGCCGGTTTTATCTTTATTCCCTATGCGGGCCGGATCCGCGCCGCAGGCAACACCCCCAATGCCCTGCGCGAAATCATCACCCGAAATCTTGATGAACAAACCCCTGATCCACAGGTGATCATACGCCGCGCCTCAGGCGATGGCGCCACCGTTTCGGTGGCCGGGGCCGTCAACGGCCAGGGCATTTTCCCGGTGGAACGCGCCACCCGCACCTTGTCGGGCATGCTGGCCGCTGCCGGTGGCATCCGGGGCGAGGCCGATATCGCCCGGATCACCGTTGTGCGCGGGGCGCAAAGCGGCACGATCTGGTTCGAAGACCTTTATGTCAATCCCGCTTTCGATATTGCGATGCGCGGCGGCGACCGCATTCTGGTGGAGGAAGACAGCCGCAGTTTCACCTCTCTTGGCGCCACCGGGCAACAAGCCCGGGTGCCGTTTGAAAGCCAGACGATCTCTGCCATCGAGGCGATTGCCACCGTGGGCGGTCTGCAATCGACCTTGGCCGACCCCACCGGGGTCTTCGTTCTGCGCAATGAACCGGTGGAGATTGCATCACAGGTTTTGGGCCGTGGCGATCTGCAGGGCACCCAGCGGATGATCTATGTGCTGGACCTGACTGCCCCCACAGGTATGTTCGAAGCGCGCGATTTCGTCATCCGGGACGGAGACACCGTTTATGTGACCGAGGCACCTTTTGCCCAGTGGAGCAAGGCGCTCAACGCCCTGACCGGAACCCTTGGCACGGCCAATTCGATCGCCGGTCTGGCAAGCGACTGACGCCGGTCGTGGCCAGGACCGGCTCAGAGAACCTTGCCGGGGATACGCCCCGGAAGGGGTTTCATTTCAATGCCGGGTTTCTGACCAACGCACGCATCCGGCGCATTCTGACCCTGTCGGGCTATCAGTTGAAAATCGGCAAGCCGGGGCCTGATGACGATGTGCTGGTCTGGGGTCATTCCCCCTATGCCCCACGCGGCGAAAAAGCCGCCGCCGCCACGGGCGCGCATCTGGTGCGGGTGGAGGATGCGTTTTTACGCTCCCTGCATCCGGGCCGCGCAGGGGAACCGCCCCTTGGTCTGACCATCGATCGGCGCGGCGCGTATTTCGATGCCAGTCAGCCTTCGGATCTGGAACATCTTCTGGCCACCCATCCGCTGGATGACACCGCATTGCTGGACCGCGCCCGGAACGCCATCGCCCGCATGGTCGAGGCGCATCTGACCAAATATGCCGCCGTCGATCCCACGCTGGACCCGCCGCCACCCGGTTATGTTCTGGTCATCGACCAGACCCGGGGTGATGCCTCGATCACCCTTGGCGGGGCCAATGGTGACAGTTTCCGCGAAATGCTCTATTGGGCGCAGCAGGATCATCCCGGCGCAAAGATTGTCATCAAGACCCATCCCGAAACCCGGGGCGGGCATCGCGAGGGGCATTTCAGTGCTGCGGATGCCGGGGGGGACATCCTGCTTTGCGAAGGGCCGGTATCGCCCTGGCGGCTGATGGAACATGCCCGGGCGGTCTATACCGTTTCAAGCCAGATGGGGTTTGAGGCTATTCTGGCAGGCCACAGGCCGGTGGTCTTCGGGCAACCCTTCTATGCCGGTTGGGGGCTGAGCGATGATCGTCAGCCGGTGCAGCGCCGCCAGCGGGTGCTGACCCGCGCACAACTGGTGGCAGGTGCGCTGATCCTCTACCCAAGCTGGTATGATCCCTATCACGACCGGCTTTGCCCGCTGGAGGATGTTCTGGGCGCGCTGGAGGCACAGACCCGCAGCTGGCGCGCGGATCGGCATGGCCATGTGGCAATCGGCATGCGCGCCTGGAAACGGACCCATTTGCAGGCGTTTTACGGCGCCAGCGGCAAATCTGTGCAATTTGCCGACACGGCCGAGGCGGCGGTCACATCGGGCAAGCCGGTCATGGTCTGGGCGGGCCGTGAAGATGACCACCTGGGCCATGCCTGTAGCGCCACCGGCGTGCCACTGACCCGCGTCGAAGACGGGTTCCTGCGCTCCCGCGGGCTGGGGGCGGCGCTGATCCCGCCCCTGTCGCTGGTACGTGATGATCTGGGGATCTATTACGACCCGTCCCGCGAAAGCAGGCTTGAACGACTGATCACCGAGGCCGCCGCCCTGCCCGCCAAGCGGCTGGCCCGCGCCGAAGCCCTGATTGCCCGGCTGACGGCATTGGGCCTCAGCAAATATAATCTGGGCAGCCCCCCCGATCTGCCGGATCCCGGCACCCGGCACGTGGTGCTGGTGCCCGGACAGGTGGAAGATGATGCCTCGATCACGCTTGGGGCGGGCAAGGTGAAGACCAATCTCGATCTGTTGCAAACCGCACGGCGCCTGCACCCCGATGCGATGGTGGTCTATAAACCCCACCCGGATGTGGAGGCGGACCTGCGACCGGGTGCTGTGCCCGAGGATGCGCTGGCCCGGCTGGCCGATCATGTGGCCCGGGGCGCCGATCCCGCCGCCCTTCTGGCGCAGGCCGATAAGGTGGTGACCATGACCTCGCTTCTGGGGTTCGAAGCGCTGTTGCGCCGGGTGCCGGTCACCACGCTTGGCACGCCTTTCTATGCCGGGTGGGGCCTGACCCATGATCTTGGCCCGATCCCCGTTCGTCGTCAGGCCCGCCCCTCGCTGGCAGCGATGGCCCATGCCGCGCTGATCACCTATCCCCGGTATCTGGACCCGGTCACCTCCCTGCCCTGCCCGGTCGAGGTGGCGATGGAACGGCTGGCCGCAGGCGAGGGTCTGCCACGCAAACCCGGGTTGCGGGTTTTGGCAAAACTGCAGGGATGGTTTGCAGGTCATGCCTGGCTTTGGCGGCGCGGACGCTGAAGCACCCCGCCTTAGACCTGCATCACTCTTCCGCCCGGCGGCACCGCCGGGCAGCGCCCACCCCTCGGTTCGGACGCTGCCCTCTCCGAAATGCATATGTATTGCAGAATGTCAGTCCGGCGCCGTAAAGCACGTCTCAGCCATAAATCTGCGATCACAGATGCCTCCGGCGGGAGTATTTTTGACCAGAAGAAACGGAAGGGAGTGGATCAACCGGTTTCGCGGGTCCATTGATGGAGGATATCGGGACCAATGGCGCGGGTGCTCCGCAGGGTAAACCTTGGCGCTTCCTGCAAGGCGGCCACGCCCATCGCGCCAATCGCCGGTTGCCCCTCGGCGCCCAGCACAAGCCCGGCGGTGAAGCCCAGAAGATCATCCACCAGATCCCCGGCCAGAAGCGTGGCAGCCAATGCGCCGCCACCTTCGCAGAACACCCGGGTCAGCCCCGCCCGGCCAAGCGCCTGCATCACATCGGAAAGGTCCAGCTGTCCGCCCGGCGCAGTCGCGCATCCAATCAGCACCGCGCCCCGCGCGCGCCAGGCGGCCTCCACCTTCGCCGGAACCTCGCCGGCCCCGTGGCACAGCCAGAGCGGCACCGTATCAGCGCTGCGGGCCAGCGCACCGCCCTCGGGGATGTCGAGCTTGCGCGAGATCACAATCCGCACCGGTTGGTGGGACAGGCCCAGATCGCGTATGGTCAGGCTGGGATCATCAGCGCGCGCCGTACCCGCACCGATCATCACCGCATCATGGCGCGCGCGCAGTCCATGAACGACCCGGCGCGCCGCAGCCCCGGTGATCCACTTACTTTCACCGCTGGCCGTGGCGATCCGCCCGTCAAAGGAGGTGGCAAGTTTCAGGGTCAGCGCCGGGCGTCCCCGGGTCACACGGCTGATGAACCCCGCATGGGCGCGGCGGGCCTGATCTTCCAGAACATTCATGGTCACTGCAATCCCGGCCGCCTGCAAACGGGCCATGCCCTGGCCATCTGTGCGCGGGTCCGGATCGTCCATGGCAATGACAACCCGCGCAACCGAGGCCGCAATCAGCGCCTCCACACAAGGCGGCGTGACCCCGTGATGGGCGCAAGGCTCCAGGCTGACATAAGCCGTTGCGCCATTGGCACCCGCCCCGGCCTGCGCCAGCGCCTGCGGTTCTGCATGGGGCCGCCCGCCCGGCGCGGTCCAGCCCCGGCCCAGCACACGGCCCTCTTTGACGATGACACAACCCACAGCCGGGTTTGGCCAGACCCGGCCCTGCCCCCGCGCGCCCAGGGACAGCGCCAGACGCATCCAGCGGGCGTCTTCCCCGGTCATGGCCTAGCTTTCTGAGGGGTTGGGCGGGCGCAGTTCGGCCACGAATTCCTCGAAATCATCCGCGTCCTTGAAATTCTTGTAGACGCTGGCGAAGCGGACATAGGCGACCGTGTCGATCCGGGCCAGGCTTTCCATCACGATCTCGCCGATGGTGCCCGATGGGATATCCGTCTCGCCCATGCTTTCCAGCCGCCGGACGATGCCGCTGATCATCTGGTCGATCCGTTCAGGTTCCACCGGGCGTTTCTGCATCGAAATGCGGATCGAGCGTTCCAGCTTGTCGCGGTCGAAATCCTCGCGTTTGCCGTTTGATTTGATCACCACCAGATCGCGCAGCTGCACCCGTTCATAGGTGGTGAACCGTCCGCCACATGCCGGGCAGAACCGCCGCCTTCGGATCGCCACATGATCTTCGGCCGGGCGGCTGTCTTTCACCTGAGTGTCCACATTTCCGCAAAACGGGCAGCGCATCCATGTCCCCTCTTCTTATCGCTTGGCGCCCGGATACCGGCCGCTGATCTTGCCTGATTGGGTCTGAAGCCCAGTTATCCACAGGCACTATAGGGGAGCCGCGAGGGGTTGGGTAGAGGGCAATTCAACCCCCTAGATGAGGGGGAAATCTGCAACAGCCCCGCCATGTTCCGGCGGGCCACTCTGGTCTGCAGCGGCTTTCAAGGAAGACCAACGCAAACCGGTTCAAGATTTCATCCCAATGGTGACAGGCTGGGTCGGTCGCAAACCCCGGGCGGCAGACTTCTCAAGAATTCCACATGGAAAACTGGAGTTTTCCACCCGGGAGGCAGCGCCATAACCTGAAAATCCGGGGCGCGTCAGCCCTGCATCAGCATCGCCACCACTTGTCGCGCATGTGGGCGGCGGCGGTGTTCGACCACGTAAATCCCCTGCCATGTCCCCAGCATCATCTGGCCCGCCGCCACAGGGATCGACAGGGAAACCGGCATCATCGCCGCCTTGATATGGGCCGGCATGTCATCGGGGCCTTCATAGGTATGGGTCAGATAGGACATGGACGGGTGATCGGAGGGCGGCACCAGACGGTCGAAATAGGCGATCAGATCGGTCTGCACCTCCGGGTCGGCATTTTCCTGGATCAGCAGGCTGGCCGAGCTATGGCGGATGAACAGCGTCAGCAGACCATCGCCCTGCCCCGCCAGCCATCTGCGCAGTTCTCCGGTGATCTCGTAAAGACCGGGGCCATCTGTCTGCGCTGTCAATACGGTTTGCATCTGCCTTCACCTGATCCTGCCGGGCAGCAGCACCCTGCCCGGTTTCAGAGGAAAGGAAAAGCGGGCTCAGACCTCGGCGGGCAGCCCGGTCCCGGCATCCGACAACAAGCCAAGGCTGGGGCCGGATACGGGGCGCCGGGTTTTGCGTGACAGATCAACAATCTCGCATTCGGGGTTGCAGGCGCGCGCCACCGACAGGATCGCATGGCTTTGCCCGCCCAGATGGCCAAGACGCAGACCAAGACGGTCATAGCAGCTTGCAATCAGCATCAGCCGGGTCTGCGCGGCACTGATCGCCACATGACAGGTATCATCATCCGTGCCATAGCGCGCAACCCAACCCCGTGCACGGGCCGCATCAGGTTCCAGAATGAGGGTTTTCATAGCAGCCTCCTGTCTTGGGCCAGACCGGCCCAGTCTAAGATCCTGCCTCTCTCGATCGTTTTTTGTTGTCAGAACGGCACATCGCCCGCGCCATCCGCCGTGACCAGAAACCGGGCCACCACATGTTTCACACCGGCCTTGTCGAAATCGACCTCGACCTTGTCCCCTTCTACCGCATTCACCTGCCCGTATCCGAATTTTTGATGAAACACCCGGTCGCCCAGCAAGAATGCGCTGACTGCCTCGCTGTCGATGGTCATGGTGCGGCTTTCGCGCGGCTGGCGGATGCCGCGATTGCCCTGATTGGCCTGTAAACGTTTCCATCCCGGGGAATTATAGACATCTGCGCTGGCCGCTTTCCGGTGCAGATCCGAGCCGTCCACGGCCTGGGCCACGGGCGATGCGCTGGCCGACATGCCCCCGCCATGGCCATACAGGCCCGGCGGTGTCAGCACCTCCACATGGGCCTCGGGCAGTTCATCAATAAAGCGGGAGGGCATCTGACTTTGCCACTGGCCATAGACCCGGCGGTTGCCGGCAAAGGAAATCGTGCAGACCTCCTCGGCGCGGGTGATGCCCACATAGGCCAGGCGGCGTTCCTCCTCCAGACCCTTTACCCCATCCTCATCCATCGAGCGCTGGCTGGGGAACAGCCCGTCTTCCCAGCCCGGCAGAAAAATCGCGGGAAATTCCAGCCCCTTGGCGGCGTGAAGCGTCATCAGGGTGACTTTCGCCTCTCCATCCTCGGTTTCATTATCCATGATGAGAGAGACATGTTCGAGGAAACCCTGAAGGTTTTCGAACGCTTCCAGCGCCTTGACCAGTTCTTTCAGGTTTTCCAGCCGCCCGGGCGCTTCCGGGGTCTTGTCGTTCTGCCAATGACCGGTATAGCCGCTTTCGTCGAGGATGATTTCGGCCAGTTCGATATGGGTGGGGGCGGTGCCTGCGGGGCTGTCCACCTCGATCAGGTCGCTATCCGGCGCGGCAGCGATTTGCGGCCCGCGCAACATGGCCCGCCACCGCTTGATACCGTCCAGCAGCCTGGCCAGTTCCCTGGCGCCTTTGCCGCCGAGGCCCTTTTCATCCAGCAGAATCCGCGCGCCCTCGATCAGCGCCACACCGTTCTGCCGCGCCGTGACCTGCATTTTCTGCATCGCCACATCACCCAGCCCGCGTTTGGGAGTGTTCACGATCCGCTCGAACGCCAGATCATCCTCGGGGCTGACGACCACGCGGAAATAGGCCATCGCATCGCGGATCTCCATCCGCTCGTAAAACCGGGGCCCGCCGATCACCCGGTAAGGCAGGCCGATGGTCAGGAACCGGTCTTCAAAGGCGCGCATCTGGTGGCTGGCCCGGACCAGAATCGCCATCTGGTCGGGTGTGATCGGGTCCATATGGCGGGTGCCCCGGGTCATCGCCTCAATCTCATCGCCGACCCAGCGGGCCTCTTCCTCGCCATCCCAATGGCCGATCAGGCGCAGCTTTTCGCCATCCTCCCCCTCGGTCCACAGCGTCTTGCCAAGCCGGTTCTTATTGCCCGCAATCACGCCGGAGGCGGCCGCCAGAATATGCCCGGTGGAGCGGTAATTCTGCTCAAGCTTGACGATTTTGGCGCCGGGGAAATCCTTGTCAAAGCGCAGGATATTGCCCACCTCCGCGCCCCGCCAGCCATAGATCGACTGATCATCATCGCCGACGCAGCAGATATTCTGATGGTCCTGCGCCAGAAGCCGCAGCCAGAGATACTGGGCGATATTGGTATCCTGATATTCATCCACCAGAATATAGCGGAACCAGCGCTGGTATTGCGTCAGCACATCCTCATTTTCCTGAAAGATACGGATGACATGCAGCAGCAGATCGCCGAAATCGGCCGCGTTCAGCGTTTTCAGCCGGGCCTGATAGGCCGCATAAAGGGCCACCCCGCGTTTGTTATAGGCCCCGGCCTCGGCCTCCGGGACATGTTCAGGCGTCCAGGCGCGGTTTTTCCAGTTGTCAATGATCCCGGCCAACATCCGCGCGGGCCAGCGTTTTTCGTCAATCCCCTCGGCCAGGATCAAATGTTTCATCAGCCGGATCTGGTCATCGGTGTCCAGAATCGTGAAATTGGATTTCAGCCCCGCCAGTTCCGCATGACGGCGGAGCAGTTTGACGCAGATCGCGTGGAAGGTGCCCAGCCAGGGCATGCCTTCAACGGCACCGCCCATCAGCGCGCCAACGCGGTTTTTCATCTCGCGCGCGGCCTTGTTGGTGAAGGTCACCGCCAGAATTTCATTGGGCCGCGCCGTGTGTGTGGCCAGCAGATGGGCGATCCGGGCGGTCAGGGCCCGGGTCTTGCCGGTGCCCGCCCCCGCCAGCATCAGAACCGGGCCGTCAAGCGTTTCCACCGCTTTGCGCTGCGCCGGGTTCAGCCCGTCCATATAGGACAGGGCGGGTGCGCCCATGGCGCCCATGGCGCGGGCGGAAAGCGACGCGGCCTCGAACGTGTCTGTGTCGTCAAATCTGCTCATGCGGCAAGCATATAGGGGCTTGGGGCCTGTGGGAAGGCATGTTCTTAGATTGTTCCACCCCAGTGGTGGCGGGGCCCGGATGCCTCCGGCGGAAGTATTTTTGAGATAGAGAAGCAGGGGACCCGCTATCCCGCGCGCCCTGTCGTGAGCGGTTGATTTTGCTGGACAAGCGGGCGGGGAGCGCATTGGTTGACCCCGATGTCCCTGTCACAGACATACCCGGCCCTGTCCGATCTGAAAGCCCGCGCCCGGCGGCGCATCCCGTATTTTGTGTGGGAATATCTGGACAGCGCGACGGGGGCCGAGACGATCACAGCGCGGAATCGGGCCGCGCTTGATCAGGTGCTGTTCCGCAGTTCGATCCTGCATGGGGAGATGGTGCCGGATCTGTCCACCAGGTTTCTGGGACGCGCGTATCCGGTGCCTTTCGGGATCGCGCCTTTCGGGATGTCGGGGCTGATCTGGCCGGGGGCCGAGCGGCTTTTGGCAGGTCACGGGGCGGCGGCGGGCGTGCCCTATACCCTGTCCACCGTGGCGACCCAGACCCCGGATGCACTGGCCGGTGTGATCGGCGATCAGGGCTGGTTTCAGATGTATCCGCCGCGCGATATGGATATCCGCGCCGATATGCTGCGCCGGGCGCGGGAGGCCGGGTTTCACACGCTGGTTCTGACCGTGGATGTGCCCGCCGCCTCGCGGAGGGAGCGGCAGACCCGTGGCGGGCTGGTCCAGCCGCCGAAGCTGACGCCCCGTCTGGCCATGCAGGTGGCGCGCTGCCCGGTCTGGGCCGCGGGTATGCGGAAAACCGGCCTGCCGCGGATGCGGCTGATGGACAGCTATGCACCCGAGGCGCAGGGCACCCTGCCCTCCACCGCCCATGTGGGCTATCTGCTGCGCACCTCACCGGACTGGGCCTATCTGGCGGATTTGAGAGCCGCCTGGGACGGGTCGCTGATCGTGAAAGGGGTGCTTGATGCGGGCGACGCGGCGCGATTGGGCGATGAAGGGGTGGATGCGATCTGGGTGTCTAACCATGCGGGGCGCCAGTTTGACGGGGCACCGGCCAGCATCAGCGCCCTGCCCGCCATTCGCGCCGCGACGCATCTGCCGGTGATTTTCGACAGTGGCATTGAAGGCGGTCTTGATATCCTGCGCGCCCTGGCGCTTGGGGCGGATTTCGTGATGCTGGGGCGGGCCTGGCATTATGCGCTTGGCGCCCTTGGCCGCGCCGGGCCTGCCCATCTGCACGATATGCTGGCACAGGATATGGTGGCGAATATGGCGCAGATCGGGGCCGTTTCGCTTGCCGATCTGCCGGGGCGCGTCGTTTAAAGCGGTTTGCGTTTTAGATGAGACAGCCCCATCGAAACCCGCGTTCGACCCGAAGGGGAGAGGCAGCGGTTTTCGATACAGATCAAACGCAAACCGCTATCGCCGCTTTCCTTTCGCTGCGTCAGCCCTATTATGCCGCTCTGCAGCATGGGGCCTGATCCCGTGACTTATGACGTTAAAGGAATAACGCATGACCAATTTCAGCAAGATCCTCATCGCCAATCGCGGCGAGATTGCCATTCGCGTGATGCGCGCGGCCAATGAGCTGGGCAAACGCACGGTCGCGGTCTATGCGGAAGAGGACAAGCTGAGCCTGCACCGGTTCAAAGCTGATGAGGCCTATAAGATCGGCGAGGGGCTGGGCCCGGTGGCGGCCTATCTGTCGATCCCCGAAATCATCCGCGTGGCCAAAATGGCGGGCGCGGATGCGATTCATCCCGGCTATGGTCTGCTGTCGGAAAACCCGGATTTCGTCGATGCCTGCACGGCAGCCGGGATCGCCTTTATCGGCCCCAAGGCCGACACCATGCGCGCCCTTGGCGACAAGGCCAGCGCGCGGCGCGTGGCGATTGAGGCCGGGGTTCCGGTGATCCCGGCAACCGAGGTTCTGGGCGAGGATATCAAGGCGATCCGCGCCGAGGCGGAAAAGGTGGGCTATCCGCTGATGCTGAAAGCCTCCTGGGGCGGCGGCGGGCGCGGCATGCGGCCGATCATGGGGCCCGATGAGCTGGAAGAGAAAGTGCGCGAGGGCCGCCGCGAGGCCGAAGCCGCCTTTGGCAATGGCGAGGGGTATCTGGAAAAGATGATCCTGCGCGCGCGCCATGTGGAGGTGCAGATACTGGGCGATCAGCATGGCGATATCTATCACCTGTATGAGCGTGACTGTTCGGTCCAGCGGCGCAATCAGAAAGTGGTGGAACGGGCGCCCGCGCCTTATCTGAGCGATACCCAGCGCGAAGAGATCTGCCGGCTTGGCAAGAAGATCTGCGCGCATGTGAATTACGAATGCGCCGGAACGGTCGAATTCCTGATGGATATGGAGACCGGCGATTTCTATTTCATCGAGGTGAACCCGCGCGTGCAGGTGGAACACACGGTGACCGAGGAGGTGACCGGGATCGACATCGTGCGCGCCCAGATTCTGATTGCCGAGGGCAAGCATCTGGCCAAGGCAACAGGTGTGGCCAGCCAGTATGACGTGAAGCTGGACGGTCACGCGATCCAGTGCCGGGTCACAACCGAAGACCCGACCAATAACTTCATTCCCGATTATGGCCGGATCACCGCTTATCGCGGGGCGACCGGCATGGGCATCCGCCTGGATGGCGGCACCGCCTATTCCGGCGCGGTGATCACACGCTATTACGACTCGCTGCTGGAAAAGGTCACCGCCTGGGCGCCCACGCCCGAAGCCGCGATTGCCCGGATGGACCGGGCCCTGCGCGAGTTTCGCATCCGCGGGGTGTCGACCAATATCGCGTTTGTCGAGAACCTGCTGAAACATCCGACATTTCTGAACTACCAGTACACCACGAAATTCATCGACGAGACGCCGGAACTGTTCGATTTCGCCCCGCGCCGCGACCGGGCCACGAAAATCCTGCGCTATATCGCCGATATCACCGTGAACGGGCACCCGGAAACCGAGGGCCGCCCCCTGCCCGCTGCCGATATCAAACTGCCCCGCGCGCCCGCGCAAAAGGCCGAGCCGACCCCCGGCACACGCAACCTGCTGGACGAAAAGGGCCCGCAGGCGGTGGCCGACTGGATGGCGGAACAGACCCATCTGCTGATCACCGACACCACCATGCGCGACGGGCATCAATCGCTTCTGGCGACGCGGATGCGCTCGATCGACATGATCCGCACAGCACCCGCCTATGCGGCGAACCTGCCGGGGCTGTTCAGCGTCGAATGCTGGGGCGGGGCGACCTTTGATGTGGCCTATCGGTTCCTGCAGGAATGCCCCTGGCAGCGGCTGCGCGATATCCGCCGGTCGATGCCCAATATCATGACGCAAATGCTGCTCAGGGCATCAAACGGGGTGGGCTATACCAACTATCCCGACAATGTGGTGCAAAGCTTCGTGACCCAGGCCGCCATATCCGGTGTCGATCTGTTCCGCGTGTTTGATTCACTCAACTGGGTCGAAAACATGCGCGTGGCGATGGATGCGGTGATCGCGGCGAACAAGGTCTGCGAAGGCACGATCTGCTACACCGGCGACCTGCTGAACCCGGACCGGGCGAAATACGATCTGAAATACTATGTCGAGATGGGCAAGGCGCTGAAAGCGGCGGGCGCCCATGTGCTGGGCCTGAAGGACATGGCGGGTCTTCTGAAACCGGCCTCGGCGCGGATATTGATCAAGGCGCTGAAAGAGGAGGTCGGCCTGCCGATCCATTTCCATACCCATGACACGGCGGGCATCGCCTGCGCCACGATCCTTGCGGCCTCGGAGGCCGGAGTGGATGCGGTGGATTGCGCGATGGATGCGCTGAGCGGCAACACCAGCCAGGCCACGCTTGGCACCGTGGTGGAAGCCCTGAAACATACCGAGCGTGACACCGGGCTGGATATCGGATCCATCCGCGAAATCTCGGATTACTGGGAATATGTGCGCGCCCATTACGCCGCCTTCGAAACCGGTCAGCAGGCCCCGGCATCCGAGGTCTATCTGCATGAGATGCCCGGCGGCCAGTTCACCAATCTCAAGGCGCAGGCGCGTTCTCTGGGGCTGGAGGACCGCTGGCACGAGGTCGCGCAGACCTATGCGGATGTGAACCAGATGTTCGGCGATATCGTGAAGGTCACCCCGTCGTCGAAAGTTGTGGGTGATATGGCGCTGATGATGGTCAGCCAGGGTTTGACCAGGGATCAGGTCGAAGACCCGAAAACCGATGTCGCCTTCCCGGATTCGGTCATCGACATGATGCGCGGCAATCTGGGCCAGCCTGCGGGCGGGTTTCCGGCCGGGATACTGAAAAAGGTTCTGAAAGACGAAAAGCCGCTGACGGATCGCCCGGGCAAACATCTGGAACCGGTCGATCTTGAGTCCACGCGCGCCGAACTGGCAGATGAAACCGGCATGGAAATCGACAATGAAGACCTGAACGGCTATCTGATGTATCCCCGCGTCTTCACCGATTACATCACCCGTCACGCCGATTATGGCCCGGTCCGCACCCTGCCCACGCGCACGTTTTTCTATGGGATGGAACCCGGCGAAGAGGTCGAGGCCGCCATCGACCCGGGCGTCACCCTGGTGATCCGCATGCAGGCGGTGGGTGAGACCAATGAAGAAGGCGAGGCCAAGGTCTTTTTCGAGTTGAACGGCCAGCCCCGGACGATCCGCATTCCAAACCGCAAGGTCGCCGCAAGCACCGCAAAACGCCCCAAGGCTGAAATGGGCAATGCAAACCATATCGGCGCGCCGATGCCCGGGGTTGTGGCCACGGTCGCGGTGCAACCCGGTGCAAAGGTGAAAGAGGGCGATCTGCTGCTGACCATCGAAGCCATGAAGATGGAAACCGGTATCCACGCAGATCGCGACGCGGTGGTGACGGCGGTCCATGTGGCGCCGGGCGGGCAGATTGATGCCAAGGATCTGCTGGTTGAGGTGGAATGATACACCGCAGACGCTCCGGCTTGCATCGCCGCTGATATACACACATTCTGCCCCCAGTTTCAGACCGGGGAGCAACAGATGACATCCAGCCTTCCCGCAACCATGTGCGGCGTGGTTCTGGTCGCCGCCCAGGTCGCCTTTGGCGAAAAGCGCCATATCGGCAAGATCGCCATTCCGGTGGCAGAGACCTGACCCGCCTCGGGAGGCCCCGGGCGCCATGGGATAAAAATCCGCACAAGTGGAAAAAAGCACTTGCGAGCACCGGCTGGTCAAAATAGATACCACCGGCACAGAGCGGGCGTAGCTCAGGGGTAGAGCATAACCTTGCCAAGGTTAGGGTCGTGAGTTCGAATCTCATCGCCCGCTCCAATTTCAAGACTGTCAATCCAACAGTCCGGCACGGGACCGCTCAGGCGGTCCTTTTGCTTTTTGGGGCGCGCGCCCTCATGCCCGGGGCGCAGCCCATGGCAACCTGCTTGCCCGGATCCGGTCGCGCGCGGATCAGCGGGTCGTCGCAATGGTCTGTTGCGATGTCTTATGGGTCACATGCAGCCGCCGCAGGAAGGCAATGATGAAAACCCCCGTCAGGATCAGAACAATCGTCGGGGCAGGCGCACTGTCGATATAGAAGCTTGCATAGCTGCCGAACAGCATTGCGAAAAGACAGACCGCAACCGAGACCAGCAACATCCGGTCAAAGCTGCGCACCATCAGGAAGGCAATCGCCCCCGGGGTGACCAGCAGGGCCACCGCCAGAATCAGGCCGGTGGCGGTCAGCGTGGAGACGATTGTCAGGGACAGCACCGACAGCAGCCCGTAATGCAGCAAACCAGTGCGCAAGCCGCTGGCACGGGCCTGCGCCGGATCGAATGCGTGCAGCAGCAGATCCTTCCATTTCATCACCAGAAACGCGCAGACACCAAGCGAGATCAGGCCCGAGGTCCACAGATCCTGAGACCCGACACCCAGCATATTGCCGAACAGGATATGGTCCAGATGCTGGTTCGTGGTGATCGAGGTATAGAGGATGATCCCGATCCCGAACATGCCCGAGAACACCACCCCCATCACCGTATCCTGTTTCACCCGGCTGTTATAAGACAGGTATCCGGTCAGCAGCGCACAGGTCATGCCGGCGCCGAACGCGCCCAGGATCAGGGGAATACCGGTGATCCAGGCCAGCACCACACCGGGCAACACGGCGTGGCTGACCGCATCCCCCATCAGGGCCCAGCCTTTGAGCACCAGAAAACAGGACAACAAAGCGGTGGGCGGGGCAACAAGTATGGCAATCCAGAAGGCGTTCTGCATGAACACGAACTGAAACGGCTGCAGAAGCGTGTCGATCACGGGCGGACCTCCTCTTGTGTCGCGGCCAGACCAGCGCCGCGCTTTTCCGCCAGCGCCTGAGAGGCCTTGCGGCGGGCGGCCAGCATCCCGTGCTTCGGCGCGAAGACAAATGCCGTCAGGAACAGAAGCGTCTGAAAGGTCACGATCACCCCGCCCGTCGCCCCGTCCAGGAAATAGCTGGCATAGGCGCCGACAAAACTGGTCACGGTTCCGATCAGAACCGAGACGATGATCAGGCGCGGAAAGCGGTCGCACAGCAGATAGGCCGTGGCCCCCGGTGTCACCACCATCGCAATCACCAGAAACGCGCCCACGGTGATCATCGCCGCCACGATGGCCGCGGACAGCAATCCGAAGAACACTGCTTTCAGAAGCTCCGGATAGAGGCCGATAGTACGGGCGTGGTTTTCATCGAAAAAGACAACCATCAGATCCTTCCATTTGGCCAGCAGCACCACCAGCGACACAAAACCGATGATCGCCAGTTGCATGGTGTCTTCCGGCGTGATCGCCAGAATATTGCCCAGAATGATCGTCTGGATGTTGACTGCCATCGGCGACAGCGAGATCAGAAACAGGCCCAGCCCGAAGAAAGACGTGAAAATGATGCCGATGATGACGTCGATTTTAAGCCCTGATCGCCCGGACAGAAACAGCATTGAGCCCGCCGCCAGCCCGCCCGCGATGAACGCGCCAAGCGCAAAGGGCAGGCCCAGTATATAGGCGGCGGCCACCCCGGGGACGACCGAATGGGACAGGGCATCGCCGATCAGCGACCAGCCCTTGAGCATCAGATAGCAGGACAGAAACGCACAGACCCCGCCAACCAGCGACGAAACCCACATCGCATTGAACATGTAGCTATAGCCGAAGGGCTCCAGAAGCGTGCCGATCATGTCTTGCCTTTCGGCTCAGACCGCTCGCTGTAATCCACGAAGGGCCGTTCATCATCGGTGATGATGCGAACCACGCGCGGGTCGTCATCCTCGTGCAGTTCATCCCCACCCAATGTGAAGTGGCGCAACACGCCGCCAAAGGCCTTTTCCAGATTGTCACGCGTAAAGGTTGTCTCTGTCGGTCCGTAGGCCAGCACGGTTCCCTTGACCAGAACGGTGCGGTCGCAAAATTCCGGAACCGAGCCAAGGTTATGGGTTGAGACCAGCATGACGCGGCCTTCATCCTTCAACTCCCGCAGGAGCGCGACAATCTGTTCTTCGGTCTTCACATCCACGCCGGTGAAAGGTTCATCCAGCAGGATCACCTGCCCGTCCTGCGCCAGCGAGCGGGCCAGAAACACGCGTTTGCGCTGCCCGCCGGACAGTTCGCCAATCTGGCGGTGGCGGAAATCCTGCATGTTGACGCGGCGCAGCGCCTCTTCAACAGCGTCATGATCCGCGCGGCGGGGGCGCCGTAAAAATCCCATATGGCCATAGCGGCCCATCATCACCACATCCTCGACCAGCACCGGGAAGGCCCAATCGACCTCTTCGGACTGGGGAACATAGGCGACAAGATTTGCGGCCAGCGCCTCTTTCACGGTCTTGCCCAGCAGCCGGATGTCCCCGCGCGCGGCAGGCACGAACCCCATGATCGCCTTGAACAAGGTTGATTTGCCCGCGCCATTCACACCGACCAGGGCGGTGATGGTGCCCCGTGGTATCTCAAAACTGGCGTCATGCAGGGCTGTGTGACCATTACGGTAGGTCACCGTAACCTCCCGGGCAAGGATACCGCCTGACGGCCCATTGGTATCAATGCTGTGCAATGGCTCGGGGGATTGGTCAAGCATCATGACATCCTTGCTGTTTCGGGGTCTTTGATATCAACGATAAATCATAAACCAACCGCCGTGAACCAGGGCTCACGGCGGCAACACTTGTTAATTGGTCTGTGCGTCTCAGTTCATATTCTCGGTCAGACCATCGGCCACGGTCTGGGCAGTGACACGCAACAAATCAAGATAGGTCGGAACCGGGCCATCCGCCGTGCTGAGACTGTCCACATAAAGAACACCGCCATAGGCTGCCCCGGTTTCACGGGCGACCTGCTCGGCCGGCGATGTGTTGACGGTGCTTTCACAGAACACAACCGGAATGTCATGTTCGTTCACCGCATCAACCACACTGCGCACCTGCTGCGGCGTGCCAACCTGATCGGCATTCATCGGCCACAGATACAGTTCACGCATGCCGAAATCACGGGCAAGATAGCTGAACGCCCCTTCGCAGGTGACCAGCCAGCGCAGATCTTCGGGAATCTCTTCAACCGAAGCCCGAAGCGGCCCGATCGTATCGCGGATCTGCTGCTTATACGCCTCGGCATTGGCCATATAGGTGTCGGCATTGTCCGGGTCATGTTCGGCAAAGGCGGCGGCGATATTGTCGACATAGATCAACGCATTGTCCAAACCCATCCAGGCATGGGGGTTGGGCAGCCCTTCATAGGAACCAGACGCGATGGAAATCGGTACAATCCCGTCAGTCAGCGTCACCGAGGGCAGATCGCCAAGATTGTCCAGGAACTGTTCGAACCACAGTTCAAGATTCATCCCGTTCCACAGGATAAGATCGGCATCGCTGGCGGCGACAATGTCCTGTGGTGTGGGCTCATACCCGTGGATTTCCGCGCCGGGCTGCGTGATCGAAACAACCTCTGCCGCATCACCGGCCACATTCTGCGCCATATCGGCCAGAACCGTGAAGGTTGTTACGACGACAAAATCATCGTCTTCGGCAAGGGCAGAAGAGGCGAGTACCGAAGCAGATGCCAGCGTCGCGGCCAGTACGGCGGATCGCGGTGAGAATCGTATCATTTTTAAACTCCTAATCAGTTAAGACCGGCATACTGTGAATGCGAAGCAGTCGCAAGAGTCAAGCCAAATGAGAATGATACTCATTTTCTTGCTTGCCCGGTGATGACAGGCTATTCATATCTCATGGAGCATTCTGAACCCCCGGCAGAGAAAAACACCGAATATGCCCGGCTTCTGCGTGAAGCCGGGTTGCGGGTGACACAGCAAAGGACTGTGATCATCGCCATTCTTGCAACGGCAGATGATCACCCGAATGCAGATGATGTGTTTGTAAAGGCCCGGCTGCTGGATGACACGGTTTCGGTCGCCACCGTTTACCGGACGATGGCCACCCTTGAAGCGGCTGGGGTCATCCGCAAGCTGACTTTCGAGGACGCGCCCGCCCGCTATGAAATGACGCCGCATAACGACCATGATCATCTGGTGGATATCGACACCGGTGAACTGATCGAGATACCGGCCCATGAAATTGCCCGGCTGCGCGACAAGGCGGCGGCAGAGCTGGGATATGAAATCATCAGCCAGCACACCATCCTGCGCGGGCGGCGAAAATCTTGAAGCCCCCTGCCTAAGGCACCCTGCCTTAAACTTGAATCACAAATACCCTGCCACGCTTCGCGGGTCCGGGACATTTGTGATAAGCGATGTCTCAGGTGTAAGGCAGCATGCTGTAAAAGCCGGTAGCGCCCGCATCCCGAGACGGGTCAGGTCTTTCGGGAGGTCACCCGTTCGGTGAATGACAGCACCAGAAACGTCAGAACAACCCAGATTTGCAGGCTGAAAGGCGCGTAAGGCGTACCGCGCAGCCATAGGCGCACAAGGTCTCCCCCCGGCGGCAGGGCGCGCAGACCAAAAAGACCGGGGCGCGACCACAAGTCAAACGGCCAGAAACGGGACAGGTAGAGCAGCGCCACACCGACAATGACAGCCACCGCAATCCGCAGGAGACGTGCAATCATTCCAGCGCCTCCAGCGTGTCTTCATCCAGAATGAACACCGGCAGATCGCCGCGCAGCGACACCCGCCCCTCTGCCATCACAAGCAGCCCCACATATTCAAGGATGGCGCGGTCAATCGGGGTGCCATCTTCACGTCCCACAAGAAAAAACTCATGCCCCTGCACCGGTTCGGAGGACACGAAAACCGGTGGCACCTCCCCGATCAGGCACAGCGAGGCGCAGGCGCGATGGGCAATCCCGCGCCCCGGCCGCATGGCGCCCGCCAGGCATTTCCCGTCGCAGATTTCGCCGGAAAGCCGCCAGCGCCCCAGATCGGTGGTCTCCACATCGGGCACCTCCCCCTCTGCCGGCATGACACCCTGATTGCCGCCCGCCAGTTGCAGCATGTTCAGATCGCCCCGCTCCAGAACAACGCCCTGCAGGGTGACCAATGCGCCATCAAAATCCGCGACCCGCCCGGCCACGCCGAATTTGCCGCCCCCCGCCAGCATGATCGACTGACCGGCCCCGATATGGTCTGTTCCCTCTGTGACATGCAGCATCGGGTAGGGCACCATTGAGATCACACCGGTCAGAGCCTGGCGCCCGTAATCGAACCGGAACCGGCCCGGCCCCGGATCCTCCTGGGTGGAGCCCACCCCCCAACTGAACAGCGCAAACCCCCAGATCAGAACCGCCGAGACCAGCAGCAGAAACCCGCGCAATCCGGCAGGGACCGGCAGGTAACCCACAAAGAAAGGGCGATCCGGGTCAGACATCACGCAGTCTCCGTTGTCTGTGTTGGTCCTGTCTGTGCCGGCGCCGCCCCGGGTGGGACAGGCACCGGCGCCACATATGTTCCGGGCGGGTTGGGCAGGGTGCGGATAATCACCGCCCCGTCGCTGACCCGCAAATCATAGGTGGGCACTTTTTCGGTAAACGGCTCGGGGGAGCGCCCGGTGGTCACATCATACTGAAACCCGTGCCAGGGGCAGGTGACAAGGCAATCAATGATCCGCCCCTCACCCAATGGGCCGTTCTGATGGGCGCAGGCGTTGGAGATTGCCGACAGTTTATCGGATTGCCGGAACACCGCCACCCGGTCCCCCGAAGACAGGATCGCGACCTTGCCGAACCCTTCGCGCACATCCTCAACCCGGCAGACGGTTTCCCATCCGGGCTCTGCCGCCATTGTCGCGCCCGGGTCGCCCTTGCGGCGATCATGCCAGGCGGCGGCCACATGCAGCCCCACCACCAGCGCCGTGGCCAGACCAAAGCTGATCGCCATGCCCGGGGCATGCATATCCTGCAACACGCCCAGACCGATATGGCCCACCAGGGCCGCATAGGCGGCATAGACAAGGACATGCAGGTTTTTCCAGATCCGCGGCGTCAGGAATTTCATCCAGAAATCATGACTGGTCAGCGCCATGATCCCCAGGCACAGCAAGGTGAACAGACCCAGGATTTCAAAGGGAAACCCGCGCAACCGGGTGAAGGAGATATTGGCCGATAAAAGCGCCTCATACCGATCCACCGGCGAGAAGGAAAAATACCAGCCAAGGACAGAATAGGCATGGGAGAGCGCAATGAAGAACACCATCACCCCGAAATGACGCCGGTTATACAGCAACGGCAGAAACCGGGTGTCGAGCCGCGCCAGAGGACCGATGCACAGGATCACCGTCAGCATGAAAAACCCGCAGGCGCCAAACGCCCGCGCATTGCGGATTTGCGGATTGATCGGTTGTTCATGATTCAGCAGACCGGGGCTGATGAAGATGAAAATCCACAAGAACAGCGCCACGCCGGTCAGCATGATCGCGTCATATATCCATTTATTCGGGTTCCATTGAACCGGAATGTATTTGACGCTCATTGCCCGGCCTCCTGTGGCGGCTCCAGCAGCACCGGGGCGGTCAGTTCGGTCAGGCTCTGGCGCGCGGCCAGTGACGCGATGAAGATCAGCGGGATGATGATGGCCATAACGCACCAGGCCCGGGCGTGGAAACGGCGCGGCGGATGGTGGCGGCGTGTCCAGTCATCGCGACCGGTTTCCAGCACCCACCAGCGCCACAGCACAAGCGGCCAGATCATGATCACCCCCGGGGCGATCAGCGGCCGGAACACATAGGCTCCCCGGGCATCCTCGTCGATCCGCCCCATGCCGATGGTCAGAAAGGCCAGCGCCACGGCGGCCCCGACCCAGAGCCAGATTTTGGTCAGCAGAACAAGGGCGGCGGCCAGTGTCATTGAATACCTCCATAGGCCACGCCCGACAGGTCAGACATCTCGCGTTTCCAGGTGGTCAGGTCGGCGGATGTGAACCCCGACAGATGATCATGCCCACAGGCCCGTGCCATCACCGCCATCAGATGGGTGCTGGCCTCGAAGAAATTCGCCAATTGCCGGGCCGAGCTTTCGACGATGATCCGGCTGGCCAGTTCCGGTTTCTGACTGGCAATGCCGACCGGGCAATTATTGGTGTGGCAGGCCCGCATCGCGATACAGCCGATGGCCTGCATCGCCGCGTTCGACACCGCGATGGCATCGGCGCCAAGGGCCATGGCTTTCACGAAATCCGCCGGTTTTCTGAGCCCCCCGGTGATCACCAGCGTGACATCCTTGCGCTCCGATCGGTCCAGATGCCGCCGGGCCCGGGCAAGCGCCGGAATGGTCGGGACCGAGATATTGTCGCGGAAGATGATCGGCGCCGCGCCCGTGCCGCCCCCGCGCCCGTCAAGGATGATGTAATCAACACCCACAGCAAGAGCCGCGTCGATATCCTGTTCGATATGCTGCGCGGACAGTTTGTACCCGATCGGGATACCACCGGTCCGGTCGCGCAGTTCATCGGCGAAATCCCTGATCTGGGCCGGGTCCGTCCAGTCGGGGAACCGCGACGGGGAAATCGCATCCTGCCCCGGTTCCAGCCCCCGGACCTCGGCAATCTTGCCTTTGACCTTGGAGCCCGGCAGGTGCCCGCCGGTGCCGGTCTTGGCCCCCTGCCCGCCTTTGAAATGGAACGCCTGCACATTGGCCAGCTTGTCCCAGTCAAACCCGAACCGGGCCGAGGCAAGCTCATAGAAATACCGCGTATTTTCCGCCTGTTCCTCGGGCAGCATGCCACCCTCGCCCGAACAGATGCCGGTGCCCGCCATCTCGGCCCCCATCGCAAGCGACAGTTTGGCCGGCTCAGACAGCGCGCCAAAAGACATGTCCGAGACGAAAAGCGGGATTTTCAGGCGCAGGGGTTTCTGGGCATTCGGGCCGATCACCACATCGGTGCCCACCTCTGCATCATCCAGAAGCGGCGGGCGGTGAAGCTGCGCGGTCAGAATCTGGATATCGTCCCATGTGGGCAGTTCATCCCGTGGCACGCCCATCGCATCGACCACCCCGTGATGGCCGGTTTTCGACAATCCGTTCTTCGCATAGGACTGGATCAGCCCGGTATGGGGTTCCTCCGCCGTGCCATGTGACGTGTCCGCATAAAGACCCAGATAGGCATCGCGGTTGAAAGGTTGCGGGTTTTCGGCGGCCCAGGTCGTGATCTCGTCTTCATCGACGCAGATGTCATCGCCCTCCACCCAGCTTTTGAACTTCGGCAGCGCCTCCTCATTGGCATAGGCCGAGACGCCGGTTTCCAGCCGGTAATCCCAGTTATGCACCCCGCAGATCAGGTCTTTGCCGCGCACGAACCCATCGGACATCAACGCGCCCCGGTGCAGACAGCGGCCATAGAAAACCGAAAGCTCCTCATCAAAACGCACGACCACAAGATCAACTTCGCCGACCAGCGCATAAGCGGGGGACCGGTCTGGCAGGTTGGACAGTTTGGCTATTATGGCTTTGGTCATAAGTCCCTCTTCTTTTATACGTCTTTTTGCAATCCCGATACCCGCCCGATCCATCTTGCGGCAGGCGCGGCGGACACGCCATGCAGAACCGCGCTGATCAGAACCGCGGTGAAGGCGATCAGCAAAATCTCATCCCCGTGGGTCAGCCCGTCAAAATCATGCAACACCAGAAGCGCGAACAGCGCCGTGGCAAGACCGCGCGGACCGAACCAACCCATGAAAAGCTTTTCACCCGGCTCGGCCCCGCTGCCCGTGAGGGAAAGCCAGATCGCCAGCGGGCGGGCGACAAACAGGCTGGTGACGATCAGCCCGATCCAGACCGGGTCCACAGCCATCAGCCGGTCCATCGAAAATGTCAGCCCGATGGTCAGAAAGGCCAGAAGAACCAGCATCTGACCCTCGGTTTCCATGAATTCCAGAAGGAACGGGTGGCGTTCGCCCAGAACCATGCCAAAGGCCAGACCCGCCACAAAAGTTGCAAGAAACCCGTTGCCGCCCAGCTCGGCACTCAGCAGATAGGCCAGCCCGGCCAGCGCCAGAACGCCGATCCCCTCATAGAGATCATTGCTGTATCCGGTGGAGGAGGCTTTTTTGATAAACCAGCCACCTCCGGCCCCGACCAATGCTCCGGTCAGAACACCCAGCCCGACCTGCTCCATCGCGAAGACAACCCAGCTTGTCTGCACATTGTCGTGGAGCCCCGCAACCGCCAGGCATCCGAACAGCAATATCGCCGGCAGCGCCAGACCGTCATTCAGCCCGCTTTCCATGGTAATCGCCGTCCGAATACGCTCGGGCACGGCAGTATTGCTGATCACCGCCTGACCAAGGGCCGCATCGGTCGGCGCCAGAATGGCCGCCAGCAGCGCGACCTCCCACAGGGGCCAGTCAGGCAGCAGCGGGCGGGCGATCAGATAGCCGATCAGGATCATCAGCGGCAGCCCCAGAACCAGCATCCGCCCGGCACGGGTGACCCCGGCCCTGTCGCCGCGTTTCAGCCGCATCATCGCCGCGTCGGTGAACAGCACGATCACCAGCGTGATTTCGGCCAGAGGATGCAGCAAATCCTGAAGCTGCTGCATCTCGGGCGCGTCGACAAACAGCGTGGCCACCAGCCCCATGCCCAGAAACACCATCGGCGCGGTCACCACGCCCTCAGCCAGACGGCGCGCCATCAGCGCATATAGAAAGGTCAAAGCCGACAGGGCCAGCAGCGCAACAGTCACCCGTCCTCCCCCGCATCCTGTGGCCAGATACGCATCAGACCAGTTCCATATCGGTCATGATCTCCACCAGGGCGGGCCCGTCATAGGCAAGCGCCTCTGCAATCGCGGCAGGGATCTGATCTGCCTTGGTCACCTTGGCCCCGTGCCCGCCGCACAGCCGGGCAAAGGCCGCGAATGAGGGGTTGATCAGATCGGTCTGCCAGGCCGCGAAATGGCCCGCGCGCTGTTCCTTGGTGATCTTCCCAAGCTGGCCGTTATTCAGCAAAATATGGGTGATGTTCATCCGGTATTTTACCGCCGTGGTGAATTCCATTGCATATTGGCCAAACCCGCCATCGCCCGAGATCGAGATGACCGGCCGCCCGGCATATTCCGGGTCCTCCTGCGTGGCGGCCCAGGCCCCCATCGCCGCAGGGAAGGAAAACCCGATGGAGCCCAGATACCCCGACATCAGCACCCGCTGGCCCTTGGTCTCGAAATAGCGTCCAAAGGAATAGGTGTTGTTGCCCACATCCACGGCAATCACCGCATTCGCGGGGCAGAGATCGGACAGATGCCGGAAGATCACCGCCGATCCCAGCCCCTTGCCCGCGTCATCGCTGACCCGGCTCTGTTTTTCCTCCCGCCAGATGGCCCAGCGCTCCGCGATTCCGGCGGCATGATCCTCGGCCTCCGCATGGCGGGTCAGCCCGGTCTGCACCGCATCGCAGAACGCCCCGATTTCCCCCCAGACCGGCAGGGTGACGGGATGGAACTTGCCCAGCTGCGCCTGCTCGAAATCCACCTGGATGATCGTTTTTCCCGGTTCGATCCCGGTGTGATTGGCGAAAGACGACCCAAGGGTCAGCACCAGATCGGCCTCATTCATGAACCAGCTGGCAATCGGCGTGCCCGAGCGGCCCAGAACACCTGCTGCATAGGGGTGATCATCGGGGATCAGCCCCTTGCCCTTGAAGGTGGTCACAGCGGGCGCTTTCAACGCCTCGATCAGCGGCATCACCTTGTCCATGCTGTCAACCGCCCCATGGCCGATGACGATGAAGGGCCGTTTGGCCGCTGCGATCATCGCGCGCGCACGGTCCAGCTCGCTATCGGCGGGGATCACCACCGGCAGGGCCATGCGCCCCTCCGGCCCTTTTGCGGGCGCGTCCGAGGGGATGGTCTGCACATCATCGGGGAAGACCAGATGCGCAACATCGCGTTCGATGATCGCCGATTTGCAGGCCAGAGAGGCCAATTCGCTGTGCTGTGAACTGGTCAGCACGGGCTGCGAAAACTTCGCAACCGGCGCAAAGGCCGCCAGCAGATCAATATCCTGAAACGCCCCGGGGCCGAACACCTGTGTCTGCACCTGACCGGTCAGCGCCAGAACCGGCGCGCGGTCCACTTTTGCGTCCCACATGCCGGTCATCAGATTTGTGGCCCCCGGCCCGGCAATGGTCAGACAGGCGGCAGGTTTGCCGGTCAGCTTGCCATAGCCCGAGGCCGCAAACCCCGCCGCCCCTTCATGGCGGACACCGATATAGCGCATCTTTCCATCCGCAGTCTGCCGCCGGATCGCATCGGCCAGACCCAGATTGGAATGGCCCACCATGCCAAAGACCGCCCGGATACCCCAGTTCGAGAATGTCTCGGCCATCACATCGGTGACGGTCCGCTGATGTGGCGGCTCGGGCGCCAGCCCGACCAGAACATCCCCATCCTCAACCCGGACCGGAAAGATCGCCTGGCCCGTATCCTCATGCCCGCCGGGAGGCGCGCCGGTGACCGGGTCAAAATCCCACCCGTGCCAGGGGCATCTGATCCAGCAGGCGCCATCGACACCCTTCTCGATAGACCCTTCACCCAGGGGGCCACCCTGATGCGGGCAGTGATTGTCCATCGCGGCCCATTGACCGTCAAAATGGACAAGACAGATCGAACTTGTCCGCGCCGTCACCGTCATCACCCGGCCTTCCGGCAATTGTTTGGCTTCGGCGACCTTGATCCAGTCCAGATCCGTAGCTGTATCGTTCATATATGTCTCTCTTTGCTGTCGACCCCGGATATGTCTCAAGGCAGACATCTGGCAAATATAACGACTTCAAAAAAATACGCGCGCTGCCATCCCTCAAATCCCCTGACCGGAACATTAGGGATCGGCTGTATGTGCAGAAACTCACTTCATCTCAAGAATTTGTCAGGGACTGTGATGACACATCAGGGCCGGTGTCCCTGTCAACCGGGCACATAGGGGTATCACAGGCGTTACACTTTACTAGGGCGAAATCGTTTTATTCTGCACCACCGCTCATCAAAATTCGCGTTCTATAGCGTTTCGACTTACTGTTGAAACGCATTGGATCAACAGTTTGCTGACCCGGAGGCAGCGAATTTTGATTCAGATTAAATGAAGACGCCCCCTGAACCCGATCACAAGGAAAGGACGCCCGTCACAGGCGCCCCTTCCCCACACACACCTCGTGTGTCGCCCGTGTCAGTGCACGCTGACCGGCGTCATATCGTTCTGCCTTGCGACCATAAAGGCCAGCTTGCGGTCCTTGACCAGCGCCAGTTGTTCGCCTGTCTCGCTGCCGATCGCGTAAAGCTCCTCCAGACCCTTGGCCTGTTTGCGCACATCGCGCGGCAAATCCGCGACCGCAACCTTGCGGATATAAACAATCGGCTGTCCTTCGGTTTGGGCAGCTTCATTTTGTTCAAACATTGCTCTGACCTCCGGTTTTGATTTCAATTGTCTGTACAATACTGTCGGGCATCACGCGCGCCAGATCCACATGCAGCAGCCCATGCTCCATCAGGGCACCTGCAACCTCGACCCCTTCTGCCAGCACGAAACTGCGCTGGAACTGCCGTGCCGCAATGCCCCGGTGCAGGAACATCCGGTCGCTGTTCTCTTCGGCCTGACGACCCCGGACCATCAACTGACGGTCTTCAACGGTGATCGACAAATCCTCTTCGGCGAACCCGGCCACAGCCAGCGTAATGCGATAGGCGTTTTCGCCCTTTTGTTCTATATTATAGGGTGGATAACCGTCATTGCCGGATTTCGCGGTGCGCTCCACCAGCCGCTCCAGCTGATCAAAGCCCAGTAAAAACGGGTGTGATCCAAGGGTCAGTTTCGTCATTCGGCACATCCTTAGCATTCAAGCGATCTGCAGGGTCGGGCCCCGCATTCGGCAGCCCTGTTGCAATAAATATGGGGGACCGGGCACAGACCTGCAAGGGCAGGACCGCTTTGCCTCACGGGCATTTGTGGGTATCGTTAGCGGCTCTAACCGACGAATCCCCATCAAGGCCGGCCCATGAACGCCCCCACCGAGATGACCCATGAAGATGTGCTGCGGGTGAAGCTTGAAGTGCTGCGCCGCGAACATCGTGATCTGGATGAGGCGATTGCCGCCCTGGCGGACCGCACCATGCCGGATCAGTTGACACTGAAACGGCTGAAAAAGCAGAAACTATCCCTGAAAGACCGGATTGCCCGGATCGAGGATGAACTGACCCCCGACATCATTGCCTAAAGCACCCTGCCTTAAACTTGAATCACAAATACCCTGCCACGCTTCGCGTTCTCGGGACATTTGTGATGCGCGATGTCTCAGGTTTAAGGCAGCATGCTGTAGCCCGCCCGTCCGGCTAAAGCAGAAATCGTTTAATCTGACACAAAATTCCCTGCCTCCGGGTCAGCAAGATGCTGATCTCGAACGAGAATTTCGATGATTGATATTGCGGAATAAAACGATTTCGCTCTATAGTGCGCGCTCTGATCCGCCGAAGGGGCCACAGATCATGGATAAAATCGAGGTCGGCATCATCATGGGCAGCCAGTCTGACTGGCCCACGATGCAGCAAGCCGCCGATATGCTGGATGCACTTGATGTGGCCTATGAAACCCGCATCGTCTCGGCCCACCGCACGCCTGACCGGCTGTGGGAATATGGCAAAACCGCCGTCGAACGCGGGCTGAAAGTGATCATCGCAGGCGCAGGCGGGGCGGCCCATCTGCCCGGCATGATGGCCTCGAAAACCCGGGTGCCGGTGATCGGCGTGCCGGTCCAGACCAAGGCGCTGTCCGGGGTCGACAGCCTCTATTCCATCCTGCAGATGCCCCGCGGCTACCCGGTCGCCACCATGGCCATCGGTGCCACGGGTGCTGCCAATGCCGGTCTGATGGCCGCCGCCATTCTGGCCGTCTCCGATCCCGCTCTTGGCAGACGCCTCGACACATGGCGCGCCGATCTTTCCGCTTCGATCCCCGAGGGACCGCAGGATGACTGACCCGCTCCCGCAAGGCAACACCATCGGCATCCTTGGCGGCGGGCAACTGGGCCGGATGCTGGCCATGGCCGCCGCGCGGCTTGGGTACAAGACCCATATCTATGAGCCCGGCGCCGCCCCCGCCGCCGATGCCGCCGCCGCCTGGACCCAGGCCCCCTATAGCGATCATGACGCGCTGCGCGCCTTCGCCGCGGCGTGTGATCTGATCAGTTTCGAGTTTGAAAACATCCCCGCCGCAGCCCTTGATATCCTCTCAGGCAACACGCCGCTCTTTCCCGATCGCCGCGCGCTGGAGATCAGCCAGGATCGTCTGACCGAGAAAAGCTTTCTCACGGATCTGGGCCTTTCCACCGCCCCCTTTGCCCCGATCGACAACGCCGCCGATCTTGCCGCCGCGCTGGCCGTCACCGGCACCCCCGCGATCCTCAAAACCCGCCGTTTCGGCTATGATGGCAAAGGGCAGGCCCGCATCGCCAGCCCCGATGATGCGCAAGCCGCGCTGGACGATCTGCAAGGCGCCCCCGCCATTGCCGAAGGGTTTGTCTCCTTCACCCGGGAGATTTCCGTCATCGCCGCGCGCGGCCGCGATGGCAGCGTGGCCGCCTATGACCCGGGCGAAAACCACCATGAAAACGGCATTCTCGCCACCACCACTGTGCCTGCATCACTCCCTGCAAACGTCAAAACCGACGCGATCCTGATCGCCTCGCGCATCCTCACTGCACTGGACTATACGGGTATTCTGGGGGTGGAGCTTTTCGTCACCCCAAAGGGCCTTATCGTCAATGAAATCGCACCACGGGTGCATAATTCCGGCCATTGGACCCAGGCCGGCTGCGCCGTTGACCAGTTCGAACAGCATATCCGCGCAATCACCGGCTGGCCCCTGGGCGATGGCAGCCGCCACGCCAATGTCCTCATGGAAAACCTGATCGGCACAGAAATCGACAGCGCCCCGGCCCATGCCGCCACACCCGGCACCCAGATCCATCTCTATGGCAAGACCGATACCCGCGAAGGCCGCAAAATGGGCCATATCAACCGCATCACCGGCCCCGCCTGATCCGGCCCCCCTTCTCTGTCTCTACCCGCCTTCTCTATCTCCAAAATACTTCCGCCGGAGGCATCCCAGGCCGACACCCCGCGCCCGCATATCCAACCTGCAAACCAAACCCCGCCACACCGCCCGTGGCAACGCGCCCCGACAAGGGCCCCGCAGGGGCGCCCGCCCCGATCCGTTCACTCAACCAGCTCTTCAATCGCGTCAAAGAAATCCATCTCGTGATCAAAGGCCCCGGTATCCAGAAACGTAACGACCTCGGCGATCACCAAAGGGTTGTTCATCATGAATGTATGGGTCACCGGCAAAACGATGTGATCCGACATGCCCTCCACCCGCGTGCTGTCCACCGCAACCTTGCCGTCATCCGCCCCTTCGATCAGCGCGGAATAAACCGGGTTCAACGTCCGGTCCCCGGCGATCACGCCCAGATCGAAATCCACCGGCGGCAGGCGATGGGGCAAATCCTCATCACCGGTGCCCAGTTCCAGTCCCGAGGGCCCGTTCAACCATTCAAACGGCTCCAGCTGGCCCAGCACATCCACCAGTTCCGAGCCGCCATTGGGCGGCGCCAGCATCACCACCCGGCCTATCCGCTCCGGCCGGTATTGCGACATCCAGTAACGCAGCAGAATGCCGCCCATGGAATGGGTCACGAAATGCACATCCTCCGCCCCGCAGCGCGCCATGGCCGGCAGGATCGTCATCGGGGCCAGTTCGGCGATCGAGGCCCGGGTGGACGGGTAATTCTGGTTCACCACGCGATAGCCCGCCGCCTCCAGCGCCTCTTCCATCACCGCCAGAGAACCCGCGCGCCGCGCCAATCCATGCAGCATCACCACACACTCCGCCTGTGCCGGGGGGCAGGCAGCATGATCAGGATCAAAATCGCAAATACGGCACGCATATCCCCAATGTAGGGTGGCAGGACCCGTCCTGCGAGGGCAGATATCCTGCCCTTGCATCGCCGTCTCGTCACAGGGCACCATCGCGCCCATGTCCACCCGCCGCCCCCGTCTTGCCGTCCGTGGCCTCCTGCTGCTGGAAAACCGCCTGCTTCTGGTCAATGCTTGGCCGGGCCAGAGCGATCTGTGGTGCGCACCCGGCGGCGGGGTCGAGCCGGGCACCTCCCTGCCCGCCAATCTGATCCGCGAATTTCACGAGGAAACCGGGCTGACCGTCACCGTCGGCGCCCCCTGTCTGATCAATGAATTCCACGATCCCGAAGGCGATTTCCATCAGGTTGATCTCTATTTCCACGTCTATCATCAGGCCGGTCAGCTATCCGACGGCTGGGCTGACCCCGAAGGCGTGGTCAGCCATCGCATTCTGGTCACACGGGACGAGTTGACCGGATTGCGGGTAAAACCCGACAGCCTTGCCCAAGCCGCATGGGGTGACAGCCTGCTTTACGACCCGCTGGAGCCGATCCTGCGCGCATAAAGCCCATAGGCGATGCCGCCCAGAACCAGCGCACTGGCCCCGATCAGCCGCCAGGTCACCTCTTCACCCAGCAACAGAACACCGCCCGCGATGGCAATCACCGGCACGGTCAGCTGCACCAGCCCGCCGATCGAGGCGCCAAGGCGCGGCAGGACGCTGTACCACAGCGCATAGCCAAGCCCCGAGGTGATCGCCCCCGCCAGAACAGCCAGGGCGATGCCGATGGCCGTCATCGCCCCCGTATCCGCCGGGGCAAGGCCCGACAGCAATGGCAGCGCGCAAACCGGCACTGCCAGAAGAAAATTCGCCGCCGTTTCCGCCAAAGGGTCCCGCGCCCGGCGCCCGGCCAGCGAATAGAGGCCCCAGCCAAACCCGGCCAAACCCATCGCAGTGGCCGCAATCAAAGGCACGGTCACCGCACCCGCAGGCCAGATCAGCCAAGCCAGCCCGATCAGCGCAAGCGCGGCCCCGATCCACCGGCGGGCAGGCAAATCCTCCCCCCCGATCACGCCGCCTGCAAACATGGTCACCTGCACCACCCCAAACAGGATCAGCGCCCCAAGCCCCGCATCAAGCTGCACATAGGCCACGGAAAACCCCAGCAAATACAGGCTCAATGCCAATGCCCCCAGAACCCTGCCCCATGCCAGAACCGGCAGGGGCCTGCGGGCAAGAAAGACCAGCAGGCACAATATCGCGCCCCCCGCCCCGACACGGATCAGCGAAAACTCCAGCGCACCGATATGACCGCCGCCAACCGCCAGCCGGTTCAGGATTGAATTGGCGGCAAAGGCGGTCATTGTCAGCATCGTCAGAGCAATCAGACGAAAAACGGGAGTCATGTCATCAGCCTCCCGGCCAGAGCGCCGGACAGATGGCTGAGACATCCGCCGGACAGGGTTGCAGCCACACGGTCCCGGGGGTCGAGGATCACCAGATCGGCCCGCAACCCGGCTGCGATCCGCCCCCTGTCATGCAGGCCCAGTACCGCCGCCGGGCGTGCCGAGATCAGCGCCCAGGCCCGGGCCAGCGGCATGCCTTCCGCCACCAGCCGCAATGCGGCCCCGGGCAGCGCGGGATAGTGATAATCCGAGGCCAGGGCCTCCACCAGCCCATCCCGCACCAGTTCGCTGGCCGAAACGGCTTTGGCATGACTGCCCCCCCGCAACATATTGGGCGCGCCCATGACCACCGCATCACCCGCCGCCGCTGCCGCCTCTGCGGCGGCGCGGGTGGTGGGGAATTCGGCCACGGCCATGCCCATATCGTGCCATCCGGCCCATTGATCTGCCGTGCTGTCATCATGGCTGCCCAGGATCACACCCATGGCCCGCAGTTCCGCCACCAATGCGGGCAGTTTTGCATGGGCCTTCTCAATCTCGCCATGAAGGCGTTCAAGCAAAGCCAGATGATCGGCGGGCGCACGACCGGATTTCAGCGCCTGGCCATCCAGCCTCGGCGGGCGTTTGCCTGTGGCCAGCTGCCGGTGCGGCAGATGATCATTCAGCACCACATACCCGATTTCATGGCGCATGATCAGCGCCTTGGCCGCATCAAACTGATCGTGACAGCCGATTTCCAGCCGCAGTTGGACACGCAGATCGCAGAGCGCCTCATACCCGTCCAGCGCCGCACAAAGCCGGGTGGCGAAATCCGGACCGCGCATGCCGCCTTCCCAACTCCAGAACTGGGCCAGAACCGCGGTGGTGATCCCGTTGGCGGCCAGTTCTGCCTCCAGCGCGACAAGCCCCGCCGCAGGATCGGTGACCGCCCCGCGCCGGGGGGCCAGATGACGTTCAAACCCGTCGCCATGGATATCCACGATACCGGGCAGAATGCGATAGCCCGAAAGGTCCACCACCCGGCCCGGGGTCTCGGTCAGATATCCCCCGGACAGGCTGAGATCGGTTCGGGTCAGGCCCGTTTCCGTCAGCACCTCCGCCCCGCGCAGCGTCAGATGCGGCAGGCAGGCGGGGTCAGGCCCAGACCGTTCAGGCGCGTGCATAGGCCGCCGCGACCAGAGCCGCCGGGTCCTGATCGCCAAGGCCGGTTGCAATCGCCGCGTTCTGCGCCGCCTCGGCCACCGCAAGCGTGGGGGTGGCGACGCCGAAATCGCGGGCGATCCGCTGGAACACCTCGTTGTCTTTCAGAATACCGGCCACCGTGAACCCGACCTGCGTATCCTCGCCCAGGATTTTGGGGATACGGGCGGTCACCATGGGCACGCCCGCAGGCCCGTTGCAGATGATCCTGATCGCGGCTTCCAGCGGCAGCCCGGCGCGTTTGGCCAGCGGCATCATCTCGCCCAGGGTGGCGAAATAGGTTTGCAGCATGGAATTGTTGATGACTTTCATGACCATCCCGGCGCCAAGCGGGCCCAGATGGGACACCCGTTCAGAAAGCGGGGCAAGGGCCACCAGCGCGCGGGCGGCGTCCGCATCGGCGCCGCCGACAAAGATGCCGCATTGGCCCGCCATGACCAGATCAGGACCGCCTGAAATGGGTGCATCCACCGCGCCTGCGCCTTTTGCGGTGATCGCCTCGATGCGTTCGGTCAGGCAGGCAGGCGCAACAGTGCTGGTCTCGACAATCAGCTTGCTGGTGAGATCAAGCTCAAGCAGGGCGTCCAGCATCTGGCTCACGGCGGCATCATCGTAAAGCGACAGGATCAGCACATCGCTGGCAGCGACCAGAGCAGCCAGATCAGGGGCCGAAGCAATACCCTCAACCCTGCGCCCGCTGCGGGTCCAGCCGGTGATATGACGGCCCTGCGCCCTGAACCGGCAGGCCATGGCGCTGCCCATGCGGCCCAATCCGATGACACCAATGCGATCCATGTTATCCTCCATCAAGATCCCGGCCTTACTGACATGGAATCCGGGATCAGGGAACCTGCCATGTTCGGAGGATCGCCAGATGACGACAGCAGAAGACCTATATACTCCTTTGGCTGCTGCATGTCTTATGGACCCAAGGGTCACTAAGGGCCGCATGCTCAAAGCCGAAGCCTTGCGCGTGGACGGCAAAAGCTTCGCCTATCTGTCAGAGACAGGGCTTGTCCTGAAGCTTCCGAAAGCGACGGTCGACAGATTGATTGCCGAGGCGCGCGGCACGGCTTTGACCGTAGGCACGAGGGTGATGAAAGAATGGGTGGTCGTTCCGCCTTCCGAAAGCGATCACTGGCAGGGCTTGATGGCCGAAGCGATGGGGTTTGTTGGCGGGGCCGGGTAACATGTGAAAAGGGCATCCCTGCGGATGCCCCTTTTTTGATGTCCGGCAGTTTCCCCTCTTGTGACAAAGGCCCCGGTCGGGGCCTTTGCACTGACGGGTCCAGGCCTGTTCGCAAAAGCGAACGGTCTTACATCATGCCGCCCATGCCGCCCATGTCGGGCATACCGCCTGCGGGGGCAGCGCCTTCCTTGGCGGGTTTCTCGGCAACCATGGCTTCGGTGGTGATCAGCAGGGATGCGACCGAGGCTGCATCTTCCAGCGCGGTCCGCACCACTTTGGCCGGGTCAATCACGCCGAACTTGAACATGTCGCCATATTCTTCGGTCTGTGCATTGAAGCCAAAGGTTGCATCATCGCTTTCGCGGATTTTGCCAGCCACAACCGAGCCGTCCACGCCGGAGTTTTCGGCGATCTGACGCAGCGGTGCTTCCAGTGCCTTGCGCACAATCGTGATCCCGGCGTTCTGATCAGAGTTTTCACCTTCCAGACCGTCAAGCGATTTGGCACCCTGCACGAGGGAGACACCACCGCCCACAACGATGCCTTCCTGTACGGCCGCGCGGGTCGCATTCAGGGCATCATCAACGCGGTCTTTACGCTCTTTCACTTCCACTTCGGTCATGCCACCGACGCGGATCACGGCAACACCGCCAGCCAGCTTGGCCACACGTTCCTGCAGTTTTTCACGGTCGTAATCCGAGGTGGTTTCCTCGATCTGCTGACGGATCTGGGCAACGCGCGCCTCGATCTCGGCTTTCTCGCCATTGCCGTCAATCACCGTGGTCTCGTCCTTGGTGATGGTCAGGCGCTTGGCGGTGCCCAGCATATCCATGGTCACGTTTTCCAGCTTCATGCCCAGATCTTCGCTGATCACCTGACCCCCGGTCAGAATGGCGATGTCCTGCAGCATGGCTTTGCGGCGATCGCCGAAACCAGGAGCTTTCACGGCTGCGATTTTCAGGCCGCCGCGCAGTTTGTTCACAACCAGAGTGGCCAGCGCTTCGCCTTCCACATCTTCGGCAATGATCAAAAGCGGTTTGCCGGACTGGATCACAGTTTCCAGAAGCGGCACCATCGGCTGCAGCGAAGACAGCTTTTTCTCGTGCAGCAGGATCAGGCAGTCTTCCAGCTCGGCAATCATCTTGTCCGGGTTGGTGACGAAATAGGGCGACAGATACCCGCGGTCGAACTGCATGCCTTCGACAACTTCGGTCTCGGTCTCAAGGCCCTTGTTCTCTTCCACGGTGATCACACCGTCATTGCCGACTTTCTGCATCGCATCGGCGATCTGACGACCGATTTCCGCTTCGCCATTGGCCGAAATGGTGCCAACCTGGGCAACTTCATCACTGTCGGCAACTTCGCGGGCCGAGCCTTTGATCTGCTCGATGACATTGGTCACGGCCATGTCGATGCCGCGCTTCAGGTCCATCGGGTTCATGCCGGCGGCAACCGATTTCAGACCCTCACGGATGATCGCCTGGGCCAGAACCGTTGCGGTGGTGGTGCCGTCGCCGGCCTCGTCATTGGTGCGGCTGGCGACTTCTTTCACCATCTGCGCGCCCATGTTTTCGAACTTGTCTTCCAGCTCGATTTCCTTGGCAACCGTCACACCGTCTTTGGTGATGCGCGGGGCACCGAAGGATTTGTCGATCACCACATTGCGGCCTTTCGGGCCGAGGGTGACTTTGACCGCATCTGCCAGCGTGTTCACGCCTTTGAGCATGCGGTTGCGGGCGTCGGTATCAAACTTGACGTCTTTAGCAGCCATGATGTGCTCCTATCAAAATATGTTTCGTAAGGTCAGCTTGGCGGGAAACCCGCAAATCCTCAGGCGATCAGGCCGAGGATGTCGCTTTCCTTCATGATCAACAGCTCTTTGCCATCGACGGTGACTTCGGTGCCCGACCATTTGCCGAACAGAATTTTATCGCCTGCCTTGACGTCCATGGCGATCCGTTCGCCATCGTCGTCCTTGGCACCTGCGCCGACGGCCACAACCAGGCCTTCTGCGGGTTTTTCCTTGGCGCTGTCGGGGATGATCAGCCCGCCAGCAGTTTTGTCGTCGCCTTCAATGCGCTCGACCAGAACACGGTCATGAAGCGGTGTGAATGCCATCTGCGAACACTCCTTCGGTTCGTTGTTTCTCCCATGGCGTTAGCACTACTCCTTGCTGAGTGCTAACGCAGCGCAGATAGGCAAAGCCTTGGCGCCTGTCAAGCAGATGGCGGTGCAGAATATTCATCTTTTTGCGCCGGGCGACCCACGGGGATGGATCACCCGCCCTGCCCCTGTGGGCAGACCCGTGCGACGCGCAAAATGACCCGGGAGGCACGAATGCGTCAGTCTTTGCACCTGACAAGCCCCCGCACAAAGGTTAAGAGGCCCGCGACATCAGACAAAGGACGGGAATCGCCCCATGACAACCCTTGTATTCGGCCATAAATCCCCCGACACCGATTCCACCGGCTCTGCCCTGATCTGGGCCTGGTATCTTTCCGAAGTGAAAGGCACAGCGGCCGAGGCCCGCCTGTTGGGCGAGCCCAATACCGAAGCTGCCTTTGTGATCGACCGCTGGTCGCTGACCAAGCCCGAAATCCTGTCGGATGTGGCCGAGGGCACGCCGGTTGTCATCGTCGATACCAATAACCCCGCTGAATTGCCCGAAGGTATCAACGCCACCGACATCACCGCGATTATCGACCACCACAAACTGGTGGGCGGGCTGGAAACAAAAGGCCCGATCGACATCACCATCCGGCCCGTGGCCTGTACTGCCACCATCATGCATGACCTGATGGGCGCGGATGTGATTGCCGGAATGCCCGACGCGATGAAGGGCGCGATGCTGTCCTGCATCCTGTCCGACACGCTGGAATTCCGGTCCCCCACCACGACGGATGAAGACCGCGCCGTGGCCGAGGCGCTGGCCAGGGATCTGGGCATCGACATCCCCGGGTATGCCGCCGAGATGTTCGCGGCGAAATCCGATGTCTCGGAGTTTTCAGATGCGGAACTGCTGCGGATGGACAGCAAGGAATACGGCGTCGGCGATAAAACCTTCCGGGTCTCCGTGCTGGAAACCACCTCGCCTGAAACGGTCCTGTCACGCAAGGCCGACCTGATGGAAACCATGCCTCTGGTGGCTCAGGAAGACGGGGTGGATCAGGTGCTGCTGTTCATCGTGGATATCCTGAACGAGGAAAGCACCATGCTGATCCCCAATGATCTGACCAAGCAACTGGCCGAGGCCAGCTTTGCCACCGCCTGCGGCGATGCGGACACCGTCGTGTTGCCCGGGGTGGTCAGCCGCAAGAAACAGATCATCCCGAACCTGACGTTTTAAGGGCACGGCTCAGACGCTGCCCGGCGGGCCTGCCGGGCAGGAACATCACACCCCTTTTCCCGCCCTGCGGGTAAACCGCGCATCACATGTCAGACATACCCGTCTTTTGGCCCCGTCTTTTGGCAAAAACCCGATCATCCGGCCATTTCGCGCATTTCCGACAAGCATCTGTCACGAAACCGGTGTTAGGCTTGGCCCATAACAGCGGAGTATGCCCCATGTCCCTTATCCTCAATCGCCGCACCTTTCTGGGTGCCACAGCCAGCTTCATTGCGGTACACCCGTTTTCGGCCCGCGCGCAGTCCAATCAGGCCCATCTGCGGATCATGGAAACAACCGATCTCCACGTGCATGTATTCCCCTATGATTACTACGGCGACCGGCCCGTCGATACTGTCGGCCTGGCCCGCACCGCCTCGCTGATCAAGGCGGTACGCGACGAATCCACCAATTCGCTTCTGCTGGATAATGGCGACTTTCTGCAAGGCAATCCGATGGGCGATTACATCGCCTATGAACGCGGCATGTCCGAAGGCGATATGCACCCGGTCATCACGGCGATGAACACGCTTGGCTTCGACGCCTCCACGCTTGGGAACCATGAATTCAACTATGGCCTGAATTTCCTGACAAACACGCTTGCGGGGGCGGGCTTCCCCGTGGTCTGCGCCAATGTGGTGCGCGAAATGGGCGCAAGCCCCACCGAAGACACCACCCTGATCCCGCCCTACACGATCATCGACCACATGCTGACCGATGGCGCGGGTGAAACCCACCCGATCCGCATCGGTCTGATCGGCTTTGTCCCGCCACAGATCATGAACTGGGATCGCGGCCATCTGGAGGGCAATGTGACCGCCCGCGACATCGTGGATACCGCGCGGGCCTATATTCCGCAGATGAGAGAGGAGGGCGCGGAACTGATCATCGCCCTGTCCCATTCCGGCATCGGGGCGGCAGATCATTCCGACGGTATGGAAAACGCCTCGATCCCGCTGGCGGCGCTGGAGGGCATTGATGCGATATTGACCGGCCATCACCATCTTGTCTTCCCCGGCCCGGATTATTCGGAAACCCCCGGCGTCGATGCCGAGGCCGGCACGATCATGGGCAAACCCGCCACCATGGGCGGGTTCTGGGGCAGCCATATGGGGCTGGTCGATCTGATGCTGGAACGCGATGGCAACGCCTGGCGTATTATATCACATATGTCCGAAGCCCGGCCCATTTCGCGGCGCGAGGAAGACCGGTCGATCACCGCCCTGGTGGAAAGCGATGCGGATGTTCTGGCCTCGGTTCAGGCCGAACATGACGCGACCCTGGCCTATATCCGCCGCCCGGTGGGCCAGACCGACGCCCCGCTTTACAGCTATTTTGCGCTGGTGGCCGATGACCCGTCAGTGCAGATCGTTTCGAACGCACAGACCTGGTATATCGAACAGATGATGGCGGGCACCCAGTATGAGGGCCTGCCGATCCTGTCTGCCGCAGCGCCCTTCAAGGCCGGTGGCCGGGGCGGGCCGGAATATTACACCGATGTGCCCGTGGGGCCGGTGGCGATCAAGAATGTCGCCGATCTCTACCTGTATCCAAACACCGTGCGCGCGGTGCTGATCACCGGGGCGCAGGTGAAGGACTGGCTTGAACGGTCCGCGGGCATGTTCAACCAGATCACCCCGGGCGGCACGGATGAGGTGCTTCTGAACCCCGATTTCCCGTCTTACAATTTCGACGTGATCGACGGGGTGGAATACCAGATCGACCTGTCGCAACCCTCGCGTTTCGACCGGGATGGCAATGTGGTTTCCGCCGATGCGAACCGGATCGTCAACCTGACCTTCAACGGTGCGCCGGTGGACCCGGATCAGCAATTCATCGTGGCCACCAATAACTACCGCGCGGGCGGCGGTGGCCATTTCCCCGGCGCCTCGGCGGAAACCACGGTGTTCGAGGGCCCCGATACCAACCGCGATGTGATCGTGCGTTATATTGTCGAACAGGACACCATTGATCCGGCGGCCGATGCCAACTGGTCTTTCGCACCGATGCCGGGCACCACGGTTCTGTTCGATACCGGACCGGCGGCCAGCGCCTATGTGGATGCGGTTGAAAGCCTGACCATCGAACCCGCAGGCGACGGCCCGGACGGGTTCGCAAGGTTCCGCATCGCTTTGTGATCGCAAAGGCGGGCGGGGCTTTCAATCGCTCCGCCCGTCCCTCGGGTATTCCGCTCAAAGCCAGCCGATCCGTTGCAAGCCCCAGAGTATGGCGGCCGTTGCACACATCACCGCAACGAACCCATCAACCCCGAACCATTCGCGGGTTTTTGCCATGAAGCCGACAAAGAAGAACATCGAAGCCGCAAACAGCAATGCGTATGTGTCTGTCTCTCCCGCGATCTTGAGGATGCAGAACAGCGCGATCGTCGCCATGGAGGTGGCAAACGGCATATGTGTTCGAATCCAGAGCATCCTTACCCGTTCCCGTTCTTCCGCATCGTTTTTCATGATCATGTCGCATCCGTTGTCTGTATAAATTCATCAAGTCAAATTCAGATATGCCAGGCCCGGCTGGCCTCTCTCTCACATTGCTTTGAACCGGCGCTCTGATGGCATGTGCTGCTTCAGAAGCCACTCGTTGATCTTTACGGCCATACGCTCCGGGCCAGCTCCGGACTGGTAATATGGTTTGATCGGCACCGGGTCATGACCGTCGGTGAATTCAAGGACGGCGCGGCTGGTGCGCCCACCGGATGAGGAAAAACTGTGCTGAATCCCCGCCCCGACGAGGCTTTTCAGCGGATATTCATTCATGTCGCACCCCCAAACCTCATGCCGTTCCAGGGTGACAAGCCTTGTGTCATGATCACATGTCAGCCGCCGCGTCTTGACCAGGAACACCAGGGCCATCAAGGGAAATATAGCCGAAGCCGTAATGGCCCATTGTGCAATAACCCACCCGTCCTGCCCGGCATTGCCGGTCACCGGCCCGGTCGAGATCAACGTGAAGATTGGCTGGAACAGAAGCCCCAGACCAAGAAAGGTCACAAACAGGCCGATACATATGATACGCAGCACGACCGGGTTTTCCTCGATCACCAGACGGGTTGGGGCGTCTTCCAATATCTTCATCGGGCCTCACGTTGCCATAATGTGGCGGGCTTTATTGATCCGTATGTCTCTGCCTGGCCTGGCTGATCCTCGCCAATATGGCCGCTGTAAATGTCAGCGCCTTTTCAGAGGCAAAGAGGGATGCGAACATCTGGCGGCTCAGGCTTCAACGGGCTTCGGTTTTGGTCATCCTCTTCAAGAGGATCGAATGGGCCATGTTTGTGCAATATGGCGATTTCCATATATTGTTTTGGTCCGTGGGCGCAGATAGAGGGCGATATGAACGAAGGGCTGCAGGCTTTCGCGACCGATCTTTCCCGGCTCACCAGCGTTGAGGCGGTATGGTCCAGCATGTCCGCCCATGCCGAGGAACACGGCTTTCCCTTTTGCACAATAACCATGGCGCGGCGCGATGCCGGGCTGCATTCCTCACGCTTCATGTCGAACGCGCCCGGGGAGTTTCGGGAAAATTACTGCACCGGCGGCCTGATCAGGGACGATCCGTTTCTCACCCTGATCTGCCGAAACATGGCGGCGGCTGCGGTCATCACAGACCCAGGCCGGTTTCCCGGGATCGACGGGCGGCAGGCTGACTTTCTGGAAGTGACACGCGCCCTTGGGGTCACACATGCGATCTGCGTTCCGGTCAGCACCAGCGCACAGGCCGAATTCGGCGGCTGGGTGATCGGCGGAACGGAAGATGAGGCCAGTTTCAAAAGGTATTACGACATTGCCGGGGCCGAGTTGCAGCTGGCCGGTCTGCTGGCGTTCGAGCGAATATCGGCCATCACCCATCTGAAACATGAGGCAGGCGCCTGTCTGAGCCCGCGCGAACGCGAATGCCTGCTGTGGCTCAGCGCCGGGCTGCGGGTCGCCATGATTGCAACCCGGTTGGGCATTTCGGAATCGGCGGTTACGCTTTACATTCTGAACGCCCGCCGGAAGCTGGGGGCGAAAACGCGCGAACAGGCCGTCGCCCGGGCGATCCTCAGCGGTGAAATCCAACCCTGAAATGTGAGGGATCAGGGGGCGAAACGATCCGGCCAGCGGGCGGCACGCCTTTGACAGCCCCCAAGGGCTCTTCCCGCGCCAATGCTCCAACAGGCGGCAAACATCCATGGGGGCTGGCCCCGTCTGGCCGAACATCCTAAGCAGGGTGCGACATATCCGTTTCAGACCAAGGCCCCCATGACCCAGATCATTCCCAATCTCGCCGAGATATCTTCCCGCTATGATGCGCTGTTCTGCGACCTCTGGGGCTGCGTGCATGATGGCATCCGCGCCTTCCCCGAGGCTGTTGCCGCCTTGCGGGCCTATCGCGCAGAAGGCGGCACCGTGGTTCTGCTGACCAACGCGCCACGCCCCCGCGCAGGCGTTGAAACGCAGATCGGCAAACTGGGTATCCCGGGTGACGCATGGGACGTGATTGCCACCTCGGGTGACAGCGCGCGCGCGGCCATGCTGCGCGGTGTGGTCGGCCAGAATCTCTATTTCATTGGCGAAGATCGCGATCAGACCTTCTTTGCCCCGATGGAAATGATCGAGGATGCGGTTGAGATTTCCCAGGTGCCGCTCTCCGAGGCGGAGGGCATCGTCTGCACCGGGCCGTTTGACCCGCTGGCCGATCCTGCCACCTATCGCGCCGATTTCCTCGATGCCAAGACACGCGGCCTGAAACTGCTTTGTGCCAATCCCGATATCGTTGTCGACCGGGGCGACAGCCGGGAATGGTGTGCAGGTGCGCTGGCCGCGCTTTACACTGAAATGGGCGGTGAAAGCCTCTATTTCGGCAAGCCACACCCACCGATCTACGATCTTGCCCGCGCCCGGTTGCGACAGATCGGCAAACCCACCCCGGATGACCGCATTCTGGCCATTGGCGACGGTATCCGCACCGATATCGAGGGGGGAATGGGCGAGAATATCGACACGCTTTTCATCACCGGCGGTCTGGCACGGGCCGAAACCGGCACCGACAGCCAGCCAACGCCCGCAGCGCTGGCGGCTTTTCTGGAAGAGGCAAAGATGTCTCCGACCTATTCCATCGGCTTCCTGCGGTAATCACGAAGCAATAAAATTACAATACACATGCGCAATACAGGTATTTTATTACTTCTACATTGCGACATGACGTGAATCGAGCTATGTCCCGTCAGATGATGGATGGGACAGAAGACATGCTTGACAACATGCCCCGCGGCACGATCTGCATCGAAGATATCGAGATTGGAATGACCCGGCATCTGACCAAGCTGGTCACAGATCGCGACATCGCGCTTTTTGCCGAGGTTTCAACGGATTGTAACCCGGTTCATCTGGATGAGGACTATGCCAGAGACACGATTTTCGAAGGCCGCATTGCCCATGGCATGCTGACCGCCGGTCTGATTTCAGCGGTGATCGGGGAACAATTGCCGGGCCATGGCACCGTCTATCTGGGCCAGACATTGCGGTTCATGGCCCCTGTCCGTCCGGGCGACCGGGTGCGTGCAGAGGTTGCGGTCACACAGATTGATATCGCCAAACGCCGCGTCACGATGGACACCCATTGCGCCGTCGATGGCAAGATCGTGCTGAAAGGGGAGGCCGTAGTGCTGGCCCCGTCACGCAAGTTCGACTGAGGCCCGGCGGCGGTCAACGCCCGGGCAGGCCTCAACATGAGGCTCCGGCGCAGGATCGGCGCGCCGTTTGTTCCCCTGCACCGCCATCTCTGCGGGCCAGCGCACCAGAATTGTGGCGCAGCCCTCAACCGCCCAGTGCCTCATCTGCGCCCCAAGCTCTGCCAGGGCGCAGGACAGGCGCTGCTCGGATGGTTTCGACACATCCACCGCGACCATGACCGGGGCGTCGGGCGGCATGCCCAGCGCCATCAGATCCCGGCTGATACGGTCGGCCTGACGGGTCGACATATAGAAGGCCAGAGTCGTGCCCGGCCCCGCATGGCGGGCAGAGTCGGGCAGCGGGGCGCCTGCCCGCGCCATGCCCGTGCTCAGGATCAGCGTATCGGTCACGCCCCGTTCGGTCAGCGAGACCCCGGCGCTTGCGGCCGCCGCGCAGGCGGCGGTGACACCCGGTATAATCTCAACCCTGACACCGGCGGTCCCGGCGGCTGCAATCTCTTCACCCGCGCGGCCAAACACGCCGGGATCACCCGATTTCAGGCGCACCACACGGCGGCCCTTGCGCGCCTCGGCCACGATCAGGGCGTTGATCCTGTCCTGTGGCCAGGCATTGGCCCCCACCACTTTGCCCACGAACACCCGTTCCGCATCACGCCGGGCCAGTTCCAGCACCTCTGCATCCACCAGACGGTCATAAAAGATCACATCCGCTTCCTGCAGCCGGTCCACCGCCCGCAGGGTCAGCAGGTCCCGGGCCCCGGGCCCGGCGCCCACAAGGGAAATCAGACCGCTATCCTCCGGCTGATCCGGTGCGCCCCCGGCTGCGATGGCCTGTTTGATGCTTTCTGCCGCCGCCCGTTCATGGCCCCGGGTCCAGTCCTGTCGGGGCGTCGCGGAAAAGACCCAGCGCCAGAACCCGCGCCGCGCCTCTTTCGGAACCCGCGCCGCCACGCTGACGCGCAACCGCCCGGCCAGGGCCGCCAGCCCGCCCAGATTGGGCGGCAGCATCTGTTCGACCCCGGTCTTGATCTGGCGGGCCAGCACCGGGGCGGTGCCTTCGGTGCCGATGGCCACCACAACCGGGTCACGATCCACCAGCGAGGGGGTGGTGATGTCGCAAAGCCCGGGCTGGTCCACCACATTGACCGGGCAGCGGGCCTGTTTTGCAAGCGCATATGCACAGGCATCCGTAGCCGGGCAGCCCGTTGCCACAAAACACATCGCCGCGTCTTCGAAAAAGCCTGCGTCAATCGCCCCCTGATGCCAGATGGCTCGATCTGCGGCCACGATCCCCTCAAGCTCGACGTCAAGCGAGGGCGCGGCCAGCACAATTTGCGCGTCGGTTTTCAGGATCAGCCGCGCTTTTTGCGCCGCCTGTTCGGCCCCGCCGACAATCACCACACGGCGCCCCGTGGTGCGGATGAACATGGGGAAACTTTTCATCTGTCTTCCCTTTCAGGCGGCGATTGCGCGATGGCGACGGGTCCAGAGACCCCGGGCCAGATGTTCGGGCCGGGCATGTCCCAATGTGTGCAGGGCAAGGGCCGCCGTGCCGATAACCACGGCCTCCGCAAACGGGTCGGTCAGATCGCCCTGCCAAAGCGCGCCCAGATGTGTCGGCTCCGCCGGCCCCTCCGCGGCCAGACGGCGCTGCGCATCGACCCGGCGCGGAAAACTTTCAGCCCATGGGCTGCCGTTACGCAGGCCGAAAGCGGCAATATCCTTGGAAGGCAGGCGTTCGAATTCACCGCCACCGCCCTTGATCACGGTCAGGGATTTCCAGCCAAGCAGCACCGCCGCATCGGCCTGAAGCAGACGGTATGAGGGGTGGAACACCCCCTGAACGCTGGCCTGCGCGCGCGCCGGGTTCAACATCCGGCACACCGTGTTGAGGCAGGAGCGCAACCCCAGCACCTGACGCAGCCCAAGCAGATCAAACAGCCGGGGCGACAGGGTTTCCAGCGGCAGATAGGCCAGACCTTTGCGGGGCCGCATGGCCTCGGCAGGTTTCAGAACCGGTATTTGTGCCGCGTGCAACCCGCTGCGCACCGCCTGATCCTGACCGTTCCAGCCATGCAGCAAAACAGAATGCCCCGCCGCGGCCACCAGACGGGCCGACAGCAGGAACCAGGGCAGGCCCCGGGTCCGCCCGGCGGCATAGCTGGGCCAGTCCAGATCAGCCGGGGCCAGCCGGGGCAAAGCCGCCTGTGCCGCGGCGGCGAAGCCCGCGATTTCCTCTGCTATCTCCCCTTTCATCCGCAACAGCATCAAGAGCGCACCGATGGCCTCCGGTGCGGCCTGCCCCCGATCCAGCATCAGCCCCATGGCCTCCTCTGCCTCTTCCCGGGTCAGGGACCGGGATCGCCCCGGGCCACGCCCCAGAATACGGATATGGGGTGCCAGGCTCATTCGGCGGCCTCCCGCGCGGCAAGCCGGGTCAGAAGACCGGCAATCTCAGACCGGCAGGAACCGCAATTTGTCCCCGCCTCCAAGGCGGTGCCAACCGCCTCGACACTCATCAACCCCTGGGTTTCGATGGCCGAGACAATCGTATTCACGCCAACCCCGAAACAGGAACACAAAACCGGCCCCGGATCGGGGCGGTTGGCGGGGCGCCGCCCGGTCAAGGCCTCGGGCGCGGCAGAGCCGGGCAGCCCCGACAGATAATCGCGCATGACCGCCACCGGGTCTGGCGCGACAAACAGCGCTGCGGAAAGACGGTCATCTTCAAAAAACGCGATGCGGGCCATGCCGCGCGCCGGGTCCAGAATGGATTGTACTGTCGCGGTGTCGAGGTTGAAAAGCTGCCGCGCCTGCGCTTCCCAGTCGGTGACCGGGGCGCATCCGGCAAGCTCTGCCCGGTAGCCAGCCACGGTCGGGGCAAGCGCCCAGTAATCCGAGGTCAGATGCATCGGCGTGCTGGACAGCGCAAAACCATACCACGCGGCTTTCAGCTTTTCCAAAGCCACAACCGCCGCCTTGCTTTCGGGCTGGCCCGAAAGGGGATCGGTCGCAGCGGGCACCAGCGCGTCGATCCGGCCCGAGGGGGCGGTTTCCCCGGTCCAGTGCATCGGCGCAAAAACCTGCCCCGGTTGCACCGCATCGGTGATCCGCGCGCGCAGAATGGCCTTGCCCGTGGGGCTGGTCAGGCGCAGCAGATCCGCAGGCGACACCCCCAGCCGGGCGGCATCTGCGGGGTGAAGCTCAACAAAAGGTTCCGCCATATGGGCCGATAATCTGGGCGATAATCCGGTACGGGTCATCGTGTGCCACTGGTCGCGGATGCGCCCGGTATTCAGCCGGAACGGATAGCGGGCCGAGATCCGCGCCACGGGCCCCCTTGCGGTGACCGGCACCATCCGCGCCTTGCCATCATCATGAAAGAACTGCCCGTCTGCAAAGAACCGCCCACCCTGCCGGGTTGCGGTTACGGGCCAGCGGGTGGGCGCCAACGTCTCGTATCCATGGGCATCCAGCCTGGCGAGCGCGGAGATATCGAAATCGCGCCCATATCGCCCGGCGATCCCTGAAAGCGCGGCATATTCGCGGAAAATCTCAACCGGGTTCTGGTAATCGAACGCATCGGTCCAGCCCATGCGCCGCCCGACCTCTGCCAGAATATCCCAATCGGGCCGTGCCTGCCCCGGGGCGGCCAGCACCGCCCGTTGCCGGCTGATCATACGGTCGGAATTTGTGACCGTGCCGTCTTTCTCGGCCCAGGCGGTGGCGGGCAGCAGCACATCGGCCAGACGCGCGGTATCGGTCGCGCCGGTGATATCGCTGACCACCGTGAACGGGCAGGCCCTGATGGCGGCGCGCACCGCATCCGCATCGGGCATCGACACCGCCGGGTTGGTATGGATGATCCAGAGCGCCTTGATCTGCCCTGCGCCCACGGCACGAAACATATCAACCGCTTTCAGCCCCGGCGCCCCGGGCATATGCGGTGCGGACCAGAAGCCCTTGACCACCGCGCGATGATCGGCATTTTCCAGATCCATATGGCAGGCCAGCGTATTGGCCAGCCCGCCCACTTCACGCCCGCCCATCGCATTGGGCTGCCCGGTGACAGAAAGCGGGCCCATCCCCGGTTTGCCGATCCGCCCGGTGGCCAGATGGCAATTGAGGATCGCACTGACCTTATCGGTGCCGGAACTGGACTGGTTGACCCCCTGGCTGAAGATCGTGACGGCCTTTTCGGTTCCGACCCAAAGCCGGTAAAACGCGTCAATCTCTGCTTTGGTCAACCCGGTGGCCGCCGGATCATCCGCCACTGCTGCTGCGCATGCGGCCTCCGCGCCCTCCACATGTGTCAGATAGCCGGCATCCAGCGCGTCAGCCTGACAGATCGCCGCAAGCAGCCCGTTGAACAGGGCCACATCACTGCCCGGCGCCAGCGCCAGATGCAGATCGGCATCGCTGCAACTGGCCGTGCGGCGCGGGTCGATCACGATGATTTTCGTGCCCCGCGCCTTGCGCGCCGCCAGGATACGCTGATGCAGCACCGGGTGGCACCAGGCCAGGTTTGACCCGACAAGAACAATCAGATCCGCCTGATCCAGATCGTCATAGGTGCCGGGCACCGTATCTGTCCCGAAGGCGCGTTTATGGCCCGCCACGGTCGAGGCCATGCAGAGCCGCGAATTGGTGTCGATATTGGCCGAGCCGATGAAGCCTTTCATCAGCTTGTTGGCGACATAATAATCCTCGGTCAGAAGCTGACCGGACACATAGAAGGCCACGCTGTCGGGGCCATGATCGGCGATGGTGCGGCGGAACCGGTCGGCCACATGGTGCAGGGCCTCATCCCAATCGGCCCTGGCCCCGTCGACCATCGGTGTCAGAAGCCGCCCGAAAGCCCCCACGGTTTCCCCAAGCGCCGAGCCCTTGGAGCAGAGCCGCCCCTTATTCGCCGGGTGATCCGGGTCCCCGCGCACTGCAAGCCCGCCTGCCCCGTCAGGGCGCAGCAACACCCCGCACCCGACCCCGCAATAGGGGCAGGTGGACCGCGTTTCCGCATGCCCTGCCCCATCCATCACGCGGCACTCCGGCGCCCTAGTGCTGCGCCATTGATCAGGATGCGCCGGGCCTCGATGCGCACCGGGTAGGTGTCGATGCGCCCCTCATCGGCACCCGCCGCCTCGCCGGTATTCAGATCAAACACCCAGTTATGCAGCGGGCAGGTGACCTTCTGCCCATGAATGATCCCCTCGCTCAGCGGGCCGCCCTTGTGGGGGCAGGTGTTCGAGGCGGCAAAAACCTCGGCCTCACCGGTGCGGAACACCGCGATACAGCCCAGATGGGTTTTCAAAAGACGCGCGCCGCGCAGCGGCACATCTTCCAGCGCTCCGATATCAATCCAGCTCATTCCGCGGCCTCCAGGGTCAGATCGGCAAGGGGCGCATAGCGTTCGGCCTGGGTGGCCGCGTGTTCGGCCCAGGGGTCCTTGCGATAGATCGACTGGCTCAACTCGAAGGCGGCGATCAGACGCTGGCGTTCCTCCAGATCCGCAACCACACGGTCCTGCACCCAGTCCAGCCCGACCTTGGCGACCCATTTATAGGCGCGGTCCAGATATCTGGCATTCTCCCGGTAAAGCTGCACAAAGGCGATGGTCAGGTCGATCGCCTCCTGCTCGGTCGCCACATCGGCCAGACGTTCGGTCTCTTTCAGGTCCATCCCCGCCGCACCGGCAACGCTGACCTGATAGCCGCTGTCGACACAGATGATGCCGATATCCTTGCAGGTCGCCTCGGCACAATTGCGCGGGCAGCCCGACACGGCCAGCTTCACCTTATGGGGTGTCCACGAGCCCCAGAGGGCCTGTTCCAGCTTGATGCCAAGCCCGGTGCTGTCCTGCGTGCCGAACCGGCAATGATCGGTGCCGACGCAGGTTTTGACCGTGCGCAGCCCCTTGGAATAGGCATGTCCGCTGACCAGCCCGGCCCGGTTCAGATCGGCCCAGATCGCCGGCAAATCCTCCCCCTTCACGCCCAGAAGGTCGATCCGCTGACCGCCGGTGACCTTCACGGTGGGCACGGCGTATTTGTCGGCCGCATCGGCAATGGCGCGCAGTTCCGCCGGGTTGGTGATGCCGCCCCACATGCGCGGCACCACGCTGAATGTGCCGTCTTTCTGGATATTGGCGTGTTTGCGTTCGTTCACAAAACGGCTTTGCGGATCGTCGCGATATTCCACCGGCCAGTCCGCCAGCAGGTAGTAATTGATCGCCGGGCGGCAGACATGGCACCCGTTTGGCGTGGTCCAGCCCAGTTCCTGCCAGACGGCGGACTGGCTTTTCAGCTCTTTGGATTTGATCAGCCGCCGCACATCCTCATGGCTCAGATCCGTGCAGCCGCAAACCGGTTGCGCCGTGGGAAGCTGAAAATCATCGCCCAGACTGACCTGCAGCAATTGTTCCACCAAACCGGTGCAGGTGCCGCAGGACGCGCTGGCCTTGGTGGTTGCCCGAACCGCGGCCAGATCAGTGGCGCCCCCCGCGATAGCCTCGGTGATTTGCCCTTTGCAGACGCCGTTACAGCCACAGATTTCCGCCTCAGGCGGCAAGGCTGCAACGGCTGAGAGAGGGTCCGCCCGGGTCCCCCCCTGATAGGCCGGACCGAAGATCAAAGTCTCGCGCATCTCGTCGATCTCGGTGCCGTCCTTGATCAGACCGAAGAACCAGTTGCCATCGCCGGTATCGCCATACATGACCGCACCGACCAGACGGTCCTCCTCGATCACCAGACGTTTGTAGATGCCGCGCGCCGGGTCACGGAACACGATATCCTCGCGCCCGGGCCCATCGGCAAAATCGCCGGCGCTGAACAGGTCGCAGCCGGTGACCTTCAGCTTGGTGGCCAGCTCTTTCACCACAAAGGCATCGGGTTCATCCATCAGGCTTCGGGCCAGCACCTTTGCCTGATCGTAAAGCGGCGCGACAAGGCCGAAGAGATGGCCATCAAACTCGACACATTCACCCACCGCATAGATATCCGGGTCGCTGAGGGACTGCATCTGGGCGTTGACCTCAATGCCGCGGGCCACCTCAAGCCCGGCTTCCGAGGCCAGCCGGGTTTCCGGCCGGATCCCCACGGCCATGACCACCAGATCGGCCTCAAGCCCGGTATTGTCCTCCAGCATGACGCCTTCGACCCTGTCCTCCCCAAGGATCGCCGCCGTCGAGGCCTGGGTGATGATCGTGATCCCCCGCGCCTCCAGATCCTTGCGCAGAAGATAGCCGGCGGCTTCATCCAGCTGCCGTTCCATCAGATGGCCCATCAGATGCAGAACGGTCACCTCCATCCCGCGCTCGGCCAGTCCTGCTGCGGCCTCCAGCCCCAGCAGCCCGCCGCCGATCACAACCGCCTTGCCGCCCTTTGCGGCGGCCGCGACCATCGCGTTGGTATCGTCCAGATCGCGATAGGTGATCACCCCGGGCAGATCGCGGCCTTCCACCGGAATGATGAACGGGGCCGAACCGGTGGCGATCAGCAGCTTGTCATAGGAAACCGCGCCGTTCTGCCCGATGACCTGTCGCGCCTCCCGGTCGATCCCGACCACATGTTCGCCAAACCGGCAGGTGATGCCACGGGCCTCATACCAGCCCTCATCATGGGTGACGATCTCGTCATATGTTTTCTCGCCCGACAGCACCGGGGACAGCATGATCCGGTTGTAGTTCCCGCGCGGTTCCGCATTGAACAGGGTGATGTCGAACGCGTCCGGGGCCGCCTCGGCAAGGTGTTCCAGCACCCGGCCCGAGGCCATGCCCGCCCCGATCACAACAAGTTTCTGGGTCATCGCGGTCACTCCGCTGCAACGGCCGCAGGGGCCGTGGTGGGCGCCTTGGGTTTGGCGCCATGTTCGTATTCTTCAAGGAAATCCAGAACATCCTGCCGGTAGGTGTAATAATCGGGATGTTCCAGCAACGCCTTGCGCGTGCGGGGGCGCGGCAGATCAACCTCGGTGATCTTGCCGATGGTGGCGCGCGGCCCGTTGGTCATCATCACAACCCGGTCGGCCAGCAAAATCGCCTCATCCACATCATGGGTGACGCAGATCGCGGTGACCTTGGTCCGCGACCATACCTCCATCAGCACTTCCTGCAGTTCCCACCGGGTGAGGCTGTCAAGCATTCCGAAAGGTTCATCCAGCAACAGGAGTTTCGGGCTGAGCGCAAAGGCCCGCGCGATGCCCACCCGCTGCTTCATCCCGTTCGACAGATCGCTGGCCTGTTTGTCCATCGCATCGGCCAGACCGACCCGTTCCAGATAGTATTCCACCACATCCTGACGTTCGGCCCGGCTGGCGCGGGGGTAAACCTTGTCGACCCCGACTGCGACATTTTCCTTGGCGGTCAGCCATGGGAACAGGGAGGGCGACTGAAACACCACCGCACGCTCCGGATCCGCACCCTCAACCCCCCGGCCATCCAGCCGGATCACCCCTTTCGAGATGTCATTAAGGCCTGCCGTCATCGTCAGAACCGTCGACTTCCCGCAACCGGAATGGCCGATCAGGGAAATGAACTCACCCTTCTTCAGCTTCAGATCGAAATCCTCGACCACGGTCAGCGGGCCTTTGGGCGTCGGGTAGGTTTTATGGAGCTTGGAAAACTCCAGATATTTCTCGTCCAGCGCGGTCTGGGCTGCCGTCGCGACGGCGGCGGGCACTGTGTGGATCGGGGCAACATCGGGCAGCACCCGGGTGCCTTCCACCTTGGCCTCGATCCCCACATCCATCAGATAGCCGGTGACCTGGGCGCGCAGACGTTTGAATGTTTCATCATGGTTCATCGCGATCCGGTCGCGGGGGCGCGGGATATCCACCTTGACCGGGTCGGCCAGCGTGCCGTCGGGGTTCAGCGGGATAATCCGGTCGGCCAGCAGAATTGCCTCATCCACATCATTGGTGATCAGAACGCAGGTCTTCTTATCCGCCTCCCATATCCGCTCGATCTCTTCGGCCAGATTGGCGCGGGTCAGTGCGTCAAGCGCGCTCAACGGTTCATCCAGAAGCAGCATTTCCGGGTCCATCGCCAGCGCACGGGCCACATTCACCCGCTGTCGCATTCCCCCGAAAGCTCAGCCGGGCGGCGCGCAGCCGCATGGCTCAACCCCACCATATCCACGTAATGCGCCACTTTCGCGGCACGCTCCGCACGGCTCAAACCTGAAAACATCGTATCGACCGCAAGGCCCACATTGCCGCTGACCGTCAGCCAGGGCATCAGCGAATAATTCTGGAAGATCACCCCGCGCTCCGGGGCCGGTTCGGTCACTGGCGTGCCTTTGAACAGAACCTCTCCCTTGCTTGGCCCTTCCAGACCCGCCATCAGGTTGATCAGCGTCGTCTTGCCGGTGCCGGAAAACCCAAGCAGCACCAGAAACTCGCCGTCTTCCACATTCAGGTTGATGTCCCGCAGCACCTCGGCCTCGCCAAAGCTTTTGCAGACATTGCGCAATTCAAGAACAGCCATCCGCCCGACCTCAACGATTATTGGTGAAGGTGAACAGCGACTGGATCGTGAACATCAGCCGGTCCAGAAGGAAGCCGATGATCCCGATGGTGAAGACCGCAACCATGATCTTGGCAAGCGATTGAGAACTGCCGTTCTGGAATTCGTCCCAGACAAATTTGCCCAGCCCGGGATTCTGCGCCAGCATCTCGGCCGCGATCAGAACCATCCAGCCCACGCCAAGCGACAGGCGCAAGCCGGTGAAGATCAGCGGCAGGGCCGAGGGCAGAACCAGTTTGGTGATCTTGGTCCAGGTGCCCATTTTCAGAACCTTCGAGACATTCACCAGATCCTTGTCGATCGAGGCAACGCCAAGCGCGGTGTTGATCAGCGTCGGCCAAAGCGAACACAGCGTCACAGTGATGGCTGACACCAGAAAGCTTTTCTCGAACCAGCCGTCATCGCTGGTATAGACCGCTGACACGACAATCGAGACGATGGGCAGCCAGGCCAGCGGACTGACCGGTTTGAACACCTGAATAAGCGGGTTCAGCGCCGCATTGGCGGTGACCGAAAGCCCTGCGGCAATGCCAAGGGGCACCGCGACAAATGTGGCCAGCAGAAACCCGAAGAAGACCGTTTTGATCGAAATCCATATCTGCTGATAATAGGTTGGGGCGCCGGTAAAGCTGCGATAGCGCGGTTCTTCCCCTTCGGCGATACGTTCGGCATTGCGGGCATCCTGACGGTCATAGAATTCCGCCGCGCGGCCCATCTGGCGTTCATGATCCGCATGCAGATTGCCAACCTGTTCCCAGACCTGCGCCGGTCCGGGGATTGCGCCAAGCGAGGTCTGGACCTGTGGTGCAAGCGTGCCCCACAAGACAAGAAACACGGCAATCGACAGAAGCGGCACACCAAGCAACCGCCAGATATCGCCGATCTGGGCGCGCGGGTTATCCCCGGCTGCGGCCCGCAGGATCGGCGTGATCCAGGCCAGACCCAGAACCTTGAACCAGGCATCGGCCTTGTTGATCCGGGTGAAACGGCGGGTACGCCGGGCCTCTCGGGCGGCGTCGGACTCGAAATCAGGGTCTATCGTCGTCATGGGGGCGGCCTTTCAGGAGGCATATGAGTGGGTAAGGAAAAGCAAGGCGGGCCGCGCGATGCGCCCGCCTTGCACTTCTGGACCTGTCAGCCCTGTACAGCACCGTCGATGACGGTCTGTTCACCGGTCAGACCGATGGGGAAAGCATCAATATAGGCGTTGGGATGACGGCCATCATATGTCAGCCCGTCGATCATCTCGCTGACCGGCTCGCGGAACCCGTCAGTCTCCCAGGGGAAATCCGCCTCTGTGGCCAGCCCGTCATCCACCAGGCTGCGCGCCGCCTCAAGATAGAGGTCGGGGCGATACACCCGTTCGGCAACCTCGTGATACCATTCATCCGTTTGCGGCTCGGCGATCTGGCCCCAGCGGCGCATCTGGGTCAGATACCAGACCGCATCGGAGTAATAGGGATAGGTCGCGTAGTAGCGGAAGAAGACGTTGAAATCGGGAATGTCGCGGACATCGCCGGGTTCAAACTCGAACGTGCCGGTCATCGAGGCGGCAATCACCTGTTCATCGGCGCCGACATATTCAGGCAGGCTGAGAAGTTCGACCGCCTCCATCCGGTTGGCATTGTCATCGGCATCCAGCCACATGCCAGCGCGGATCAGCGCGCGCACAATGGCCCGCGTGGTGTTCGGGTTCTCTTCGGCAAACGCCTCGGTAATGCCGAAGACCTTTTCGGGGTTGTTGGGCCAAAGCTGATAATCGGTGATCACCGGAACCCCGATGCCACGCTGCACGGCCTGCTGGTTCCAGGGTTCGCCGACGCAATAGCCGAAGATCGTACCGGCCTCCAGCGTGGCGGGCATTTGCGGCGGCGGGGTGACGCTCAGGAACACATCCGCGTCAATTGTGCCGGTGATGTCATCGGGGGAATAAAAGCCCGGGTTCAGACCACCGGCTGCCAGCCAGAACCGGATCTCGTAATTATGGGTCGAGACCGGGAACACCATGCCCATGTCGAAACGCGTGCCTTCATCGCGGAACTGTTCCACAACCGGAACCAGAGCTTCCGCACTGATCGGGTGCTGCGGCCGGCCATCTTCCATCGAGGGGATATGCGGGCGCATCAGCTCCCACACCTCGTTGGAAACGGTGATGCCATTGCCGTTCAGATCCATGGAAAACGGGGTGATGATATTGGCCTGCGTGCCATAGCCGATGGTGGCCGCGATCGGCTGACCGGCCAGCATATGGGCGCCGTCAAGCGTGCCGTCGATCACACCATCCAGAAGCACACGCCAGTTGGCCTGCGCCTCCAATGTGACGAACAGGCCCTCATCTTCAAAATACCCACGCTCATAGGCGATGGCCAGCGGGGCCATATCGGTCAGTTTGATAAAGCCGAAAGTCAGTTCGTCGATTTCGAGGTCGTCTGCCATCGCAGGCCCGATAAGGGCCGAGGTTGCTGCCAGCACAGCAAGAAGGCGTTTCATAGGATCGTATCCTTTCCTAGCGTCCGGTCTGTAAGGGGATGAAAGACCGGAAAAACAAAAAAGCCGCTGACGCACTTCGTGTTTTCACGAAGGGTCGAGCGGCTTTGCTCGGTCTTCCCGATATTGGGAAATGTCGCAGTGGAGACACCTTTGCCTCCGACATCGACAGCATTGCCCGCCCGCATTGCAACGATCAAGCATGACGGCAGAAAACCGGCGCAGACAGCGCTGCATCGCCGCAATGCCCGCGCGGCACTGCCGAATTTTTAGGCATCAATCCGGGCCGGGGTCAAAAATGCGGCCATCAAAAAACATATCGGGTTGCAGGAACAGACGCCCCTGATCCGACGCAACCGGGGTTGGCTGGCGAATCGACCCTTCAAGCTTGCTGGACGCACCGGGCATCACCGCCCGGGAAATGGCCAGTTGCGCGCGATAGATATCACTGCGAAAGACTCCGCGCGCGGCCTGATCGGCGGCAGCCATATCCAGCCCCGCACGGGCGGCAATGCGCTGCGCGATCCAGGCCGACTGGCTGCGCCACGGGAAACTGGCCGCGCCGTTATGGAACTCCAGAAACTGCGGCACATGGCGCTGTTCCCCCCGGGGCGAGATCGTCAGATGCCCCGACAGGCTGCGATCAATGACCTCGGCCGGGATATCAAGATATTGCGGGCGCGACAGAATCTCGGCCGCCGCCGTCGCGCTTTCCGGGCGTGACAGCCAGCGGCCCGCTTTCCATACGGCGCGCATGATCCGGCCCAGCAGGTTCGGCTCGGTCTCTGCCCAGTCGGTGCGCACGGCCAGCACCTTTTCCGGCGCGAATTTCCAGATTGCCGCGCCCGGCAGCAGCAATTCGCCCAGGCCCCGTTCCACCGCGATGGACCCCCAGGGCTCGCCCACGCAAAACGCCTCCACCTCTCCGGCGCCCAGGGCGCCCGCCATCAGCGGGGGCGGAATGGTGCGGATCTCGGCCTGATCGGGTTGCAGCCCGACCCCCTCGAACCAGTAGCGCAACAATTCATGATGCATCGAAAACGGGAACGGCACCCCAAATCGCAAGGGCCCGTCGAGAACCGACAGCAGCGCCGCGCCCGCCGCCTTTGCATCGTCAAAGCCAAACCGGAACCCGCCCGCGCGCAGCCGATCGGCCAAAGCCTGGCTGACCCCGATCACATTGCCGTTCACAGACAGAACCGATACCGCGGAAATCGGCGTTCTGACACTGCCAAGGCCAAGCGCCATCGCCACCGGGATCGGGGACAGCAGATGCGCCGCATCGACCCGGCCAAAGGCCAGCATATCGCGCACCGACGACCAGGAGGGCGCGCGCACCAGATCAAGCGACAGCCCTTCGGCCTCGGCAAAGCCCATCTCTTCGGCCACAATCATCGGCGCGGCATCGACCAGCGGGATATAGGCGGCGGAAACCGTGACCGTTTTCATGACAACAGCCCCTGGGCCGTTACCAGCGCCTCGGCCACATCGGCCACCCGCCGCCCCTGATCCATCGCCGTCTTGCGCAGCAGCGCATAGGCTTCATCCTCGGTCACACCTCTGGCTTTCATCACCAGACCCTTGGCGCGGTCGATCAGTTTGCGGTCTTCCAGGGCGCGCCGGGTTTCTTCCAGCTCGATCCGGATCTGGCGGAACATCTGAAACCGGGCGGTGGCTGCGGCCAGCACCGGCTGCAACCGGTCAGGGCGCAACCCATCCACCACATAGGCCGACACCCCGGCCTCCACCGCAGCTTTCGCCAGCCCGCCCGCCGCGCCGGAGACGAACATCGCCACCGGCCGGTCCAGCGGGCCCGAGGCCAGGGTCAGTTCCTCCAGCATGTCACGGGACGGGTTTTCGATGTCGATCAGAACGATATCGGGCAGGCGCGCCGCAATCTGACGGCCAAGCCCCGAGACATCGCCGATGACAAAGACATCATAATCCCCGGTCTCGTTCAGCGCATCCACGATCTGGATCGCCCGATCCCGATTCTGTTCAACCACAACGATGTTGAGACGGTCGCTCATGCATGCCCCGTGGAACGGGTTGCGGGTTTTGCCAAGCCCGCTTTGGGCGAAGCGCGATCAAATCCCGCCCGCATGCCGGTCAGGCCCAGAGCTTGGGCCATCTGCCTAATTGATAGGCACAAACGAAATCAAACACTCCGCCGGCAGGACGGGCAGGACGTTAAAGCGGTTTGCCGCCGATCCGGGGCATGGGAGACCCGGTGTGCAAATCATTTCAAATGAAGGCCTGACAGCGCGTTCAGAATTCTGTATGAGTGCCGAACGACTCATGATGGAGAGATTTTGATGATGTTTTCCAGGACCCCACGCCAGAGCTGAACAAGCCGGTCCTGAAAGGGTGGCTTGTTCCACCCCCTCGTCATCACAATCTCATCCCGCGCCCTATGGAGGGCATCATGTATCGCAAGTTCGAAGATCTCATAAACCCGTTTGCCCATGTGCCCGGTGATACACCGCCGGGAACGCTTTGGGCCTATTACCGCACCCAGCTTGCACCGTTCCGCCGCTGGCTGCCCTGGATGGCGCTTGCCGGGTTTCTGGTGGCGATCATGGAAAGTGCGCTGATCTTCTATTCCGGTCGTCTGATCGACCTGATGAACACGGCTGGGCCGTTGGCCTTCTGGCAGGCCCATAAGCTGGAGGTCAGCCTTGCCGCGCTGTTCATCCTGTTCCTGCGGCCGCTTCTGATCACCTTCAACCATTTCTTTCTGGAACAGACCCTGGCCTCGAACATGCAGGAGCAGACCCGCTGGCGCGCCCATAAACACCTGTTGGGGCAGTCACTGGGGTTCTTCCAGAACGATTTTGCCGGCCGGTTGAGCAACCGGGTCATGCAGATGGGCCCGGCGGTGGAAGACAGTGTCTATATGGCGTTTGAAGGGATCTGGTTTTCCACCACCTATGTGCTGGGCGCGATCCTGATCCTCAGCCAGATCGACATTCGCCTGGGAATACCGCTGACCATCTGGCTGATTGTCTATGTGGTCTATGTGCGGCGGATTGCGGTTCGCGTCGCGTCGGCCTCGGAAAAATGGAGCGATGCGCGTTCCCTGGTGACCGGCCGGGTTGTGGATGCCTATGCCAATATCGAAACGGTCAAACTGTTCTCTGCCGGGGACCGGGAGGAAACCTATGCCCTGTCGGCCATGCGCCGGTTGCGGTTGCGGTTCCAGCGGTTTCTGCGGCTGATGACGGAACTTGCCTTCGGTCTGAACGCGATCAACGGCATGCTGATTGTCGGTGTGATTGCCCCGGCCATCTGGCTCTGGACCCGCGATATCGTTTCGGTGGGGGAAGTCGCCGCCGCCTCGGCCCTGACCATCCGCCTGAACGGGATGAGCGGCTGGATCATGTGGGTCACGATCCGCCTGTTCGAACATGCCGGTGTGATCCGCGAAGGCCTGCGGTCAATCGCCAGGCCGCAGGATGTGGTGGACGCGGCTGACGCGGTTCCCCTGGTTGTGCGCAATGCCGAGATCAGGATCGAGAACCTGACCCATCATTACGGCAAGGAGCATGGCGGGCTGGACGGGATCAACCTGACCATTCCGGCGGGCCAGCGGGTCGGTCTGATCGGGCGCTCGGGCGCGGGCAAATCCAGCCTTGTGAACCTGCTTCTGCGCTTCCGCGATGCGGAAACCGGGCGGATTCTGATCGACGGGCAATCGGTCTCCGATGTCACCCAGAACAGTTTGCGCAGTCAGATCGGGATGGTGACGCAGGACAGTTCCCTTCTGCACCGGTCGGTCCGGGCCAATATTCTCTATGGCAAACCCGGCGCCTCGGAGGAGGAGATGATCGCAGCCGCCAAACGGGCCGAAGCCCACGCGTTCATTCAGGATCTGCGCGATCCTGAGGGGCGCGAGGGCTATAACGCCCAGGTCGGGGAACGGGGTGTCAAACTGTCCGGCGGCCAGCGGCAGCGCATCGCGATCACAAGGGTGATCCTGAAAAACGCACCGATCCTGATCCTGGACGAGGCGACCTCGGCGCTTGACAGCGAGGTAGAGGCCACCATTCAGGCAACCTTGTATGGTGTGATGGAAGGGAAAACCGTGATCGCCATCGCCCACCGTCTGTCCACGATTGCGCAGATGGACCGGATTGTCGTGCTGGATGCAGGGCGCGTGGTCGAGGATGGCACCCATGGCGATCTGCTGGCCCGGAACGGGCTTTATGCCAGCCTCTGGGCCCGGCAATCGGGCGGGTTTCTGGGCTGATTATGGCGTGTCACCGGCAACACAAGGTGACACGCCGCAAGGTGGGGTTTTCCACAGCCCCCGCGTGCCGGAATTCTGCAGAATTCCACGTGGAAAACTGGAGTTTTCCACCCCCGTACCGCATTAACCGGGCAACACGCATATGCCGCCCGGAAAAATCAGGGCCTGTCACTCTGCAGGTTTGGGCTGGTTCGCGCCCAGAACGCTGACCAGCCCCCGGCGCAATCTGACCCGCAGACCGTTTATGAGGCTGAACATCGACGGCACGAACAGCAGGGACAGCAGCGTTGACAGCAACAGCCCGCCGATCACGGCAACGGCCATCGGCGACCGAAACTCACCCCCTTCGCCCAGGGCAAGCGCACTGGGCACCATGCCTGCGGTCATCGCAATCGTGGTCATGATGATCGGCCGCGCCCGTTTGTGGCCCGCCTCGATCATGGCACTGTTCTTGTCCATCCCCTCGGCCATGCCCTGAAGCGCAAACTCAACCAGCATGATGGCGTTTTTGGTGACGATCCCCATCAGCATCAGAAAGCCGATCACAACCGACAGGCCAATGGCGTAATCCAGAATATACAGGGCAAAGATCGCCCCGCCGATGGCCAGAGGCAGCGACAACAGAATCGTCACCGGTGTCAGGAAGCTTGAGAACAACAACACCAGCACCACATAGACCAGTAATATGCCCGCCCCCATGGCCAGGCCGAAACTGGTGAAGACATCGCCCATGATCTCTGCATCGCCCGCGCTTTGAATAGACGTGCCTTCGGGCATGTCCAGCGCCACGGGCACCGAAAGCGACGCGGCATTTGCGGGGCCAAGCAGCGCGCCGGGGGCAAGATCGGCCTCGACCAGCGTGCGATACTGCCGGTCATAGCGGTCAATCATCGCGGGCCCCGTTGACAGGGCAACATCAGCAATCACCCCCAGAGGCACATCACTGCCATTGGCACTTGGCACCCGCTGCCCCTGCATCAGGAACAGATCGCGCCGCACATCTTCGGCGATACGCACGACGATGGGGATCTGCCGCTCCTCGGCGTTGAACCGGGCGGTGTTTTCATCGGTATCCCCGATCGTGGCGATCCTGATCGTATTGGCCAGGGCCACCGCTGTCACACCGCGTTCCGCGGCCAGTTCCGGCCTTGGCGTGATCTGGATTTCCGGACGGGTGAGCGCCGCCGTGGAGGAGGCGTTTTCAACCATATCCAGATCATTGATCTGCGCGGCCAGCGTGATCGCAGCAGCATTTGCCGCAGCTTCACTATCCCCAAGAACACTGATCTGGATATCCCGTTCACCATTGTCATTGAGCACATGCAGCCGCACATCCGGCACACCCAGAAGCCGCTCTGAAATCTCATCCTCGATCTCGAAGAGGGACCGGTCACGGTCACTTTTCGAGCCAAGATTGACCATCATCCGCGCGGTATTGATGCTGCCCTCGCCACCATGGACAAAGATGTTTTCCACCTCTGGGATATCCGCCAGAAGTCCGGTGGTCCCGCGAGAGACGACACGGGTTTCCTCCAGAGTCGCCCCGGGCGGCAGTTCCACCGAAATATTGCTGCGACCGGTATCTGCGGCGGGGATGAACTCGGTCGGCAGAAGGGTTGCGGAAAAGATCGACGCCGCGAAAATGACAAACCCCAGAGCAAGGGTCGCGGCCCGGTTATGCAAGGTCCACCGCAGGATTCGCATATAGGTGCGCATCAGCACCCCGTCTCTTTCTTCCTCTTCCGGCGCGACCCCGTCACGCAGGAAATGGGCGGCGATCATCGGCGTGATCAGGCGCGCCACCAGCAGCGAGAACAGCACCGCAACCGCGACCGTCAACCCGAATTGCCGGAAATACTGCCCGGCAATCCCCGACATGAAACTGACCGGCGCAAACACCGCAACAATGGTGAAGCTGATCGCGATCACTGTCAGCCCGATCTCGCTTGCGGCCTCTTCCGTGGCCTCATAGGCGGGCCTGCCCATCCGAATATGCCTGACGATGTTTTCAATCTCGACAATGGCATCATCCACCAGAATGCCGGTTACCAGCGTGATCCCCAGAAGGCTGACCGTGTTCAGCGAGAAATCCAGCGCATACATGACGATGAATGTGGGAATGATCGACAAGGGCAGGGCAATTGCGGTGATCACCGTCGCCCGCCAGTTCCACAGAAACAGCATCACGACGATGATCGCCAAAGCGGCCCCTTCATACAGCGTTTCCATCGCGCTGTGATAATTGCCTTCGGTATAGATCGTGGCATCGTCAATCAGCGAAAACGTGACATCGGGATAGTCCGCCGCCATCTCTTCCAGCCGGTGCTTGACGCCATCCCCGGCCAGCAGGTCGCTGGCGCCGGTGGACCGGAACACCCCAAAGGCCACGACCGGCTGCCCGTCCAGCATCGCGAAATTCCGCACCTCGGCCGCGCCATCGGTGACCGTGGCAATCTGATCAAGCCGGATCGTGGGGCCACTGGGAAGGGTGATCGGGGTTGCGGCCAGCTGGTGCAGTGTTTCCGCGCTGCCAAGGGTGCGGATGCTGTATTCCTGCCCCGCCAGATCGCCACGCCCGCCGCCAAGATTGATATTCGACTGGCGAAGCTGGTCATTGACCCCGGATGCGCTGAGCCCCAGTGCCAGCAGGCGGTCGGGGGCAAGGTCCACGCGTATTTCACGCTCTGCCCCGCCGATACGGGTCACCTGCCCCACACCATCGACGGATTGCAGATCGCGGGCCACCACATCATCCACAAAATACGACAGTGCCTCGATCGAGATCGTGGGGTTGCTGACCGCATAGGTCAGAATGGGCTGCCCGGTCACGTCCAGACGCTGGATCACAGGCTCTGTTGCCGCCTCGGGCAGTTCCCCTTCCACGCTTGTCACCGCGTCTTTGATATCGTTCAGCGCGCGGTCTGTATTCGTCTCAAGTTCGAACTCGATGGTGATATTCGCAACTGAATCCGTGGCAGTGGCCTGAACATGGCGCACGCCGGACACATCCGACACCGCATCCTCAATAGGGCGGATGATCTGATTGGTGATCTCTGACGGAGCCGCCCCCGCCTGACCGACATTCACGGTGATGATCGGAATGTCGATATTGGGGAATTGCGTCACCGGCAATCGGGCAAAGCCAACCATACCCAGAACCATCAGAACCAGAAACAGCGCCAGAGAGGGGACCGGTTGGCGAATGGCCCACACAGACATGTTCATTCGCCGGTCTCCGCGATCTCGCTTTGTTCATCGACAAAGACCGGCGTCACAACATCCCCATCCGAAAAGAACGCCCCCGCGCGGGCCACGACAACCTCATCCTCGGCCAGCCCGTCCAGCACTTCGCGTTGCCCTTCCCAGATCAGACCGGGGGAGATCTCGCGCCGTGAAAGCCTGTCATCGGCCACCACGAAAACATAAGCCCCATCCGCATCACTCAGAACCGCGGTGGTCGGTACGCTCAACGATGTGCGGCGCTCGGTGATGATCCAGCCGCTGGCAAAAAGCCCCGCGCGCAGCGCTTGCGTGGGTGGAATGCTGATCCGCACGATGCCCAGCCGGGTGACCGGATCGACCGTCGGAGAGATCAGCCTGACCTGGCCCTGGACCGGCCCAAGCCCCGCGATATCAAGCGTGACATCGCTGTCCTGCCCGACCCCGCTGATCGCGGTTTCCAGAACCTCGGCCTCCACTTCGATACGGCTCCCGACAATCAGCCGGAAAATCGGCTCCCCTCCCGAGGCGGCAATCGCCCCAAGACGGCCGTTTCTGGCCGAGATCAAGCCATCAACCGGCGCCATGATCGCCGCGTGATCCAGATTAAGCTGTGCAATGTCCAACTGTGCCTGCACCTGTTGCTGCTGGGCCTGGGCCACGGCCAGCCCGTCGGTGACCGAGGCCAGGGTGGCGCGCGCCGTGCGTTCAGAGGCGGTGGCCTGATCCAGATTTGCCTGGGTGCCGGTGCCGCTTGAACGCAGTTGCTCGGCCCGGCTCAGCACAGATGTGGCCTCGGTCAGGGAGGCGCGCGCCGACGCGATCTGGCTTTCCGCCTGACTGACACCGGCCTCGGCCCGGGCCAGTTCCGCCTCGGCCTGGGCCACCTGCGCCTCCAGCGTCTGACTGTTCAGCCGGGCCAGCACATCCCCTTCTGAAACCGTGTCGCCAATGTCGAAATACATCGCGTCAATCGTATATCCGTTGACCTGCGGATAGATCAGAAGCTCTTCACGGGGCACAAGCGTGCCGGAAACCGGCACCCGGTCGATCATCTGCGCCGGGGTTGCGGTTGCCACGGTTACCGTGGGTGCCCGCACGGCCTCCGGCGCGACGGCCTGCCCCGTGGCATCGACCGCCACAAGCAGAAGCGTTGCCACAAGAAAACCGGAAAGGCGGGGATGCCGGGAAAAAACTGCCATATTATACCTATGTTGATGAGGCCGGACCTGCGCCCGCAGCGTCGAAATCGCCATGCAAGCGATTATCGCGCCGCACAATATATTTCCAGCCGCAATTGTGATGCACGTCAAAACCGGGAGGCGCTGAACCCTCCGGGTATGTCCTCCAGGATGAATGCGGACCAAAGCAGATATTGACCCGGACCGGATAGGATGCACAGCTATCCGCCATCACAAACCGGAGACCTTATGCCCTGGATCGACACCATCCCCTATGACACCAGCACCGGCAAACTGCGCCAGCTTTATGATCGCGTCAAAGGCCCCGGCAATAATGTCGATAACATCATGATGATGCACAGCCTGCGCCCCCACACGATGGAGGGGCATATGGCGATCTATAAAAATGTCCTGCATCATTCGGCCAACACCATCCCGAAATGGTTTCTGGAAACCATCGGGGTGTGGGTCAGTCTGCTGAACGGCTGCGCCTATTGTGTGGAGCATCATTTCAACGGTTTGAAACGGCTGTTGGACGACGAGGAGCGCGCCAAGACCATACGCGCCGCCCTTGAGGGCGGGCAGATCACCGGGACAGGCCTGACAGACGCCGAACAACATGCCTTGCGCTATGCCGAGGCATTGACCCGCACGCCCGCCGATATGCAGCAACCCATGGTTGCTGCCCTGCGCGAAGCGGGCTGGAATGACGGTGAGATTCTGGAGATCAATCAGGTCAGCGCCTATTTCGCCTATGCCAATCGCACGGTTCTGGGGTTGGGATGTTCCGTCCAAGGCGATGTTCTGGGCCTGTCCCCCGGAAATTCCGAAAATCCGGAAGACTGGTCTCACCGGTAACGCATTGCGGGGTATTACAGCATGCTGCCTTAAACCTGAGACATCGCGCATCACAAATGTCCCGAGAACGCGAAGCGTGGCAGGGTATTTGTGATTCAAGTTTCAGGCAGGGTGCTTTAGGCTCAGGGCTCAGACCCAATACATGATGGGTGCCGCGGGTGCGGGTGCGATTGCGACCCTGACCCAGATCAATTCGGGTGCCCGAAACGGGCAGCCGCCTCACGGACAACCGCCTGACGGGCGGCATTGGGCGGGTGGCTGCCCAGAAACTGATTGCCCGGGTCAGGCAGCCGGTCGAAAAACGCCGCGCCGCGCACCGGGTCAAACCCGGCATCAATTGCAATGAGCGTGCCCAGCGCATCAGCCTCCAACTCGTGATTCTGCGAAAACCGCTGCGCCCCTATGGCAGCCCCGAATTCCACCGCCTGCCGGATGCCCGCCTGATCGGCCCCGTTTATCTGCGCCAGAACCCCAAACACAATCGCCCCCTCGCGGGCCGAGGCAAGCTGCTCGGGGATATGTTCCTCGATATGATGTGCCGCCTCATGCCCCATGACAAAGGCCAGCTCGTCGATATTGCGCGCCTCGGCAATCAGCCCCAGGGAAAAGATGATCTGCGGCCGCCCGTGCCGGTCCACGGTCTGGAATGCATTCACACCCGCCCGCGGGTCACGCTCCACACGGATCATATAATCGCAGTTCTGATGCGGGGTTTCCCGGCGGCAAAGCCGTTCGGCCACCGGTTCGATCCGCGCCGTCACTTCGTGAAAATTCGCAACCGCCGTGGCCGCAGGCAGGCGCGGCGTCTCGGCCCCGGCCGCCGGCGCCGGCCCTGTTTGCGGTACCGGCGCAACAGTGCAGGCCGTCATCCCGAACAGGGCAAGGATCATCAGGCAGGTCCGCATCGGCATCCTCCGTTTGTGTAAAGGATTAGCACGGCGCTCTCTGCGGTCCAGCCCGATCACGGCAATGTGGTCGCCCTTGCGCAGCCCGCCTCATGCCGTTGCAAAGCCTCCGGATCACCCATAGGTTTCGGGTCATGTTTACAATTGAACATGAATTCGATGCGACCGTGATCACCCTGGTGGATGAAGGCGCGGCCCCGTTGCAGGAAGACCTGACCATCTCCGCCTTTTCGGAATGCGTGACGCTGGAACAATTCGACCCGCGCACGGACCGGACCGAAAAAATCACCCTGTCCATGGCCCAGATTCAGGATCTGGCCGCAGCACTTGACCTGCCCGAAGGCGTGTATCGGCTGCGGCGTGAGGTGACGGAGTAAACAGATATGGCGACGGGGTTTTTCTGGGATGAACGCTGCTTCTGGCATTCCGGGGGCAATTACGCCTTCATGAGCCCTGTGGGCGGGCTGGTGCAGCCGATGGCAACCGGCGGTTTGCCGGAAGACCCCGAAACCAAGCGGCGTTTGAAGAACCTGCTGGATGTGACCGGGCTGCTGGATACGCTTCACAGCCAAAGCGCGCCCGCGATCACCGAAGACGACCTGCTGCGCGTCCACCCCGCCAGCTATCTGGAGAATTTCCGCAGCACCTCGACCGCCGGGGGCGGCGAGCTGGGCCTGCGCACGCCTTTCGGACCCGATGGTTATGACATTGCCTGCCTGTCAGCGGGCCTTGCCAAAGAGGCGCTTTTCGCCACGCTGACCGGCAGGGTCGATAATGCCTATGCCCTGTCGCGCCCGCCGGGGCACCATTGCCTGCCCGATTTCCCCAACGGGTTCTGCCTGCTGGCCAATATCGCCGTGGCGGTCGAGGCCGCTCTGGCCGCCCGCATGGTGGATCGCATCGCCGTGCTGGACTGGGACGTGCATCATGGCAACGGGACCGAGGCGATTTTCTATGACCGGGATGATGTGCTGACGATCTCAATCCATCAGGAACGCAACTATCCGCTGGACAGTGGCGATTTCGAGGATCGCGGGTCAGGCGCGGGGGAAGGGTTCAACCTGAACGTGCCCCTGCCCCCCGGCGCCGGGCATGCGGCCTATATAGAGGTGATGGACCGGCTGGTGATCCCGCAGGTCCAGGGGTTCCAGCCCGATGCCATCGTCGTGGCCTGCGGGTTTGATGCCTCGGGCGTCGACCCGCTCAGCCGGATGCTGGCCGGGTCCGATACATTCCGGCAGATGACCGGAATGACCCGCGAGATCGCCGATGACCTTTGCGACGGGCGTCTGACACTGGTCCATGAGGGGGGCTATTCCGCCGCCCATGTCCCGTTCTGCGGCCATGCGGTGTTGGAGGCCCTGTCAGACAGCCCGATCACCGCCCCCGATCCTTTGGCCCCGCGCATCGCAGGCCAGCAACCGGGGCCACGCTTTCAGGCCTATTGCACGACGCTGATCGCCGAGATGGAGGCCGCGCTGACCTCCTGAACCCGGCCCTGGCATCGCGGATAGCAGTTCCGCTTCCCCTAAAGCACCCTGCCTTAAACTTGAATCACAAATGCCCTGCCACGCTTCGCGTTCTCGGGACATTTGTGATGCGCGATGTCTCAGGTTTAAGGCAGCATGCTGTAAAGCCTTTCGAGTTTTCATTGAGACATGATCATCGCTTTTCGCGTTCGAGCCCAAGGGAGAGGCAGCGAACAAGCGATGCAATGTTAACTCGAAAGGCTATAAGCTGAACCGGTTTCGCGGCCACATTATCGCAACGCTGCACGCGCAATTGACTCCGTCACCGCCACACACCAGTGTCATCGCAAAGGCCGGTTTGCGGCAGATTTTCAAGCGGGGGAGCGTCCACTCATGAAAAAGGTATACGGCTCAGCGTCCGAGGCGCTGGACGGGCTGTTATTCGATGGAATGCTGATTGCAGCGGGCGGTTTCGGCCTGTGCGGCATCCCCGAGCTTCTGATCCATGCCATCAACAAGGCAGGCACCAAAGAGTTGAACGTTGCGTCCAACAATTGCGGTGTGGATGATTTCGGCCTTGGCATCCTGCTGGCGGATAAACAGATCAAAAAGATGTTTTCCTCTTATGTGGGGGAGAATGCCGAATTCATGCGGCAATACCTGTCAGGAGAGCTGGAACTCGAATTCAACCCGCAGGGCACGCTGGCCGAACGGATGCGCGCGGGCGGCTGCGGTATCCCCGGTTTCTACACCAAAACCGGTGTCGGCACGGTGATTGCCGAGAGCAAGGAAGTGAAATCCTTCAATGGTGAGGACTATATCCTTGAAGAGGGTATCTTCGCGGACCTCTCCATCGTGAAAGCCTGGAAAGCTGATGAGACAGGCAATCTGATCTTCCGCAAGACCGCGCGCAACTTCAACCCGCCGGCCGCCATGTGCGGCAAGGTCTGCGTGGCCGAGGTGGAAGAGATCGTGCCCCTGGGCGGGCTGGACCCGGACGGCATCCACCTGCCCGGCATCTATGTGCATCGCCTGATCCAGGGTGAACATGAGAAACGGATTGAACAGCGCACCGTGCGCCAGCGGGAGAATGCCTGATGGCCTGGGATCGCAACCAAATGGCCGAACGGGCCGCGGCAGAGCTGGACGACGGCATGTATGTCAATCTGGGGATCGGCATCCCGACCCTGGTCGCCAATTACGTGGGCGACAAGGACATCACGCTGCAATCGGAAAACGGGATGCTGGGCATGGGCCCCTTCCCGTTTGAGGGGGAGGAAGACCCGGACCTGATCAATGCGGGCAAACAGACAATCACCGAATTGCGCCGCACCTCCTATTTCGACAGTGCCACCAGTTTCGGCATGATCCGGGGCGGCAAGATTGCCGCCGCCATCCTTGGCGCGATGGAAGTGGCCGAAAACGGCGATCTGGCCAACTGGATGATCCCCGGCAAGCTGGTGAAGGGCATGGGCGGCGCGATGGATCTGGTGGCCGGTGTCGGCAGGGTGATCGTGGTGATGGACCACACCAACAAACATGGCGACAGCAAACTGTTGAAAGCCTGCACCCTGCCATTGACCGGCAAGGGCGTGGTTGATCGGATCATCACCAATCTGGGTGTGCTGGATGTGGTTCCCGGCGGGCTGAAGATCGTTGAGACCGCCGAGGGGGTCAGCGAAGACGATATCCGCGCCGCGACAGAGGCCACCATCATCTGACAGCCGTCGCGGGGGGATAGCAGGCTGCGATACCCGTTATCTCAGCCGCTGGTCATCGTCTCGAACACGCATCCATCCGAGATCAGCTCCGGCGGCGTCAGGCAAAGCATCCGGGCCACCGCCCATGTGGCCAGCACCTTGGGCACATAGCGGCGTGTCTCGGCATAATCCGGCACGCCGCCTGCATCACGCACCGCCCCCTCGCCCGCATTATAGGCCGCAAGAACCAGAACCGGGTCGCGGTCAAACTCCTCCATCAGCCAGGACAGATAGGCAACGCCGCCCGCGATGTTCTGGGCCGTGTCAAAGACATCCTCAACACCAAAGCGATCTGCTGTGGCCGGGATCAACTGCATCAGGCCCTGCGCCCCCGCATGGCTGACCGCCTGGGGCGCACCGGCAGATTCCACCGACATAATGGCCAGAACCAAGGCAGGCGACACAGAGGTGCCAACCGTTTCCCGCAGGATATCCGCCCCATGGGCACCGGACAGGGCGCGCAACTGCTCCAGCCGGGGCACACCAAGGCCCGCCGTTTCCGGGGCCAGCGACAGATGCGCAAGGGCAGCCTGAAAGCGACCGGCCCCGCCAGCCAGATCAGCAGGTATCTCAGACCAGAACCAATCCGCGACGCCGGACTCGGAAACCGCGGGCTCATCCGGCGCTGCGGGGGCCGGGGCTGCGGCGGGTGTCACCGAAGGGTCGATCTGAATATTGATCCTTGGCCCGGTCTGCCCGGGCGCAGGGGGTGTCACCCGGCGAAAGGTAAACTCCGGGAAGGGCGGCGGATCGGCCGATTGCGCGCCGCCGGGCTGCACAACAAGCGCCGACAGCAAAGCGGCCAGCAAAAAACGGGGAACCTGCATGGGCAAAAACCTGCTGCTCTTTTCCTCACAGGATGCCCGAAATCGGCGGCGAAAGGAATCCCCCCTGGCAAAGGATTTTGCAAAACCCCATGAAAACAAGGGATATCTCCCCATCAGCACCCTGAGAAAGGGTAAAAAGAACGCAAAAGAACCACGAACAATTCTCATAAAAATCCAAGCAAGGCCTAATTTGCGCCGCGATTCCGGTGGAAAAGGTTCATGTCCCTAGGGGGCAAAAGCCCGCAAGGCAAACTGATAGAGACACCGAAACTGAAACTGGAGATTACGATAATGACCGCACTGATCAAAAACTTCGCCAAATCCGAATCCGGCGCCGTGACCGTTGACTGGGTTGTTCTGACCGCAGCCATCGTTGGTCTGGGCCTGGCCGTTATGGCCGTTGTGTCGAACGGCATCAACGACGTTGCCAATGACATCAACACCGCGCTTGAAGACACCGCTACGGGTACTGCTGCAGCGGCCATCACGCTCGACCCCTGAAACCGGTGGTTGATATAAGACTTCTCAAGCTTGGCGAACAACCAAGCCGGGGAAACCTTACACAACAAGGCCGCGCCCCTTTAGGCGCGGCTTTTTGTCGTAAATACGGCAACAATCTATAAAGATTGCTTCCAAAATTTGTCAAAAATGCGCGATATCTGCGCATTTTTGACACATTTCCGACCGATTTTATCACGATTCTGCCCCTGTCTGCTCTTGGGCCCAGCCAGGCCCCTTATCGCCATCATGGGGAGAAACCTGAATGCTGGGCTTGAAGAAGGCTGCCAAATCGTTTGCGATGGATGACGCGGGAATCGTCAGCGTTGATTGGGTTGTATTGACCGCAGCCCTGGTCGGGCTTGGCCTGGCTGTGACCAATGTGGTCGGGTCCGGGCTGGAAAGCCTGTCGGAAGATATCAAAACCCAGTTGATGAGCGATCATGATCGTACCGGCTTCATCGACTGACCCCTGTATCTATCAAGGTCCAAACAGCGTTGGGGGCGCCGCCTGTGCAGGCTGGCGCCCCTGATCTGTTCAGTCACGGCAGTGACGCCATACTCCTGATCATTTGACTTAGAGAGAAATCGTTTATTCTGCACCATCGCTCATCTAAATTCGGCTTCGGAATCAGTATCTTGCCGATCGAGAGGCAGTGAGTTTTAATACAGATTAAACGATTTCTGCTTTAAAACTGCGTCAAGCGGCACCTCTCAGCCGTCGCCACGCCACATTCCTGCCCCAGCCGAAATCGAGATGTTGCAGACCACCCATCGAGGTGTCGGTTGCAGAATGCGCCAGCCTGCAAGACGCGGGCCCACAACATCATGCATCTATGCAGGAGCGAACAGATGACGCTGACCAATATGACATCCTTCTGGGCCGATGAATCCGGTGCCGTAACCGTAGACTGGGTGGTTCTGACCGCCGCCCTCGTAGGTCTGGGACTGGCCGTGATTTCGGTTGTATCCGGCGGGATGGAGGATCTCTCCACCGATATCGGGCAAGCCCTGACAGACACCGATCCGCTGACCGATCCGTTCGATGACAATACGACCTCCACCGAAACCACAACCGAATAGTCGGACCTGAAACAAGACCGGCCCGGGTGACACCGGGCCCGATGACGGGGTGACGGGCCTCGGACAAGATGGCGTTGCAGGCAGGCATATCCTCAATCCTTTCCCAAATACTCCGCCTTGCCACCATGTTTCTGCCCAATTCATGAGCCAGAACGACGGATGAAAAATGACGTGGCGCCATCTTTTGACTGGCGCCGCGAATGGATAATAAGGACCAATCAAATGCGCTTGATTTTCGGGCTTGTCCTCATCGTTGGCGTCACCCTGGCAGGATTTGCGGTTTACGTCGCGCAGGACAGATTTGCACAGTACCAGCAGGCGTTGGCCAGCCAGCGCAACTCGGTCATTGAAACCACCGAGGTCTATGTGGTGAACACACAGTTGCGCTATGGGGAGCAATTGCGCCCTGAAGATGTGACCGCCGTAAACTGGCCCGCAGATCATGTGCCGTTTGGCGCCTTTACCAGCATGGAAGAGCTGTTCCCCGAGGGCCCCGATGAACTGCGCACGGTTCTGCGTATGGTTGAGCGGGATGAACCGATCCTCGTGTCCAAGGTCACAGGTCCCGGTCAGGATGCCGGGGTTGCCTCACAACTGGGTGCAGGCATGCGCGCCTTTGCCCTGTCGGTTGATGTTGCATCCGGCGTGTCAGGCTTCCTGCGCCCCGGTGACCGGGTCGATGTTTACTGGACTGGCAATTCGCGCGGCGAGAATGTCACCCGGCTGATCCGGTCGAATGTCCAGATCATCGCCATCGATCAGACATCTGATGAAGATCGCAACAACCCGACCATCGCCCGGACGATCACCGTCGAAGCCCCCCCTGAAGAGATCGCGGCCCTGGCCCAGGCGCAGGCCTCGGGTCGGTTGACCCTGGCCCTTGTGGGTGTCGATGACGATACGGTCAGCGAAACGATTGAGATCAATCAGGATCAGCTTCTGGGCATTGCGGAAGCCGAACAGGAAACAGGCCAGCGCATCTGCACGGTGCGCAACCGTCGCGGCAACGAAGTGATCGTCACGCCGGTGCCCTGCACCAACTGATCCGAAAACCGCTCATCACGGCCTCCGGTCTCCCTCCCGGGGCCGTGTTCGGTTCCCCCGCCGCTTGAGTTGCGTGGTTTCCGGATCACATAAACGCCACCCTGTAACTGCATGATTATTGCACGGAAAGCCAAATTGAGGCATGGTGTTCGCAATCGGGTACGAAAAATCGGCCCATAACGTGATCAGAGAGGCAGGATCACAATGAGCATTATATCCCTTCTTCGGGCAGGCCTGTTTGGCTGTGCCCTTGTACTGATGCTAGTACCAGATGTGACGCAGGCACAATCTCTTCGCGTTCTTGAAGGAGCAACATCCACGTCTCTGCGGGTTCCGATGAACCGCGCCGTGGTTGTGGAAAGCGATGCCATCTTTGCGGAACTTTCCGTCGCCAATCCGGCCATCGCCGATATCGCGACCCTGTCGGAACGCACGATCTATGTGCTGGGCCGGGCGCCGGGCCGCACCACGATGACCCTTCTGGGCGTCGATGGCAGCCTGATTGCCAATGTCGAGGTGCAGGTTGTGCCCGATGTGGCCGAATTGCGCGAACGCCTGCGGGATATCCTGAACGGTGAACCTGTCGAGGTGCGCACCGCCAATGACGGGATCGTTCTGTCCGGCACGTTGAGCTCTGGGCAAGCCGTTGATCGCGCCATGGAGTTGGCCGAACGATATGCCCCCGACCGTGTCTCAAACCTGATGATGGTCGGCGGGTCGCAGCAAGTCATGTTGCAGGTCCGATTCGCAGAGATGTCGCGCACAGTCCGGCAAAACCTGTCCGCAAGCTTTGGCGCAACTGTAGGGGATGGCCAGATCGGAACCGGCAGTGCAGCGACAAATTTCCCCGCAACAGTCATTAACCCCACAATTGACGGACGGAACGGTGTTTTTGGTGTCACCTTCGGATCAGGCAGCGCCCAGTTTGGCATTCTGCTGGAAGCGTTGGAAACCAATGGCATGGTCCGGACTCTGGCCGAACCGAACCTGACCGCTTTGTCCGGGCAGACCGCAACCTTCCTGGCTGGCGGCGAATACCCTATCCCCGTCTCCACATCAGAAGGTGTGGCTGTCGAATTCAAACCTTTTGGCGTGAATCTCAGCTTCACGCCAACTGTTGTGGATGATGCAGTCATCAACCTTGTGCTCAGCAGTGAGGTCTCTTCCATCGGGGAGATTCAGCCTGGAACAAATGTCCCCTCAATCAACACCCGATCCGCCTCCACAACCGTGGAAATGCGCGACGGGGAAAGCTTTGCGATTGCGGGACTGTTGCAGGATGATTTCCGCGACAGTATCGGGCAGGTCCCATGGCTGGGGGATCTGCCGGTTCTGGGGGCGCTGTTCCGCAGCACCAATTACCAGCGTGAACAGACCGAGCTGGTGATCATCGTGACCGCGCATCTGGTCTCCCCCACCCGCGGTGAAGCCCTGGCGCTGCCAACGGATCGTGTCGCCATTCCGACAGAACGGGAGCTGTTTCTGGGCGGGCATCTAACCGGGTCAGGTTCCAACGGAACTGCGGCCGGAGATGTGGCACAGCAGGATTTCGGCGGTTCCTACGGCTATGTGATGGAGTGAACAGATGGCGATCCTGATCTCCGCGAACCGGACCCGCATCACCCTGAAATATGTCAAATACGCCGTTTTGGGGCTGGCAGGTCTGGCTTTGACGGCCTGTGATCGGCCGGCCGGCGCCCGCATCGACGAAGGCGCCTTTGGCAATCCGACAATGAACAATGTTCTGGTGATGACCGGGCAGCGCAGCTATGTCGAAGACTTGGCGGAACGTTTCGCCGCAGAGGTGCCGACAACCATCAACTTTGCCTTTAATTCGTCACAACTTGACGGATCGGCACGCGCAACCTTACGCCAGCAGGCCAGTTGGATCAGACAATTCCCCGAGGTGCAGTTCAGCGTCTATGGCCATACCGATCTGGTGGGCAGTCAGGCCTATAATCAGCGGCTTGGCCAGCGCCGGGCCCGCACGGCGGTGAATTACCTGGTCAGCCAGGGAATTGAACGCAGCCGGCTCCACGCCCTTGTTTCTCTGGGCGAAACACAACCCATTGTCGCCACCGAGGGACGTGAACGCCGCAACCGGCGGACGGTAACCGAGGTCAGCGGCTTTGTGCAGGACCACCCGATGATCCTTGATGGCCGCTATGCGGTGGTTGTCTATCGCACCTATGCGGACGGCTCCGGAGGCGGGGGTGACGGGGGCGGTGAAGCCGCTGCCTCTGAATAGGCCTGAACGGCATATCACCGCAGATCATATCTGCGGTGATTTCCCAATAGTTTTGGTATTTTGGTCGTATTATTGCCTATTTCTCCCGCCAGAACAGTATCATGGTACAGGGCGATTCCGCATCAGAGCAGCGCGGACATGATCCTGACCCATCTGGCCGATGCAGATTGTTTCGGTCCGGGTGGCGGCAGAACCTGGCGAAGTCAGGCAGTATGGGAATTGAGGAATGGGTGGCGGACTTGCGCTGAAATCTGACCCTGCACCGATCGTGGCTTCCACGATCTCTCGGGATGTCCAGAAGTTCGGTCTCCTGATCGACGATATGGAGGCAGAACTAGGCGAAAGCTGGGGCGATCTGCAGCTGGAGGAAGCCAGAAGCTTCCTTGATCAGACAGAAGCCAATGAACTGGAATTTGTCGCCATCGCCGTGGATCAAAGCGATGAAGACGATATCGGGCTGATCGGCGAGATCATCCGCGCCGCGAAGGCGAAATCCATCAGGGTCATTCTGATCACCGATGGGCTGAGCACTCAAGGTCTGCATCAGCTTCTGAAACTCGGGGCCGATGATTTCGTGCCCTACCCCTTACCCGACCGCGCCCTGCATGATGCGATCAAACGTATCCGCGAACCTCATTCGGTTGCCCTGACGGGCACCGGCGCAGATGGCAGGGCATTTGACCCTGCCCCGCGCATGGATGGCCGCTCGGCGATATTTGCGGTGCAAGGTCTGGCTGGCGGCACCGGCGCCACCACTCTGGCGATAAATCTGGCCTGGGAAATGGCCAATATCGACAAAAAGAAACCGCCCTCGGTCTGCCTGATTGATTTCGACCTGCAATTCGGCTCGACCTCGACATTTCTCGACCTGCCGCGCCGCGAGGTGATTGTCGAAGTCCTGTCAGACGCGCAGGGCATGGATGTGGACAGCTTCAAACAGGCCCTTGTCGAGTATAACGACAAACTGTCCGTCTTCACCGCGCCATCTGAAATCATCCCGCTGGACATGATCAGCCCCGAAGATGTGGAGGCCGTGCTGAACCTGGCCACCGAATGCTTCGACATTGTGGTGATCGACATGCCCGCCAGCGTCGTTCAGTGGAGCGAAACCATTCTGCAGCGTGCGGATGTCTTCTTTGCAATGCTGGAACTCGACATGCGGTCAGCCCAGAACGCAATGCGGTTTATCAAAGCCCTGCAGGCAGAAGAACTGCCGCTTGAGAAGGTGAATTTCATCCTCAACCGCGCCCCGAAAGGCCTCGACCTGAACGGGAAATCGCGCGTCAAACGCCTTGCAGACAGTCTTGGCGTGAAAATCACCACACAACTGACCGATGGTGCACGTCAGGTCACGCAATCTGCGGATCACGGCATTCCACTGGCCGAACTGGCCAAGAAAAACCCATTGCGCAAAGACATCGTGAAACTGGCCAGCGGGCTTTATCAGGCGATGCTTTCAGACGTGGCCACCGGGTAAGGAGAAAACGCGATGTTCTCGAAATACAAGAAACCCGAAAGCGCCAAACCGATTGATGCCGTGGTTGCCGCCACACATACAGATGCCATGCCCGACGAGGTGGCAAGCAAGGTTCAGCGCAAACAGATGGCGCTGGAACAGCCTGCAAAAGCCCCGGCCGAGGCTGCCAGTCTCGACAAGGAAAAAAAGCGCCGCCTGCGGTTGGATGAGATCAAGACGGAGATGCATCACCGTCTGCTTGAAAACCTGAACCTGTCGGCCCTGGAAAACGCCAAAGATACGGAACTGAAGGCCGAGATTACCGCGATCACCTCGGAAGAGCTGAGCGAGATGGGCGTGGTGCTGAACCGCGAAGACCGTCAGACCCTTCAGACCGAGCTTTTCGACGAGGTGACCGGGCTTGGCCCGCTGGAGCCGCTTCTGAAAGACGAAACCGTCAATGATATTCTGGTCAACGGCCCGAACCGCGTGTTTGTGGAACGCGACGGGAAACTGTCTCTGACCGATGTCCGGTTCAAGGATGAACGCCATCTTTTGCGGATCATCGACAAGATCGTCTCTGCGGTTGGCCGCCGGGTCGACGAATCCAACCCCCATGTGGATGCCCGCCTGAAAGACGGCTCGCGGTTCAACGCCATGGTGCCGCCGGTTGCGGTGGATGGATCGCTGGTCTCCATCCGTAAGTTCAAGAAAGAAAAGCTGGGCATTGATGACCTGGTGAAATTCGGCGCCTTTTCCGAAGAAATGGCCGCCTTTCTTCAAGCCGCCTGTGCCTGCCGCCTGAACGTCATTGTCTCGGGCGGAACCGGGTCGGGCAAGACCACCACGCTGAACGCGTTGTCGAGCTTCATCGACAATTCCGAACGCATCCTGACCATCGAGGATACGGCAGAATTGCAACTTCAGCAGGTGCATGTGGGCCGGATGGAAAGCCGCCCGCCCAATGTCGAGGGCAAAGGCGCCGTGACACAGCGCGACTGCCTGCGCAACGCGCTCAGGATGCGCCCGGACCGGATCATCGTGGGGGAAACCCGCGGCGATGAGGTGATCGACATGCTGCAGGCCATGAATACCGGCCATGACGGCTCGATGACCACAATCCACGCCAACTCGGCCCGCGATGCCTGTTCGCGTCTGGAAAACATGATCGCCATGTCCGGCATTGAAATGCCGATCAAGGCGGTGCGCGCGCAGATATCCTCGGCCGTGAACCTGATCGTGCAGGCCTCACGTCTGCAGGACGGCTCCCGCCGGATGGTCTCGATCACCGAGGTGACCGGCATGGAAGGCGAAGTGATCTCGATGCAGGAGGTGTTTCGCTATCAGCGTATGGGCCTGAAACCCGATGGCACGATCATCGGCCGGTTCACCGCCTGCGGCGTGCGTTCGCATTATTCCGAACGGTTCAAACAATGGGGATATGATTTGCCAATGTCGATCTACGATCCCGTAGCGGCGGAGTAACCGGCCATGCAACTGAGCATCGAACCCCTTATCTATATCGGTATATTCGTGGGCGTGATCTTCCTGGTGGAAGGCGTCTATCTGATGGTCTTTGGCAAGTCGATCAGCCTCAGCGCCCGGGTCAACCGGCGCCTGTCCATGCTCGACAAGGGCTCCTCGCGCGAGGATGTGCTGGCCAAACTGCGCAAAGAGCTTGATCAGCATACCCGCTCGCGCACGATCCCGCTTTATTCGCTGATCGCCGACAAGGCACAAAAGGCAAATATCGCCTTCACCCCGCAGCAATTGATCTTGGTGATGATCGGGCTGACATTGGCGGCCTTTCTGTTGCTGACATTGCTGACCGGCGCCGCGCTGCCGATCCGTCTGCTGATCTCGGTCGGGATGGGGGTTGGCGGCGTATTCTACTGGGTCAATTCCAAGGCCAAGAAACGCATCGCGATGATCGAGGAACAACTGCCCGATGCGGTGGAACTGATGGTCCGCGCGCTGCGTGTGGGGCACCCGTTTGTGTCGGCCATCAATACGGTTGCAAAAGAGGTCGCCGACCCGCTTGGCTCTGAACTGGGCATCATCGCGGATGAGGCCGCCTATGGCCGCGATATCGCGGCAAGCATCCAGAACATGGCCGAACGTCTGGACCTGCAGGATCTGCGCTTCATGGCCGTGGCCGTGGGTATCCAGCAGACATCGGGTGGCAATCTGGCCGAAATTCTTGCCGGGCTGGCCGAGGTGATCCGGGCGCGGTTCAAACTGTTCCGAAGGGTCAAGGCCATCACCGCCGAGGCGAAATGGTCAGGCATGTTCCTCTCGGTTTTTCCGGTTCTCTGCCTGATCGGCATCAATGTCGCACAGCCCGATTACTACAGCGAAGTGATGGAGAGCGAGTATTTCATTCCGGCCTGTGCCATGGTGGCGGTGATGTTGTTCATCAACGTCATTTTCATGCGCATGATGGTCAATATCAAAGTTTAAGGACGGGCCGGCCCATGGAATTTCTGCAAAATCTCCTTACCCGCGCCAACGAGGCCATTTCCGGTCTGTTCGGCGATCTGGGGCCGCTGATCGTGGTGGGCGGCCTTGGCTTCCTGCTGGTTCTCATCGCTCTGCCCGCGATCCTGTTTCGCAAGAAAGACCCGCTGGACAAACTGCGCGACAGCCAGAATTTCAAAGATAAGAATGCCGGTCATGCCTTGCGTATCGGCGGCAAGGACCAGCGGCTGGATCGTTTCTCGCAATTTCTGGAACCACAGAATGTGGAGGAACTGAGCCAGGTTCGCCTGACGCTGATCCGCGCGGGGTATCGTTCCAAAGGGGCGGTGCAAACCTTCCATTTCGCGCAATTCGCGCTTGGTCTGGGCCTGCTGGCCCTTGGCACGATCTATGTGCTGATCGCGCCGGGCCTGTCGGGTCAGGCATCGGCCCTGTCGGTGATCGTACCGGGTGCCCTTGGCTATATGGCCCCGAAATACTGGGTGACCAAACGGGTGCAGAAACGCGTCGAAGAGATCACCCAGGGGTTTCCCGATGCGCTGGACCTGATGCTGGTCTGTGTCGAGGCGGGCCAGTCCCTTGACCAGTCGATCATCCGCGTCTCGAAAGAGATGCGCGCCGCCTATCCCGCCCTGTGCGAGGAATTTGAAATCGTCGCCTATGAGATGAAGGCCGGGAAAGACAAAAGCAGGGTTCTGCGCGATATGGGCGAACGGGTGGATATTCAGGACGTGAACAGCTTTGTCACCGTGTTGATCCAATCGGCCACTTTCGGCACCTCGGTCGCCGATGCGCTGCGCGTCTATGCCGCCGAAATGCGCGACAAACGCGTTCTGCGCGCCGAAGAGAAAGCCAATAAACTGCCGACCAAACTGACACTTGGCACAATGATGTTCTGCGTACCGCCCTTGCTGATCATCCTGATCGGTCCATCGGTTTATGGAATCGCCCAGAATCTGGGTGGCGGCTAGGCCGGGCGGGGGGCTTGAACGAGGAGATATGATCATGATGCGGGGGCTCATCATTTTCACGACATTTCTGGGGCTGGCGGCTTGTGGCGACCCCGGCACCGGCCCTTTGGGTCAGGACCGGCAGGGCGTCCCCGCCCCGCCCGGCACCCATGTTCTGCGCAATTCGGTTGACGGGCTGGTTGTCGGCGACCGGCTGATGGAAGCGGGCGAATATGAACTGGCGCTCAGGGCCTATCTGCGCGCCGCCGCCGAAGACGGCACGACGGCGCAACATCTCTCGGCCCTTGGCTCGGCCAATCTGCAACTGGGGCGTCTTGGCCAGGCCGAAGCCTATCTGCGCCAGGCGGTTGAGGAAGACCCCGGTTTCACACCGGCCTGGAACAATCTGGGCGTGGTGCTGATGGAACAGGGCGAATATGGCGAGGCGCGGCAGGTGTTTCAGCATGCTTTCGCGCTGGATAGTGGCCAAACAGACTCCATTCGCGAAAACTTAAGACTTGCTATCGCAAGAATGGAAAATTCAGGCTATATTCCTGACAATAATGAAAACCGCTATGACCTGGAACGTCGGGGCGGAGGACGCTGGATCCTCTCCGAAACACCATGAACATAGCGATCGAGCAGTTAAGAGGTCGCCTATGCGCCTGACCACCCGGATCACTCTGGTTATCGGCTTGTCCGTCGGACTTGCCGCCTGTGGACAAACCGACCGCGCGGATGTGGACCGCGCAATGGACTCGATGAATGTCATCGACGAAACCAATCTCAACGACATCATGCTGACGGTCGCCGACCCCAATGAAGCGGTGGTGTATTTCCAAAGCGCCCTGCGCGACGATCCTGACCGGCTTGATCTGAAACGGGGGCTGGGCCACAGCCTGATTCGCGCCGGGCGCGCCACCGAAGCGGTGATCGTCTGGCGCGAGGTCGCCAATCATCCCGACGCCACAGCGCAGGACCATGTCGATTTCGCCGATGCCCTGATCCGCAATTCTGACTGGGAGGAGGCTGAAACCCAGCTTGATATGGTCCCCCCGACCTTCGAGACCTATGAACGGTACCGTCTTGAGGCGATGATCGCCGACAGCAATCACGAATGGGAAAATGCCGACAGTTTCTACGAAACAGCCGTCGGCCTGACCACCCGGCCCGGCGGTGTGCTGAACAACTGGGGCTTCTCGAAACTGACCCGGGGCGATACCGAGGCCGCCGAGCGCCTGTTCACCGAGGCCATCACCTATGATCCGAACCTGTTCACCGCAAAGAACAACCTGGTTCTGGCCCGCGCGGCACGGGGCAATTACAATCTGCCACTGGTGCAGATGACCCAGATCGAACGGGCACAACTGCTGCACACCGCCGCGCTGGCCGCGATCCGTCAGGGAGAGGTTGATGTGGGCCGCGGTCTTCTGGCCGATGCCATCGACACCCATCCACAGCATTTCGATGCCGCAGTGCGGGCGTTGCGCGCGCTTGATACAGAGGTACGCGCCTGATGTCCCTGACCGTTGCCGAGGCCGCCTGGTTTCTTCCCTTCGTTCTGCCGATCTGCATTTGGGTCGGCTGGTCGGACCTGCGCGAGATGCGCATTCCCAATATCGCGGTTCTGGCACTGGCGGGCGGGTTTCTGGCCGTTGGCCTGATTGTTCTGCCGATGGAGGCCTATCTGTGGCGTCTGGCACAGCTTGGCGGCGTTCTGGTCATCGGCTTTGTCATCACCTCGATCGGCATGGTCGGGGCGGGGGACGCGAAATTCGCCGCCGCCATGGCGCCTTTCATCGCGCCGGGCGACGGGCTTTTCTTCCTGATGCTGTTTTCACTGGTGCTGATCGGCTCCTGGCTGACCCATCGCGGGGCGGCCCGTGTGCCTGCGGTGCGCCGGGCAACCCCCGATTGGGTGTCCTGGGACCGGGGCAAGCTGTTCCCGATGGGGGTGGCTCTTGCCGGTGCGCTGTCCATCTATCTGATCCTGGGCCTGGGTCTCTGGGCCTGATCCACCCTATGGGGCCGGATCAACATACGGGCCTTGCCCTGCAAAACCGGCGGATTGACAGGCCAGCCGATGTTCAGCCGCGGCTTGTTACGCCTCGTTTGTGCCGCATTCCTCCGGCAAAGTCCTGCCAAGCAGAGGGCATAATATGAACGTTCAGACCTCCCCCACCGAAGGCTTTGCACCGGTCGCCCTGCGCAAACTGGGCGATACCGGCCTGCCCATGGTGATGATGCGGGATATCCTGCTGAAAACCATATTCCGCAAGAATGTGGAAACCGCGACCGAGATTTCCGAGGCGATCTGCCTGCCGCTGACCCTGACCACGGCGCTGATCGACATGGCCCGCGATATGGGCCTGCTTCAGGCGACCGGCACGATGCACGCCACATCCGGCTCGGAAATGGGCTTTCAACTGACCGATAACGGCAAGGCCCGCGCCCTTGATGCGCTTAGCCAGTCGGAATATTACGGCGCGATGCCGGTGCCGCTGGACGATTACAAGGCACAGACCAAACGCCAGTCGATCCGCAACATCCACCTGACCCGAGATATGCTTGAGGCCTCGATGGGCCATTTGATTCTGCCCAAAGGCATGATTGATCAGCTTGGGCCCGCCGTGGGATCGGGCCGGTCCGTTCTGCTCTATGGCCCGCCCGGCAACGGCAAATCCTCGATTGCCGAGGGCATTCGCGCCGCCATGGGCGACACGATCTATATTCCCCGCGCGCTCAGCTATGCCGGTCAGGTGATCACGCTTTTCGATCCGATTGTGCATACCCCCATCACCGAACCGGACACCGCCAGCGGCGGTTTGCGCAAATCCTCGGCCCGGTTCGACACCCGCTATCTGCTTTGCAAACGCCCCACGGTGATGACCGGCGGTGAATTGATGCTCAGCATGCTGGACCTGAACTATAACGCGGTCAGCCGCACCTATCAGGCCAGCCTGCAACTGAAAGCCTCGGGCGGGGTTTTCATCGTCGATGACCTTGGCCGCCAGGAGGAACCGCCCCAGGCGCTGATCAACCGCTGGATTGTGCCGATGGAGGTGAATTACGACATCCTCGCCCTGCAATCAGGCGAGAAATTCGAGGTGCCGTTCGACACGCTGGTGATCTTCTCGACCAATTTCCACCCCAATGAACTGTTCGATCAGGCCGCCCTGCGCCGGATTTTCTTCAAGGTGAAGATCGACGGACCGACGCAGGAGGAATTCCTCAAGGTCTTTGCCATGGTCGCGCGCAAGAAGAAGATGCCGCTGAACGAGGAGAGCCTCGTCCATATGCTGAAAGTGCGCTACCCGCAGATCAACAATGTCTATGCCAATTACCACGCGAATTTTCTGATCGACCAGTTGATCGCGATCTGCGAATTCGAGGGGATTCCCTATCAGATGCGCCCCGATCTGATCGACCGCGCCTGGGAAAACATGTATGTCAAAGAGGAAGCGATTACCCACTGATCCCGGCCTGTCGCTTTTTGGATTTAAAGGGTTTCGCAACCAAGCTGGAAAACGCGCGTTTTCCACAAGGATTTCTCGAGAAATCCGGCCCTTCACGATTTCCGCGCGGTTTCATGTAACTGAACCCCCTGATGGCGAGCCGCTTTACGAAAAAGGCTGACCCCGGCCCCCGCGCGCAGTATCCCTACCCCATGACAATGCTGCCCCCGGACATCACAGATTGGTTCCGCACCCGAGGGTGGAGCCTCCATTCGCATCAGCAACAGATGCTGGACCTGTCATCCGCGCCCTGCCAGTTGCTGATCGCGCCCACCGGCGGCGGCAAGACCATGGCCGGGTTCCTGCCCACGCTGGCGGAACTTGCCGATGGCACGCATCAGGGCCTGCACACGCTTTACATCTCTCCCCTGAAGGCGCTGGCGGCGGATATCAAACGCAACCTGCGCGCCCCGGTGGAAGATATCGGCCTGCCCATCCGTATCGAGGATCGCACCGGCGACACCACCCAGACCCAACGCAAACGGCAACGCGCCGATCCGCCCCATATCCTGCTGACCACGCCGGAAAGTCTTGCGCTGCTTACGTCATATGAAGATGCGGGCCATATGTTTGCCGGGCTGCAACGGGTCATTGTCGATGAGATTCACGCGCTGGCGGAAAGCAAACGCGGCGATCAGCTGATGCTGGCGCTGTCGCGTCTGTCCACCCTGGCACCGGGTCTGCGCCGTGTGGGGCTCAGCGCCACGGTGGAAGACCCGCCCGCCATCGCCCGCATTCTGGCCCGCCATCCCGATCCCTGCCGGATACTGGAGGCAGATCCCGGCCCCGACCCGGATATCTCGATGCTGGAAACCGACGCCCGCCCGCCCTGGTCCGGCGGCGGCGGGCGCTATGCGATTCCGGCCGTGCTGGACCAGGTCAAACGCCACAAGACCACCCTGATTTTCCACAACACCCGCGCCCAGGCCGAGATCTTCTTTCATCATCTCTGGCTGGCCAATGACGACCAACTGCCGATCGGCATCCACCATGGCGCCCTGTCACGTGAACAACGCGAAAAGGTCGAGGCCGCAATGGTCGCCGGGGATCTGCGCGCCATCGTCTGCACCGGGTCCCTTGATCTGGGCATCGACTGGGGCGATGTGGATCTGGTCATTCAGGTCGGCGCCCCGAAAAACGTCAAACGGCTGGTCCAGCGGATCGGGCGCGCCAATCACCGCTACAATGCGCCCTCGAAGGCGCTGATGGTCCCTGCCAACCGGTTCGAGGTTATCGAATGCATCGCAGCGCTGGAGGCCGCCCGCGACCATGATCTGGATGGAGAGCCGAAAGGCGACGGCCCGCTTGATGTGCTGTGCCAGCATATCCTGATCCGCGCCGCAGCCGGGCCATTCCTGGCCGATGATCTCTATGAAGAGGTCACCTCGGCCGGGGCCTATGCCAGCCTGCCCCGCGAGAGTTTCGACCGCTGTCTCGATTTCTGTGCCACGGGGGGGTATGCGCTCAAAGCCTATGATCGCTGGCAGAAACTGGTGCAGCGCCCGGATGGCGCCTGGCAGTTGCGCGACCCCCGCGCCAGCCGCCAGATCCGCATGAATATCGGCACCATTCTGGCCTCTGACAAACTGAAGGTCCGCCTGAAACACGCAAGGGGCGGCATGCCCCTGGGCGAGGTGGAGGAGAATTTCGCGGCGAGCCTTGTCAAAGGCGATACGTTTCTGATCGGCGGTCAGATCGTGCGCTATGAGGGCCTGCGCGAGATGACCATCGAGGTCACACGCAGCCCGTCGGACAGGCCCAAGGTCGCCACCTTCATGGGCAGCAAATTTGCCACCTCCACCCAGTTGTCTGATCGTATTCTGGCAATGTTCCGGCAGGATGACTGGCCCGCCCTGCCCCGGCACACCCGTGACTGGCTGGCCCTGCAGCGGCGCGTCTCCCGCCTGCCGGAACGTGATCGGTTGCTGGTCGAAAGCTTCCCTCATGACGGGCGCGACCATGTCTGCGTCTACGGGTTTGCGGGCAAGAATGCGCAACAGACCCTGGGCCTGCTTCTGACCCAGAGGATGGAGGAAGAAGGGCTGCACCCGCTTGGTTTCGTCTCCACCGATTACGCCACGCTGATCTGGGGGCTGGACCCGTTGCAGGATGCAGCCCCGTTGTTTTCCCGTGAGACCCTGACCCGGACGATGGAAATCTGGCTGTCGGGCAATGCGGTGATGAAACGCACCTTCAAGGGCGCGGCCATCATCGCCGGGCTGATCGATCGCAACATGCCCGCCGGCAAACGCAAGACCGGCCGGCAGGCAACGTTTTCCACCGATATCCTCTATGACACGCTGCGCAAATATGACCCCGGCCATGTGATGCTGGAAATCACCCGGGTCGAGGCGATGCGCGGCATGGTCGATTTCGGGCGCATCGACGCGATGCTGACCCGGATCGGTGATCGCATCGACCATGTGAAACTGCCCCGGCTGACCCCGCTGGCCGCGCCCTTGTTTCTTGAGGTCGGCAAAGTGCCGGTGAAAGGACGCGCCGAACACCGCCTGATCGAAGAGGAAGCCGCCCGCCTGCTGACGACAGCGGGTTTGCCGCTATAGGCGGCGTCCCTCTAATCTGCAACACATAGACACAACGCAGAGGGCAGCGCCCGAACCGAGGGGTGGGCGAGAAGCGCCCGCCCCGTGGGGTCGGTGCGGGCGCTGCCCGGCGGTGCCGCCGGGCAGGTGGGTGATGCGGGGTGGCGAAGAATTTCAGGCCAAAGCAATAAGGGTTTTGCAAAACCTGAAAAGCTCCTCCCGCCCTGCATATCCATACAAACAAGATGTGAAATCAGCCAGATCCGCCATCAGGCTTGCAACGCCCGGCCCGTCATGCCATCGAACGAAACATGAACGGCCACACCTTCACCTTCTTCGGCGCGGCCCTGACCGCCCTGCCATCTGGCGCGCTCTGGTGGCGGGAGGAAAGGCTGCTCTGCGTTTCCGATCTGCATCTGGGCAAATCGGAACGGATGGCGCGGCGCGGTGGCCCGATCCTGCCGCCTTATGAGGTGCAGGACACATTGATGCGTCTTGAACGGGATCTGGCCGCCACGACCCCCGAATGTGTCATTTGTCTGGGCGACAGCTTTGATGACCTGACCGCCGCACAGGCCCTGCAGGATGAGATGATCACCTGGCTGGCCACCCTCATGGCCGGGCGGCGCTGGATCTGGATTGAAGGCAATCATGATGCCGGGCCGGTTGATCTGGGCGGCACCCATCTGGCCAGCCACCGGACCGGTCCACTGACCTTCCGACATATTGCCAAGCCCGGTGCCAGCGCCGAAATCTCGGGCCATTATCATCCCAAGGCGCAGCTTCCCACCCGCGCCAGGCGGATCACCCGGCCCTGTTTCCTGCTGGATCAGGCGCGGCTGATCCTACCCGCCTATGGCACCTATACCGGGGGGTTGCGCAGCAGCGATCCGGCGCTGTCGGGACTGATGGCCGCAGATGCACAGGCCATTCTGCTGACCGATCCGCCGCTTTGCGTGCCAATGCCCCGTTAAAGCGGAATGCCGCGATCAATCAGCGCGTCCTGATAGCCCTGGCTGACGGGCAGGCGAATGCCCTGCGACAGAATGATGAATGTGCGCCGGCCCTTCTGCTCCACCCCTGAAATTGCATTCAGCGCCACCCAATGCGACCTGTGAATGCGCACCCCGTCATATCCGTCAAGCTCGTCCATCGCGTCAGAGAAGCGCAGCAAAAGACGGTCTTCCCCCTGGCTGGTGACCACTTCCAGATAATGGCCATCGGCGGAAATATGCATCAGATCGCGGCCCAGTTCCGGCGGCAGGCGGCGCAGAAACGCAACCTCCTCTGCCGCATCGGATGCGTTGTCTGCTGCGCTGTCTTCGCTTTCCTGTTCCAGATACATCCGGATCAGAACCAGTGTCAGGCAAATCATCAAAACCACAATCATATGCGCAAATATGCTTGGTAGGCTTTCGCTCGGAACGCCATAGACGAAATGATTATACGCCCAGATCAACATGCCCAGAACGACAGCCATGATCCCGCTGCTCAGCAGGTCGACCGCAAAGGATTTTGCCGGAAAGACCTGTTGAACCATTGCCTTGATCCCGCCCGCAAACAGAATCGAGACGCCAATCAACCCGCCCCAATAGATACCGCGATCCAGAAGCGACATGGCGGAATAGGTTCCGAACGGTCCAAGCAGAGTTGCCAGAACACTTGCCGCAACCCAGACTGAAAACGATGATGATCCAAACCGGTGGATGAAAGCCACACGCAGATCAGAGGAATTGGTCTGCATTTGCCCCAAGCTGTTACATCTTCACATTACGGAGATTTTACCTCCCCCGATAAATGATGATACGATAAAATCAGGACCTGGCTAGGCATTTGAGAAAAAAAGGCGAAAATGTGACAGGTATAACTGATGCACGCATCAGGGATAGTTTTGCGCGGCAGGGGTTGATGGACAGCTTTGGCGCGCGTCTTGAACAGGTTTCTTCCGGGCGTGTCCTTCTCTCTGCTCCGATCACCGCCGCAAGCTCGCAACAGCACGGGTTTGCCCATGCGGGCCTGACCTTCGCGCTTGGCGACAGCGCGTCGGGCTATGCCGCGCTGACCCAGATGGCCGAGGGCGCCGAAGTGATGACAGTTGAGATGAAGATCAACCTGATTGCGCCGGGTGACGGTTTGCGGCTTTGGGCCCATGGTGAGGTTGTGAAACCCGGGCGTCGGCTGTTTGTCACCCGCTGCACGGTCGAGGTTGAACGCCCCGATGGCAGCCGCCGGGATGTGGCCCTGTTGCAGGGCACGATGATCCCGGTCTGAACAGCACGGCGCGGTTTTTCTATAGTTTCCGCCTGAAATCCTTCACCACCCCGCACCACCCTCCCGCCCGGCAGCACCGCCGGGCAGCGCCCGACCGACCCCATGGGGCGGGCGATGCCCTCCGCACAATCTATATATGATTCAGAATTTCAATCCGGCGCTATAAGCAGCAACCGCACGCGGCTCAGGCGGTCAGCCCTTCGGGTTCAGGCAAGCCGTTTGCGCGGCAACAGGCAGTGACCGTATTGGCCAGAAGGCAGGCAATGGTCATCGGGCCCACCCCCCCCGGCACCGGTGTGATCGCGCCCGCAACCGCCGAAGCGCTGGCGAAATCCACATCCCCGACCAGCTTTGTTTTCCCCGGCTTTTCGGGATGCGGGATGCGGTTGACACCCACGTCAATGACGGTTGCGCCCGGTTTCACCCAGTCGCCCGGCACCATTTCCGGGCGCCCGACCGCAGCAACCAGAATATCCGCCCCGCGACACACATCCGCCAGATCTTTGGTGCGCGAATGGGCGATGGTGACCGTGCAGCTTTCCCCAAGCAGCAATTGCGCCATGGGTTTGCCGACAATGTTGGACCGGCCCACAACCACCGCGTTCAGACCGGAAAGCGACCCGTGATGATCGCGCAGCATCATCAGACAACCCAGCGGCGTGCAGGGCACCATGGATTTCTGTCCGGTCCCCAACAGGCCCACATTGGAAATATGAAAGCCGTCCACATCCTTTGCCGGGGATATCCTGTTGATAACCTCTGCACTGTCCACATGATCCGGCAGCGGTAACTGCACGAGAATGCCGTGAACTTCCGGATCGGCGTTCAGCTGATCCACAAGGCTGAGGATATCTTTCTGGGACGTCGCCACATCCAGTTTATGTTCGAAACTGGCCATACCGGCCTCGGCGGTCTGCTTGCCCTTGTTGCGCACATAGACCTGGCTGGCCGGGTCCTCGCCCACCAGAACCACCGCCAGCCCCGGCGTCAGATCATGATCGGATTTCAAAGCCGCCACATGGGTCGCAACCCTGGCCCGTACCGTCGCGGCAAAGGCTTTCCCGTCTATGATCGTCGCCGTCATCGCATCACCCTTTCACAGAATCCCGTCGGCGGGACGCATAAATCTTCTATAAGTTTATTCCGGCATGCAGTCTCAGAACAGGCCTTCGATATTCCCTGCCGCGTTCAGCATGATCTGTTCGGCCGAGGGCACACGCGGCAGGCCGGGCATGGTCATGATCTCTCCGCAGATGGCAACGATAAACCCGGCCCCGGCAGACAGGCGCACCTCACGCACGGGGATGGTAAAGCCCGTAGGCGCACCGCGCGCGCCCGGATCGGTGGTAAAGGAATACTGCGTCTTGGCCATGCAGACCGGCAGATTGCCATATCCTGCCTCTTCCCAGGTTTTCAACTGCGCCCGGATCTTGCTGTCGGCCACCACACCATCGGCATGGTAGATTGACGTGGCAATGGTTTCGATCTTTTCAAACAGCGGCATCTCATCGGGATAGATCGGCGCGAAACCGGCGGCATCGCTTTCTGCGATTTCAACCACTTTATGGGCCAGCGCCTCGGTCCCGGCAGAGCCATCGGCCCAATGCTTGCACAGCACAGCCTCGGAACCCTGCGTGGCGACATAGGCCTGCACGGCGGCGATCTCGGCCTCGCTGTCTCCGGCAAAATGGTTGATCGCAACCACCACCGGCACCCCGAAGGATGTGACATTGCCGATATGACGGCCCAGATTGGCGCAACCCGCCTCAACCGCCGCCACATTTTCGGCGGCCAGATCGGCTTTGGCAACGCCGCCATTCATTTTCATCGCCCGAACCGTGGCAACAATCACAACCGCATCCGGTGCAATGCCAGCCTTCCGGCATTTGATATTCATGAATTTCTCGGCCCCCAGATCGGCGCCGAACCCGGCCTCGGTCACCACGTAATCGGCCAGTTTCAACGCCGTGGTTGTGGCAATCACCGAATTGCAGCCATGGGCGATATTGGCAAACGGCCCGCCATGGACAAAGGCGGGGTTGTTTTCCAGTGTCTGCACCAGATTGGGCTGCATCGCGTCTTTCAGCAATACCGTCATCGCGCCATCGGCCTTGATATCACGGGCATAGATCGGTTTGCGCGCGCGGGTATAGGCGACGATGATATCGCCCAGACGTTTCTGCAAATCCTCCAGCCCCGTGGCCAGACAGAGGATCGCCATCACCTCCGAGGCGACCGTGATGTCAAACCCGGTCTGCCGTGGGAACCCGTTGGCCACGCCGCCAAGCGAGGTGACCGTATCGCGCAGCGCCCGGTCATTCATGTCAAGCACCCGGCGCCAGACCACGCGACGCTCGTCGATCTCAAGCGCATTGCCCCAATAGATGTGGTTGTCGATCATCGCGGACAGCAGGTTATGGGCGCTGGTGATCGCATGGAAATCGCCGGTGAAATGCAGGTTCATCTCCTCCATCGGCACCACCTGGGCATAGCCGCCCCCGGCTGCCCCGCCCTTCATGCCGAAACAGGGCCCAAGCGAGGCTTCGCGGATACAGATCGCGGCATTCTTGCCGATCCGGTTCAACCCGTCGCCAAGCCCCACAGTGGTGGTGGTCTTGCCCTCGCCCGCAGGGGTCGGGTTGATCGCGGTCACCAGGATCAACCTGCCGTCTTTGCGGGCCTGCACCCCGTCGATGAATGACTGGCTGATCTTGGCCTTGTCATGACCATAGGGCAGCAGGTCCTCGGCCGGGATGCCAAGCTTCGACCCGATCTCCTGAATCGGGCGCTTGTTGGCTTCGCGGGCAATCTCGATGTCGGTTTTGAAGGCCATGATATGGGTTCCCTGCGGCGGTCTCTATACGTGTCCCTTTCGCCTATAACGCCTCTGTTTCATATGCACAGGGGCATTTCCGACATTTTCGCCCCTGCTGCCGTCAGATTTTCAGGTTACTCTGGTCAAGCGCCTGTCTTTCCTGGCCTTATGCTTCATGAGTCCAGTCACGATAAAAGATGATGGCACAGTGTCGGGCGGCGTGCCCGCATCTGCCCGCACAGCCCCACAACCCATCACCGCAGCAGATCAACCCGGCAATGCAAATTTGAACCCGCCTGCGCCCGGACCCGACACATCCCTGAACAATCCTTTCAGGAAGCATGCCATGCGCCGCCTCATCCCACTGATTTGCACCATCGGCCAACTGGCCTTTACCGGCCCGGCCATCGCACAGAATTTCGGCTTCGGGATCGGGGTGTCCGACGGCCCGGTCTCGTTAAGCCTTCATACCGCCGCCCCACGCAGCAACCGCAGCTGCGAGGTCAGGATCGTGCCCACCGGTGGAGAGGTCCGCCTGCGCCGGGGCATGGTGGTGGAACATATCGCCTGCACCGATGCCAATTGCACAGACCAGCAGGTCATCATCTGCCCGGCACGGCGGCGATAACGACACGCGTGCCCGGACGGGTCAGCGGTTCTCGGCCATCAGCCGGGCAATCTCGGCCGCCCATTCGCCGATGATCGGCAGAAATTCGATCTGCGCAAGCGACCAGACCAGCAGCGACAACAACAATGACGCGCCCAGAACCGTGCCCAGACCAAAAGCCAGCCCGCGGGCAAAGTTGAACAGCAGCAACCGCCACACCGAATTGTGCAACCGCAAAAAGCGATGCCCGTTCAGCATGGCAACCTCGCTGCGCAACGCGCGCAGTTCATCCTTCATCTCGTTATCCATCGGCTCCTACCTGTCAAACACGGCAGAGACATCATACATCACCGGCTCGAAACTGCGGCACATCTCGGTGATGGCTTTGTTGCGCCTGACCATCTCGTCGCTGCGCAGCATCGCCTGAAAATCCTCGCGCCGGTCCCATTGGGAATAATTCGCAACCCGTGTCTGGGCATCATTCACATGCAACCCGGCGCCGATGAACCCCGGCTGATGCGCGATGAACTGATCATAGGCAGATGTCAGCGCCTCGATCAGGTCGCGGCAATTGCCGGGATTGGTTTCAAATGTGGTGATCACGGTTTGCAGGGCCGCACCCTTGGCAATGGATGGCATCAGGCTGTCCTTCTTCTGGTGTCGAAGGATACCGCCGCGCCCTGCCCCGGGGCAAAAGAAAAGCGACCGCGCGGAAGGTGCGGCCCGGTTTCACATCTGTACCACCGCCCGTATCAGCCGGTATACGCGTCATACATATCATTATAAGACGGGTTGCCCGACGGGATATCGACACCCCGGCTGATCATATCGGCCTCAAGCGCGCCAATGGAATCAACCCGGTCGCCCGGGTCCAGCATCGTTGGATGCGCGCCATTGTGATAGGCTTCATAAACCTCAACCAGTTCCGCATCCGAATATCCCGATGTCCAGCTTGCATATCTTTCTGCGGTCACGCCCGAGGTATTGAGCAAGGGGTTTGACCCCCAATTGCTGCCTGCCGAGGCACCGGCAAACGGGGAATCCACCACGTCCATCTCTGCCAACTCGGTCGCGATCTCGCCACTCAGACCTCCGACACCGCCGGATACGGCGGTCATCGTTGCAAGCCCAAGGCCAACAATTGCTGCGGTCAGAACAACCCAATCCACAGTGACGGCGCCTTGTTCATCTTGCAGGAATGTTCTTCCGTAAGGGGTGGACACAGTTCTTTCCTTCCATAGCGATTTTCGGTCGACCGACCGGGCAACAGCAGCAGTGCGGACAGGTCACATCAGATGCAAACCCTGCCAATCCGTGCCGCAACCCGGACATTGATCTTAAAATACGACCGATCTGCGGCGGACCCGTGCCAGGGCCAAGGCATCCCTGTGCTCTTTTCACACGGAACATCAGAGAAAACTGCCGCGCAGGGCCTGATACACAACCGCCGTGGCCGCATTGGCCAGGTTCAGCGATCGGATATGCGGGCTTCTCATCGGCAGATGAAAGATACGATCGCCCATGTCTTCCAGTATTTCAGCCTGCAAGCCCTTGGTTTCCCGCCCGAATATCAGATAGGCATCCTCCGGGTAGTCCGGGTCATAAACCGATTGCGCCCCGTCATTTTCGAAGAAGAACAACTGCTCGCGGCGCGGGTGCCGCGCCTCAAGAAAACCGGGCCAGCTGTCATATTCGCTGAGCCGCACATGCTGCCAGTAATCCAGCCCGGCCCGGCGCACGGATTTCTCTGAAATATCGAACCCGTAGGGCTTGATCAGGATCAGTTCCAGATCCAGCGCCACGCAGGTGCGCCCGATGGTGCCGGTATTGCCGGGGATTTCAGGCGTGACAAGCACGACCTTCATCCCGCCGCTGTCAGACATTCGGTTTGCCTTCCAGCCCCAGAATGCGCCTTGTGGTGGTCCAGATCGCAGGCAGGCGCGGGGGGCTGGCCAGATCGGCCAGAACCTCCTCTTTCATCGGGCCCGACAGATGGGTCTCGGCAAAACCCCGCCCCCAGTTCAGCAGCGCCGGGCCATCCTCGGGGCGCAGGCGCACCGCGCTGCCGATCAGGCCCACAATCGTTCCGGCGGGGGAATACCATTCATCCTGAATAGCACGGATTTTTCCGGGCAGGACCGGGCCGACACGCCGGATCAGAGGTGATTCCGAAAACCGCAGCAGCAGTTTGCCCATCTCCGCCCGGTTATAACCGATCAGCGGCGGGAATGTATCGAAGAAGACCGGCCCGTCAGGACCGATTGCAAAATTGCGGATCGACGGATGATAGCCGATACGCTCTGGCCGGTCCGCAACCGCGCTCCAGAACGCCGCGATGCTGATCGCCGCCTGATCCAGCAGGACAATCGCGCGGTCTATATCGGCAGCCAGCAGCATGTCACGCAACATTGTCTGCGGCGGCAGGGCCTGTTGCACAATGACCGGGCGCTGAAACCCGGCCTCCTCCAACAGCAGGAACCGCGTCTCGGGCAGGTCAACGCCTGCTTCGCGCAGGCAGGTGACATAGGCCTCATGACGTGTTGCCAGCAACGCCAGCACGTCCCGGTCACGACCACCGCGATAGGTTTTGATGACCTTATCGGCAAGCGGGCCGGAAGACGGGCGGAAGGGCGCACAGAAATATCCCAGCCGGCTGACCGGCTCACCGCTTTCGGCCAGGGCGTCACGCACCGCGCGGCTGAAATCATTGTCATTCATATCGGCCCCTTCCATTGTCGATGTGGTTAGGGCGCGGCGCCTTCATGCGCAAGGCTATAGCGAAATCGTTTTATTCTGCACCATCGCTTGTCGAAATTTGCTGCCTGGCATCAGGGATTTCAACGCGTTATGTTACATGCCTTGTCTCAGCCATTCGGAATTCTGTAGAATTCCGAATGGGAAAACTGGAGTTTTCCCTGCCGTTTTCCTTGAGGAAAATACCTTAAGTGCCCGGCTTTAATCCGGTCTCGAATTCGCGGCAGGCATACACCGGACCGGGCATTCTGGCAGAGATGGCCGGCCCGTGTTATCCCGCACTCCATGGCCGATGCCCCCAACCCGATCCGTGATACGGATGACGCGGCCCGCACCCAGGCACGGGGCCTGATCGGGGCTGCCCGGTTCGGCGCGCTTGGCGTGACCGACCCCGAAACCGGCGCGCCCATGGTCACCCGCATCGCCGTGGTGCCCGGACCGGATGGCGCCCCCCTGACGCTGATCTCGGATCTGTCCGGCCACAGCGCGGCGCTTGCCGCCAATCCTGCCTGTTCCCTGCTTTTGGGGGAGCCCGGCCCCCGGGGTGATCCGTTGACCCACCCGCGGATCACCCTGCAATGCATCGCGCAGCCGACGGATAAGACCACCCTGCGCGAACATTACCTGACCCTCTATCCCAAGGCGCAACTTTACTATGATTTCGCCGATTTCCGGATGATGCGATTGCAGGCCAGCCATGCCCTGCTGAATGGCGGTTTCGGCAAGGCCTTTCTGCTGACCTCTGATGATCTTGTCGCCCCGGGCTGAAACGCGGCGTGGCCTGCATCGCCCGCTCCGTCAAATGCCCTCTGTTCTCATGCAGACACGGTACGGACTCACTGTGCAGACTTAAATCTGACAATTTTAGGCAGACTTCCCCTAACATCTAGGCGACGCTGCATTTTTATGGCATGCTAATGTCTATGACTATGATTGACCCCAACCTGCCCGGCATCTGGATTGTGCCCGGAGAACTGTTCACCTACGAAGTTCTGAATGATGGCAGCTATCATGTGGCGCCGCCCGCCGCACCCCTGTCATTTTCCTCCGATGCTGCGGAAATGACCTGGGGCGCTCAGGTTTTCGACCGGCAAAGCGCGAGCGCGAATGGCGCCGGTGTCGAAGGACGCTGGACCAGACGCGACAGCACCGAACACTGGGTGTTTTCCGCCAATGGGCAGTATCAGGTGCGATGGGGCAAGGATGACCCGGCCAGTACCGGCATCTGGGCCCTGCGCGACAATGGGGGCGCCTTGTGGATTCGCGAGAAACTGGCAGAGTTGACAACGGATGGCGCACAGGTCGTGTTTAACCTGATCGGGACCGGGCCCGCGCAATACGGCTATACGGTCGAAGACGGGGTCTGGACCCTGCTGGACCCGGACAGTTGGGAAAAACGCGCCACCTATCGCAGGCCCTGACCGGCACCGGTTGCGCCGGTTCAGAAACCCGCAATCCATCCTGTTCAACGCCGGAAACGCGCCCCCCGTCAGGGCGTATCGCAGCGGGCCGTCATCTGCACCGACCCTTTCACCGGCTGTGACCAGTTCAACCGGATCGACCCTTGCCCGACACCGTGCCGTGTGGTGGCATAGGGCATGGTGTAGATCGCCACATTCGAGCTTGACCGCACGGCCCCCTCCGGCACGGCCGATGTCACCACCCGCGCCTCGGTGTCAAAGGGCAGCCAGTCGCGCAAATCCTGCTCCCACACCTGGGCGGCGGTGTTTTCGGTCATCTTCACGGTGATCGGGTTCTGCGCCTTATGCTGAACCCCGTGAAACGTGTTGCCCTGCATCAGAAACTCCGATGTCCGGCTGCCGTCCAGCGTTGCCACGCTGTCATCCACGCCATCGACCCGATCCAGCGCCTGACCATTTATCTGCTTGAACACATTGTCATTGATCGTCAGACCATTGATGTAATGATCCGGTCCCATGGGTTTGATCACGATGAAGCGGGTCCAGGGCGCGGCGCCGCTTGACATGAAGATATTGCCGTTGATCGTCAGCCCCCCAAAGCTGAACTCGCCATCCAGTTCGGGATGGGCATCATGTTCATTCACCCATTCCACGAAATTATTGTCGATGTAATTCCCGGTGATGGTTGTTTTCGCATTGGTCTTGGTCAGAATGATGCCCGCGCTGCGCAACCCGTCGGTTTCCGTATCCCCCTGAAAATAATGGTTGCCGAGGATGATATTGCCGGTCCCGCTCAACACCGCGAAATGCTTGAATCGCACCGCGCGATTGTCACGGATCTTGGGGTCATTGCGGTTGACGTTCATCGCGATGGTCACCCGGTCCTGTACCCGGATAGCCTGTTCATTCGACAGGAATTGACAGCGATCAACCTGCAACCCCTGACAGCCACTGTCAGCCGACGTGATGCCCCGGTCTTTTGGCTTGGTGAAAAAGCAATCGCTGAACTGCAAGGTCAGACCATTGATCGGCAGCATCACCGCGCTGGACCGGCCGGAACACAGGAACTCCACATTGCTGATCACAAAGCGCTGCAGATTCTGGAAGCCGATAAAATCCAGCAGGTATTTGAACCGCCGGAACGTATAGGTCTGGCTTTGCGGCGGCACCCCAAGCGAATGCGACAGAAAAACCTTGCCGGCAGCGACGTTCTTGCCTGACACATACACCTCACGCCCCACACCCTGTGGCGCCGTGACCAGTGATCCGATCTCGATATTGGCCACATCGGCCACATCCGACAACTCGGACGGGTTGCTGACAACCCAGGTGCCGGTAGAACTCTGCACATCGTCATCCCAGCTGCTGCTGTCGGCAGCGCTGATCTGGCCATTTCTGATCAGCCGCCGGTTGGCATAGCTGGTCTTGTTATCGACCACGGCCTGCACATCAATCGGTTCGGACAGCAGAACCCGCCGCCCGACCAGGTCAAATGCCTCATGATCGGACTGGTTGAACAATGTCTGAAGGCCCTTCTTGAGCCCGATCACATCATCGCCAAACGCGTCGGAATAGGCGTCGAGGTCGAAATTCCTTGTCAGGGCCAGACGATCCGTATCATCCATGATCAACCGGCCCTCGAAACGTACCGGGCTGTTCATCGTCAGATTGTCGGCGATGCGATATTCCCCCTCCGAGACCAGAACCTCGCGCCCGTCAGCCGCCGCATCCGCCGCCTGAAACGCCGCGTGATCATCGGTGGAACCATCCCCGACCGCCCCGAAATCCTTCACATCAACCCAATCCATCAGCTTGCGGTAAAAGACATGGGTTACATCTTCGATCCGAATGCTCTCCACCCGGACCGTGCCGCCATTCGGACCGGTCAGATCCAGACCAAAATGACCGTAGCTGGCGGTTTCGCCCCAGGGCATGTCAACGCCGCCGCGATCGCCGATACCGACAATCGCCGACACCGTGACCACCTCACCATAGCTTGTCAGGGTGGTTGACGGGCCGGTCTGCGGCACGCCTGCAACATTGGTATGTGCGGCATTGCCCGCCCAGGCCCCGATCCGCACATCCGGCAGATTGCCCGACACCGCCTTGATCCGCGCAGAAATGCGCAGATACATCCCCGGCAGCATCGGGGTTTCGCCCATATATCGCAGTGTTGTGACACTGTCGGCTTTCAGAATTTCCAGGGTGGTTCCGAAATCCTGATCTGCGGGGACAAGGGCGGCATTGGGGTCGGTTGCATATGTGTCGGTGCCCGGTGTGCCATCCTCACGTGACCAGACCCCAAGCCCGTCGCCAAACGCCGGTGGCATCAGTACCAGCCCGTCGGTGATCACCTTGTTCATATCAAAACCCTTTCCTGCACGTCACACGCACACGCCTTTGGCCCCGCAGGGCCAGGGGCCCTGAAAGGCAACCTCAATTGTTCAAATGTTCGGAGAGACCAGCCATCACAGAGGGCCGGATATACATGTCAGAGGTAGCGCAGAAAGGTTAAGGCGGGTTTAACGGCAGAAAGGCCGGTCAGGCCCCGACCTGCGGGGCCTGTAACAACCGGACCCCGTTGATCTGCCATCCCGCCCCGGTCTCGATCATCTGGTAGCCCAGAACATGCACCACGCCCTGCCGATCGGTCACCTGCACCCGCTGCACGATCAGCCCGCCAAGGGTCTGCAGATCAAGATAGTCGATCTGCCCGGGCCGCCAGACCATGGGATAGCCGTCGCGCACCATCCGCCCGAACCGCTCCGGCGTCTGAAACAGGCTTTGGATATTCGGGCTGGCATAGGCCCATGCCCCGTCCAGATCATCGGCCAGAAACGCCTCGAACTGGTTCTGGATGGTGCGTTCAATGGCCGGATCGGGCGGCAATACCTCTTGTGCAAAGGCCCATGCCGCCGCCCAGATCATCGTCAGTGTCAGACATATCCGCCGCATTGCGTATCCTTTCCGCAAACTCATCCCATGCAGGAAACGATAGATCGCCGCAGCCCCCGGTCAATGAAAAGCACCTATAGTATCCGTCTTGATCAAGGAAGTTTGGGGACCATTTTCGACCTTTTTTGACAAGCATGTTAGGTGTTTAGTCCCACTATAAAGCGGCCCTCGTGACCAAGCCTATGACGATCCGGTCACCGCCGGAGCAAACCGGAAAAATTATAAAATAAGCGGTTCGAGTTAAACATGAATCACTTATTCGCTGCCTCTCCCTCCGGTCGAACGCGAAACGTGATGACATAGGCGCCAAGTCCAAGAGACCCCTGCAACCATGGGTATTCTGTCACGCCTGTCCCTGCGGATAGCCGATGGATGTCAGCGCTTCTGCAATCTCATCCAGAATGACAGGGTCGTCGATGGTTGCGGGCATCTTGAAATCCTCACCATCGGCGATCTTCACCATCGTGCCGCGCAATATCTTGCCGGATCTTGTTTTGGGCAGCCGGTCCACCACCAGGGCCAGTTTGAAGGCTGCAACCGGTCCGATCTTCTGACGCACCAGTTTCACGGATTCGGAGATCACCTCCTCGGGCGTTGCGGCACTGCCGGAATTGAGACACAGAAACCCCAGCGGCAACTGGCCTTTCAGTGTATCGCCCACCCCGATCACCGCGCATTCCGCAACCTCGGGATGGCTGGCCAGCACCTCTTCCATCGCACCGGTTGACAGGCGATGGCCCGCGACATTGATCACATCATCGGTACGCGCCATGATATAGAGATATCCGTCCTCGTCCTTATAACCCGCATCGCCGGTTTCATAATATCCGGGGAAATGCTCCAGATAGCTTTTCAGATAGCGCGCTTCGGCCTTCCAGAGGGTTGGAAAAGTGCCCGGCGGCAGCGGCAGTTTGACCGCAATCGCGCCCAGATCGCCCGGCGCCATCTCATGCCCGCCCTCATCCAGAATCTGCACGTCATATCCCGGCATCGGCACGGCGGGAGAGCCGATTTTCACCGGCAGATGTTCGATCCCGATCGGGTTGCCCGCAATCGCCCAGCCGGTTTCAGTCTGCCACCAATGGTCAATCACCGCCACACCCAGCTTGTCGATCGCCCATTCAATCGTATCCGGGTCGGCCCGTTCGCCCGCAAGAAACAGGCTTTCAAGGCTTTTCAGGTTGTAATCCCCCACCAGCGCCCCGCCCGGATCATCGCGTTTGATGGCTCGGAAGGCCGTGGGCGCCGTGAACAGGCATTTCACCTTGTGATCCTGAATAACCCGCCAGAACGTGCCCGCATCGGGCGTGCCCACCGGTTTGCCCTCGAACACGATGGTGGAGCAGCCGAAGATCAGCGGCGCGTAACAGATATAGGAATGGCCCACAACCCAGCCGACATCGGAGGCCGCCCAGAACACCTCGCCCGGGTTCATGTCATAGAGATTGCGCATCGACCAGTTCAGCGCCACCAGATGCCCGGCGGTGTGGCGCACCACGCCTTTGGGTTGCCCGGTCGTGCCGCTGGTATAGAGAATATAGGCCGGGTGGTTGCCTTCCACCGGAATGCAGGCGGCAGGTTCCACCCCGTATTGAAACGCATGCCAGGCCACATCGCGCCCCTCTTCCAGATGGGCAACCTGTTGCTCGCGCTGAAAGATCACGCAGAATTCCGGCTGATGCGTGGACAGTTCCAGCGCCCCGTCCAGCAGCGGCTTATACTGCACCACGCGCCCCGGCTCGATCCCGCAGGAGGCCGCGATGATGCATTTCGGCGTGCAATCGTCGATCCGCACCGCCAGCTCATTGGAGGCGAACCCGCCAAAGACCACGCAATGGATCGCCCCCAGACGGGCACAGGCCAGCATCGCCTCCACCGCTTCGGGGACCATCGGCATATAGATGATCACCCGGTCGCCCTTGGTCACCCCCTTGGCGGCCAGCGCCCCGGCCAGACTGGCCACGCGCTCCTGCAATTCCGCATAGGTAATCTCATGTTTGGTATGGGTGACCGGGCTGTCATGAATGATGGCGATACGCCCGCCATGGCCTGCCTCCACATGGCGGTCCACCGCGTTCCAGCAGGTGTTGACCAGACCATCGGCATACCATTCGTAAAGCGGCGCATTTTCCTCAAACAGCGCCTTGGAAGGGGGGTGATCCCAGTCGATCGTCTCGGCGGCTGCCATCCAGAACCGGTTCGGATCGGCCTGCGACTGCTTATAGATCTCCGAATATCCCATCATACTCCCTCCCTTAACCTGGTCTGTCTCATAGCCGGGATAGCAGGACCCCCGCAAAGCGACAGGGCGTCACTGGCAGCGGTAACACCGCCCCGCCGGACCCGCGATATGAAACCTGACCTGCGCTCAACCATAAAGCCCAACCGGGGTTCCGGCCAGCGCACTCATATTCAACAGGCCCCGCGCGGTGATCGCGGGCGTCACGATATGGGCACGGTTGCCCATCCCCATCAGAACCGGGCCAACCTCCAGCCCGTTGGCTTTCATTTTCAGGATGTTGCGGGCCGCACCTGCGGCATCGGTGTTGGAAAAGACCAGCGCATTCGCCGCCCCCTCCATCTGCGAATTGGGGAAAATCCGGGCCCGCAACTCAGGGTCCAGCGCGCTGTCGATATGCATCTCGCCCTCATAGGGGAAATCAGGGGCCCGGTCATTCAGAAGGATCATCGCGTCGCGCATCCGCCGGCCGCTATCGCTGTCGAGATTGCCGAATTGCGAACCTGAACAGAGCGCCACTTTCGGATCCACACCAAACCGCCGCACATGCCGGGCGGTGGAGACCACCGTCTCGGCAATCTGTTCCGGTGTCGGCTGCGCATGGACATGGGTGTCGGCGATGAATAACGGCCCATCTTCCAGCACCATCAGGCTCAGCGCACCGGCCGGATGCAACGCAGGCGTGCCCAGCAATTGCTGCACATAATTCAGATGCCACAGATATTGCCCGAACGTGCCGCAGATCAGGCTGTCGGCCTCTTCACGATAGACCATGACCGCGCCGATTGCTGTGGTATTCGTGCGCATGATCGCGCGGGCCAGATCAGGCGTTACCCCGCGCCGCTGCATCACCTCGTGATAGGTTGTCCAGTAATCGCGGTAGCGCGGGTCGTTTTCCGGGTTCACCAGTACGAAATCGCGCATCGGGCGAATGTCGAGACCGGCGCGTTCCGCCCGCGCCTCAACCACTTCGGGGCGGCCGATCAGGATCGGCTTGTCCGTTGTGTCCTCCAGCATCGCCTGGGCCGCGCGCAGCACCCGTTCATCTTCGCCTTCGCAGAACACAATGCGCCGGGTTGTGGTGGCAGCGGCCTCGAAAACCGGGCGCATGATCAGGGCGGATTTGAACACGGACTGGTTCAGTTTCGCCTTGTAAACCTCCAGATCCTCCAGCGGGCGGGTTGCCACGCCACTGTCCATCGCCGCCTTGGCCACGGCACCGGCGACCACACCCATCAGCCTTGGGTCAAAAGGTTTCGGGATCAGATAATCGCGCCCGAAGGTCAGTTGCTCGCCGCGATAGATCGCGGCGGCCTCGGCGCTGGTCGTGACCCGCGCCATGGCGGCGATCCCGTCGATACAGGCCAGTTGCATCGCGTCGTTGATTTCCGTTGCGCCCACATCCAGCGCGCCCCGAAAGATGAAGGGGAAACACAGCACATTGTTGACCTGATTGGGGAAATCGCTGCGCCCCGTGGCCATCACCGCGTCGGGGGCAACCTCGCGCACCAGATCGGGCAGGATTTCCGGCGTCGGGTTGGCCAGGGCAAAGATGATCGGTTCGTCCGCCATTTTCCTGACCATATCCTGGCTCAGAACACCGGGACCGGACAGGCCAAGAAACAGATCCGCATCGGTGATCACATCATCCAGCGTTGCCGGTGTCTGGCCTTGCGCATATTCCGCCTTTTGCGGCGTCATCTGCGTGTCACGGCCCTCATAGATCAGCCCGTCAATATCGCAGAGCCAGACGTTTTCGCGCTTTACCCCCAGTTTCAGCAGCATGTTCAGACAGGCAATGCCCGCCGCACCGCCACCGGTCGAGACAACCTTGATATCCGCAAATGCCTTGCCCACCACTTTGAGCGCATTGGTGGCCGCCGCCCCCACCACAATCGCGGTGCCGTGCTGATCATCATGGAAGACGGGGATATTCATCCGCTCCTGACACAATCGTTCAACGATAAAACAATCCGGTGCCTTGATATCCTCCAGATTGATCGCGCCAAAGCTCGGCTCCAGCGCGCAGACGATATCGGCCAGCTTTTCCGGGTCGCTTTCATCCAGCTCGATATCGAAACAGTCGATATCGGCGAATTTCTTGAACAGAACCGCCTTGCCTTCCATCACCGGTTTGGAGGCCAGCGCCCCGATATTGCCCAGCCCCAGCACCGCCGATCCGTTCGAGACAACCGCCACCAGATTGCCCCGCGCAGTGTAACGTGCTGCATCTGATGGGGTCTTCTTGATCTCAAGACAGGCCTCGGCCACGCCGGGGGAATAGGCCCGGCTGAGATCGCGGCCATTTGCCAGGGGTTTTGTCGCCCGGATTTCCAGTTTCCCGGGTTTCGGATATTCGTGATATGACAGCGCCGCCGCGCGCAGGCTGTCCGGTTTGTCCTCACTCATGGCACTTCCCCTTCGGACTGAATAATTGCGCGCTCAACACCGCGCGGCAACCGGGTCAGACTGCCGCCCAATAAAGCGTTTCGACTTACTGTTGAAACGCCTTTCGCTGCCTTCCGCCTTCGGTTCAAACGCGAAAGCAATTGTCTCTGCATCAGTGTAAAGCCGAAACGCATTCGTCACTCAAACTGCTCGCTGATCAACCGTTCCTCCAGCCCGTGACCCGGATCGAACAACATCCGATGCGCCACCTCAGGCTCTGACCTGATCTCGACCGACACCACATTGGCGACCGAGCGGCTGTCTGCATCGGCCATCACCGGGCGTTTATCCGGGTCGGTCACCTCGATTTTCACCACCGCGCGGTTCGGCACCAACGCCCCCCGCCAGCGCCGTGGCCGAAACGCCGCAACCGCCGTGATCGCCAGCGCGTCAGACCCGATCGGCAGGATCGGCCCGTGGGCGGAATAATTATAGGCCGTCGATCCCGCCGGTGTGCAGACCAGCGCACCATCGCAGACCAGATCCTCCATCCGCAGGATGCCATCGACCCAGATCCGCAATTGTGCGGCCTGCGGCCCCGCGCGCAACAGGCTCACCTCATTGATGGCCAGCGCTTCGGTCACCTGCCCGTCCCGGGCCACTGCGCGCATATGCAACGGGTTGATCACGGTTTCCTCGGCGGCTTCCAAACGCTGGATCAGCCCCTCTTCCCCGTAATCATTCATCAAAAACCCGACAGTGCCCCGGTTCATGCCGTAAACTGGCATCGCCAGCGCCTGGGTCGCATGCAGCGTGCCCAGCATGAACCCGTCACCGCCCAGCGCCACGATCACATCCGCATCCCGGGGGTCATGTTGCCCGTAAAGTGCCGACAGCCGCGCCATCGCATCCTGGGCGATGGGCACATCACTGGCAACAAAGGCAATATTACGCGCAGCGGGCATCTAAATCCTCTTTTTCAGAACCGGACCCAAGTCTTTGCCCGCGCCGCCCTGAAATACAATGGGTTTGCGCACTTAAGGCCATGTCGACGCGTTCAAACAGCCCTCAAAACGCGGATTGAGACATAATCGCCCTTTCCCGGCATGCTGTGTTGCCCTAAACCAGCGCCAGATTTGCACCCTGCCAGGAGCCATGGCCATGAATGCCCCCATCGCGATGACGGATTTTTCACCGAAGATCTTGCCAGCCGGGACACGGAGATTTTTGCCGCGATCCGCTCGGAACTGGGTCGCCAGCGTGACGAGATCGAGTTGATTGCCTCGGAAAACATCGTCTCCGCCGCCGTGCTGGAGGCACAGGGCTCGGTACTGACCAACAAATACGCCGAGGGCTATCCGGGTCGGCGGTATTATGGTGGTTGCCAATATGTGGACATTGCCGAAAACCTCGCGATTGACCGCGCAAAACAGCTTTTTGACTGCGGTTTCGCCAATGTGCAGCCCAATTCCGGCAGCCAGATGAACCAGGCGGTGTTTCTGGCGCTTTTGCAGCCGGGCGACACATTCATGGGGCTTGACCTCAATTCCGGTGGGCACCTGACCCATGGCAGCCCGGTCAATATGTCGGGCAAATGGTTCAATGTGGTCAGTTATGGTGTGCGCCAGCAGGATCAATTGCTTGATCTTGATGACATCCGCGCCAAAGCGCTGGAACACAAGCCGAAACTGATCCTGGCCGGCGGCACCGCCTACAGCAGGGTCTGGGACTGGGCCGCGTTCCGCGCCATTGCCGATGAGGTGGGCGCGTATCTGATGGTCGATATGGCCCATATCGCAGGTCTGGTGGCCGGTGGCGTGCATCCTTCGCCCCTGCCCCATGCCCATGTGGTGACCACCACCACCCATAAAAGCCTGCGCGGGCCAAGGGGCGGTCTGATCCTGACCAATGACGAGGGGATCGCCAAGAAGGTCAATTCTGCGGTCTTCCCCGGCCTTCAGGGCGGCCCGCTTATGCATGCGATTGCCGCCAAGGCCGTGGCCTTTGGCGAAGCCCTGCGCCCCGAGTTCAAAAACTATGCCGCACAAGTGGTGAAAAATGCCCAGGCCATGGGCGATGCGTTGATGTCGGGCGGGATTGATGTCGTCTCGGGCGGGACCGACAACCATCTGGTCCTGGCCGATCTGCGGCCCAAAGGCGTGACCGGCAAGGCCGCCGAGGCCGCGCTTGGCCGCGCATATATCACCTGCAACAAGAACGGCGTGCCCTTCGACCCGGAAAAACCGTTTGTGACCTCGGGCATTCGTCTGGGCTCCCCGGCCGGGACGACACGCGGCTTCGGCGACCCGGAATTCCGCCAGATCGCAGGTTGGATCGTGGATGTTGTGGATGGGCTTGCCGCATATGGCGCCGAAGGCAATGCAGAAATCGAAACCCGCATTCGCGACGAGGTTCTGGCCCTTTGCGCCCGCTTCCCGATCTATCCGAACATCTAGGCAGCGGACTCATAAAACTGGCACCATAGCCTGACGGATGCGAGTTTGATCATCGCCAAGAAGTTGGCAGATGTCTTTTCGTATCGGGTGGCTATACGGCGGAAGGAAGCTTTGAGGCGGCCAAAGAACCGCTCGATCTTGTTGCGCTCGCGATAGATATCGACGTCGAACTCGGCGGGCAGTTTGCGGTTGGATTTGGACGGGATGACGTCGATGGCGCCCTGTTCCCAGATCATCTTGCGGATCCAATCCGCGTCATATGCCTTGTCAGCCAGAACGTATTGGCCAGGTTGCAGCCCGTCCAAAAGCTGTTCGCATGGGGGTGCATCGTGGGCTTGGCCCGGCGTCAGTTCATAGCGGATCGGCAACCCGTCCTGATTGGTAAGTGCATGTATTTTCGTGGTTAACCCACCCCGCGACCGGCCCATGCAACGACGCGGGTCGTTTTTTTGAGCGTCGCTGCAGAATGGTGAACCCGAACCGATGTGCCATCCACCATCACGGTGTCGATATTGTGCGCATCGGCGACCGCCTCCATTACCCGATCCCAAATGCCCGCATAAGTCCATCGGTTGAAACGGTTGTAGATCGTTGTGTAGGGGCCGTATTGATCGGGCAAATCGCGCCACGGGATGCCTGTGCGCAAGACATAGAAGATGCCATTGATCACACGCCGATCATCGACACGCTTAACCCCTCGGCTGTTATTTGGGAGCACTGCTTTGATGAACTCCCACTCCAAATCGCTCAAATCTGACCGCGCCATTCCACTGCTCCGCATATTGTCTTGCGGGAAATGAATCATAACAGGCTGGAAACGTGAAGCTCTTTGTAAGTACGCTGCCTAGAGTGTACGTCTCAACGTGAGAAACCGGATGTCTTGGCTTCCCTCTTCGGCAAAACCATGCCGAAGAGATTTTATCGCTGATTTACCTGCTTTGCCCGGGGCTTGCCCTTGTCGGCATCCAATGGCAATTTAAGGCGGCGATAGCCAAATATTTCCCCCTGTCCGGTTTTAACGGCCCAGAGACGTATACATTATGACTGCATCGCCCCTACAGATCACACCCGCCTATCGGCGCGAGGCGGAACGCGAGATTCGCGCCTTTACCCGGGGCTGGACAGACCGGGATGACCGTATTGCCCTGGCCAGCTATCTTGGCACATTCGCGGCCTATTTCCTGACCCTGGCCCTTGCGGTTCTGTCCTGGCCCAATCCGCTGCTGGTGATCCCGCTGGTTCTGCTCAACGCTTTTGCCGGCGTGCGTCTTTACGTGCTGCAACATGATTGCGGGCATGCCTCGTTATTTGCCAAGAAACATCACAATGACCTTGCGGGCCACGGGCTTTCGGTCTTCACGCTGACGCCCTATCGGGTGATGCAGTTCAATCACAACGCACATCATTCCCATCTGGGCAATCTGGATGAACGTGATACGACCGAGATTTTCACCATGACGCTGGCCGAATGGCAGGATGCCCCGGCTTTGAAACGTCTGTGGTACCGGCTGTACCGCAACCCGTTCATTATGATCCCGATTGGCGGATTGTTCACCTATGTGCTGGCGTATCGCTGGCCCAAGAATTCCACCCGAACCGGCGCGGCCATGGTTCTGGCCCATAATCTGGGCCTTGCTGCCTGGGTCGGGATGATCTGGCTGCTGGCGGGCCTGCCCGGGCTGATCATCTATGGCGGCACCGTTTTCGTCGCGGGCTGCATCGGCGTGTTTCTGGTCTATCTGCAGCATAATTTCGAAGACACCTACTGGGACCGCAAGCCCGAGCTGAACCCGGCGCGCGCTGCCCTTCAGGGATCTTCCGCGCTGGACCTGGGCTGGTGGTGGGATCTGGCAGTGGCCAATATCACCTATCACGACATCCACCATTTCAACGCCAATATCCCCAGCTACAGATTGCGCAAATGCCATCGGGCCCTGCGCGAAAAATACGATGTGCAGACGATCCGCTGGCCCGAGGCGATCCGCAGTTTCACCCTGAAACTCTGGGATGAACAGGCCGAGCGGCTGGTGCCCTATCCCAAACGCGCTACCCGATCGAACCTTACCCCGGCGGAATAACTGCCGGGATCAGGCCCCGGACTTTCTTCTTGTCTGAAATACGCCCGCCGGAGGCATCCGGCCTGACCGGGTATTTCACCGGCTAAAGCGTTTCGGATAAGCCTTGAATCGAAAAAAGCTGCCTCTCGCCTTTGGCTCGAACGCGTTTTCGATACCGTTTGTTTCAGGTTAAAGCCGAAAAGCTATAATCTATAGATTCGGACTGGAATTCCGCACCACTCTCCCGCCCGGCGGCACCGCCGGGCAGCGCCCGAACCGCCCCCACGGGGCGGGCGCTTCTCGCCCACCCCTCGGTTCGGGCGATGCCCTCTGCGCAATCCATAAGCGTTGCAGAATTATGGTCTGGCACTCTATCGAATGAAAGCGCCTCATCCTCACGCCCGACAGCGCCCGGCCCTATTCCAGCGCCACCGCTTTGCGCACCATATCCCAATAGATGCCTTCCACCGCCCCCCGGTCCAGCCGTCCGCCCTCTCGGAACCAGGTTGTGACCCCATTCAGCATCGCGATGATGGCCAGCGTTGCCAGTTTGGTATCGGGCACCGCGAAATCCCCTGCCGCCACACCGCGTTTCAGAATGCTCTCCAGTTGATCCTCATAGATTTTCCGCAAGCCTTCGATCACCCTGAAATTCTCCGGTTCCAGATTGCGCAATTCCATATAGGCGATGAAGACCAGATCGGACCGGTCCAGATGAAACCGGATATGATGGCGGGTAAACGCCTCCAGCGCCGCGGTGGCACAGCCATCCGGCACCTGCCAGTCGGCCAGCAATTCCACCAGATGCGCCCGCATCAGATCGAACAGAAGCGTCTGTTTGTCCGGCGTGTAGAGGTAAAGCGCGCCCGCCTGCACGCCCACCTCACTGGCGATCCGGCGCATGGAGACGGCCGCGAACCCGTGCCGCGCGAACAGCGCCAGCGCCGCCTGCCGCACTTTCGGGCCGGTTATATCCGCATGTGAGCCCTGTTTGCGCGCCATATGCACACAGTATCTGAACATCTGTTCAGTTCAACCCGCATGCTGGACGCCCTGCGGCACTTGCGCTACCCATGCCCCATGCGCCGGTTTCTTGCCCTGCCCTTTCTTCTTGCCGCCTGCGGCAGCGCCCTGCCCGATCTGGACGCCCCGCTCAGCGATACGGCACGCGATGCAAGCTATCCTGAGCTTGTGCCCCTCGGCCCGCTTCTGGCCGGGACAGATACGCTTTTGCCCCGCGATGCGGAGGAAGAAGGCCGCAATCTGGAAGCCCGTGCCGCCAGTTTGCGATGGCGCGCCGACAGATTGCGGCGAATGCCCCTGACATAGCCTGCCTGCCGCGTTGCGCGGGCCCGCGATAGAAGCTAACAGGGGCGCCGAACCCAGTCTCGTGCTTTCCGAAGGAGCCAGCTTATGACGGAGACCCTGCGCCTTGGCATCGCCGGGCTTGGAACCGTGGGCGCCGGTGTGGTGAAAATCCTCCGCCGCGAGGCCGGGCTTTTGACCGCGCGTACAGGCAAAAAGCTTGAGATCACGGCGGTTTCCGCCCGGTCCCGCGACAAGGATCGCGGCGTGCCTCTGTCCGGCTACGCGTGGGAGACAGACCCCGTCGCCCTTGCCAGCCGCGATGATGTGGATGTGTTTGTGGAACTGATGGGCGGCAGCGACGGACCTGCCAAAGCCGCGACCGAGGCCGCGATTGCCGCGGGCAAGGATGTGGTGACCGCCAATAAGGCGCTTCTGGCGCTTCATGGTCAACCCCTTGCCTGTGCTGCGGAGGCCGGAGGGACCGTGCTGCGCTATGAGGCCGCCGTCGCAGGCGGCATCCCGGTGATCAAGGCGCTGACCGAAGGGCTGGCCGGGAACCGGATCACCCGTGTGATGGGTGTGATGAACGGCACCTGCAACTATATTCTGACCCGGATGGAGGCAACCCGGCAGGGGTATAATGCCCTGTTCGAGGAATGCGGACGGCTTGGCTATCTGGAGGCAGATCCGACCCTTGATGTGGGCGGTATTGATGCGGGCCATAAACTGGCGCTTCTGGCCTCCATCGCCTTTGGCACCCAGGTGGATTTCGGCGCGGTCGCACTTCAGGGCATCCAGTCGATCACCCTTCAGGATATCGACCGCGCGGCCGATATGGGCTATAAAATCAAACTGTTGGGCGTAGCCCAGATGACCGGTCGGGGGCTGGAACAGCGGATGACGCCCTGCCTTGTGCCTGTCGGCTCCCCCCTGGGTCAGCTGGATGGCGGCACCAATATGGTGATCCTGGAAGGCGACAGTGTCGGCCAGATCGTCCTGCGGGGTGCAGGTGCGGGCGAAGGCCCCACCGCCAGCGCGGTTCTGTCGGATATCTGCGATATCGCCCGGGGCATCCGCCTGCCCACTTTCGGCCAGCCCGCCGCCGGTCTGGAGGCCGCCCCGCCCGCCTCTGCCGCCTCGCCCGCGCCCTATTACCTGCGCCTGACCCTGAAGGACAAACCCGGCGCGCTGGCCAAGGTGGCCACGGCTCTCGGCGATAACGGCATCTCGATCGACCGGATGCGCCAATACAAACACGACGATCAGGATGTGCCGGTTCTGATCGTCACCCATGTGACCGCACGCCCGTCTCTTGACGCGGCCCTGGCCGCCCTGCCCGCCACCGGTGTGGTCACAGGCCTGCCCGTCGCGCTGCGGATCGAAGACGTCTGACCGGCCACAGGGTCACACAAGGCCACACCGGCCCACAGGGCGCGGCAGACGCGCGGGCCTGAATCACGGGCCTGAATAACACGGGCCTGCAACAACACGGGCCTGCAACAAACCGACCCGTTGCCCCACACCCATCCTTGCCCCTCTGGCCCTGCATCGCTACCACGGGGGTTAATACATTTACCGCTGCCCCGGAAGGTCCGCCATGAACGCGCCAAAAGATTTCAACGACCGCATGCTGTCCCTCGGGCTTGCCCGGGTGTCTGAAGCCGCCGCCATGGCCTCGGCCCGGCTGATCGGCCATGGCGACGAAAAAGCCGCCGATCAGGCCGCTGTGAATGCCATGCGCGAACAATTGAACAAGCTGGATATTCAGGGTGTCGTGGTGATCGGCGAAGGTGAACGCGACGAGGCGCCGATGCTTTATATCGGTGAAGAGGTCGGCAATGGGAAGGGCCCGGCGGTGGATATCGCGCTGGACCCGCTGGAAGGCACAACCCTGACCGCCAAGGATATGCCGAACGCCCTGACGGTCATCGCCATGGGGCCGCGCGGGTCGATGCTGCACGCGCCTGACGTCTATATGGACAAGCTGGCCATCGGCCCCGGCTATCGCCCGGGCGTGGTAACGCTGGATATGTCCCCCGCCGAACGGGTCAGTGCGCTGGCCGCCGCCAAGGGATGTTCCACCGGGAACATCACCGTCTGCGTGCTGGAACGCCCGCGCCACGAGACGATGATCGAGGAATTGCGCAGCACCGGCTGTGCGATCCGTCTGATCACGGATGGCGATGTGGCCGGTGTGATCCATTGCGCCGAGGCCGGGATAACCGGCATCGACATGTATATGGGCGAAGGCGGTGCCCCCGAGGGCGTGCTGGCCGCCGCAGCCCTGAAATGCATGGGCGGGCAGATGTTCGGAAAATTGCTGTTCCGCAACGAGGATGAAGCGGGCCGCGCCAGACAGGCCGGGATCACCAATCTTGACCGGGTCTATACCCGCGATGACATGGTCACCCAGGATGTGATTTTTGCTGCCACCGGTGTCACCGACGGCTCGATTGTGCCGGGGATCAAACGCGAGGTGGGCTATCTGACAGCCGAGACCATCCTGATGCGCTCCAAAACCGGGTCGGTCCGGCGGATGAGCTATCGCAATCCGACACGCTGAGGGAATGACAGCCGAACAAATCCATCAGAGCGTCATTTCACACCTGCTTGTGGCATTTGCCCGGGCTCTGGACCTAAAGCATCGTCCATTTAACCTGCAACGCATATGCATTGCGCAGAGGGCAGCGTCTGAGCCGAGGGGTGGGCGAGAAGCGTCCGCCCCGTGGGGGCGGCTCAGACGCTGCCCGGCGGTGCCGCCGGGTGGGAACATGGTGTGGTGTGGTGCGGAATTTCAGGCCAAAGCTATAAACCACCCTGCCTTAAACTTGAATCACAAATACCCTGCCACGCTTCGCGTTCCCGGGACATTTGTGATGAGCGATGTCTCAGATTTAAGGCAGCCTGCTGTAGCCACCCTGCTGGCCCAAACTCCATGACCGCGTTTCTGGAGGTCGAGACATCCCTGACCGGGCGCCGCTGGATCGGCCCCGATACCGAGCAGGACCGCCTGGCCGAGGCGCTGCGCCAGCGCGCGGACCTGCCCCGGCGCTGGCCCAGGTTCTGGCCCGGCGCGGCGTTGCGCCGGAAGAGGCAAACAGCTTTCTGGCCCCCGCCCTGCGCGATATGCTGCCGGACCCGATGAGCCTGCGCGATATGGCCCCCGCAGCGGAGCGGCTTCTGACCGCTCTGGAAAAACAGGAGAAAATCGCGGTTTTTGCCGATTACGACGTGGATGGCGGCGCCTCTGCCGCGCTGCTGCTCGACTGGCTGCGTCAAAGCGGGCAGGATGCCACGCTTTATGTGCCCGACCGGATCGAGGAAGGCTATGGCCCGAACGAGGCCGCCATGGCCGATCTGGCAGAACATCATGACCTGATCATCTGCGTCGATTGCGGCACGCTCAGCCATGGGCCGATTGCGGCGGCACAGGCGGCGGATGTGGTGGTGCTGGACCATCACCTTGCCAATGCGGACCTGCCCGATTGTGTGGCCGTGGTGAACCCGAACCGGCAGGATGAAACCGGCGATCTGGGCCATCTTTGCGCCGCCGCCGTGGTCTTTCTGCTGCTGGTGGAACTGAACCGACGCCAGCGGGTGGCAGGGATCACCGGGCCGGACCTGATGGCGATGCTGGATCTGGTTGCGCTGGCCACGGTGGCCGATGTCGCGCAGCTGACCGGCGTCAACCGGGCCTTCGTGCGGCAGGGCCTGACGGTGATGGCCCGCCGCACGCGCCCGGGGCTTGTGGCCCTGGCCGATGTCGCCCGGCTGGACCGCGCAGCAGGCGCATACCATCTGGGCTTTGTCTTTGGCCCGCGGGTCAATGCCGGGGGGCGCATCGGCCAGGCCGATCTGGGGGCAAGACTGCTGTCCAGCCGGGACCCGTCAGAGGCCGATGCGCTGGCCAGACGTCTGGAGGATCTGAACACCGATCGCCGCGAGATCGAGGCGCAGGTCCGCGATGCCGCCCTCGCCCAGGCCGAAGACCGGGGGCTGGACGGGCCGCTGGTCTGGGCCGCCGCCGATGGCTGGCATCCCGGCGTTGTCGGCATCGTCGCCAGCCGCCTGAAAGACGCCACCAACCGCCCCGCTGTGGTGATCGGGTTTGACGGCGATGAGGGCAAAGGGTCGGGCCGGTCGGTCTCGGGCGTCGATCTCGGGGCCTCGGTGCAACGGCTGGTGACCGAAGGCCTGCTGAGCCGGGGCGGCGGCCATAGAATGGCCGCAGGCCTCAGCGTCAGCCGGGAGCAGTTGGAAGACGCCATGGCGCGCCTGTCAGAGCTTCTGGGCAAACAGGGCGCGGCAGATGCCGGCCCCGCCGATCTGCGCCTGGACGGGCTGCTGATGCCCGCAGGCGCCACAGTGGAACTGATCGAAAAACTGGAAACCGCCGGCCCGTTCGGCGCCGGCGCCCCTGCCCCCCGTTTCGTGTTTCCCGCCATGCGCATCGCCTTCACCAAACCGGTGGGTGACGGGCATCTGAAACTCAGCTTCACCGATGGCGGCCCGGTCACGCTTGACGCGATCTGCTTCAACGCGATGCAATCCGGGCTTGGCCCCGCCCTGCAGGACCATAACGGGCGGCAGGTGCATCTGGCCGGCCGGGTCGAGATCAACCATTGGCAAGGCCGGCAGCGGGTGCAATTGCGGCTGGAAGATGCAGCCTGGGCTGATTGAATTCCTGTCTTTCCGGGTCAAACCCGTGCCGGTTTCGCGGTTTGCCCCTTTCGCCCGACCCGGAAGATCCATCCTTTCCTGTAACCGGCAGAACCCACGAAATTTTCGCATGTAGCAAAGCAAAGAATCCCCTTGCGCGAACGCGGCGCTTTGCCTAGAAACCGCCCACGCCAAACGTGGCCCGTTCGTCTATCGGTTAGGACGCCAGGTTTTCAACCTGGAAAGAGGGGTTCGATTCCCCTACGGGCTGCCATTTCCCAGAAATTTTTCGTGTTGTCAGACGCTTATGGGGCCGAATTGTCCCACCGCTCTGTTTGAGTTCAGAAAGTAGGGCACTGCTTGCCTCATCGCGCCGTTTCGCAAGCTTCTGAAGCGCGCTTATTCTTCGGCTTTTGCCTGAGATTGAGCTGAAACGACTTCCCTTCATCGTCTGTCTCCCTATAGCATGCTGCCTTAAACCTAAGACATCGTGCATCACAAATGTCCCGGGAACGCGAAGCGTGGCAGGGCATTTGTGAGTCAAGTTTCAGGCAGGGTGCTTTAGGGTCAGGACCCCTCAAATCAAGGACAGTTCAGGGGAGCACGTCAAGACAATAGCTTGACCCTGCGTTTGGAATTCATAACAAGTTTCCGAATATAGAATGCTACAGCAGGCTGCCTTAAATCTGAGACATCGCTCATCACAAATGTCCCGAGAACGCGAAGCGTGGCAGGGTATTTGTGATTCAAGTTTAAGGCAGGGTGCTTTATTGACTCAAATATGAAACGAAGTTGTTCCCTATGAAAATCGCGATGTGTCTTGAACCAGAGGTAAGCCCCAAATGGCACTACGCCTTGCAAATGGGCGTTACTGAGGCCGTAGCGATCAGCGATGCAGGCATTGCGCTATGGGACATGGGAACGTTGGCGCGTTACAAAAAGCTCTACACAGATTTTGGCTTTCAGGTGTCCACGTTCGAAGGATGGCTGGACCTGAACGACATCAAAACGGGGGGGCCGCTGGCCGCGCTGCAAACCGGGCGTTTCATCCAGACAATCCGCAATTTCGCGGCACAGGGGATCGAGGTCTATTGTTACAACTGGATGGCCAATATTGGCTGGAAACGAACACAGGTGGACGCGGTGACGCGCGGCGGGGCTTTGACCACGATCTATGACCACCGGGTTTCCGAAGCCTCCCCCGAGGCCAAACTGCCCCCGGAAGTTCGCGCGGTGGATTTGTGGAGCACACTGGAACGCTTTTTGGACCAGGTCCTGCCGATCTGTGAGGCCGAGGGGGTCAAGCTGGCCATGCACCCCGACGACCCGCCACTCGAACGCATATTCGATGTCGAACGGATCATGGGCAGCATGGAGGCCTTTGAACGTTTGCTGGCCCTGTCTCCAAGCCCATCAAACGGCATCACGATGTGCCAAGGCAATTTCGCGGCCATGAACGCGGACGTGCCTGCGGCGATCCGCCAATTGGGGCGCGATGGTCGCATCCATTTTGCCCATTTCCGCGACATCGAAGGCGATGCATATCACATTGAAGAACGCTTCCACGACGACGGCAAAACCGACATGCGCGCCTCCATGCAAGCCTATCATGACATTGGCTTTGCCGGGGCAATACGACCAGATCATGCCCCTGTGATGTATGGAGAAGAGAACACAAAGCCCGGCTATCAGGGATTGGGTCGCATCTTTGCCGTCGGCTACATGAAGGGGCTGATCGAGGGAATGACGCCAACGTCGAACCCCTAAACGACTACTGATAATGGACCACTGAGATGAAAATCCCCACAATCTCCCGCCCCTCCAAAGATCTGGTCGAGGGTCTTGCCAAGGTCGGTGCTGCCACCCTGTCCGGGTCGTTGTTCCACATGGGTGTGCGCAACAGCCATATCCGTGGGCCCGTGGCGATGAATACCGGTCGCACGATGGCAGGCCCATTGCTGACGTTGCAGTACCTGCCCAAGCGCGAGGATCTGCACACACGCGGCGAGTACGACGATGTCGAGGATCAATTGCACCGTCATGTCCTGTATCAGGTCGAAGAAGGCGATGTTGTTATCGTGGATGCACGCGGAAACATGAATTCGGGCATCTTCGGTGACATGATGCTGACCTATCTGGAGGGCCGCGGCGGTGCGGGCATCGTTGTGGATGGTTGCATTCGGGACAGCCGCAATGCGCGCAAGCGTGACCTGGGCATCTGGGTGCGCGGGTCCACGCCCAATTTCGACACACAGACCGAATTGGTCGCAGCCGCCGTCAACGTGCCCATTGGATGTGGCGGCGTGTACGTGGTCCCCGGTGACATCGTGGTTGCCGATGACGATGGCGCAGTCTTGGTGCCGATCGCGATGGCCGAGGCGGCACTGGACCACGCCAGCGCCCATGATGAGTGGGAAGAGTTTTCGCGCCTGCGCCTGTCGCAAGGCGGTGATCTTCGCAAGTATTATCCGTTGTCAGAGGGTGCTCAGCCAGAATACCAGGCATGGCGCGCAGAAAAAGATACGTCTGTGAGGTGACAACCCGACCGGTCAGCGGCTTAACGGTTGAGCATGAAACGTTTGCCGCCTTGCGGGCACTGCCGGGAATTTCTAGAGCGAAATCGTTTTACAGCATGCTGCTTTAAACCTGAGACATCGCGCATCACAAATGTCCCGGGAACGCGAAGCGTGGCAGGGTATTTGTGATTCAAGTTTAAGGCAGGGTGCTTTAATCTGCACCATCGCTCATCGGAATTCGCGTTCGAGATCAGCAACTTGCTGACCCGGAGGCAGAGAATCTTGATTCAGATTAAACGATTTCTGCTCTAAGGCACATTTCGGCAAAACTTGAATACCGAGGTCATCCTGGCGCCCGACATGACCGCGACTTTGTCCGAACTGTTCCCGAAGCATACTTGGCCCAACCCGCTCAGTCTCGCATAACTCCCGCGCTCAGAAGGTTCGTGCATGCCTCACACAACCTGACCACGCTTATAGGTCATGAGCGTCATCGGTTCTGTTCTCTGGGTCAAGTGGGTCGGTTTGCCATCAAGATTGGCCAATAAGGCGTCCGCAAGACACCAGCCGGCATCGACGCGCGGATAGTGACTGGCATGTAGGTCTATGCCCAGATATTGGCCAATATTCGAACTTGTTACACTTGCAAGACGGACACTTCTGTTTCCAGTTTGACCGTGGGCCTGCGTCGCATTGTGTGCACCCAGCAGCGTCGGTTGGTTCAAACAATTGACGGCGTCTGCGCCGTGATCCTTGATGAGCGCCTGCGTCGCCGCATAGGCGCTTGGCGCATCCAGATCAATCTGCACGACCAAATCAGCATTGAAATCAATCCCGTGATCGGACAACGCCTTGCGATATCCGGCACGCCGTTGAACGACGTATTGAAAGGTCGGGTCCCCTTCCAGCAAACTGATACGTCGGCAGCCAGCATCGATCATGGCGCATGTTGTGTCATAGGCCGCCCGTTCATTGTCGAGGTCGAAATACGGATGCTCGCTACAGCGGTTGTCCCGCCCAAAGGTCACGAAAGGGATATTGCTATCGAGCAGGAAATCGACACGCTCATCGTCACATTTGATCTGATCAAGAATAAACCCGTCTGCTGCACGACCAGACACGACCCGCTTGAGTTGATCTATCGCCTTATCACCATAGAAAACAGGCGCCGCGCGCACTGAATAATCCGTGTGTTGAAGACGCCTATGGATGCCCTGCAACAAACCAATTGCACCCGCATCGCCGACGTCATCGCTGCTGGGCATCCCCAAATGCGCCATCAGAACAAAAGAGTTTCCGGTGCGCAGCTTAACCCCGTCAAGATTGCGCACATACCCCAGCTCATCCGCTGTTGCGCGCACCAATGCGACGGTTTCCGCCCCTATTCCCTCACCATTCTTAAGAGACTTGGCAACGGTCGAGACGGAGACATTCAAGTGGGCAGCTATCGACTTTAGTGTAACTGATTTATTCATGGCGCGTGTTATTCAGACACTGGATATATGCGGGCTGATCCGTACTGGGCTGCCCGTCGTTCAAGAGAGTCTTAGGCGCATCAGGAAGCAAAAGAAATCCACTATCTGAGAAAACCAGGTCGCCATCGAGATCAGCGGAAACAATAGATACCGGCACGTCTGTCGAAAGCTCAAGGGCAACCGCATCACCTTGCTTTACCCAATTCTGTTTGATCATTGCCGAGGGCAAATCACAAGCCTTGTCATGCTTTGAGAAACAGGTGTTTTCACCGACATATTCTTTCTCAATATCCGGCCATTGCAGATGCAGAAACTCATCTGCACCGAGTGTATCAGCGCCAATCCGTGCGATTTCGGTGGCCTGTAGATAGGGCAAAACAACCGACTGGGTCTCAAGCGTACGGCCACCGCCATGGGTATTTTGCACGGCAAGCGTAAGGCCATGGCTGCCGAGATTTTCCCCATGATCCGAGAGCGAGAGGAAGAGCACGATAATATTCTCCTTCAGCCCGTTCGCCTCAAACGCATCCAACATACACCCTGCTGCGACAGGAATTTCTCAACCTCGGCCACGCATAGGATGATGTTGGGCCGTCGGGTCAAAGACGGTATCCCGACCCTGGATCGAACAGCAGAACCTCATTGGGATCCCAGGCGACCCGTTGCATACTGCCGACGGGAACAGTTGCCAGTCCGGGGATTTTCAGGCGTATCTGGCTTTCATCCTGCTGGAGCGCGACATAGGTTTCCGACCCGGTGGGCTCGCACATGATCACCTTGTGTTCGGTTGTGACCGCCCCGTCGCGGTTGAGGTCCAGAAACTCGGGACGTATCGCCAGCATGGCGGGCATACCATCGCGCACGCGCCCGCGAATGCGGTTGCGGGGAAGCTGGAACTCGACACCGTTCACAACCGTTGAGACCGCGTCGTCCTTGACCGATAGCTTGACCGGAAGCGTATTGATTTCCGGCGTTCCGATAAACCGCGCCGCAAACAGCGTGTCAGGATCGGAATAAAGCGAGATCGGACTTCCAAGCTGCTCGATCCGGCCTTCGTTCAGCAAGACGATCTTGTCAGCCAGGGTCATGGCCTCGATCTGGTCATGGGTCACATAGAGGATCGTGGCCTGCAATGTCTGGTGGATGCGCTTGATTTCGGCCCGCATCTCGCCGCGCAGCTTGGCGTCCAGATTGGACAGGGGTTCGTCAAACAGAAACACTTCCGGATCGCGCACCATCGCGCGCCCGATCGCGACACGCTGGCGCTGACCGCCCGAAAGCTGGCCCGGTTTGCGGTCGAGAAGATGATCCAGTTTCAGGACTTCGGCGGCCCGGGTCACGCGCTCCGCAATCTCGGCCTTGGGCGTTTTGCGGACTTTCATGCCAAAGGCAATGTTATCGAAAACACTCATATGCGGGTACAGCGCATAGGACTGGAACACCATGGCGATGCTGCGGTCCTTGGGGTCGCTATAGGTCACGTCGCGGTCAGCGATCCAGACCTCACCCTCGTGATCTTCTTCAAGGCCGGACACAAGCCGCAGCAATGTAGATTTCCCACAGCCGGATTCGCCCAAGAGAACCACGAATTCGCCTGGCTCCACCTCAAGTTCGATATCATGCAGCACAGTGATCGCGCCAAAGGATTTGTTCAGGTTTTTGATGCTGACACCACCGGTCATGATTGAGCCTCCAGGGTCCGAGTAGGTAGCGCGAGGGGCCGGCTAGACGGGTCACGCATGGACCCCAGCAAACCGACCACAATCGCGGCGTGAATTGAAAAAAGGCCATACGGCACCAAAAGCGATTGCCATGTGGCCAAAAGGACCAGCACAGGCGCCGCAAGCGTTGCGATTAGAAGGCGCACCGGGCGGCCCCCGATGATCAGCATCGCATTCGTTGCGGTCTCGCGCAGTGTCGCCCGCGAGAAAGACACCGAGTAAAGCGCTGCAATTGTCCACTCAGTCACCAGCACCAGCGCAATGACTGCGACCGGTACCGGCACGAACGCGGCCTGGGGCAGTTGAGAGAGCCCCACAGCAAGGATTACCATTGGCACCATCAGTGCATTCGTGCGCAGGAACTCACAGCGCCACTCGGCAAACATGCCCTTGGCGATCTGACCGAGCGGCATCTCTGGCCGGGCCATCGCCCAATAGCTCGCCGCAATCGCCGGCGCGAGCCCAAGAACGACGCCCCCCGCCAGCGTCAGGGCGAGCACCATCAGGTTCACCGCACAGTAGCGCCAGATCACATTGCAGGATTTGATGATTGCATTCTGTACCATCAATCTACCCCTTCACCGCGCCACGCATCACACCGGATACGATTTGACGTTGCAGCAACAGGAAGACGACAATCGACGGTACGATCACCATCATGATGCCCGCCATCAGCGCCCCTTCGGACGCCGCAGACATCATGTCCTGGGAGCGGTACAACAGCATCGACACCGTGCTTTGCTCGACCCGCGGAGTGTACAGATAGGGCAAGACAAAGTCGTTGTAGATGTGAATGGTCCGCAGGATCACGATTGTCGAAATCGCGGGCGTCAGCAGCGGCAGGATGATCTTGAAGAAGATCGTAAAATAACCTGCCCCCTCAATCCGCGCGCTTTCGTCGATCTCCCTGCTGATCCCATTGATGAACTGCATGAAGATATAGAGTGTGACCACATCCGCCCCGGAGTAGAGCAAAATCAGCGACCATTTCGAGCCGACGAGCCCCAGGAAGGACATGACCTGGAATGTTGAAACCTGTGTCGTAATCCCGGGCACAGCCATCAACAGAATGAATGTGAACAAGATCGCGCCACGCCCGCGAAAGCGAAAGCGGTCCAGTGCATAGGCCGCCATCGTGCCAATGGTGATTGCAATCAGCAACGAGAAGACCAGCACGAACAGCGTATTGTAGAACGCCAATCCAACCGGGCGGCCATCCAGATAGGTCACAAAGTTCGCATAATTGAACCAATCGGCCGGAAGATCCGTTTTCGATCCGCGCAAGGCCTCGATCGGGGTTTTCAGCGATGTGAAGAACGACAGGACCAGTGGTGTGATCACCAGAAACGACGCGACCGTCAGGACTGTGTAATGCACCGAATTCCAGAAGATCTTGCGGGGGGTGAGGCGACGCATTTTACGCATCGTTCTTCCCCCGGTTCATGAACAGACGCTGGATTGTGATGACCACGATTACAATCATGATCAGGACCATCGACATCGCCGAGGCCATGCCCAACCGCCTGAAGTTAAAGGCCTCTTCGATCGCGGCCATGATGAACGTCTTGGTTCCGTTGGCCCCGCCGGTAATCAGGAACGGCACTTCGAAAACCTCCAGCGATCCGACCGTCGACAGGATGATCTGCAGGCCCAGGATCATCTTGATGCTGGGAAATGTGATGTACCAGAACTGCTGCCACTCCGACGCGCCCTCGATGCGGGCGGCCTCGTATTGGTCGGTCGGCACGGCCTGAAGCGCGCCGTAGGTGATCAGAAGCTGGAACCCCATGTACCGCCAGACAGAGGCAAAAACGAGCGACCACTTCACAAGGTCGGGGTCCTGTACCCACTGCTGCTTGAACGCACCCAGACCCAGGACCTCAAACACCGCATCAATACCGCCGCCGATCTGCAGAAAGTCCCGGAAAATGATCGACACCGCGACCGAATTCAGAACGAAGGGCAGGAACAGCACCAGTCGGTACATAGATGACCCGGGCATGCCCCTATTGAGGATGACGGCAAAGTAGGTCGCAAGCGCCAGCTGCATGAGCGAGCCCGCGAAATAGTACAGGGAATTAACCATCGGCAAGAGCAGACCACGGCCTTCAACCAAGAGGCTATGGTAGTTGTCCAGTCCGACAAAGTTACTGTCAGGCGACAGACCATCCCAATCCGTCATGGAGAAGTAGATCAGTTGCAGAAATGGATAAACACTGAACAGTGTCATCAAAGAAAGCGGGATGACAAGAAAGCCGATAATGACAAATTTGCGATGTCGTTTGGCTTGCTCACGGCTGGTTACGCTCCGTGATAGATCACCATTAACCGTCTCAGGCGTGGCTGTGACCATCGTCCTCTCCCCTTATGTGCCAGAACACTCTTCTGCCCTCTCAGAAGAGCGAAGGGCGCGCCGCTTTCACGGCGCGCCCGGATGTCTGATCTTTACTGGCCGGTCGCCGCCGCCCAACGCGCGTTCAGATCGGCGATCGCGGCGTCATAGTCATCGGCAAGGATGACATCACGGATGTAGGCTCCGTACTGGAAGTCGAACCGTGCATCAGCCATCGCCTGCTTGAATTCAGAGCTCGGCGTTTCCTGGAACACCAGGCGGGGTTCGTACCCGTAAAGCTCATTGACGGCCGCAATGTCGTGCGTCGCTGAAACCGGACCCGGAATGAAGCCGGCGGTTTCGGCAACGTCAGTCGAACTGAACAGGAATTCGATCCAGGCATTCGCCGTATCAGGGTTGTCGGAGTTGCTCGCAACGCCAAGTGCCCAATCCGGCCCGACCATAACGCTCAGCACACCGCTGTCATCGACGGGGAACGGGAACATGCCCAAATCATCATACGCATCTACGCCGATGACATCACCAGCAGCAGCGATCTGCGGAACCGCCCAGTTGCCGAAGAACATCATGGCAGACTCGCCTGCCGCCGTCAGCGTCCGGGAATTCGCCCAGTTATCAGCAGTGTAGTCGGGCTCAGTACAACCAGCTTCAAAGAGCTGCCGCAGCAGAGCGATCGACTGGCCAAAAGGCCTGTCGGCGTTAAACGGCGCCGGGTCCGACAACATCGTTTCGTAAAAGGCACCATCACCCGTCAGCATGAGCGGGACTTTTTCCCACTGCTGCATCGGCCAACCGGCACCCATATTGATGGACATCGGCGTAATTCCAGCATCCTGAAGCTGGCTACACACCTCCATAAACTCCGTCAGAGTTGTCGGAATTTCCTCGATGCCGGCACGCTCAAACGACGTTCTGTTGTAGATGATCGCCTCAGCGACAACGCCGTATACATATCCGTAGATGTCCCCATCGACCGTGTAGCGGTCAACGAACTGGTAGTCGTCCTCAAGGGTCGACCCCACAATCGGCGCGTAGAACTGGTGGTAATCAGCCGGCGGCAGCGAATCGAGAACGTTCAGAACATCCCCATAGTCACCCGTCGCAATGCGGACGCCCATTTCACGTCGATACTCGCTGACGGGAACAACGTCGACCGACGCGCCCGGGAATGCCTCTGCGAACTCATCCGCCCAACGCTGCCAATCCCCCGAATCCACCAGGTTTCCAAAATGCGTGTAGAAGGTGATTTCACCCTGAACCCTATCGGGATCATAGCTTTGCGCGAACGAAGTTGATGACGTCGCAATGATCGCTGTTGTCATCGCTGCTTTGAACAGACCGTGCATGGATTCCTCCTCCAATATCCAACATGACGCAAAAGTACATCGTTGTAGTGCGCTACTACAACGATGTACTTCCGTAAAGCAGCAGACTACACGTAGTCCAATATATGGGAATCTTTTGTCAGAAGTTGAGAACGCAAAGCTGACGCCATGTGAGGTCAGTTGCTATGTTCCGGTGAAATTGCGCGACCCGCCCAAGGAGAAAACCATGCGATACGGCGCACCGATTGAGCGAAAATTTGCTTCGGCAGATGACTGGATTCAGTTTGTGAAGAGCAAAGGATACACTGCGGCCTATGCGCCTGTAGACACGTCATCGGACATGGCTACCCGCAAGGAATATCGAGACAGCGCGATCGCCAATGACATCGTCATCGCGGAAGTCGGGGCCTGGTCGAACCCTCTTGATCCTAATCCTGCCGTCGCAAAGGCGGCATTCGAAAAGTGCTGCGCGTCGCTTCAACTTGCCGACGATCTGGGCGCGCTGTGCAGCGTCAATATCGCCGGCTCGTGCAATGGTCAGCAATGGGACGGCCCCCACCCCAATAACTTTGATCAGAACACATTCGACAGGATCGTGCACATTACCAGAGACATCATCGATACTGTTTCGCCCAAGACGGCAGTCTTCGCCCTTGAGACGATGCCCTGGATTTTCCCATCCACACCCGAAGAATATCTGCGATTGGTGAAGGCAATCGACCGCAAGGCCTTTGGTATACATATGGATCCCGTCAACATGATCATCACACCGGCGATTGCCTATAACACCTCCGGATTTCTGCGAGAGTGCTTCGATCTTCTGGGGCCACAAATCGTAAGCTGCCACGCCAAGGACATCCACCTTCACAACGACCTGACGGTTCACCTGTCAGAATGTCCGCCCGGCACTGGCGTTTTGGACTACACAACCTTTATAGACTGCGTGCGCAACGTGAACCCGGAAATCCCGATCATGCTTGAACATCTGCCATCCGAGCAGGCCTATGACGACGCCTTTGTCTTCCTCCGCAGCCAAGTCTATGAAGCCACAAAAACGCACACCGAAGCATAAGAGATCCGTCCATGAACAACCCGAAATACGACTTCCAATCCGCACAACACATGGCTTGGCTCAAGGGGCTCGCACGCAAACATCTCGATGTCTTCCGTCGCAGCCTTCGGCCAAGCGGCGGATTTTATACCCTCGACAGGGCTGGCACGCCCCTGGATGAGACCAAGCAGGAAATCCACTATGTGACCAGAATGGTGCATTCCTATGCGTTGGGGCATTTGTCCGGGGTGTCGAACTGCGGAGACATGATTGACCAGGGGATGACGTATCTCTGGTCGACATTCCGTGACCATGAACATGGCGGCTATTTTTGGTCTGTGGACGGCGCTGAACCATCCGATGGCCGTAAGCTGAACTATGGGCATGTGTTCGTTTTGCTGGCCGCAAGCAGTGCCAAAAAGGCCGGACATCCAGATGCGGACCGCATGATTGATGACATCACCGATGTTCTGAACACCCGGTTTTGGGAGTCTGGGCCTGCGCTTTTTGCAGATGAATTCACCCGTGAATGGTCCGCGTTTTCAACATATCGCGGCATGAACTCCAACATGCACGGAACAGAGGCGCTTTTGAACGCGTATGAGGCCACTGGTGATGCCGCATATCTAGAGAAAGCGGACCATATCATACGCTTTTTCCTGCGTCAGGTTGCCCCGAAAAACAACCATCGCCTGCCCGAACATTACACGGAAACCTGGGATCCCGATTGGGCCTATTCCGAGAACCCCATGTTTCGTCCCGCCGGAACAACGCCAGGTCATTCGTTTGAGATGGCGCGCCTTCTTTTACAATATTGGGACGGCACAGGGCGCCCGGATGACGGGTCGGTGCAACTGGCCCGTGCCATCACCGATCGCGCCTTTGATGATGCGTGGTGCCCGGACCACGGAGGGATCTACTATACGCTCACGCCATCCGGCGCACCGCATATCAAAGATCGCTACTGGTGGCCTACAACCGAGGCGATCGGAGTGGTCGCAGCGCTGCTCAAGGTCGAAAACGACGATGTGCTGAAAGACTGGTACCATCGGCTTTGGGCATTTTGTGACGCCCACTTTCTGGACCACGCACATGGCGGCTGGCACCCCGAGATCGACGCCGCAGGTCGCCCAAGCGAGACCCAGTTTGTCGGAAAGCCGGACGTCTACCACGGTCTGCAAGCCGAACTGTTCCCACAAATCCCGACAATTGCGATGACACAGCCCGACGTATTCAGCAACCTCCTCGCGGAGTAGCACCTGAAGACACATATCTGGATGAAGTCATCACCGATGACACGGGGCGGGCGCATGTTTGTGTGTTCCGACACCGATGATTGCGCGGCGCGGCGGCATGATCAGCCCCCAACAGAATGGAGCGCGATATGACCCCGCTTCTGGATGTTCAGTCGCTGAGCAAAAGTTACAGCAGGCCGACCGGCTGCGCGCACGCGGAAGGGAAAGCCATGGCGAAATCGCACGGCGTCTTGCGCGCCCGACGCCATCATTGCCTGATGGGCTTTCGGTTTTCGGGATCGACAATTCCGGCACATTTGAACACGCCCTGCGCCGGGCCGGTGCCCTGCTCTACCCCGAGAGGGTATAGCGATGCAGCAGGTGAAAAGACCCATCCCCGGCCTCACCCAACAGCGCGAGGCTGTCGATGACAAGCGGCTGGTCGAGATGCGGGGCAAAAAAGGCTGTCAGGCTCTCTTCGACCGGCGCGGCGATTGCAGGGGCGAGCGGCCCTGTCAGCGTCATGTGAAAGCGGAACTGATCCATCACATAGGGGTAACCCCAATCCGAAAGCAAACGCTCCTGCTGATCGGTCAGGCCGGATTTGCGACGCCTGGCCAGTTCCGCATCATCAAGCGGTGCCCGAAACCCGTCGAGCCCTTGCACAGTCGCGGCCGCAAGATCGGAGAGCGCGGCGCAGGATGTGGCCGGGACGAGGGCCAGAAACCGGCCAAGCCGGTGCAGGGCGATATGCGGGATCGTAACGGATGGCTGCGTCGCGCAAAATGCCGCGACGGCCTCACCAAGCCCGGCCGCAGATTTACCCTCCGCAAGCCGGAAGGGGGGTTTGACGGTCCCGTGAAACCCGTATTTGCGGGCTGTCTGTGTCAACCGCTCCACCGTCTCGGGCAGGCCCGGCAGTTGGGGTTGCGCCCGGCGCCGCCCCGCCGCACTGTCCCAGCCGAGCCACGCCGCGCCTGCGTCATAGAACGCGCCCTGCGGGACCACGTAAATGCCGAACCTTTTGTAGATGCTCATGCAAACCTTCCTGACCGGGACCGCCTATGCCCAAGAACCATACCGTGATGCTTGAAACCGTGACACTTGCCAATGCATGCCTGATCCTTCCGGGCGGCGAAATGCGGGGCCGTCTTACATTTGAGGGGGGCGAAATCACCGACATAGCCGAGGGCGACATGGTGCCCCCGGGTGCCATAGATTGTGATGGCGATCTGGTGACGCCGGGTCTTGTGGAACTTCATACCGACAATCTTGAACGTCACCTTCGGCCCCGCCCCTCGGCCCATTGGCCCCATAAACCCGCCATTGTCGCCCATGACGCGGAACTTGCGGGCTGCGGGATCACAACGGTTTTCGATGCGATCCGGGTAGGGTCTATCCAGGGCAAGGGTGGGGTCGGCTGGTCGCGCTATGCGCGCGATCTGGCCGATGAGGTCCTGGCCATGCGCAGCTCGGGCGCGCTCAAGATCAGCCATCACCTGCATCTGCGGGCCGAGATTTGTTCGGATTCGCTGATTGACGAACTTGACCAGTTTGGCCCGGAAGACCGCGTGGGCATCGTCTCGATCATGGATCATACGCCCGGACAACGCCAGTTTGCCGATATCGGCCAATACGAAACCTATATGAAGGGAAAGCATGGTCTGAGCGATGATATTTTTGCAGAACATGTTGCAACCCGGCAGGCTTTGGGCGCGCGGGTGCGGGACATTCACGAACAGGCCGCCGTCGAGGCCGCGCAACGTTTCGGCGCGGTGCTGGTAAGCCATGACGACACCACCGTGGACCATGTTATACGCTCGGCCGGTCATGGCATTGCGCTGGCAGAATTTCCCACCACGCAAGAGGCGGCCCGCGCCTGTCATCAGAACGGCATCGCGGTCATGATGGGGGCGCCGAACCTGATCCGTGGCGGCTCCCATTCCGGCAATGTCGCGGCGGGCGATCTGGCCCGTGCGGGGCTGCTGGATGTGATATCTTCCGATTACGTTCCCTCGGCGCTGCTTTATTCTGCCGTCAGACTGGGGGAGATCTGGGGCGATATGGCACGCGCCATGGCCACGGTCACAACAGCCCCGGCAAAGGCTGCCGGGCTTTTCGACCGGGGGCAAATCGCTGAGGGGATGCGTGCGGATCTGCTGCGCTTCCGCCTGTCCGATGGGGTTCCTTTGCTGCAAGCCGTGTGGTCGGAAGGCCAGCGTGTCGCCTGAGTGGCGGGCGGCATCTGCAGCGAAATCGTTTCATTCCGCTCGAAAGCCTCGCGGATATGGACGGCCATATTCTGGTATGCGCCGGCCTGAACTTCACTTCCGGCTATCTCGCCCCCTATAATGCGTTGGTGAATGATGGCCGGCGCGTTCCGTGAAAACGACGATGTCTGATACAATTATGAATGGCTGAATTATTTCAACCGGAATAAAACCGCTCAAGCCGGTGATATTACGGTTTCGGTCTTTAAGCTGTTACAGATATATGGCCCATTTGGCTTAACATAACTCTTTTTCATCTGGGAGCATTCGACATGGGCCTTTTCTGGCGCGTTAACCCGTTTTTGGGCAGCTGGCGGCATGATGATATTGACGGATCATCTGGCCGCGACATCATTTTCGGGTTCAGGGGCGATGATTTAATCAACCCATCGGCTGGAAATGATACGGTCTTTGCAGGCAGCGGCAACGACACGGTTGCGGGCAGCGAGGGTGATGATTTCATTGATGGCGGGCGCGGGTTTGAGCTCGTGACCTATGAAGGCGGCATCGACGACTATCAGATTGACCAGACCGGTTGGGGCTTCTTTCAGCGGGTCACGGTCACCTCGCTGACGACCGATCTGCCGGATGCCGGGAGAGACGTGCTGACGCGGGTTGAGGCGCTTTACTTTGCCGAAGATGATTACACGCTGTTTCTGAATGGCCGGAACAATGCGGTGCTCGCCGGGGATGACGCGGTGACAACCGATGAAGACGCCACACTGGTGCTGGCGGCTGCGGAGCTTCTGGGCAATGACCAGGAATTTGATGGTGATATGTTGGACATCATCGACGTCTCAACCACAAGCGCAGCAGGCGCCGCGGTAACGCTGTCGGATGGGCAGGTCACATATGATCCGGGCCTTTTGTTCCAGGGTCTGGGAACCGGTGAAACGGCAACAGACACTTTCACCTACACCGTCGATGACGGGCGCGGCGGCGCCGATACGGCGACGGTCACAGTGACGGTCACCGGCCAGAATGACGCCCCCCTTCTGACCGCCGACACGGATATAACCATCGACGAAAACACCACTGTTATCCCCGCCAATATCACGGCCAGCGACGCAGATGTGAATGACACGCTGACCTTTTCCATCGCAGGCGGCGCCGATGCCGCGCTGTTTCAGATCAATGCGATGACCGGTGAGTTGGGTTTCATCACCGCCCCTGATTTCGAGGCCCCCGCCGATGCCGGGCAGGACAATATCTATGATGTGGTTGTCGGTGTCACCGACGGGACCGACCCGCAAAGCGTTGCGGTCGCCGTGACGGTTGCAGATGTCGAAGAGATCGACGCACGGATCAATGAAATCCATTATGACAATGACGGCGGCGATGTCGGTGAATTTGTGGAAATCCGTGTTGGTGCCGGGCAGGATGCTTCGGGTCTTCTGGTCGAATTCTACCGCGATAGCGGCACGGTCTATGACAGTGCAAGCCTGCCTGCGACCCCCGCCAGCAGTGATGATGCGTTCGATTACTACCTGATCGAACGGCCCACCAACGGGATTCAGAATGGCGCGGCGGACGGGATCGCCCTGTCGCAGAACGGCGCAGTGATCGAGCTTCTGAGTTATGAAGGCACGCTGACCGCCACAGAAGGCACTGCCACAGGTGTGACCTCTACCGATATCGGCGTTTTTGAGCCCGGCGACACACCCGTCGGCCAATCGCTTCAGCGCAACGAGGATGGCACCTGGCGCGGCCCTGAGCTGGAAACACGTGGGGCCGAAAACACACCTCCGGCACCTGAACTTGTGATCACCGAGATCATGCAGAACCCATCGGCGGTCAGTGATGCGAATGGCGAATATTTCGAGATTTTCAATGCCGGCGCATCAAGCGTGGATATCAATGGCTGGACAATCTCTGATGCGGGATCGGACAATCATATGATCGACAATGGCGGCCCGCTGACCATCGCCCCGGGCGAATATCTGGTCCTGGGTGCCAATTCCGATCAGGCAAGCAATGGCGGCGTTGCGGTGGATTACGAGTATAGCGGCGTCACTCTGGCCAATGGCGATGACGAGATCATCCTGACCGATGGCGACGGGGTCGAGATTGACCGCGTCGCATATGATGGCGGACCGGATTTCCCCGACCCGACCGGTGCCTCGATGGAATTGATCGCCACAGATCTCGACAATGATGTCGGCGCCAATTGGACCACCGCAACCGATGCGTTCGGAGATGGTGACCTGGGCACGCCCGGAGCCGAAAACACCGGCGGCATCCAGAATCTGGCGGTCTGGGAGATTCAGGGCAGCGGCAACAGCAGCCAGTTCACCGGCCAACAGGTGACGGTCAGTGCGGTTGTGACCTATATCCTTGGCAACGGCTTCTTCCTTCAGGAAGAGGATGCGGATGCAGATGGCGATCTGGGCACATCGGACGGGATTTTTGTCTTTACCGGCGGCGCGCCAACGGTTGCGGTCGGCGATCTTGCGGATGTCACCGGCATCGTGACGGAATTCGGCGCAAACGGCTCCACCGACACCGAAACACAACTCAGCAATGCAAGCGTCACAATTGTCAGCGCTGGTAATGCGATGCCAACGCCCGGTGAACTGGGCCTGTCACCGATGACCACGGAAGAGCAGATGGAAGCTCTGGAAGGCATGCTTTTCAATCTGTCCAGCGGTGTGCAAAGCGAAGAGATCACGATTATCGAAAACTTCAATTTCGACCGGTTCGGCGAAATCCTGGTCAGTGCCGGGGTGCAAACCCAGGCGACGCAGCTTTTCGATGCACAAACCCAACAGGCCGATGTGCAACAGACCATCGCGGATAACGCCGCCAACCGGCTGATCATCGATGATGGGGCTGGCGGGCAGAACCCAAGTGAATTCGGCTATATCGCCAATACCGGTCCCGGCGATGACGGGGATGGCATTCTTGATGCCGAAGATACATTTGGCGCCGCAGGACCGACCGTTCGCCTTGGGGCGGAAATCGACGGGCCGACCACAGGTGTGATGCGTCAGGTCTTTGATGAATACACGATGCTGGTCGATGGCACGCTCAATATTGATCCGGCAACCAATGAGGGCGCACGGCCCGCATCTCCGGCATCGGAATATACCGGCGATATGCAGATCGGGGCCTTCAACGTCCTGAATTATTTCACCACGATTGATGGCGGCAATAGCGGCCCCACAACACTTGGCGGTCTGCGCCCCCGTGGTGCGGACAACCCCGATGAACTGGTGCGCCAGACCGACAAGCTGGTCGATGCACTTCTGGGGTCCGAGGTTGAGATTTTCGCGCTGCAGGAGATTGAGAATGGCGGCTTCGCCGAGGGATCAGCCATTGATACCCTGACGGACGCTTTGAACGAGGGGCTGAACGGGGTGGGCGCAACAGGCCCTTACGCCTTTGTAAACCCCACAGGCGTGACCGCCCCGGGCGATACCGGTGGTCTGATCGGGACCGACGCGATCAGTACCGGGATCATCTATGACACACGCGCGGTCAATCTGGTGCATTCCGAAGCTCTGGTCTTCGCCGAAAGCTCTGCTGCCACAACATTCAGCCTTACCGAAGATCTGGCGGCCCTGCTTGGCCCCGGATTTGAAAATCCGGTCGGGGATTTCCAACGCAACCGCCCGATGGTGACGGCCAGTTTCGAGGATAAGGCAACGGGCGAGGTCTTCTCTGTGGCCTCGGTCCATTTCAAATCCAAAGGCGATAGCGGGCTTGAGGATCTGGTTGAAGATGCAGAAGCATTCCTGCTGGCCAATGACGCCACGCTGACCCAAATGCAGAAAGACACGATCAATGACGCCATCACGGCGCTTCTGGCCGATCCGAACTATGATCAGGGCGATGGTCAGGGGTTCTGGAACCAGGTCCGCGCCGATGCCGCGTCCGAGGCTTACAGCTTCCTCACAGCGCAATATGACGTCTTCGGAGATGGCACCCAACTTGGCACCCAGAACTACCTGATCACCGGCGATTTCAACGCCTATAGTCAGGAAGACCCGGTGCAGGCGATCACGGATCAGGCCGATACGGATGATCTTCTGGCCGAGTTTGTCGGTGCGGATGCCTATAGTTTTGTTTTCAATGGTCAGCGCGGCGCGTTGGATCAGGTCATCTCGTCCTCCGGTCTGGGGGCGGATGTTCAAGGGGTTTTCGAATGGCATATCAATGCCGATGAGCCGGATTTGCTGAACTACGATAATTCCTTCAACGATCCGCGCTTCTATTCAGCCGACGCCTTTGCCTCTTCTGACCATGATCCTGCGATCGTCGATATAACCCTGGACGGGGTCAACCCGGACACGCTGCTGCTTGGCTGAGGCGGGGGAAATCGAAGAAGGCTGACTTGGCTTGGGGCGCGCGTCCCAGCGCAGGCTTTGTTTTGTGACCGCCAATCCTGCGTAACGCCAGTGGCGACAGTGGACAGAGGTCAGCAAAGCACCGGCATGATGCGCACACATGAAGGCGGCCCAATCAACGCGCTTGTGACTGGGCCGCCTTGTGTTGGTCTCTTACGTGTTACTCGCTTATCAGAACACGAAACTGTCGACGTCGAGGCTGCTGGCTTCCACCGACTTCAGAACCAGGCGATCACCATCAAGGCCACCATCCAATTGCTGCAGGTCAATAACCGTGGCCCAGCCAAGATCGGTGGTAACGGCGGCAACATCCTCCAGATTGGTCTTGAAGCTGGAGAGGTCGATCACATCATGATCGGCTTCGAAATCATGCACATAGTCTTTGCCAGTGCCGAAACCGAAGACGAACGTGTCGGCACTGTCATCTTTGGACCATTCACCACCCCAGAGGTGATCGTTTCCGGCGCCCCCGTCGATTGTGTCAGAGCCAGTACCACCGACGATTTTGTCGATGCCGCTGCCGCCGTTAAGCTGGTCATTGCCGGATCCGCCGTGAAGATAGTCTTTGCCTTCGTCACCGAACAGGACATCATTGCCGCTTTCGCCGCGCATCTTGTCGTCGCCGATGCCGCCGGATGCCCAGTCGTCATCCTGACCTGCATTGATGATGTCGTTGCCCTGATCGCCATACAGAGCATCTTCACCCTCGCCACCGTTCAGAGTGTCGGACCCGGCGTTCCCGTGCATTTCATCATTGCCCGCTCCGCCATTCAGGACGTCGTTGCCGCCGTCGACAAGTGTCAATTCAGGCTCACGGATAAGAACCGCCGCATCCGCATCAATTTCGGTGAACGCGTCAGTTGAACGCGGGTCAACTGCACCGTCATTGGAACCGGTCGACGGGGCCTCGGACATGAACTCCGCGTAGGCCTGGCCCGCATCCCAGTCCATGTTGACCTTGAAGATCGCGCCCTCTACGTCAGTCGAGGCATCCAGATCGTGGTCGCCCTTGTTCAGGCCGTAATACAGGTTGCCTTCTCCGTCCAGGAACACAGCACCGAAGGCGCCTTTGGCCATCCCGGCATCCATTGTGTCACCATACAATGTGCCTGTGATGGTGATTTCTGTGAATGTCGGCATGCCGCCATTCTCCAGCATGCTCATGTCGATCTTGACAACTTTGCCATCTCCTCCGTTGGTTTTCGGGGGAACAACCGCATAGAAATTCCCGTCTTTGCCATTGAACGCCACGTCATAGGTGCGGTCGTTGAACAGGTTGTTTGGCAGGTTATAGTGGCTGATGACCGGGTTGCCATCGGCATCAAATTCATTCACGTCCACGACGCTGACGCGGTTCATGGAGGTATGGAAAGTCCAGAGATTGCCGCTGTCGTCAAAGTCGCCAACGTAATCACCGTAGAACCCCTCACCGATGCGGTATGTGTCGCCCGCAGCGTCGATCATGACGATGTCAGAGCTGGCCACAGCATTGCCTGCGGTATCGAAACCGGATGACTTGGCAACACCGTAAATCATGTCCTCTTCGATGTTGAAGCCAACGGCGTTGATCCGGAAATCGGGTTGATCGCCAACCGCGATGTATTCTTTTTCATTGACGTCAAAAACGTTCAGTTGGCCATCGATGACCTGATAAAGCTTGGCTTGGCCAGCCGCGAAAGCCGCCACATCCACATCAGACCCGCCGATCGACATCGTCTTGTCATAGGAGATGATTGGACCGTCAAAATTGTATTGGGTGCTGTCTTCCGGTGTAAGCGCGCGGAATGTCAGCTCGCCTTCATTGCCAGTGCTGACAACATCGACCTGGAAAGTCTCGAACGCACCGGATGTGGCTTCGACAGTGTCAATAACATCGCCATTCCAAAGCACTTCGACTTTACCAGTTGCGTGACCGCCTGCGAGGTTTGCTGCAAGATCAAAGGAAATCGTGTACGTTTCACCCGCAACCGTTTCCACAGATTGAGCGATCGACGCTTCCCCATGGGAATCAACCATCGTCCAGGCGCCGTTCTGGGCCATGTCTTCGAAGGTCGATGCGCTTGACGCGTCTTCTTCCAGCAGATTGTCGCCTTTGACGTCGCCATAAACGACATCGTCGCCATTCCCTGCATTCACCGTGTCATCGCCGTAACCGGCTTCGGTCAGGTCATTTCCGTCTTCAAGGTTGATCACGTCATCACCATGACCGCCGAAAGCCAGGTCATTACCGCGCCCGGCATTCACGATGTCATCGCCCGAACCTGCGTAAAGGCTGTCATCGCCGCCATTGCCCAGCAGCACGTCATTGCCTTCGCCGGTTGTGATAATGTCGTTATAGGATTTATCGGCACCATAGGCCGAGACGACAACCGCATCTGCGTTGTAAACCCATTTGCCATTAACATAGGTCCATTCGTCTCCGACCATGTCGCCCGCCGCGAGGTCATCCGTCTGCGCCGTGGAAATTGTATCGTCGCCTTCCAGGCCGTTGACCTTCGTGGCTTCAAAGGCGTCTTCCCCGGATGACGCGTTGGCGTCGGTCTGGTCAAAGATCGCGATGGTGTCGTCTGCTTGGGTTCCGATGGTCGTGTAGACAGTGTTACGTTCTTCGCTGGTCATAATTTTTCCGATCATTTTCAAGGACAAGAACGTGACAGGTTTTGCGACTTTCAGGTCGTTGGTCCTGTTTCAGCTCCGAGTTAAAATCTGATCTTTGTTTCGCAAACGAAGTCCGCCGAAGCAAAAGTGCAAAGGGATAAGACAGTATCCAAAAGGATAGGTTACGCCCAAAAAAGCGTATAGGTACGCGTCAGCGGCTCAAAAATTCCAGCCTTGAAGCGGTTTGCATTTGACCTTCAGCATATAACGCTGCCTGAAATCAAAGATTTCAAAGTGTTATGTGATGTGCCGTGTCTCAGATATTCGGAATTCTGCAGAATTCCGAATGGGAAAACTCCAGTTTTCCATACCGTTTTCCTTGAGGGAAACGCCTTGAATCTGACTGGCCAATATCCTGTCACGCCTTCGCCGCTCTCGCGTCATGACTTTTCGGAATGTTGATGGCATAACCTCTGCCAGGCAATCAGAGAGAGATCATGAAAAACCGCCGATCCCCCACGGCTTTTGCCGACGCCGCAGATCGCATCGCCCCCTGCATCAGGACATCGAATTGCGAAAACGGGTTGCCGACGGTCAGCCCTGAGATGGCCGCCCGGGTATTTCTGAGGGCCAAGGCGCTTAAGGCAAACACGGTACGGGGTGCCGAAGCTGCCCTGCCCCGTCGCCACAGGACAATTGCGCAATGATGCTGGACCAGGCCAGAATCGACGAGACCCGCAGTCTTCTGGGTGAAGAAACATTTGCCATGTTCCTGCAACGCCTCGAAGTTGAGTTTGACGAGTTTGTCGCGTGGCTTGACGCTACGCCCACCCCGGCTGCAGATGAAATCGCTTTGAGGTGCCACACGCTTGCATCCAGTGCAGGCATCTACGGCGCCAGCGAATTGCGACGGACGCTGCTGGCCACCGAACAAGTGGCCCAGTCGGACACTGCTACCAAGATGACCGAACTGGCGGACGCGACACGCAGTATCACAGATGTCTGGGCAGAGACGCTGCGCGCCTTCAGGAGCATTAAGTAAGATATGGGGTCACGTCATTTGCGCCCGAAGCCGCAGATATGGCCCTCTTGCAGGCCGCACAGGCGCATTATACGGCTTGCGGCACGAAGGACATTTCAGCGATCAATGCGGGTGTTTGACCTGACGGGACGGGACACGGGAATGCGGGGTTTGCCATGAAAGTCATCATTGCCGACGACGACGACCTGCAGCGCGCGATCCTGTCGGCGGCGTTGACACGGATCGGGCATAGCCCGATTGAGGCCAGCGACGGCGCTCAGGCGTTTGATCTGCTGTGTGAACACAACGCGTCCATTCTGGTCTGCGATCTCAACATGCCGGGCATGGATGGAAATGCACTGACACAAAAGGTGCGGGCAACGATCCGTGACCGGTATGTGCATATCATCATGGTCACCGGTCACGACCAGAAATCCGTGCGCCACCACGCGCTGCAACTGGGCGTTGATGAATTCATGGGCAAACCCATCGAAGCGGCAACCCTGAACGCGCGTATTTCAACGACAGAGCGGCTGGTGCAGCACGAAGAGCTTATTCAGGAAAAGAACCGCATTCTGGAAGAGGCCCAGCGCATTATCGAGCAGGATCTGAAAGCCGCCGCGCAGGCCCAACAGCGTTTGCTGCCCGCGCCACGCATAAATGGGCCGCATTGCAGCTTTTTTTCAGCTTTCGTGCCGTCATCCTACGTCTCGGGTGATATGTTTGCGACCTTTCAACTGCCAGACGGGCGGACCGGCTTTTACGCAATGGACGTATCCGGGCACGGCGTTTCCGCAGCGCTTTTATCCGTCGCAATCGGGCATCTGGTGACAACGGAATACTTTGCGCGCCACAGCATCGATGATGACGGCACGCCCGATCCCGCACGTCTTGCCAAAACGCTGAATGATCGTTTCTTTCACGACGACAGCGAAGATTACTTTACCTTTTTCTGCGCCATCCTGGATCATGAAACGCAAATGCTGCATTTCTGCCAGGCGGGCTACCCGTCGCCGATGGTCGTGTCGCCGGGCGGCACCATCCATGAGATCGGCGACGGGGGCTATCCTGTCGCGCTTCTGCCCGATGTCGACTTTATCTCAAGCAGGGTGGCGCTGGCGGTGGATGAGACTTTGGTGCTGTTCTCTGACGGTGCGACGGAGGCCGAAGACGCGCACAGCGTTGCATTCGGTCAGGAGCGGCTGAGCCAGGTGATCGAAGCCGCGCGCGCCCGCGATGTGACCTCGATCCCGGATGCCATCGTCTCGGCCCTCAGGGCGTGGCGCGGCCAACGCTCGCTTGATGATGATTTAACGGTTCTCGTCTGCCAAAGGAGACTTCCAGAATGATCAAGATTGATACCACTGACACCGACATCTCTGTCATCACCCCCGATACCGAGCGTCTGACAGCGGTCAATGCGACCCAGTTCAAAGAGCAGGTCGTGGCCCTTGTCGATAGCGGCAAGGCGCGATTGATCATCGATATGTCAGGCGTCTCGTTTGTCGATTCCGCCGGGCTTGGTGCGTTGGTCGGTGTGCTCAAGCGCATCGGAAATCGCGGGGATATCGTCGTATGCAGCCTGGCCGACGGTGTACGGCAGATGTTTGAGTTGACACGGATGAACCGTATCTTCGCCGAGTATCCCGATCGCATGGCAGCTGTCGCGGCCCTCAAAGAGGCGTTGTGATGCATCACAGCTTCGATCTGCCACCTCAACTCGACGAAGTTGACAAGGCGGTGCAAGCACTGCGCGCGTTGGTCGAGCCCGTTCTCGAACCGGAACAGGCGTCATGCTTTGAAGTTGCCGTGTCAGAGGCGCTCACGAATATCGTTGTGCATGGGTATGAAGGCATACAGGGCGGTAAAACTGTGTCTGTCCAGTTAGACACAGACGGGCAGGTCTTGCGCCTGACGATTATTGATCACGGCACCCCCGGCCCTGCCGATCTTTTTGAAACGGGCCCGTCTCTCGACGAGATTGATTTCATGGAAGAAAGCGGTCGCGGTTTGGCCTTGATCCGGCACCATGCGGATGCGGTCGCCTACACGCCTTCAGTGGATGGCAATCGCCTGATTCTAACGTTTTGCTTCCCCGTTCCGTAAAGGCCGCTGATATGTCGTGAAATCGGCGGTGACGGTATGGATTTAAGAGGTCCTGATCCTAAAGCGCCCTGCCTGAAACTTGCATCACAAATGCCCTGCCATGCTTCGCGTTCTCGGGACATTTGTGATAAGCGATGTCTCAGGTGTAAGGCAGCATGCTGTAATCTGAATCGAAATTCGTCGCCTCCGGGTCAGCAAAATACTGATCTCGAACGCGAATTCCGATAAGCGATGGTACAGAATAAAACGATTTCACTCTAAATTAAGCCGTGTCTCAGAAGCCACAACGCCTGTTTCCTGCCGTCATACTTTGGCCTATTTTAAAGTAAAATGTTAAGGTGAACCTACGCATTGATGCGCAATCCGCAACAATTCAAGCCCAATCCTCGCCACACCCAATTATCTGAAAGTAAGCCGTTGATTACATTGAATTCAAAAGCACTTGGCCCTTTTGTTGCAATGATTGCCACTGTCTTGTTTGGAACCGCAGCCTTCGGTCAGAACACAGAGGCAGAGCTGCCGGACGCCTCTGTGAACCCTGCCGAGGCACTGGATGTGTTGGCAGGACATGCTGACAGTGAAACCACGTTCTATCCGGGTGAAGAGCTCTCGCCATTCTTTGGTCGGAGCGGTCCGTTGAGCGACCGCGAACACGAGATGGCCGAGACGGCCTGGTCCTATTTCGTGGAGTATTTGCAGCCCGACACTGGCTTGGTCAACGCCGTTGGCAACTATCCGTCGACCACGATGTGGGACACTGCATCCTACATAAGTGCCCTTGTTGCCGCCTATGAACTGGAGATCATCGACAAACGCGAATTCGACCGGCGTGCCTATCAACTCCTCGGCACTCTGCGCAATCTCGAACTGTTCCGCAGCATTGCGCCCAACAAGGTCTATGACACCACGACGGGCGCAATCGTGAATTATGCCAACGAGCCGGGCGAAGTGGGCTATTCGGCGCTTGATCTTGGGCGGCTGCTGATCTGGTTGCAAGTCCTCAAACAGCGCTATCCCTATCTTGCGAACTCTGTCGATAATATCCCGATGCGCTGGAATTTCTGCAATATGGTCTCGGAAGACGGGCGTCTTTTCGGGGCCAGCCTGAATGGCGAGGGCGAAGTGCGCGACCTGCAAGAAGGCCGCCTTGGCTACGAGGAATATGCTGCGAACGGTTTTGCGCTCTGGGGCTTTGACGTGGCCCGCGCATCCGAGCCTGAACCGCTGCTTTATACCCCGATCTATGGCGTGGACGTTCCTTATGATGGGCGCGACCCGCGGGTCTACCATGCCCAAAACTACGTTCTGACAGAAAGCTACCTGCTTGAGGGGCTCGAACTCGGCTGGGACCTGCCGCAATACGCGGATGGCGCGCCTGGGGTTGCAAGCCGGGGCTGGCGCGCAGAATTTGCGCATCGCATCTTCCTTGTCCAACAGCGCCGTTTTGAGCAGACCGGTATCATCACAGCCAGGTCCGAGCATCAGGTCGAGGGGGTGCCCTATTTCGTCTATGATGCGATTTTCGCCAATGGGTATGCATGGAACACACTTGATCCCAGCGGCACCTACCAACCCGACCGCGCCGCTGTTTCAGCCAAGGCAGCGATTGGCATGTGGGCCCTTTGGGATACGCCCTATACCGATCTGCTTTTTGAGACGGTCGCCGACCTCTCGGCGGAGGTGGGAGGGTTCTACGAGGGCGTTTACGAGAACGGCAATGGTGCAATCCCGCTTCAGACCGCGAACAATAACGGGATTATCCTCGCGGCATTATTGTACCGGGCGCATGGACCTATTCTACAACATCTGAACAGCAATACGCAGCACTGGGACATGGCCTATTCCGGCAGCGACATCCGCGTCAACCGATGCCTGCCGGAACCCATGGCCGAAGAAGTGGCATGCTGCGCCTGCAATGAACTGGTTCAGCCGGAACCAACCGTCGGCATGGCCGATTTCCAATATTGCCGCCCGATCCAGACGGAACATGGCATCGCCGCCACGCAATGCGGCCTTGAGGTTCAGAGCTTCCAGCTTCCCACCCCACAACCAGTGCTGCCGCAATCGTGCCGGCGCCCGGGCGGCTAAGCCTTGGCCGCCTCCAAACCACGTCTCGTCTGGTTTGACGCCAACCGTGTCTGCGCAGCACTTGGCGTCGTCCTGATCCACTCAACCGCCGACTTCAACGGCGGGGCGTTTCCTGACGCATCTGTTGCGGATCGCGCCATCCCGGTATTTCTTCGCTCAATCGCGGAGTTCTCCGGCTCCGAGATGTTCTTTCTTTTCTCGCTTTTCCTGATGGCAATGCGCATCGACCGCGGCCGCCCGACCTATGGCGCGGCCATCGCCTCGCAAGCCCAGCGCCTTCTGGTGCCCTTTGCGTTCTGGACGGTTTTCTACGCCTTCTTCCGACTGCTGAAGGCGGGCACATTCAACTATGCGCCCCAGTATCTGGAACAGCTGACAGACTGGCAGACATGGATCGGCTATTTCGTGCTTGGGAAATCACAATATCACATGCACTTCCTGCCAACCCTGTTTCTGCTTTTCCTGTTTTATCCGGTCATGCGCCTGGCGCTGCGCTATCCGATCCTTGGGCTGACCCTTTTCGCGACCCTGGGCGCGATGGAACATGCGCAGGGCTATTTATGGTCCCTGCCAATCAACGGCGATCTGCTTGATTACCTGATCCGCGCGATCAAGGTCATGGGATATGTCGGCTACGGCTTTGCCGCCTTCGCACTTTACAGCCTGTGGAAAGACGGTATCCCGCGCGGTGAATCCCGCCTGATCCAGCGAGGTGCGCTTTATTTTGCAGCGATGGCCTATGTCGCCACACTTCCCTTTTTCGGGGCGGCTCTTTTCTCTGGCGGCTGGGGTGTGCGCGCGGATTGGAGCTATTTCGGTCATTTTCTGATGCCGGTATTCATGTTCTGCCTGTTCCTTGGCGGACAGCATTTCACCTGGTCGCCGCGCTGGTCGGAATTGGCGAAATATTCCTTCGGGGTCTATCTTCTGCATCCGATTTTGATTGATCTCTACGACATCGCGCTTGCACAATCGGGGGCGGCCTCGGGCATGTCGCCCACCGCCATTGTCATATTGCGCTATGTGATCGTTTTGCCCGCCACGTTCGGCGTGACAGTCGCGATCAGCCGGATACGGCTTTTGGCCTGGACAATCGGCCTTGGCCCCGCACCCTGGACCTGGGGGAAATCCTCCCGCAGCGCGGCGAACTGAGGGACATCATGAGCGATTACTTTAGCCGGTTTGAGAACCGTCGCCCCCCCGCGCCCCTGACCTATTCTATCCCGCGTGAAATGCTGTGGCAGTTCCTTGCCACCCTGACCCTCGTGATCGGCGCATGGTATCTTGCATGGCGCTGGCAGTATTCGCTTAACCCCGATGCGATGTGGTTCGCGCTGCCCCTGGTGACAGCGGAAACGCTGGCATATCTGGGCCTGATACTTTTCGTGGTGAACCTGTGGCAGGATCAGCCCGTCACAATACCCGATCCGCCAGAGAATATAGGCGACGTGGATCCGATCTCGCCAGAGGGGGATTTTCCCCTCAGCGTTGATGTGATGTTCACCACCTATGACGAAGAGCCTGAACTGGTCCGCCTTGGCATCAAGGACGCCAAAGCGCTCGACTATCCCTATCCAATTGATGTGCGGATTCATGTGCTTGACGACGGGCGACGGGACGATATGCGGGCCCTCGCCGAAGCGGAGGGTGTCAACTACATAACGCGGATGACGAATGAGGGTTTCAAGGCCGGTAACCTGCGGCACGCTATGGAACAGACCTCCGGCAGCTTCATCGTGATCTGTGACGCCGACACGCGGCCCTTTCCGACCTTGCTGGCCCGCACGCTTGGCCATTTCCGCGACCCGAAGGTTGCCTGGGTGCAAACCCCCCAATGGTTCTATGACCTGCCAGAAGGCGAGCGGTTGACCGACCGCGCCCTGCGCCGTTTCGGCCCCATGGCAGGCAAGATCGCGGCGGCGATTGAAAAGGTGACCGGCCCGGTACGCTTCGGCCAGGATCCTTTCGTCAATGATCCGCAAATGTTCTACGACGTGATCCAGCGCCGCCGAAACCACGCCAATGCGGCCTTCTGTTGCGGTGCAGGCTCGATCCACCGGAGGGAGGCTGTGCTGGAAGCCGCGCTGCGCGCCTTTGGATTATCCGTCGAAAAGCGTGTCCTGGCGACCGAGGAAGAGATCACGCTTGAAAGCAAGGAAAGGCAGGTGGCCCCGGCCCTTCTGGAGGCAATCAGAACGGAGGCCGTGACCACTGAAATCCTGACACCCTACCGGTTTCACGTCTCCGAGGATATTTACACCTCCATCGTTTTGCATTCCGACCGCGCGCGCGGCTGGAAATCGGTGCAGCATCCGTTTGTCGAATCGCGGATGCTGTCGCCCCAGGATCTTCTGACCTGGCAGATACAGCGTTTCAAATACGCAGGTGGCAGCTTCGACATCCTGATCCATGACAACCCGTTGTTCCGCCGCGGCCTGACATTTTCACAGCGGATGATGTATGGCGCGACATTCTATTCCTATCTTGGTTCGCTGTGGAATGTGATTTTCCTCGCGGCACCTGTTCTCTATCTCTTTCTCGGCATTTCACCTGTTTCAGCCTATTCCGCAGCTTTTTTTATTCACATTCTGCCGTTCCTAATTTTACTGGAACTGGCTATGATGGTCGGCACCTGGGGGATATCAGGATATGCGGCAAAGGCGAGTTACCTGTCGTTCTTCCCGCTTGGCATTCGGGCGTTCTTCACGGTGTTGCGCGGCAAGAAGATTGCGTTTCCCGTCACCCCAAAGACACGCCAAACGGGCAAGTTCCTGCGGCTTGTTCGCCCACAGCTTGCGGTGATCGGACTGACAGTTATCGGGTCAGTCTGGGCACTGGGCGCGCTGGCCATCGGCGGCACCGGGCATGAGCTTACGGCGGTCGTCACCAATATGCTGTGGGGGCTGAATAACTGCATTGCAATGTCAGGCATTGTCGCCGCCGCTCTCTGGCAGCCGCCCGAGTCAGATCAGGGGAAGGACACATGAGTTTTATGCAGAATTTGGTGCGCGCACGCGGGCATATCATCTTTCTTCTGGCGCTTATTGCGGGTTTCTTCCTAGTGCGATGGCTCGACACGCTGGATAATGACGCAATCGTCGATACAACATCCGGGAGCGAACAGGTCGCCACCGGGGCGGGAACCATGGATGCTTTCGCAAATCTTACACCATTGCCACTGACCCAACCGCGCCCCTCCACCGCGCAGGAGCTTGAATACGCAGACATCGCGTGGACCTATTTTGTCAACAATACGAACCCCGACACCGGTCTTGTAAATTCCGTGAACAACTACCCCTCGACCACCATGTGGGAGACCGGCTCCTACCTGGTCGCGATCTTATCCGCCGAGCGTCTGGGGCTTATCGAGGCGCAGGAGGGCACGGATCGGATCGAGGCTGTGCTGACGTCGCTTGCACAGCTTCGGCTTTTTGAGGGGGTGTTGCCGAACAAGGCGTATCACACCGCAACCCTGGAACTTGTCGACTATTCCAACCAACCCTCCGAGCGGGGGCTTGGATGGTCCGCGCTTGATGTCGCGCGCATCATTGCAAGCTTTGCCCTTGTGGAACGCAATCATCCTGAACTGGCTCCCGAAGTGGAGGCGTTGATGCAAATCTGGCAACTTGACCAGATGGTCAATGATGGCGAGTTGATCGGCACCAATGTCGTCGATGGTGAGACACGCCTGAACCAGGAGGGTCGGGTCGGCTATGAACAATATGCCGCAAGGGCGATGATGATGTTCGGTTTTGACGTGTATCGCGCCTATAATATCGAAGACAATGTGATGATCCGCGAGGTTGAAGGCCTGCCAATTCCGGTGGATAGCCGCATGTTCCGGGGCGCAACACCGGCCTTTGTCGTCAGCGAACCCTACCTTTTCGACGGGCTTGAATTTGGATTTGACGCGCGATCCTGGCGGTTTGCCAGCACAATCTACGGCGCGCAGGAGGCACGTTTCGAGCGGACCGGCCAATTGACCGCCGTCAGCGAGGGGCACCTGAACCAGCCGCCTTATTTCGCGTATTCCTCGGTCTGGGGCGGTGGGTCTGAATGGGCTGTGCTCAGCTTTCAGGCCGAACGTCTCGACAGCCGCCGCACCATCAGCACCAAAGCGTCCTTCGGCTGGGATGCGTTGTTCGGAACCGAATACACTGCGCAACTGGTTGAGGCCATTTCTGTTTTAGGCGATCCGGAACAAGGCTGGGCCGAGGGTATCTATGAACAGGGTGGCACCATTAATGACTCGATCACGGCCAATACCAATGCGGTGATCCTCGCGGCTCTCTCGTTCAGAACCAGCGGCCCTCTCATGCGTGCACCATGAGGCTCAGGCGCGCGATCCGATGGGGCGGTATTTTGTTCGCCTTTGCGTGGTCCGGCCCTGTTCTGGCCGATGCGCCCTGTGTCGGCGCTGGCTTCAACATTCCGCTGCCCGGCGCCGTGGATGTGGACCGCCGCATCGTGGATGTCGCCTCGGCGCATTCTGCGGGTCTCTGGCAGGAAGGGCGCGTCAATGATGTTGTCTATCGGGTTTTTGCCAACCGGACCGGCATGATCGCCGACGATCTTATCAGGCCAGGCTGGCGTATCGAGATATTCTGTGACGCGGCTGACACCGGCTGTCGGCAGGAGGAGATCGGCACGGCCCCCGAAAGAGGACATCGGCTTGCAGATGCGCTGGCCATTTGCATGACCGGCACACAGATCACCGCATCAGATGTCACCGACGGCGCCACCGGCATTGACGGGGCTGGGGGCGCCCTTTCCGATGCGGACACACCGTTCGCAGAGGGTCCGGTCCCGGCTTGCGCCGAGCCGGTCCCCACCGACGAAAACGAGCAGGTGCGACAGGCCCAGACCATATTGCTTCAGATCGGACTTGATCCTGGACCTGTCGACGGCCTGCTGGGGCCGTTGACGCTTGCCGCACTCATGGAAGACCTCGGACCCGGGGTTACCCTTCCGACGACACAAGCAGCCCTCGACGCCTTGCGCGCGGCGCATTGCCCAAACTGATTGGTCTTACAGCGTTTCGAGTTTAACCTGAGACATACGTCATCACGTTTCGCGTTCGACCGGAGGGAGAGGCAGCGAATAAGTGATTCATGTTTAACTCGAAACGCTATAGCTTCGGCCTGAAATCCTTCACCACCCCGCACCATGCTCCCGCCCGGCGGCACCGCCGGGCAGCGCCCGAACCGCCCCCACGGGGCGGGCGCTTCTCGCCCTCCCCTCGGTACGGGCGCGGCCCTCTGCGCAATGTATATGCGGTGCAGATTACATGGACGATGCTCTATAGGCAGCGTCTGCATTTAGCTGATCCATCGAAAACCGCGTTCGAGCCGAAGGGGAGAGGCAGCGGTTTTCGATAAAGATCACACGCAAACCGCTATAAAATCGCAGCTTACGTCAGTGTCCAATTTTAGGGGGGTAGCTCTGTCATTGGTTTGGAGGAGAATGGTGGGCGACCCTGGAATCGAACCAGGCGTGCGTCTCCGCGAGGGAGTTACAGTCCCCTGCCACACCTTGCGGCCTGTCGCCCACTGGCCGGAACATTGCCCGGCGTGGGCCGTGGGATAGCTGCGGGTCTGGCAGGCGTCAACTGCAAAAAGCCCGTGCCCCGGAGGGGGCTGGGTGCTTGGCATCGGGGCTCTGGGGCGATAGGGGCTGGGGCGAACCGGGATCGGAGCCTTTCTGCCATGAAAAAACCAGCGTGGGTGATCGACAAGGAGCGGGCGCGCCGTGCTGCGGCGGCGGAAACCGTCTGGCTGTTCGGGCTGCATGCGGTGCGCGATGCATTGGTGAACCCAAGCCGCATAAAACAACGGCTGGTTCTGACGAAGAATGCTGCCGACAAGCTGAGTGAAGCGATTGCACAAGGCGGGCTGGAGCCGGAAATGGCCGATCCGCGCAAATTTCCGGTGCCGCTTGACCCGGGGTCGGTGCATCAGGGTGCAGCGCTGGAAGTGAAAGCGCTGGATTGGGGGCCGCTGGCTGATATCGCCGTGGCCGGCACAGGGGCAGCGCGGTTGCTGCTGCTCGATCGGGTGACGGACCCGCATAATGTGGGGGCGATCCTGCGTTCGGCCGAGGTGTTCGGTGCCCGCGCAGTGATTGCGCCCGCGCGCCATTCCGCACCTGAAACCGGGGCGCTGGCGAAAACCGCCTCGGGCGCGCTGGAACGCCAGCCTTATCTGCGGGTCAAGAACCTGGGCGACACGATGCAGGAGCTGAAGACACTGGGATATGTCCTGCTGGGTCTGGACGGTACAGGCGAGATTGAGATCGCAGACGCGGTGGCAGATCTGGGTGACCGGCCCGTGGCGCTGGTTCTGGGGGCCGAGGGGCCGGGCCTGCGCGAGCGGACCAAAAGCCTCTGCGATCATCTGGTGCGCATTCCGGCGGCGGGGGCATTCGGCTCTCTGAATGTTTCCAATGCGGCCGCCGTCTCTCTGTATGCGGTGGCGAAAGGATAGGCCGCCATGCCCAATGGACCCAAGATTGCCACTTGCTGTTATTGCAGCACCCGCACGGTGTTGCGGCTGACAGCAAGGGAGGGCCATGAACTTGCCTGCGGCTCCTGCGGGGCGCCGCTACATAAGATGAAAGCGCTGAAACAATCAGAGGCGCGACAGGGCAAACGCGGTCGCCCGGCCCCGGCGTCATTCGGGGCGCAAAATCGCAAACCACCCCGCCATCATGCCAAGCGGAAACGCCGCAAACCGATGTGGAAAAAGGCGTTTGAGGAGGCATTTGACCTGGTGGAAGATATCTTCGATTGAGCACGGGCGCACACGCGCGATCAAAGCTCCGTCAGAAGGGATGTTACCGGGGCGCAAGGTTTGCATAGTTCAGGTATCAATCGTCCAACCGGAGACAAAACCCATGCTGACCCGCCGCAATACCCTTCGTCTTTTTGCCGCAACACCCTTGATCGGCCTTGCAGCTTTCACCTCCCCTGCCCTGGCAGCAGAACCGGAAACCTATGCCGAAGGTGGTGTTGCCATCGACGGCAGCGATGCCGTGGCATATTTCACCGAACATGGGCCTGTTCCCGGCAGCCCCGATCACAGCTTTGACTGGCGCGGTGCCCGCTGGCAGTTTTCCAGCGCCGCCAATCGCGATCTGTTTGCGGCAGAGCCTGAACGCTATGCCCCGGCCTTTGGCGGCTATTGCGCCTTCGCGGCCTCACGCGGGTATCTGGCCCCGACCATGCCCGAAGCCTGGAGCATCTATGAAGACCGGCTGTATCTGAACGCCAATCTGCGGGCCCGTGAATTATGGCTGGCCGAACTGCCGTCAGTCATTGCAGCGGGAGAAGCGAACTGGCCGGGCATTCTGGGCTGACCCCCTTCCCGGTGCACAACCCGGCAGCGCGCCCATGATCACGAAACCGTGCCCAGGCCTTTAAACATTGCAAGCGTTGCCTAAATACAACTCATGGCGCGGCGGTTCGGAACCCCGCCCGCCCATCACTGTCCCTCGTTCCGTGACTTACGCCCGTGGTTTTTCGCTGCGGGCGCTTTTTTGATCTGTTACAGCAAGAATATGACCGAAAATCCCAGTGATAAACTGTTGCGCCAGATTCTGACCGACAGCAAAAGTTTTGCCTGTGTAGGCGTGTCACCCAACCCGGTGCGGCCCAGCCATTATGTGGCGCGGTATCTGTCCTTGAAGGGATATCGCATTATCCCGGTCAATCCGGGCCAGGTGGGCAAGACATTGTTCGGAGCAGAGGTGGTGGGAGATATATCGCAGATCGCTGAGCCCGTGGATGTGATCGACATTTTCCGCAGGCCCGAGGCCGTGCCCGACATCGTTGCTACCGCGCTGGCCATGAATCCGTTGCCCAAAACAATCTGGATGCAGATCGGTGTGACCCATGCAGAGGCCGCAGCACAGGCCGAAGCCGCCGGTCTTCAGGTGATCCAGAACCGGTGCCCCAAGATTGAATATCAGCGGCTGTTCGGGGAGCTTCGAATGGGCGGGTTCGCCACCGGGCTGATCAGTTCCAAACTGTAAGCGAGGGGAATGGAATTCTCGAGAATTCCACCCGGAAAACTCCAGTTTTCCAAATGTTTTCCTCGAGGAAAACAGGCTTCAGGCCATTGCCGCCTTCAACGTTAGCGGCTGGCCTTTTCTTCAATGCCCGAGCGGGTTTCGCGCCGTTCCAACTCCGCCAGCACCTCCTCTAATGTCACGCCTGACGCTGTCAGCATCACCAGAAAATGGTAGAGAACATCAGCGCCTTCGCGGGTCAGGGCCTCCCGATCGCCCCGCACCGCTTCGACAATCGCCTCAAGCGCTTCTTCACCAAATTTCTGCGCACAGGCCTCAGCACCCTGCGACAACAGCCGCGCGGTCCAGCTGGTTTCCGGGTCGGCGCTCTTGCGGGCCTCGATTGTGGCGGTCAGGCGGTCGAGAACAGTCATGACATCCTCATGGGAATACCGGCCTCGGCCATATGGGCCTTGGCCTCGGCAATGGTGAAATCACCAAAATGGAAGATCGAGGCGGCCAGAACCGCGCTTGCATGGCCTTCGGTCACCCCCTCGACCAGATGATCCAGCGTTCCAACCCCGCCCGAGGCGATGACCGGGACCGGGACCGCATCGGCAATGGCGCGGGTAAGCGGCAGGTTGAATCCGGATCGCGTGCCATCGCGATCCATCGAGGTCAGCAATATCTCACCTGCGCCTTTGGCCGCGACGGTTCTGGCAAAATCAACGGCATCAATGCCCGTTGGTTTGCGCCCGCCATGGGTGAAGATTTCCCATTTGCCGGGGCTGACGGTTTTGGCGTCGATGGCCACGACAATGCATTGCGCCCCGAACCGGTCAGCGGCACGGGCCACCACATCTGGGTCGGCCACCGCGGCGGAATTGAAGCTGACCTTGTCAGCCCCGGCCAGAAGCAGGGCGCGCACATCTTCGACCATGCGCACCCCGCCGCCGATGGTCAGCGGCATGAAACACTGTTCCGCCGTGCGGGTTGCCAGATCATACATGGTGCCACGATTTTCATGGGTGGCGTGGATATCGAGAAAGCACAGCTCATCCGCCCCCGCCGCATCATAGGCCCGGGCCGATTGCACCGGATCGCCCGCATCGACCAGATCGACAAAGTTCACACCTTTGACCACACGGCCATCGGCGACATCAAGACAGGGAATGATGCGGGTTTTCAGCATGGGGGCGGTTTAGGCCGAAACCCTGCGCGAGGAAAGAGGCACCGTTACCTGCGCGGCTCTGATGCCCGGGCAACCCGGCTTAACCCGTTGCGCACGATCAGAATATGGAATGGCATGATCATGGCCAGATAGATCCGCCCGCCCAGATTATGAGGCGCCACCCAGGTTGCCAGATAGATCCGCCCGTCCCGCGCCAAAACCGAGATACGGAAATTCAGATGCTTATCGTCAAAGCCTGCGATGATTTCATGTTCGGTCTCCCGCTCCACCGGGAAGATGCCAACCCGGTCGGTCGCAGGCGGGCCGTCATTATCCAGCCCGAATGGCGCGGTCATCACACGGCGGATCAGCAACAGACCACGGGCCCAGCCCGGGAAACGGGTGATGATACTGGCCGCGTGACGCGGGGTTGCACAGGCCGAAACGACATAGCAATCAAGGAAATCCCCGGGCACCCGGCGCGTATGCAGCACACTGTCGGGGGGCAGGGTTGTGGCGGTGACACCCGCCATCATGCATCCAGCATCGCAAGGGCCGCGCCCAGATCAAGCGCCCCGTCATAAAGCGCCCGGCCCGAAATCGCGCCCGCAATCACACCGGTGTCACGCAGCGCCATCAGATCCGAAAGGGAGGAGACCCCGCCCGATGCAATCACCGGAATACTGGTGGCCCGTCCCAGATCGGCGGTCGCGGCCACATTCGGCCCCTGCATCGCCCCGTCGCGGTTGATATCCGTATAGATGATCGCCGCTACGCCCGCGTCTTCAAAGCCTTTTGCCAGATCCGTGACCATCAGATCGGTCTCTTCCGCCCAGCCCCGTGTGGCGACCCGACCCTCACGGGCATCCAGCCCCACAGCGACCTGCCCGGGAAAGGCCCGGGCGGCCTCGCGCACCAGATCGGGGTCTTCCACGGCCACCGTGCCCAGAATGACCCGCGCAATCCCGCGTGTCAGCCACATCTCGATCGTGGCCATATCGCGAATACCCCCGCCAAGCTGCGCGGGCACGGACGTATCGGCCAGTATCGCCTCCACCGCCGCGCCATTCACGGGCTGGCCCGCAAAAGCCCCGTTCAGATCGACCAGATGCAGCCATTCGCAGCCTGCCTTCTGAAAGGCGCGGGCCTGATCTGCCGGTTTGTCGTTGAAAACGGTGGTTTTCTCCATATCCCCTTTCAGCAGGCGCACGGCCTGGCCGTCTTTCAGGTCAATCGCGGGGTAGAGGATCATCACGCAGGCCTTTCCGTCAGCATCCGGGGGCTCTTGTGGCCCAGAGCCGGGCGAATGCCAAGACACCGGGCGGGGCGCTCCCCAAGGTCAGGCTTGCCAGACCGCCCCCGGCTGGCCCACCATGGCACCACAATTCGGAGGAAAGCGAGATGAAACACCTGATTTTGGCCGCACTGGCCAGCATCGCCCTGACCGGCATGGCCCATGCGGATGATCTGATCGGGGATTGGCGCACAGCACCCGATGACCACGGCAATACCGGCCTGATCCGGGTGGCACAATGTGGCGCGGCACTGTGCGGGACGCTGATCGAGGCGTTCGACGGCGCGGGCACAACGATGGAATCCGAACATGTCGGACGGCAGATCATCTGGGAGACCCTGCCCGAGGGTGGCGGCGAATATCGCGGGCGTCTCTATTCCCCTGACCGGGACCGGACCTATCGCTCCCGCCTGCAACTCAATGGCGATGAACTGGTGGTCTCAGGCTGCATCCTTGGCGGCGCGGCCTGCCGGGAAGGCGGACGCTGGCAGCGGGTGAACTGAAGGCTCTGCCCGGAGCGTCCAGCGCTAGGGTCCTGACCCTAACCGGGATAGGCCCGCCAATTGGTCAGATTGATGACCGCGCCGCTGCTGCCAAGCGGCGCAGCAATGGCGCGTCGCACTTGAGACTGAGAAGCGCATGAGATGATATGGCCACCAGAGGTCCGCGCGCTGACGCAAAGCTGTGCGTTTCCATCATAAACCTCGGCTGCGTAGATATCAAAGCTGGTCTGAACCCGGCCTCCGGGCGCTGTCCAGCCCCTGGCCGAGGGCAGAGTCAGTGTGCAAACCGATTCAAGTCCTGATGAGGTTCGTGCCATCTGGGTCAGGGCCTGCACAGCGCCAAACCGGCTTGGCACATCGACAAAGACGCTGAATTCATGATCTCCGGCAAAACAACGGCTGCTGGAGACATGTTCGGGATAGAAATCGGGACCCGTTTTATCTGTGACGCAGCTTGTGAGAAACGCCAGTGCAATCAGTGAAATAAGGAGGCGTATCATCGTTTTATGATGCATCATTCGTTATGTATTCTTTTGAACTTAAAGTGATTTGCGTTTGATTTGAATTAAAAAACTGCCTCGTCTCACGGCGCCCAGTCCAGAAAATTCGAAATCAGGCGCAGCCCTGCATGCTGGCTTTTTTCCGGGTGAAACTGCGTGCCCAGCACATTATCGCGCCCCACAATCGCGGTGACCGGACCGCCATAATCCACATGGGCCAGCAGATCATCAGCCCCGGCCACCTGCATGTGGTAGGAATGCACGAAATAGGCATGGTCGCCCGTCTTCAACCCGTCCAGAACCGGATGCGCCCGGTCAATGACCAGATCGTTCCAGCCCATATGCGGCACTTTCATTTCAGGCGCGGCGGGTGCGATCCTCACCACATCCCCCGGCACCCAGCCAAACCCCGCCACATCCTCATATTCCCGCCCCCAGGAGGCCAGCATCTGCATCCCGACACAGATGCCCAGAAACGGGACACCCCTGAGCTCGACGGCTTCGACAATCGCCTGTTCCAGCCCGTCAATCGCCTGCAAGCCCCGTCGGCAGGCTGGAAAGGCCCCGTCGCCGGGCAAAACGATCCGCGAGGCCATGGCCACATCTTCGGGCCGGTCACTGACAATAACCGGCGCGTGGCCGCCTTCCCGCGCCATGCGTTGAAAGGCTTTCTCTGCCGAGTGCAGATTGCCGCTGTCATAGTCGATCAGAACCGTGGTCATGCGCTCACAGGCTGCCCTTGGTGGAGGGCACCGCATCCGCCTTGCGCGGATCGGTTTCAACCGCCTCGCGCAGGGCGCGGGCCACCGCCTTGAATGCGGCCTCAACCAGATGGTGGCTGTTGATCCCGTGCAGCGCATCCACATGCAGGGTGATCCCGCCATGGGTTGAAAAGGCCTGAAAGAATTCGCGCACCAGTTCCGTATCAAAGGTCCCGATCTTGGCGGTGGGCATATCGAGATGCCAGACCAGATAGGGCCGCCCCGACAGATCCAGCGCCGCACGCACCAATGCGTCATCCATCGGCAACAGGCATGCGCCATAGCGCCGGATGCCACGCTTATCCGCCAGCGCGGCGGTCAATGCCTGACCCAGAGCAATCCCCACATCCTCGACACTGTGATGATCGTCGATATGCAGATCGCCGGTCGCGCGAATGGTCATGTCGATCAGGGAATGACGCGCAAGCTGGTCCAGCATGTGGTCGAAAAACCCCACTCCGGTCTGAATGTCATAAACCCCTGACCCGTCGAGATTGATCTCAACGGTGATGTCCGTTTCCGCCGTTTTCCGGCTGATGGCCGCCTTGCGCATCCTGCGCCTCCGCTTGTCGTAACAGCCCGGGTTATAGGGGCCGGTCCAAGCGCTGCCTACAGCATTTTGCGGTTTATCTGAAACAGATCACATGAAGCGATGTATTTAAGACAAAGAGAGACAGGCGGTAAAAGCCGGCAGGCGTCGCAAGCAAACCACTATAAAATCACCCGGCCTTCCTGATCCAGCATGCCCATAAGCCCGGTGCGCAGAAACCCGTCGCGCCGGTGGATATGACCGATGCCCCGCTTGGCGCCGATATAGCCCTGAAACCGGGGGCGGGTGCGCAGCCAGATCTCTCCCCGCTCAAACAGCAGATTGTCCAGTCCCGTCCTAGGATCGACAATCATCACCTCAACCCCCGGCAGAGGCCGCCCATGGGTGCGTATTGCCGTATCAACCGGATCAGCCGGATCACACAGGCTTGCCAGCCCCGCCGTTTCAGCAATGGACCAACTGTTGAGCATTTGAACCCCGGGGAAGGCTTTCTGCGCCCGGGGGATCATGCGGCCCGGGGCCTGCACGACCATCTGCCGCAAACCGGACAAACACGGCGCATATGCCACCCGCCCCCGGATAAGAGCCATCAAGCCTTCAACATCCGGCACGATCAACACCGTTGCAGAGGCGGGCATCCCGGCAATCTCGCCCCGTTTCGGCACGCGCCCGGAACAACGGGAGATTGCCGCCCCGGTCTCACCTGCCGCCAGATGCATCAGCACCGAGACAGGATGCACAGCCTCGGCCATGACGGCGAGGTGATCCGCCGCCGTGATCCCAAGGCGCGCCGCAATGGCTTTTGCCGAGGATAGCAGCATGGATTGCGGACATGGGAAGACCGCTGCAACCTCATCCAGCAGGTTTGATGGGAACAGAACCTGCGCGGTCGTTTCGCCCGATGCCTGCATCTTGTCCGGCAAGGGCATGGCCGCGTTCAGATCCTCCAGTGTCATGGCGGTCTTAACCGGCCCGTCTTTGACATCCGCAACCACAAATTTGGGGAAAAGCGCCGCACTGGCCTGGGAGATCTCATCAGGCCCGGCGGTTGCCGGCAGCAGCATCACATCCGCATTCAACATCCGGCATGCGGCCAGAAGCGCATCTATGTCACCGGATGAGGACAGAAGCGCAAGCCCCCTCTCCCCCGCCCGCAGCCCGGACGCCTGTAACCCGGCCGCAAGCGACGCGGCATATGCAGTATCTTTTGGGGGTAAGGCCGTTTGAACCACGTCAGATCTCTGCATTCCGCATCTGTGATTGCGTATTTTGCACTTTGACCAGAGGCCAAACCACCCCGGATCGTGAGTTTTTGTATACATATGATATGTTATATGTATTATTTTCTTCAGGGTAGGAGTCAACATGTCAAAGATTGCATTTATCACCGGAGGCGCCCAGGGTTTGGGTCTGTCGATCACCGAGGCGGCACTGGATCACGGCTATGAGGTCGCGGTGTTTGATCGCGATGCCGTAGCCTCTGACGCGCTTGTCACCCGCGAGGCGGCCCGCAACCGCAAGGTGCAGGCGTTCAAAGGAGATGTGGCAGATATGTCGGCCATCAACTCCGCGCTGGACGCGCTTGGTAAAGCCCCCGATCTTCTGGTGAACAATGCAGGTATCGTGCGGTTTCATCCCCTGATGGAAACCACCGAAGAGATTTTCCGCAGCGTCATCGACACCAACCTGACCGGAGCGTTCCTTGTCGCCCGGGCCTGTGCCGAGCGGATGATTGCAAACGGCTCCGGGAATATCATCAACATCACCTCGACCGCTGGCATCGCCTCAAGCCCCGGGGTGAACGCCTATGTCGCCGCCAAGGCGGGTCTGGCCGCGTTGACAGAGCTGATGGCGCTGGAATGGGGACCGTTGGGCGTGCGGGTCAACGCTGTCGCGCCCGGCATGATCGACGGCGGCGTTTCAACCCCGATCTATCAGAACAACGAGGCGGCGCGCACCCGGCGCGGCGGCGCCGTACCGGCCAGGCGTCTTGGACAGCCCGAAGATATTTCCGCCGCTGTCATGTATCTGGCGTCAGAAGCGGCAAGCTATGTGCATGGGCATCAACTTGTTGTCGATGGCGGATTGACGCGCAGTGTCATGTCACAGCTTCCCTGGACCAGGGATTAAGGCTTTACACCTCAGACAACGCTGAAATGTTCGGGCACACCGGCAGGCCATACCGTGCCCCACATCTGCATGCCGCCATCAATGGTCAGCACCTCGCCGGTCACGAACCCCGCACTATCGGCGGCCAGATACACCACCCCTTCGGCCACATCCCAGACATCGCCCATACGGCGCTGCGGATTGACATCCGTAAACCGTTTTGTCGCCTCGGCCGGGTAGGCAGACAGGCCCTCGGTCGCAATCGCACCGGGCGCCACACAGTTCACGCGAATATTCAGCGGCGCCCATTCCGTCGCCACTGTTTTGGACAGATAGATCACCCCGGCCCTTGCGGCACAGGTATGGGCCGCCTGCGGCATGCCGCGCCCCACATGGGCAACGATATTGATGATATTGCCACCCGTCTGACTGTCGCGCCAGCGCTGCGCGGCGCCCTGCATCATCCACCAGGTGCCATTGAGGTTCAGATCAATCACCGAGGCCCAGCCCTTGCGCGAAAAGTCGATGGCATCCTGGGGGAATTGCCCACCGGCATTATTGACCAGCGTATCCACCCCGCCCTCGGCAAAGACCATATCCAGAAAGGCATCAACCGCTTCGGGTTCGCGGATCGACAGGGCTTGGGTTGTCACCTCGGCACCGCATGATTTGTGCACAGCATCAGCAGTCGCTCTCAGCTTCTCCTCACGACGGCCACAGATGGTGACATGGCCCCCAAGACGGGCAAACAGAAAGGTCATCGCGCGGCCCATACCGGTGCCGCCCCCGGTCACCACAACGCGTTTTCCCTGCATCAGATCCGGGCGATAGACTGTCGGATGATCCGCCAGTTCAGCATCGGTGAAACCCCATTTCACCTCATTTTCTTTGGCGCTATCGGTCATCCCGGCCCCGCTTTCATTCTGAATCCCGGCGTTGGTTGCGTTTCCCCGCATAGGCCGCGATCCCCGCGCGGCTATCGGTTGAGCGCATCAGATGATCAGCCCGCGCATGGCCTTCGGCAATGGCATCCGGCAATGGCAGATCACGCGCGGCCTCGAACAATGCCTTCGCCCGGGTCACTGCCGAGCGGGGGTTGGCCAGAACCAGACCGGCCAGGGACAGGGTTTCGTCCATAAGACTTGGGGCCGGAACCACGCGGTTCACAAGCCCAAGCGCCTGCATCCGCTGTGCATCAATCGGGTGCCCGGTCAGGATAATCTCCATCGCGGCGGCGCGCGGCAGGGTCTGCGCCAGCCGCTGCACCCCGCCGGTGAAGGCCACCATGCCATGGGTGATTTCGGGCAGGCCAAAGATCGCATGATCCGCCGCCACAACCAGATCGCAGGCCAGACAAATCTCAAGCCCGCCTGCAACTGCGGCCCCGTTGACCGCAGCGATCAGAGGTTTTGAAATTGCCCGTTCGGTAACGCCGCAAAACCCCGCACCCGGAAGCAGCCCATGGCCCGGGCCGATCTGCGCGGCCTCTTTCAAATCCATACCCGAACAAAAGGCGCGGTCACCTTCTGCGGTCAGAACGATGGCGCCGATCTCATCATCCGCCTCGGCCGCGCGGATCAGGGCATCAACCCGGGCGGATGTTTCGGCATCCACCGCATTGCGCCTTTCCGGTCGCGCCAGCACAATGATCGCAACCGCCCCGTCCCGGCGCATATAGGCACCATCGGCGTGCCCCCCCTCTGTCACGACAACACGGATTCTGCGGTGCTGCGACCCCGTTCCCGCGCATCCGCAGGGCCCTGACCGGGAAGGTCAATGAAATCCTCCAGGATTTGTTTGACACCCAGACCGTCCGGAATACGCGCGGCACCGATCCGGCGGTCAAGCTCTTCATGCCAGTGATAGATGCGACGTTCCTGATAATTCAGGGGAAATCCGCGCAGACCCGCAGATTGCACGGAGGTCTGGATCTTGTCGGCGAATTGCAGGTCCTCTTCCAGAATGGCATGGAAATTGGCGATCCGCATATCCCACCGGTCCGGTCGTGGCCCATCGCCCCAATCGGGGCCGAACCAATGCACATCAACCGTCATCGTATCCAGCGTCTTTGGCCAGAACAGCAGGATCGGAATGCCATGGGGCGAGACCGGGCTGACCATATTGGGATAGCCCATGACCGACAGGTTCGTGCCCTCGTACCAGGGGTCGACACCCTCCACCATCGGCAGGCCCTTCACACCGGGGTCTTTCCAGCCCTCGCGCTTGAAAGGCGTGACCATGCGGGAATGGCCACCGGGCCAGAGCGTGATTGCCGAGCCCCGATGATCGAGGAATTTATCAACCGTATTCTGATGGATGGATTTCAGGTGATAGACCTCAAGAAACGCATCAATCATCACTTTCACATTGCAGGCCACATCGATGGAGGCACTGTCCACCAGGATCAGCTTATCGGGTGACATATCATCAAGCGTGCGCGCCACCGGCCCCAGATAATCCCGCAACGGCATTGCCTCAGGGTCGAGATTTACGAAATAAAGCGTGCCGATATTCTCGCACCGGATCTGAATAAGGCCACGACAGGACATATCCAGATCAACGAAATCGCGGCGGTCGCGCAGATTGATCAGCTCCCCCGGGTGTTATAGGTCCAGCCGTGATACTGGCAGGTCACGCCACGCGATTTGCCGCTGGCCTCGGTGACAACAGGCGCGCCGCGATGACGGCAGGTGTTGTAAAAACACCGGACTTCGCCATCCTCCCCCCGGATGAAAAACAGCGGCTCGCCCAGTTTGTCCCATTGCACATAACTGCCGGGCTCAGGCACCTGATCGGCATGGATCGCATAGACCCAGGACTTGTGCCACATATGGGTTTTCTCAAGCGCGTTGAACGCCGGGTCGACATAGCGATCACCCGGGATATCGGGCAGTTGCGGGAACCCTTCGGGCGGCCCTTTGCGAGAGGATTCATAAGCTTGGCGGGCTTCAATCGCCCCACGCTCCGAGACGGTCATGATGTCATCCTCTTTCCGGTTTGATGGCGTTATCTGACGCCTGCCGGGCTTGCTGGAAATTCTCGTGTATGCTAACAGAGGCTAAATGTATACGTAAACCCCCCTGTGCTGCATAATCCTGATGCGGCATCTGAGCCGCTGGATCGCATCATGAGCCGTTTCGCATCGCCGATCATGCAGCTTGGTTATGTGGTCGATGATCTTGACAGGGCGATGATCCATTGGATCGAAACGCTTGGTGTCGGCCCGTTTTTCGTTGTGAATGGCATACCGATGGCTGAATTGCAGTATCGCGGCACAGAGATCCATCTGGATCAAAGGGTGGCTTTGGCCCAGGACGGGCCGGTGCAGATCGAACTTTTGCAGCAAACCGGCGGCGACCGGTCCTGTTTCAGCGACTTTCTTGAAACGCGCGGCCCCGGCCTGCACCATGTCTGCGCGGTCAGCACAGATCTGAAGGCTGACCTGGCAGATTGGGCTGCGCGGGGTGTGGAGGTTCTGCAAGGCGGGTGCACGGCAGCAGGCATTCCCTTTGCCTATCTTGATACGGACCCGATGCAATCCGGCTCTGTGCTGGAACTGGTTCAATCCAGCCCCGGCCTGCTGCGCTATTTCGACATGGTCGCATCCGCCGCACAGGATTGGGATGGAAGCAACCCTGTGCGCCATGTCTGACCTGACACATACACCAGAACCATCACCATATGGGGGGAACTGCCATGTCCGAACCGGATATTGAGGCACGGCTTGACCGGTTAGAGGCCCGGGCCGAAATCTCGGAACTGGTCGCGCGTTATTGCAAGGCCTGCGATGATCGTGATGTGCCGATGCTGCGCAGCCTGTTCACCCGCGATGCGGTTGTGAAATCGCAGGATGGGGTCATGACAGCCGAAGGAGTCGATGCGGTCATGCAGATGTATAAAGGCCGGTTCGATGTGCTTGGCATTTCGGCACACTGGACCCATGACCACATTCTGCGCTTCGATGACAGCGATGCAGATCATGTCACGGGCGAAGTCTTCGGCCATGCGGAATCCCACCGGAACGGGGTCTCCCTGATCGCGTCCCTGCGCTATACGGATGATTATCTGCGCCAGGGCGGCGCATGGAAATTCCGCAGCCGGACCCTGGCTTTTCTCTATTATGTCCCGGTCGGCGAATATGCCGAGGCCATGGGCAGCCCCCTGCGCCAGCGCGCCTATGGTGACCAGCGGCCTGCCGATTACCCGGAAAGCTTGGAAAGCTGGACCGGCTGGACCCGGCATTTCCAAAGCTGAGACCGGCCCATCCTCCGACAATCCAACAAGGACCCTCTTACCCATGCCGATGATACACGCGACCGACCGACAGGGGCAGACCCATGACATCATGGCGAATGAGGGGGCAAGCCTGATGGAAACCCTGCGCGACAAGGGCGGTCTTGATATCGCGGCGATCTGTGGCGGCATGTGCGCCTGCGCAACCTGTCATGTCCATGTCGCCCCCGACTGGATGGACAAGCTGCCCGAGGCGGAACCTGATGAAACGGAGCTGGTGGAATTCAGCCCTGCCTATGAAGAGGCCCGGTCCCGCCTCAGCTGCCAGATTCCGGTGACCGAAGCGCTGGATGGTCTGACGCTGACACTGGCGCCAGAGGAATAGGCCTAAAGCACGCTGCCTTAAACTTGACTCACAAATGCCCTGCCACGCTTCGCGTTCCCAGGGTATTTGTGATGCGCGATGTCTCAGGTTTAAGGCAGCATGCTGTAGGGTAAGCCTTGCATCGAAAAAACGGTCTCTCGCCGATGTCTCGAACGCGTTTTGCGTTGCGATCTGTCTCAGGTTGCACCCGAAACGGTATAGGCGGTGTGCTGCGGGTTCTCCCCCAATGGCGTCAGGCTGGGTTCGCAGCAAAGCCGACGCCCGGAATTCTCAAGAATTCCACGTGGAAAACTGGAGTTTTCCACCCGCAGAGCCTTACCGGCCCTCAACCATCTCACGAAGCTTGAATTTCTGGATCTTGCTGGCGGACATGGGCCATTCCGTCACGAAATGCACATCGCGCGGCACTTTGAAACTGGCGACTTTGCCTTTGCAGAAAGCGATCAGATCCGCGCCCTGAACGCTGGCACCGGGCACAAGCTCGACCACGGCAACCGGCACCTCGACCAGTCTGGGATCAGACCGGCCCACCACCTGGCAGAGTTTCACCGCCTCATGTTGACCCACGAGGTTTTCGATCTCCTGCGCGGCAACGTTTTCGCCACCCACTTTCAGCATGTCTTTCAGGCGTCCGTGAAACAGCAATGTGCCATCGCCATCCTGTGATCCCAGATCGCCGGAATGAAACCAGCCATCGCGCAGCACCTCGGCGGTTTTATCCGCATCCTTGTAATAGGCGCTGAAAATGCTGAACCCCCGCACAAGGATTTCGCCGATCTCTCCGGCAGGCAGATCACGCCCGTTTTCATCGACAATCCGCACCTCCAGCCCATCAAGGGGTTTGCCCAGCCGTTCGGTCCGGGTGGTATAGCTGTCACCGGGCATGCTTGTGGTCACCGTGCCCGAGGTTTCCGTCATCCCGAATGTACCGACCTGAATGCAATCGGGCATCTTTTCCTGCAACGCCTTGCGGAACGATGGCGGCTGCATCGCCATATTGCTGTTCATCAACCGCAATGCGGAAAGGTCGCGTTGCTCGAAATCCGGGTGATAGATCATGTCGGCGATAAAGGTTCCAAAAGCCGGGTAGCCAATGGTCGCCCGTTCCTCTTCGATCAGGCGCAATGCTTCGCCGCCCTCGAAATACGGCATCGAGACATAGGTTGCGCCGACGGAATAGGACGCACAGATCGGGAACAGTGCCCCGATATGAAACATCGGCAGCGGCGACCAGAAAACATCGTCAGAGGTCATTTGATACCGCGTCGCAAGCCCCTGCCCCGTGCGCACCAGAGCCTCATGCGAGATCATGCAACCTTTGGGGTGCGAGGTGGTGCCCGATGTATAAAGGATCAGCCCGGTTTCACGCACGCAGACCCGCCGCCGCAGGCTGTGGATCACCGCGTCATCCACCGTTTCCGCAGCCGCATCCACAGCGGAGGCTGACAAAAAACCCGGCGCCTCTGCATCGCATATCAGCAATACCGCACTCAGTTTCGGGGCATCCGCAAGGGCAAGTCTTTCGCCCGGCCGCTGATCGGCAAGGTCCGGGAAAGCCTCGGTCAACCGGTCGATGAAATTCACCTTTTCAGCCACCTGCCCCGTGGTCACGACAAGTTTCAGATCCGCATTGCGCAGGATGTAGCGCAATTCGGAACTGCGATAGCGCGCGTTGATCGGGACAGAGATCGCCCCAAGTAGCGCTGTCGCAAAAAACAGCTCCGCATAAGGAATGCAGCTTGGCAGAAGAATACCCACATGATCGCCCGGGCGCACCCCAAGCGCATAAAGCCCCCGCGCCCGGCGCATCGCGCCAGCGGCCAGGGCGCTGAAACTGCGCCGGTCATCGGGAAACACCAGCGCATCCACATCCGGCCGCGCCTGCGCCGTTCCAAGCAGCAGATCGCCAATTGTGGTGACGGCGGCGAATTCCCCGAATTGCAGCATTTGCGTTTCCTCCCACCCGGCGCCTTATGCCGTTTCAGACGCCCAGATAACTTTCGATAATGGATGTATCGCCGGCCAGATCGGTGCTTTTGCCATCATGCACAACCTGCCCGCGATCCAGCACATAGGCCCGGGATGTCAGGGCCAGCGCGCGATGGGCATTCTGCTCGACAAGCAGAACCGTCAGGCCATCATGGTTCAACCGTTCCAGCGCGGCGAAAACCTCATCGGTCATCAGGGGCGACAGGCCCAGGCTGGGCTCATCCAGAAGCAGCAGATCCGGCCCCCCCATCATGGCGCGGCCGATGGCCAGCATCTGCTGCTGCCCGCCGGACAGCGTGCCCCCCAGTTGCGCATGCCGTTCCTGAAGAACCGGAAACAGGGCATAGACATCGGACAGGCTGTATTTCGCGGGCCGCCCGCCAAGGGCCAGCTGCCCCACCTGCAGGTTTTCCAGAACCGTCATTTCCCCGAGAATCTGGCGCCCTTCGGGCACCTGCAACAGGCCCTGCCGGGCCACTTTATGGGCCGTAACACGGCGAATTTCCGACCCTTTGAACAGGATCTGCCCATCGCTCATCGCGATCACACGGCTGATGGCGTTCAACAGGGTCGATTTTCCCGCCCCGTTGGAGCCGATAATCGACACCATCTCTCCCTGATCCACATGCAGGCTGACCCCGCGCAGCGCCTTGATGCCCTGATAGGCGACATGCAGGTTCTTGATGTCCAGTATCATGCCGCCGATGCCCCGATATACGCCTCGATCACACGTGGATCATTTGTGATCTGATCCGGCGGGCCAGAGGCCAGAAGGCGCCCCGCATCCAGAACATAGATATGTTTGCAAAGCCGTGTCACGAAGCCGACATTATGTTCAATCAGAAGCAGGCCAAGACCCCGCCCGGCAAGGTCGCGGAATATCTGTGCCAACTCGTCGGATTCCACATCATTCATTCCGGCAACCGGTTCATCCAGCATCAGAACCGCAGGGTCGCTGGCGATGGCGCGCATGATCTCGACCCGTCGCTGGTGCCCATAAGCCAGATTGCCCGCCGATACGGAGGCATAATCGCCCATGTTGAACTGTTCCAGCAGGTCCCAAGCACGTTCCCGCAGCTCCCGCAACTCGCGCGTGGCGCTTGGCAGGCCCAGAAGGGCCGCCAGCGGGCCGGCCTTTTCATGGCGGTGAAAGCCGATCACGATATTGTCGAGTACCGTGGTTTCCGACAGCAGACGAATATTCTGGAATGTGCGCGCGATGCCCGCCCGCGCGACCTGTTCGGTCTTGTCCCGGGCGATTGACCGGTCCCCCAGTTTGATATCCCCCCTGTCAGGCTGAGCACTCCGGCGATCATATTGACCACGGTGCTTTTCCCGGCGCCGTTCGGGCCGATCAATCCGGTAATCTCTCCCGGTTTCACAACCATCGAAAACGCGTCAACCGCCTTCAGGCCGCCGAAATGCTTGCTGATATTCTCAATCCGAAGGGATGGCATCGGCGGCCTCACTCTTTGCTGGTCTGCCGGGGGCGGCGCATCGACCGCATGCGATGCCTGATCGCGTCAACAATCGCATCGCCGACCCCCTTGGGCAGGAAGGTGATGACAAGGATCATGATGATCCCGTTAACCATGGTCCGGTTATCGGCCAGGGGGCGGGCAATTTCCGGCAGAATGGCCATGATCGCGGCCCCCATAATCGGACCAAGCAGGGTTGTGCGCCCGCCCAGCACGACAACCGTCAAAACGGTGACCACAAAGGCAAAGCCGAAATTAGAGGGTTCGATATTGTAGACATACAGGCTTTGAAGGCCGCCGAAGAGACCGCCAATCGCGCCGGAAACAACAAAGGCGATCATATGATATTTGCGGATCGACACCCCAAGCGAGGCAGCAACCGATTCATCCTGCGCCAGGGCCGAAAAAATCCGCCCCAGGGTGGACCGCCCGACCGACCAGTTGATGTAGATGACCAGCAGAGCCATCAGCGCCAATGACCATGTGTTCATGACGCGCGGGATGCTGCTGATCCCCACTGCCCCCACCGGTGAAATCTTCAAAATACAGCAGCAGTGCGATGATGACTTTGACAAAGGCCAGCGTGGCAATCGCCACAAAGGCGCCGCGCAATCTGGCCAGCGGAATGGACAGAATATAGCCGCCAAAGGCCCCGATACCCGCGCCTGCCGGAATGACAAGCCATATGGGCATTTCGGTTCGGGTCACAAGGATTGCAACCAGATACCCGCCCAGCGCCGCGAAAGCCGCTGTGCCGATGGAAAAGACCCCGGCCCGCAGGGCGATCTGTTGTGAATAGGCGAAGCCCAGGCTCAACAGGAAGAAGTCGATAACCGGCTGATAGGAATAGTAGAACTGCATCATTGCCGATCGCCCCCCGCGCTCAGCACGGCTTTGCCGAACAACCCGTTGGGAAAGAGCAGCAACGCCACGAACAGTAAGCTGAAGATAATCGCATCAGACAGGGTCGAGGACAGATAGGCCTTGGTCAGCGCCTGTGTGACGCCCAGCAAAATCGCCGCAACCACCGCCCCCTGAACCGAACCGATGCCGCCGATCACCACCACCACAAAGGCATAAAGCAGATAGGGTTCCCCCATCAGAAAATGAATCGAATTGAACGACAACCCGATCAGCACGCCTGCCACGCCCGCAAGCGCGCCCGCGATGAAGAAGGTCTGCATATAGACGCTGGCCGAGCTGACCCCAAGCAGGGCCGCCGCCCGTTCATTCTGCGCCACCGCGCGCACCTGGCGGCCAAAGCTTGTTTTTTGCAGATAATAGACCAAAGCGGCCACCAACGCCGCCACCAGCGCCGCCACCAACACAAGGATCACGATTTGCAGCAGCGATATACGCAGCCCGAAAATATTATAGAATTCAACCGGAAAGGTGCCGAACGGCATGCTCAACACCCGGGTATTCGACAGGTTCTGCGCGATATTGATCAGGATAAGATCAACCCCAAGCGACGAGACGATCGCAGGAAATTCAGGGTCCACCTGTTTTCGGATTTGTCGAAAGGCCACCAGTTCGACAATGACCGAGATCACCCCTGTCGCAAGCATCGCGAACAGCAGGGCCACCCAGAACGGCAGGCCTATGATGACGCAGTAATAGGCAATGAAAGCCCCCGCCATGAAGACCGCGCCATGGGCAAGGTTCAGCAGTTTCTGAACCCCGAAAAGCAGCGTAAAACCCAGGCCGAACAGGGCATAGATCGACCCTGACACCACGCCATTCATTATCTGCTGTGCAAGCATCTTGCGCGTCCACTCCCCGTTTCGGCAACACTCCTGACCGGCGCCTCATGGCCTGACCGGATGGCCCGGCTGCGTCCGTCTCAGAGTTTTATCTTTTCGATCATTGCCGCTCCCCCGTGTGACCCCTGTATCTGACCATTGGCTTCGTCGGGATCATACGGCCCCCACCTCAATCCGGCGAAGTAAGGTGGGGGCCTTGTCTCAGGCGGGTTTGAGTGTGGTCAGACCCGCCTGAGATCGGCTTTCTGGTTATTCTGCCGGAACAAACGCGCCATCCTCGACAACAAGAATGTTCACACCGACACGGGGAATACGCTCCTCATCAATGCCCCACGACCCCTGGCCAACGACGACCGGCACATCGCTGATGGCTGTCATGGCATCACGCACCGAGCCCCCTAAGAAACCCTTTGCAACACAGGCACAGACCCTGCGCCGTTTGATTTTCGGCCCGGTATGCGACCAAGGGTGCATCCAACGCAGGCACCACCCTTTGCATACCTGAAACCTACCTTAGTGTTCTTTTTTCAGTTTGAAGCATACTTATTGATGTATTTATGTATACATTAAGGGGAGAAACCCTGCGACATCCGTTGTATGAAGCGTTCAGATGACCTCACTCACACCGGCCCCCGAATGCCCCATTCCACCCGGTCGCTACACCATATCCCGTGCATTGGATGATCGGTTGCATCGCATCGGCGCCCGCCCGCAGATCCGGCAACGCGGCGCACCCCATCTTTGCCTTTGGGGTGTCATGGGTCATCCCCTGTAGAGCCACGCAGAATAAGTGGCGAAGGCACGCGATTGTGGCCGTTGATCGTTCCCTCGGTCCGGTCTTCGTGCATGGCCAGCAGGTGCTCGACGGCGCGGCGACCCATTTCCCCATGCGGCACTTCGATCGTGGACAAGCCGGGCTTGAGGCTGCTGGCATTCGGATCGTTGTCGAAACCGAGAATGGCGACATCATGGCCGACCCGAAGGCCACGATGGCGCATCTCCTCATAGGCCCCCATCGCGAATCTGTCCGACGCGCAGAAGATGGCAGTGGGCGGGTCGGGCAGGTCGAAAAGATGGGCGGCAGCGCTTTGGGCGTGGTCCTGGCTGTCATTGTCCGGAACGACAAGGGCCGGGTCGAATGACAGCCCTGCGTCGACGAGCGCACGCCGATATCCCATCTCGCGATCCTGAAAGGCTTCCATCCAGTGATCGCCGTTTATCATTGCGATCCGTCGGTGACCCTGCGCGGCAAGATGCGCTGTCCCCTCGCGCGCGCCGGCCTCGTGGGATGGCAGAAGCGCGGGGATCGCCGGGTTGTCGGAATAGCAGTTCACCATCACCGAATTGACGTTGCGCAGGATCGAGGGCGGTTTGATCTGATTTGTGAAGAACGAGGAAATGACGATGCCGACAAGACGAAGATCCAGCAGGATTTCCAGGGCTTCCCGCCTCAGTCTCCGGTCGCCCTGCGTTGGAAGCACCATCAGGACCGCGCCCCCGTCCCAGGTCGCATGACGCGCCTGTTCGATGGCGATATTCACCATCGGATTGGTGAAGGTATCTTCGATGATGTACCCGATTGTCTGGGCCTTCCCCATGCCGACACGCGATCGGCGATTGATGGAATAGCCGAGCTTCCGGGCCGTTTCCCGCACCATCTTCGCGGTTTGCGCATTCACACGTGAGCCACCGACATTGTTCAGCACAATCGACACCGTTGCCTGACTGACGCCCGCCGCGCGCGCGACATCTGTCATCGTTGGCCGACCGGGCAATGTCTTGTGGCCGCCGCCGCTTGACGTATCCCTGTCTTTTGCCAAGTGCCTGCCCTCCCGGAGCGCTGTCAGCCAAAACGCAAGACTGCCTTCTGTGAGGGATATCGTAAAGATACCGATTGACATAAGTTATATATAACCTAAAGTTTAGGGAGGGAGGATCATTTCATGACAAGATCGAATACAACTGATTTTCGCCGCAGAGCTGTTCTGGGCGGAGGGATTGCTGCGGCGGCCATGGCCACGTCGCCAGGCGCGTTGTTCGCGCAGGACGGCCCCGTTCTTCAATGGTGGGATATCTTCGCCCCCCTGACTGACATGAATCAGCGTTTCTGGGACGCGTTCGAGGAGTCGGGCAGGGGCAGGGTCGAATACACCAATACCAACCCCGCGACTTCGATGCAGGCGCTGCAACTGGCGTTCCGCTCCGGCGAATCGCCGGATATCTTTGACGTTGACGGCGATCCGGCGACGCTTGCCTCGCTATATGAAGCCGGATGGTTTGCACCCCTGACCGGGCTGGAGTTTGACAGCCCCTTCCAGCAGGCAACGCTGGTCGAGGGCGCGACTGTCTTCGATGGCAACCAGGTTTCGGTCGCGATCTTCAGCAATCTCTGGCACAATGCGAGCCTTTGGTACGATAGCGAAAAAATGGCTGCGGCCGGTGGCGATCCGGAGGCCGGTATCGCGACCTGGGCCGAGGCGCATGACCTGGCCAGGGCGGCCACGGGTGACGGGTATTTCGGCCTTCTCCTTCCGCTGCAATTCACCAATCGCATGGGCGCTCTTTGGGAGGATATCGCGATGGCGGCGGGTGCGGCAGGGACCTTCGACCCGCAGACGGGCGACTATGCCTATACCAGCCAGCCGTTTCTCGATGCGCTCGATTTCCTTTTGCAGTTCCAGCGCGACGGAAGCCTGCATCCGGCCTCCTCGTCGGTCGATGCACGTCAGGGCCGCCAGCGCTGGGCTGCGGAAGAGGCGATGATGTTCTTCGACGGCCCCTGGAACAGTGGCGTTCTGAACAGGATCGCGCCAGAATTCCTTGCAAAAACCGGGGTCAGCAATGTGCCAACGCCGAACGGCGAGGCGCCGATCCTGAACCGGGGGGCGCAGTTCGGACATTATTACGTGTCCGGGCAGAGCGAACATCGCGAACTTGCCATCGAGCTTTTGCAGAATTTCACCTCTGATGCCTATTATGTGGAGCTTGCCAGCCGGATGGATCAGCCGCCATTGGATCTTTCGGCGGTCGAACGGGCCGATGTGCATCCGACATACAGCACCGTCATCGGCAATTTCAGCGAAAGCGTTTTCCGTGGGCCCGACCCGCTGATATCGAACCCCGCGACCGCGCAGGTCTTCTCGCGCATGAATCCGGTGACGCCGGGTCTGGGCGAGATCATTCAGGGCGCGTTTTCGGGAGCTTTCGACGACGCGACGCCGTTCCTTCAGGAATTTTCGGATGCCATGTCGCGCGAGCGGGACAAAGGCATCGAAGAGGCGCAGGCCGCCGGCTTTGATGTGTCACATGATGACTGGGTCTTCCCGGATTGGGTGCGGGGAGAGGACTACAGGGGCTGAAATCAGGCAAGCGGGCGTTTCCCGATGGGGACGTCCGCTGACGCTGCGCGACCGCATTTCCAAAGCGGTGTGCGAAAACAAAGAACGAGAGAAACAGGATGTCACGCACCCCACCGTCGTTACCGGCGCGCCTTTGGGCGGACCGCGCGATTTACATCTTCCTTCTGCCGACGCTCCTCCTCGTGGGGGCGTTTACGGTTTATCCGATCATCGCGTCGATCGGATATTCGTTCCAGAACTGGAACGGCTTCGCGACGACGGGCACCTATATCGGGTTCGACAATTACCGTGAGCTTTGGCAGGATCGCCTGTTCTGGAATGCGTTCGGAAACACGATGGTGTTCCTGCTGATCGCAGTGCCCTTACGGGTTGGTGCGGCACTGCTTATCGCGATTGTGCTGAATGCCCGGTTCCCCGGTGTGCGCCTGTTCCGGACCGGTATCTTCCTGCCGGTGGTGACCACCGCCGCGATTGTCGGCGTTGTCATGCGGTATATCCTTGATCCGACAGGCGGGCCGGTCAATATCGCGCTGATGCAGACCGGCGCGATCGAGGCGCCGATCAACTTTCTGGGGAATGCCGGTCTCGCGCTTTACAGTGCTGTCGGCATCTGGGTCTGGAAATGGCTTGGCATCACCGTGATCTATTGGCTGGCCGCGCTCCAGACGATCCCGACCGATCTTTATGAGGCTGCCGAACTGGACGGGGCCAATGCCTGGCAGAAATTCACCGGCGTGACATTTCCGATGCTGATCCCCTTCACAATCATCATCACGCTGATCACGCTGATCGAGGCTACGAATGTGTTCGACCTGATCTTGACGCTGACCGGTGGCGGGCCGTTCTACGGAACCGAGGTGATCGACATCTTCGTCTATCGCAACGCCTTCATCAACACGGTTCCCCGGCTGGGCTATGCCTCGGCGGCTGCGATCCTTTTCGGGCTGATCGTTTCGCTTGCGACGGTCCTGCAGGTTCTGGCGATCCGCCGGTTTCGGCGCTCTGCGGCGGAGGCGACATGAAACTGCTGCGCAAACCCTGGAATGTGATCAGAATCCTGGCGCTTGTCTGTCTTCTGGTCGTCTGGTGCTATCCGTTTGCCTGGCTGATCTCGGCTTCTCTCAAGGGTCAGCTTGAGATCTTCCAGAAGGGGCTGGACCTCATTCCCGATACGCTTCTCTGGGAGAATTACAGCCGCGCATGGGTCTCCGCGCATTTCTCGACCTATATGCTGAATACCGTGCTCATCACCGCCGGAACCGTCCTTCTGGTGATCGTGCATACCTCGCTGACGGGCTATGTGCTGGGGCGGTTCGATTTTCTCGGCAAACGCTTTGTCATTGGTGTTTTGCTTGTCACGATGGTTGTGCCGGTCGGCGTCACGATCATTCCCATTGTCGATCTGGCCGATTCCTTCGGTCTGCTTTCCACAAGATGGGGGATCATTCTGGCGCTGGCCGGGTCCGGGCAGGCGGCGGCCATTCTTCTCTATGCCGGGTTCTTCAACGGCGTTCCGAAGGATCTGGAGGAAAGCGCGGAACTCGACGGCGCAGGCTTCTTCCGCATCTTCTTTTCAATCATGCTGCCACTGGCCGGTCCGATCACCGCGACCGTCAGCGTGCTGACCTTTCTGTATGCCTGGAACACGTTCCTCATTCCGCTTGTCTTTACCTTCGGGGCGCCCGATCTGCGCACGTTGCCGGTGGGGATGCTGGCTTTCGTCAGCAATAACGAGACTGACTGGTCGGGCATGGCGGCGGCGGCGACGATCTCGCTTTTGCCGGTGATCCTCTTCTTCTTTTTCGTACAGCGGTTCTTTGTCGAGGGGATCGCAGGGGCAGTGAAACAATGAACTTAGGAGCCGTGAGACAATGAGCAAACGACCCAATATCCTATTGCTGTGCACAGACCAGCAAAGGTGGGACACGCTGGGGGCCACGGGCAATCCTTATGTCAACACACCGGATATCGACCGCCTTTATGCCGAGGGTGCCGCCGTGCCGCATGCCTACTGCCAGAGCCCGGTCTGCACGCCGAGCCGTGCGAGTTTCATGACCGGACGGTATCCGCGCACCACCGGCGCGTATCAGAACGGTCAGGATCTGCCACCGAGGGAGCGGCTGATCTCCCGCATTCTCTCGGAGGCAGGATATGCCTGCGGCCTGGCAGGCAAGCTCCATGTCTCGGCCTGCAATCCGTCGATTGCCCCGGTGCACGAGCCGCGCCACAACGATGGTTTCGACAGCTTTCACTGGTCGCATCACCCGTCATCGTCGGTCCGCGATCAGATCGACGGCACAGCGACGGATTCAGCGCCCAATTGGCCGCTCAATGCGCATAATATGTGGCTGGCCGAGCGGGGCAAAGCCTATGCCACCGAAGCTTTCCCCGATTGCGCGCATATCCGCATCGGGCCGGAAGCCGAGGATCACCAAACCACGTTCTGCGCCGAAATGGCGCGGAATTTCATCCAGGCACATGACATCAGCGACACGCCCTGGATGTATATGGTGAATTTCTTCGACCCACATCACCCGTTCGACCCGCCCAAAGCTTATCTTGACCGCTATCTCGATCAACTGGACGACCTGCCATTGCCGAGCTACCGGGCGGGCGAGCTGGAGGGCAAACCCCCCTTCAGAAAAAAGATCATGAAAGCGCCTATTGCGGCCTGGCGGCCCTTCCCTATCCCGAGATGACCGAGCGGGATCACCGCTACGTCCGGGCGGCCTATTTCGCCATGTGTGATCTGGTTTCGGATCAGGTTGGCCGGATCATCGAGATGCTGAAGGAAACCGGCCAGGCGGATGATACGCTTATCGTCTTCATGTCGGATCACGGAGAGCTTCTTGGGGATCATGGCATCTACCTGAAGGGGCCGTTTTTCTACGAACCCAGTGTCCATGTCCCGTTGGTGTTCCACTGGCCGGGCAGGATCAGGCAGGGTGAGGTTCAGGGTCTTGTCGAACTTGTCGATCTCGTACCGACACTGCTTGACGCCGTCGGCCTGCCGCCGGAACAGGGGGTTCAGGGACGCTCGCTCTGGCCGCAGTTGACCGGAAAGAGCCGGGAACCGCATCGCGAGGATATTTATTGCGAGTATTACAACGCCATGCCCTGGCATGACGATATCGGCGGCGCGAACCTGACGATGCTGCGGACCGACACGGCAAAGATCGTGGTTCAACACGGGGCCGGGCCGGGGGAGCTCTACGATCTGACAAAAGATCCGGGTGAGCATGTCAACTTGTGGGACGATGCCGAGGCCAGCGCGTTGCAATCTGCGTTGCTGAAACGCCTGTGCGACCGAATGGCCGGCACGATTGATCCCATCGCGCCCCGTCGCGCTGTTTGGTGAGGGTGCAACATGCCTGATATTCAACTTCAAGCTGTCTGCAAGAACTACGGTGGCTTGCAGGTGATCCACGAGGTCTCGATGGACGTGCATCAGGGCGAGATGCTGGTCTTCGTTGGTCCGTCCGGCTGCGGGAAATCAACGCTGTTGAGAATGGTCGCGGGGCTGGAGGAGATCAGCGGCGGAACGCTGCGGTTCGGCGACAAGGTGATGAACGATGTTCGGGGTTCCAAACGCGGTGTTGCGATGGTGTTCCAGTCCTATGCGCTTTATCCGCATATGAGCGTGGAGGACAACATGTCGTTCAACCTGAAAGTGGCCGGGGTCGGGTGGGCAGAGCGCCACCGGCGGGTCAAGCTTGCCGCCGACATGCTGCAACTGACCCCGTATCTCGCCCGCCGCCCCCGAGAGCTGTCCGGTGGCCAACGGCAGCGTGTTGCCATCGGCCGCGCCATCGTGCGGGAAGCAGAGATTTTCCTGTTCGATGAGCCCTTGTCGAACCTTGACGCCGCGCTCAGAATCTCGACCCGTGCCGAGATTGCCAAGCTGAAAAAGTCACTGCCCGATACGACGATGATCTATGTCACGCATGATCAGGTCGAGGCGATGACATTGGCTGATCGCATTGTCGTTCTGAACGCGGGTCAGGTGGAACAGATCGGGACACCCGAAGAGCTTTACCGCGCGCCGCGCAACCGTTTCGTGGCCGGCTTTATCGGGGCACCCTCGATGAACCTTCTGGAAGGCGACATCCTGCCGGATCCGGGGGGCGCGCGCATTCGGATATCGGATGGGCTCACGCTGCCATCCGACAGCCGGACCGACAAGGCCGAAAGGGGGGCGATCGGGCTGCGGCCCGAAATGCTGCGTCTGGCGGATCCGCAATCGGCGGAATTCGAGGGGCGCGTCGACCTGGTCGAATATCTCGGCGATGTCGCCATCCTGCATATCGTTCTGGATGGCGGCGCGCTTGTTCTGGCCAAAATGGCGGCCCCGCTCACGCTGGACGCGGGCCAGATGGTTCATTTGTCCTATGACCATGCGGCGGCGCATCTTTTCGGTGCGGATGGAAATCGTCTTTGACCCGGGTCCGGTGAGACGAAATGCCGACCGGGCCCCGGCACCGTCCAGCCCGCCCGGGTGAAAACTCAGCCTGCGCGTACCCGCATGACGATGTCCTGACCCATGGGGCTGCCGTCTGTGGTGTCTGAGCGTCGATTGCCCGGGCTATGATGTCGAGTTTGCCGACAACGTAAAATATCTTGATATTTCATCGGCCTATGACGAGGAAGAGGGTGTCATGACCTTCTTCATGGTCAACCGGCATCTGACCGAGACGCTTGAGACCAGCATCAATCTCGCGGGTTTCGGCAATGCAGGGCGGATCACCCTTCACGAGATGATCCGCCATGACGATCTTGAGGCCGTCAATACGGCCACCGCCCCCGACACTGTCGCGCCCCGGCCTGCCACGGGCGCCGATCTTGATGGCAGCACCGTTAACATCGCCCTGCCGAGCCTGAGCTATCAGGTTCTACGCATCAAGATCTGACAGAGGAGGAGTTCATTGGCGGGGGCCCGTGCGAAACCGAGGGTGTTCTCGGCATGAAAACACCCTCTTTCATCAGTGAAAAAGTGTCTATCAGCCCGCAAGCATCCAGGCGGCTTGTTTCAGACCTCGAATTGAGGGGTCGTGTTCAAATCTTCCTCAGTGTGCCGCTACAGCAGCCCGCCTTTGATCTGAGACATGACATATTGCCAATGTCCCGGGGTGTTGCTTTAGTCTTTCGAATATGAAACTTAGATCTTGATGGTTTCTGGCGTCCCAAGTGTCGTCTGGAATGAAAAGGGAACACGGTGAGTAATAGCCAACAGGCACCGAATCCGTGACTGCCCCCGCAACTGTGAGCGGTGAGCGAAGCCGAAATACCACTGGGACAATTCCCGGGAAGGTTGGCCTAGCCATGATCCGCGAGTCAGGAGACCTGCCATCTTATAGAAACTCAACCCAGGCGGGGCGTCTGGCAGGAGGCTAGAGATGGCAATACCAGCGCAAGCTGAACATAAATCTGGTTTTCCCACGCCCTCGCCGCTGTGCGGAGGGAGCGATGGACCAGGTATCTTATACAATCAAAGATGTGCAATCCTGTCCGATTAGAGGACGAACTTGCGAGACCAGTTTCGATCTGACGACAAAGCTCTTAGCGGCGATGGCGGCTGCGGATGGCTGCATTGCCGAGGATTTTTCAATCAACGGCTGCGCGGCTGTAGACAGGTGCAGGCAACGGTGCCAAATCGGCTGTGTCGGATCGTGCAGAGAATGTCAGGTATTTGGTGATTTAAACGCGGGCGAGGATGTCATTGCATTTGCAAAAGGAGAGCTTTCGGCAGCAGCCCTCAACCGCGCGCATCCCATAGCAACGTGCACCGCACGGGGGCTGTCTTGACCGATCAACATGCAGTGCTGTTTGTCATCTCGGCATATTCACTCAGCAACCGCGCTTTTGACCGCCTGGAAGCGGCCTGCAAAGCAGGTGCAGATGGTCCTGTGCGTCTGATCCGGCTGGAAGGCACCGGGCCAAGCCTGACCGATATGCTCGTGTCCCTCCGCGCAGAGGGGTTTCGGACCATTCGCGTGCAGCCGCTGGGCGTACCCTTCCCCGAAGGCCTGATGAAGTGGTTGCCCGGTGTCATCGCAGACTGGAGGACCCGCGGTCAAAATGCAGATACGACAGTTGAACTTGGTCCTGATCTGGCAACTGATGCGATTCAGCTGGCCCAGTTCGCAGCCGCAACACTTGCGCACCCACAACCCGCAACATCCGTGGAGCAGGTACGTCCCAGCCTTGGGAAACCGGGCTGGAACACACCGCCGGACTATGATTTTCATCTGCTGGTCTGCACCGGTCCGCGCTGTGCGATCCATGGTGCGAGGCCTTTCGTTCAGATGCTCAAGGACGAGCTGAAACAGGCGGGTGTTTTTGATCGCTGTCTGACGACGCGCACCGGCTGCATTTTCCCCTGCAACAAAGGGCCCATACTGGTCCTGTATCCGCAGGGTCACTGGTTCCGGCTGCCGGATCGCACGGCCACCCGCCGGTTTGTCGAAGACGTGCTTGTCCAGGGTGGCAACGCTCCTGATCTTCGGTTTCACACTGCAAAAGCCGCAGTGGACCCTCACTTTATCAATCCCCCGAAAAGGAAACACTTTCATGAACTTGCGTTCAATCCTGGCTGGCACGGTGCTGGCTCTTGGTGCGGTTACCTCGGTGCCCGCTGTCGCCGAAGACACGATCATCAATATGGCCACTGGCTTTCAGATCCGGTCCATGGACCCTGTCGATCAGGGGTTCTGGATGCAGGAATTTGGCCAGGGGGAGCTTTTGATGAAGTTCCAGCCCGATGGGTCCATTACGCCCTGGTTGGCCGAAAGCCTGACCCGTATCGATGATACGACCTGGGTCATCACGATCCACGATGGGGTGACATTCCAAAACGGGCGCGCGATGGACGTGCCTGCCGTTCTGGCCTCAATCGCGTATTTCCGTGAGCGCAGCAGCGGCACACAGGCCGTTCTCCCCGCTGTGGTGACCTTCACCCAGACCGGCCCGTTGGAGATTACGGTGCAAACCGGTGTTCCCGTGCCCGAATTGCCCAATATCCTTGCCCATGAAAGCCGCCTGATGATGATCGACGTCGAAACCGTTCTGGCGGTTGGCGAAGACTACGATCACCTGATCGGCGCCGGGATCCATACCGGCCCCTACCGTCTTGTCGCATTGGATGACCAACGCATGATCGCCGAGCGGTATGACGCCTACTGGCAAGGTCTACCTGCGATGGAGGGTGTCGAGTTGCGCTTCGTGTCGGACGTGAACGCGCGTATTCTTGCCGTGCAAAACGGCGAGGTCGATATCGCACTTTATCCGCCTATTTCCGCGGCACCCGTCTTTGCCGCAACCCCTAATCTCAACCTTGCTCTCGGAGCGCCCTCGACCGGGGGCTTCATGGGGGTGATGAACGTCACGGACGGGCCGTTCGAGGATATTGCGGTGCGCATGGCCGTGATGGAGGCGATCAATTATTCCGAGATCGCAGACGCTGTTTTCCACGGCGCAAAGATACCTGCGACGGGGCTATACAATCCGCGATTTCCCTGGGCTGTCGAAAACTATAGCTTTGACATGGGCGCGGCCAATGCGCGGCTTGATGCGGCGGGATGGGTCCGTGAAGGTGACACCCGCACCCGCGATGGCGAGACCCTTGAACTGATCTTGATGATCTATCCCCAGCAACCTGATCTGGTGCCGCTGAGCAATGCGGTGCAAGCCTATCTTGCGGAAATAGGCATCGCGTCCAGTATCATATCGGTCGACAGTATCCGCGAAGCCGCGCTGAATGATCTGGTCGAATGGGATCTTGCGATGGTCGCGACAGGAACCGCGACCGTTGGGGCCGTGAGCGGGTTCTTGAACCGTTATGTCGCATGCGAGGGGGATCGAAACTATGGCGGCTATTGCAACGTGCAAATGAACAGTCTGATCGACCGGTTGGATGAAACCGTGGACCCGGACGAGCGGGCGGTCATTCTGGCGGATATCCAGCACATTCTGGTCGAAGAGGATCCGTATGCATTCGCCCTGACAATTCTTGTGGAACGCGCTTTGGTCAGTGATGCCTGGTCTGATTACGTGCCGGGCGTCGCCTGGCATCACATCAGCTGGCAAACTGCGCCCAACACGTGATCGAAAGCCACCTGCACAAAGGCGCCCCAGCGTGATCACCGCAACGGTTTGGCGGATCGTCCAGGCGATTGCGACGGCATTTGCCGCCAGTATTGTCGTCTGGGCGATCCTGCCCTTGGCACCGGGCGATCCCGCGACACGCGTATTGCTGGCGCGCGGTGTGCAAGACCCGACCGCCGCCGAGATCGAGGTGGCGCGTGAAGTTCTGGGCCTTAACAAACCGCTGCTCGTGCAGTTCTGGGATTGGTTGGGGCGGGTGCTTCAGGGCGATCTGGGGCAGTCCTTTACCAGTCGTGGCTCGGTCACCGGTGAAATTCTTGATCGCTTGCCCGCGACATTGATCCTGCTGGGAACTGCGCTGGTTGTCTCGATTGTACTGTCGATGCTCCTTGCGCTTGTTGCCGCCTACTATCGTGACCGCTGGCCAGATCGTCTGATCCGGTTTTATACGCAGATCGGCGCCTCGCTGCCGACTTTCATATTCGGGTTGCTGGCGCTGCAATTCATTATCGTCGGCTTCAATATAGGCCGGGTGCTGTCGGACGGGATTTGGACAGCGGCCCTGATCCCGGCGTTCATCATCGGGATCGACCGTGCGGCAGGCTGGACCCAGCTTTTGCGCGCCGGCCTTCTGGAACAGATGGCCAGCGGCTACGCCGATGTGGCCCGCACCCGTGGTGCAACGGAACGGCGTATCCTGTTGCGCCATGCCCTGCCAAACGCGGTTTTGCCATTTCTGACAGCCATCGGTGTCAGTATCGGCGCCCTGATCGGCGGCGCGCCCCTGATCGAGGTTATTTTCACCTGGCCCGGCCTTGGGGCCTATCTGCTGGAGGCGCTGACCGCTCGCAACTATCCGGTTATCCAGGCCTATGTTCTGATCGCTGCAGTGTCGTATGTGACCGCTGCCTTGCTGATTGACCTGCTTGCGCTGGCGATGGACCCCCGCTTGCGCGAGGGCCGAAGATGAGCTTGCTGGACCTCACGCGCCCCAAAGTTGCGCCCTTCGTCGGTGACCGGCGCATCGTCTTGCGCCTGTGGCGGCATAGGGCCGGTCGGCTAGGCATTCTGCTTGCCATGGCCGTGCTTGGTTTTGCCATCATCGGCATGTTCTGGGCGCCACACGCGCCGGACGTGCCCAACTACATCAACGCCATGAAAGGCCCCAGCCTGTCGCATCCCTTCGGTACCGACGCCACGGGCCGGGATATCTTCAGCCGGGCGATGGATGGCGCGCACCGCTCTATCGGTGCGGCGATGTTCGTTTTGGGGGCCGTCTTTGCAATTGGATTGGTCCTGGGCACATTTGCGGGCCTTGCGGGTGGGATCATAGACACGCTTATCATGCGGATGGTCGATATCGCACTAACGCTTCCGGGACTTGTGTTGGCCTTCGCGGTGCTCGGAATTCTGGGGCCGGGCTTTCTCAACCTGTTGATTGCGCTGATCGTGGCGGATTGGGCGTGGTATGCACGGCTGGCGCGGTCCATGGCACTGAATGCACGCCACAAGCCCCACGTCATCGCGGCGCAGATGGCGGGTATTCCACACTGGCGCATTATTCTGGGTCATATCCTGCCCGGCGTCGCTTTGCAGCTCGGGATTATCGCGACCCTCGCGCTTGGCGGCATGATCGGTGCGATCTCGGGGTTTTCGTTTCTGGGCCTCGGCGTGCAGCCGCCCCATGCCGAATGGGGGGCCATGTTATCGGAATCGCGGCTGTTCTTTTCCGTAGCGCCCTGGCTTCTTGTCGCCCCGGCGGCGCTTATTTTCCTTTCAGTTCTGGCGGCGAATTTACTGGGCAATGCGCTGCGTGACGTGGCCAGCCCAAAGGAACACTAGATGGCGCCTGTTCTAGACTGCGATGGCCTGACCATCACCTATCCTTCGGGTGAAACGCCTGTGCGCGATGTCTCGTTTCAGGTGCATCCAGGAGAGTGTTTCGCTTTGGTGGGCGGGTCGGGCGCAGGGAAATCGACGATCGCCAAGGCGTTGATCGGCTTGCATCGCAAGGGTACGCGCGTGACCGGAGCACTGCGTCTGAATGGGCATGACATGACCACCGCTGACAGGCCGACATGGCAAGCGGCACGTGGCCGGCAAGTCGGGTTCATTGCACAAAACCCATGGGCGGCCTGTGATCCGCTACGCACTGTGCGTGATCATGTGGCAGAGGCTTGGCGCAGCCACGGCCTTGCGCCGGACTGGCACGACATTGCGCGACGTCTGGAGGGCCTGGGTGTGGATCAGGCGTCTGGGCGTATGGGGCAGCATCCGCATACTTGGAGCGGTGGTATGCTGCAACGCGCGTCAATCACGGCAGCAGCGGCGCTGGACTGCCCGCTGATCATCGCGGACGAGCCGACCAGCGCCCTTGACGCGGACCGCGCGCAGGCGGTGATGGATGCCTTGCGTGCGCTGGGGCGCGCTGTTGTATTGATCAGCCATGACGTTGAACTGGTCTTGCGCAACGCCGACCGGATCAGTGTTCTGCACGATGGACGCTTGGTGGAAACCGGCACATCCGAAACCTTGCGACGCGCGCCGGTGCATGCCGAAACCCGTCGCCTGTTAAGCGTGCTCGCGCCGTTTCCAGCCCGCCCCGCAATCCCTTGCCCTGCTTCGATACTGCGTCTGTCGAATGTCGCTGTCCGGTATACTCAAGGGCGCATCAATGCCCTGAGCGGCGTATCACTGGAGATCGCAGCGGGTGAAATCGTCGGGCTGCAAGGGCCGTCGGGCTGCGGGAAATCCACGCTCTTGCGGTTGGTCATGGGATTGGAAAAGCCAACGTCCGGCGAGATATTCCGGAGACCCGAGCTTTCGAATCCCGCGGCTGTTCTGCCTATCTTTCAGGACCCGGTTGCCAGTCTGGTGCCACACTGGCCGATCTGGCGCTCGGTTGCCGAGCCATTGACCGCACCCCACAGGCCCCGCATTGCGCGTGCCGTTGCCCGGGACCAAGCCCAGGCGGCCCTCGCTTCCGTCGGTCTGGAGAGGATCGACCCCGAAGCCCGCCCCGCCGAACTTTCCATTGGCCAGTGCCAGCGGGCCGCGATTGCGCGCGCGATGATCGCACGGCCCGCATTGATCACCGCCGATGAGCCGACAAGCGCCCTTGACGGTCCATCGACCCACAAAATCGGCCTGTTGCTGCGCGAAGCCGCAAAGGCAGGCACGGCGGTGTTGATGGTAAGCCACGATCATGGCCTGCTCAGCCGGTTGGCGGACCGTATTGTCGCAATGACACAAGGGCGTACACCCCCCGCCCCGATTAACGATGCGCGGGCCAGCTTGGGTGCAGATCGTCAATGACGAACGGGTGATGGTGACCATCATGTTCTTTCATGTGCGGGTGATCCTTCGACAGCTCGGGATGGCTATGCGCGATGACCAAAGGGTCGGGATCGGGCCATTGCCTGTGTGCGATGATCAGCCCGGCAAAAGCCAATGCGCCCAGAACCACCAAGGCAAGCTGCACGCCTGCCCATGTCAGAAGTGCTCCGGCCAGCGGGTAGGTGATCAGCCAACACAGATGAGACAGCGCAAATTGCGCCGCAAAAAGGGAGGTGCGGTTCTGTGTATTTGATGAGCGGCGCAGCAAACGGCCCGATGGGGTGAGGATGGTCGAATATCCAAGGCCAACAGCAAACCACGTCACCAAAATAGCGGCCCAATTTAGATCGAACAATGCGATCCAGACCGCCAGCGCAATCAGCGCCGTTCCCATCAGCGCTGCGGCCGGTAACATGATCGACCTGTCCGATACTGCTTCCAACGCACGCGGAACCCATAATGCTGCAACCATTGACCCTGCACCAAACGCCGCCATCGTCACGGCCAGGTCACTTTGCGACAAGCCGAGATCGCCTTGAATCAGAATGACGGTATTGACCAGAACCATCGCACCCACCGATGAAACGGCAAAGCAAAGTGCCAGAAGGGCACGCAATCGTGGCGTGGCAAAATAGGTGCGTATGCCGCGTGTCGTCCGCTCGTAGATAGAGCGCGGAGGGCCGCCTGCAACGACGTAAGGTATCACCACCGACCCGACAAGAACCGCCGAGACAAGAAACCCGGCGGAGGTCACTGAAAAAAGGACATCAAATCCCACCAATGTCAAAAGTACCGCCGCCAGAAGAGGGCTAAACATCGTTTCCAAATCATAGGCAAGACGCGACAGGGACAAGGCCCGCGTATAGTCTGCCTCATCTGTCAGAATATCGGGAATAGTCGCTTGAAACACGGGCGTGAAGCTTGCAGAGGCAGCTTGCAGCACGGCGACCAGCCCGAAAACCTGCCATACCTCAGTCACGAACGGAAAACACAGCGCCACCGCCGCCCGGACCAGATCAAGCGAAACCAGTATGCTCTGGCGTGGTAGATTTTCAGCGATAGCGCCTGCGATTGGTGCGATGGCAACATAGCAGATCATCTTGACGGTGAAGATCCCGCTCAACACGAGCGCTGCGTTGCCGCCACTCAGATCAAATGCCAAAAGTCCGAGTGCAACCGTCGAAAGGCCAGTGCCAATCAATGCAACAATTTGGGCTGCAAACAGATGGCGAAACTGTTTTATCGCGAGTATCTGCCACAAAAAAGAAATCCTATTGGCAAGTAGGAACTGGGCCTCTCCACACTTATAGTTTGCGCGGGACCGGCCTGTATAGACCCGAAACAGCAACGAAGGGACTGTTGCATTAAAGCCTTTCGAGTTTTCATTGAGACATGATCATCGCTTTTCGCGTTCGACCGAAGGGAGAGGCAGCGAACAAGCGATTCAATGTTAACTCGAAAGGCTATAGGGTCTGTGGACATTCACCTTCGCATGCCCCGCGATATGGGCCAGCGTTTCGGTTCCGTCATACAGATAGTTGAGTGAGGTCTCCCCTCCCGCCCCCGCCACATGATTGGGACGCACCGACAGGGTAGTGTCACGCCGCTCCTACGCCAGTCTGTGATCGCAAAATATCTGTGTCACCTGATGGCGCGCTTCGTTCAGATCACATGTGGCAAGCAGCGGTTGGCTGTGCAAAACTTATGATATGCTTGGTGTATCACATCTTCTGATTGCAAAGCCTACCGGTGAACCGGCTTGTTTCACGTGTAAAGTATCCAAGTCTGAAATAGGTTCGTTTTCTGGATAACCGGTTTATTCAAACCAGTGCAGGCTTCGTGTCGGCACAAGGCAACAAGGAAACCCAAAGATGGACAAAGGGATCACGCCCGCCGCAAGCGGCCTGAATGATGTCAGCTGGAATGTCGTTGGCCACACATATGTGCCGAAACTACACAGCCCCAATGCCTTTATCTGGCACGCCACGATACCCGCCGACACGTTTGTACCGCCCCATATTCACCCCACCCAGGATGAATGGATTATCATGCTGGACGGTCATCTTGAGGTTGAATTCCTGGGCGATGTGCACAAGGCGGGCCCGGGTGACATGATCGCAATGCCGATGGGGCAGGCCCATGGCATCTTCAACCGTTCGGGGGCTGAGGCAACCTGCGTGTTCGGTGTTGCGCCGTCGCGCAAGCTTTATGACCTTTTCACGCAATTGGACGGTGTCACCGACCCTGCCGAACTGGTGCGCCTGTCAGCGCTGCATGAGGTTGATTTCCTGCCTCCGCCGGATGCGGCATGAAGGAGGGGCACAAGATGACACAACGCAAGAAAGTGGCCGTCATTGGCGGCGGCGTCAGCGGGCTGGCTGCGGCCAAGGCGTTTGACGAACGCGGACATCGGGTATGCGGGTTTGAACGCAGCGCGGATTTCGGCGGCGTGTGGGAGCCTTCACGCTCCTACCCGGATGTGCAGACGCAATCCCCCAAGGATCTCTACTGCTATACCGACCACCCGATGCCGGACAGCTACCCGGAATGGCCCAAGGGCCCGCAGGTGCATGCCTATCTGCATTCCTATGCCGCCAAGCACGATCTGGCCCGTCTGTTCCGCCTGAATACAGTGGTCAAAACCATGGATCGGCGCAGCGACGGGCAGCCCGGCTGGACCCTGACGCTGGAGGCGGGCAGCCATATCTGGACCGAGGATTTCGATTTTGTCGCCATCGGGACCGGCCAGTTTTCCGACAAGAATGAACTGGTCCTTCCGGGGCAGGAGGATTTCACCGCAAAGGGCGGCGCGGTGGTGCATTCCTCGGATTACACGGACCCGGCCATTGTGGATGGCAAACATGTGGTGGTGCTGGGTGGTTCCAAATCCGCCACTGACATTGCAGTCAATGCGGCGGGTAACGGGGCGGCATCGGTCACCATGGTGTATCGTAAAAACGTCTGGCGCGTGCCCTATTTCGTGGGCGGGATCAATTTCAAGCGGCTGCTCTACATGCGGGCGCAGGAACAGCAGTTCAACATGTGGGGCAAAACACCCCTGCAACGGGTGATCGCCGCCGTGCTGAAACCGCTGGTCTGGGTGAATTTCCGGGGCCTTGAGACATTGCTGAAGCTGCAACTGGGCCTGAAAAAGCACAATATGGTGCCCGACACGCCGATTGAAAAAGAGGTTTCGTGTTCCGTTCCCATCGTAACGCCGGGCCTGTTTGAAGCGCTGAATGCAGGCACGATCACCCCGGTGATGGGAACGATTGAGCACTATGAAGACGGTGCCGTGCGGCTGAGCAATGGTGATCTGATCCCTTGCGACATGGCCATTCTTGCCGTCGGATGGACCCTGGGCGTGCCCTATCTGCCGCAAGCGTATCAGGACAAGCTGATCGAGGAGGATGGGCAATACCGCGTCTATCGTTTGTCGGTGAACCCGGACCTGCCCGATATGGGCTTTGTCGGTTTCAACTCCAGCTTCTGCACGGTTCTGTCTGCTGAAATGATCGCCAACTGGCTGGTGCGCTATGCGGATGGGCAACTGGCCCGGCAACCCACATCGGATGAGATGAGTGCCAATATCGAGATGATGCTGACCTGGAAACGGAATGAACGCCCAGCCGCGCAGATTTATGGCGGCCTCTGCTCTGCCCCGTTCCATTTCAAGCATTTCGATGAATTGCTGGCCGATATGGGGGCAACGATCCGCAAACGCGGCCCGCTGACCGAACAATTCTCACATCCGAATGCGGCGGCCTATGGCCGGTTCCTGGCCTCAACACCCCAATATCAGGTGGAGTGAACATGAAGACCAAATCCATACAGGATTGGGACGACGCCTTTGCCAATATGGCCTATATACCCGGCTCGGAAGACCTGCCGGACAGATGGACGGCCAGGGCCGCGGCCTATCGCGACAGCGGGGTGCGGATTGAACTGGATTTGCCCTATGGCAAACACCCCCGCGAACGGTTTGATATGGTCTGGCCCGGGGGGGCACCAAAAGGGCTCGTCGTGTTTGTGCATGGCGGCTATTGGATGCGGCTCGACAAATCCTACTGGACCGATCTGGCCGAAGGCGCGCGGGCGCGGGGATGGGCCGTGTGCCTGCCCAGCTATACCCTGGCCCCCGAGGCGCGAATTGCCCATATGACCCGGCAGATCGGTCAGGCAATCACGGTGGCGGCGGGGCAGGTCGCCGGGCCGATCCGCCTGTCGGGGCATTCGGCGGGCGGGCATCTGGTCAGCCGGATGATCTGCGATGATACGCCTTTGGCGGCGGATGTGCTGGCGCGGGTTGCCCATACGATGTCAATCAGCGGTCTGCATGATTTGCGGCCCCTGATGTGGACAGGCATGAATGACACCCTGCACCTGGATGCGGCAGAGGCCAGCGCCGAAAGTGCCGTTTTGCATTGGCCTGCGGGCAATCCGTGCCTGACCACCTGGGTCGGCGGGGGGGAGCGGCCCGAGTTCATTCGCCAGACACAGATTCTTGCTCAGCTCTGGCAGGGGCTGGATGCGGACACGCGCTGTGTGGTGGACGGCACCCATGACCATTTCACCGTGATTGAAGGCTTGAACAACCCGGAAAGTGACATCATCAGAGGCTTTCTCCAAATATAATATACGATTTGTATTTATATATGCGATATTATAGACTGCATATGAATGCAGTCATGTCGAGTCGCCTATGTCAAATTTACAGTCCAAGTCCGATGCACTTTACAGTCAGGTCCGTCAGGACATTCTCGCCCTACATCTGGAACCCGGCGCCCCTCTGCGCCTGTCAGCCCTGTCTGACCTCTATGGTCTGGGTTTGACCCCGCTCAGGGAATGCCTGAACCGGTTGAGCGCCGAGTGGCTGGTGGTGCCCGAACACAATAAAGGATTTCGCGTCGCGCCCCTGTCGCTTGCGGATCTGCTGGATCTGGAACGCAGCCGGAGCACCATTGAGGGGGCGCTCTTTGCCGAGGCTGTTGCCTGCGGCGATGAGGGCTGGGAGGCCAGGGTTGTCGGCAGTTTCCACCACCTGTCGAAAATACCCTTCCCCTCTGTCCTGCACGCGGAAGATGAGTTGGAGCTGTGGGCCAAACGGCACGAGGCGTTCCACGACACGCTGATCAGCGCGGCACCATCCGTCTGGATGCAGCGGTTTCGGGCCATGCTGAATGATCAGTTGCACCGCTATCATCTTTATATCCAGACCGGCCTGCGCGACCTGTCACACAGTCAGCCGGGCACCGCGAACCCGGCGGCCGACGCATTTTCCCAAGCCATGGCGCTTGAACCGCATCAGGCGCTTTACGACGTGGCGCTGAGCCGCGATACACAGGCCGCACCGGCCGTCTTTCAGGCCCATTCCAACCTGTCGATCCAGGCCTTTGAACAACTGGTCGCGCTGCTGCCGGACGCGACAGATTCACATGCGACCCAGACCGGGACAAAAACCTATGACCACAGCCTATGACCCCGCTGGCGATGGCGCCAAAATGTCCTTTTCCAAGGATATGAGCTATACGGATTACCTGTCGCTGGATCCGATTCTGGGGGCCCAGAACTGCAAATCGGATGCCCATGACGAGATGCTGTTCATCATTCAGCATCAGACCTCGGAATTGTGGATGCGGCTGACCCTGCATGAATTGTCGACTGCACGGAATGAACTGATCGGAGGCCGCTTCCCTCCGGCCTTCAAGATGCTGACCCGCGTGGCCCGCATTTTCGAGCAGTTGAACAATGCCTGGGATGTGCTGCGCACGATGACCCCCAGTGAATATACCGAGTTTCGGGCCAAGCTTGGCCAGTCCTCGGGGTTTCAATCCCATCAATACCGATTGATCGAGTTCATCCTGGGCAATCGCAACCGGGCGATGCTGAAGGTACATGAACACCGGCCCGAACTGCACCATATGCTGGGTCAGGAATTGACCACCAAATCGCTGTATCATGTGGCGCTGGACAATCTGGCCGCGCAACTGGGCCTGCAATTCGACCCCGAGATTTACCGGATGGATCAGCCCCATGCCGCAAATGACCAGGTGATGGCGGCCTGGACCACAGTGTACCAATCGCCTCATGAACACTGGACGCTTTATGAACTGGCCGAAAAGCTGGTGGATCTGGAGGATTACTTTCGCCGCTGGCGCTTCAATCATGTCACCACCGTGGAACGGATCATCGGCTTCAAACGCGGCACCGGCGGCACCTCGGGCGTGAAATATCTGCGCCGCATGCTGGAGGTGGAGCTGTTCCCCGAGCTGTGGAACATGCGGGGGCAATTGTGATGACATCCGCCACAGGCAACCTGCCGATGAAAGACCAGTTCGTCCTGCCCGAAGGGGTGATCTATCTTGATGGCAATTCGCTTGGGCCCTTGCCGAAATCTGTTTCCGGGCATCTGACCGGGATGGTCGAGGAACAATGGGGCCAGCATCTGATCACCGGCTGGAATCTGGATGACTGGATGGGGCAACCCCTGCGCGTGGGCAATCAACTGGGCTGCCTGATCGGCGCGCCCGAGGGTTCGGTCGTCATCGGCGACACCCTGTCGATCAAGGTGTATCAGGCGCTGTCTGCGGCATTGCAGATGCGCCCGGACCGGAAAATCATTCTGTCCGACAGCGGCAATTTCCCCACCGATCTGTATATGGCCGAAGGTCTGATTGCGCATATGAATGCGGGCCATGAATTGCGGGTCGTGCCCCCCGAAGATGTGGCCGCCGCGATCACTGACGAGGTCGCGGTGGTGATGCTCACCCAGGTCGATTATCGCACCGGGCGGCTCCATGACATGAACAGCCTGACCAAAGCGGCCCATGAGGCGGGTGCCGTGATGATCTGGGATCTGGCCCATAGTGCCGGGGCGCTGCCGGTGGATCTGGTGGCGTCCGGCTGCGATTTCGCCGTTGGCTGCACCTATAAATATCTCAATGGCGGCCCCGGCGCGCCCGCCTTTATCTATGTCCGACCTGATATCACACCCGATATCGCGCCTGCGCTCAGCGGCTGGCTGGGTCATGACGCGCCTTTTGCCTTTGAACCCTCATACCGGCCCGCGAAAGACATTGAACGGATGCGCGTCGGCACCCCGCCGGTGTTGCAGATGACCGCATTGGAGGCTGCTTTGCGGGTCTGGGACAAGGTGGATATGCAGGATCTGCGCCGCGCCAGCATGGCGCTTTGCGATCTGTTCATCGCCGAGGTCGAGGCGCGCTGCCCTGATCTTGCGCTGGTCAGTCCGCGCGATGCGGCGCTGCGCGGCAGTCAGGTCTCTTTCGCCTTCGAACATGGCTATGCGGCCATGCAGGCGCTGATCGCGCGGGGCGTTATCGGGGATTTCCGCGCGCCCAACATCATGCGTTTCGGTTTCACACCACTTTATATCGACGCGGGCGATGTGCGGCGCGCGGTGGATGTGCTGGCCGATGTGCTGGACAACCGGCTTTGGATCAACCCGGAGTATCAGAAAACCGGCCGCGTTACCTGAAGCAGAAACACACAGGTCTTCTGACGGGGCTACGGTTTGAAATATAAGGCCTCTGCATCACTTGCCATACATTTTAAACTTAAAATATATGGGCTTGAAGTTATATTTCATGCATGTTTTCCTTTTGGAAACAATCAGAATGGTCGACAAAGGGCCAGGACTCAACAAGGAGACATTCATGACCCTGAAATCACTTGCGATGGCAGCCGGGATCGCGGCGTTTGGAACAGCGGCACTGGCCGATGGCCATGAAGGGGAGGTGCGTGTCGGCATGATCACCACCCTGTCCGGGGGCGGGGCTGGCCTGGGCATTGATGTGCGTGACGGCTTTATGCTGGCCATGGCACAATCCGGTGCCGAAAACATCGAGGTGATCATCGAGGATGATCAGCGCCGCCCGGATCTGGCGGTGCAGCTGTCTGACCGGATGATCCAGTCGGAAGATGTGGACATCATGACCGGGATCATCTGGTCGAACCTGGCCATGGCGGTCATCCCAAGCGCCGTCGCCCAGGGCGTGATCTATGTCTCGCCCAATGCCGGGCCCTCGCAACTGGCCGGGCGTGGATGCCACCCGAATTACTTCAATGTGGCCTGGCAGAATGATGCCCTGCATGAGGCCGCAGGCGCTTATGCCAATTCAGAAGGCTATGCAAATTCCTTCATCCTCGCACCCAATTATCCGGCGGGTCAGGATGCGCTGACCGGGTATAAGCGGATGTATGAGGGGGAAGTGGCAGGGGAGCTGTTCACCGAACTTGGGCAGACCGATTATGCCTCGGAAATCGCGCAGATCCGGGCCTCAGACGCGGATTCGGTGTTCTTCTTCCTGCCCGGCGGCATGGGCATCGCCTTTGTGAAGCAATTTGCCGATAGCGGCGTTGATATTCCGCTGGTCGGCCCGGCTTTCAGCTTTGATCAGGGCATTCTGCAAGCCGTGGGCGAAGACGCGCTTGGCATCGTCAACACCTCGCAATGGAACAAGGATATCGACATCCCCGCCAATGCGGCTTTCGTGGAAAGCTTTCAGGCAGAATACGGGCGCCTGCCATCGCTTTATGCCAGTCAGGGCTTTGATGCGGCCAATCTGATCCTCTCGGCTCTGGCCGTCGCATCGCCGGATGACACCGACGCGTTTCGCGCAGCACTTGCCGCCGCTGATTTCGACAGCACACGCGGTGATTTCGCCTTTGGCACAAACCAGCACCCGGTGCAGGATATCTATGTGCGGGAGGTGATCCAGGAAGGTGATGTCTTCACCAACCAGATCATCGGTGTGGCGCTGGAAGATCACGGTGACGTTTACGCGGCCGAGTGTTCTTACTGACCCCTCTCTCAGGGCCTGACGCAGCCATATACGCGGCGCGTCGGGCCCCTATTCGCAAAGCACCGATATGAGTTTCATTCTCTTCGCCGAGCAGGCCCTGAACGGCCTGCAACTGGGTGTGATGCTGTTTCTGATGGCCGCCGGTCTGACCCTTGTCTTCGGGGTGATGGGGCTGATCAATCTGGCCCATGGCTCGCTGTTTATGATCGGGGCCTTCGCGGCGGCGGCGGTGGCGGGGCTGACCGGCTCGTTCCTTTTGGCGCTGGTCGCGGCCCTTGCCGCCTCGGCTGCCGCCGGCGCGCTGGTCGAGGTTCTGGTGATCCGACGGCTGTATAACCGGGACCATCTGGACCAGGTGCTGGCCACCTTCGCGCTGATCCTGATCTTTTCCGAAGGCACGCGCTGGATCTTCGGCTCCTTCCCGCTGTTCCTTGATACGCCTGATTATCTGTCCGGCCCGATCATGCTGCCCGGTGGCATCCAATATCCGGTCTATCGGCTGGCGCTGATTGTCATCGGCCTTGTGGTGGCGCTTGGCCTGTTCCTGCTGATCACCCGCACCCGGCTTGGTATCCAGATCCGCGCAGGCGAAAATGACCGGGAGATGATCGCGGCGCTCGGCATCGACATCTCCCGGCTTTACACCATCGTCTTTGCCCTTGGCGCGGCCCTTGCGGGCCTTGCGGGCGCGTTGATCGGGGCGATCCAATCGGTGCAGGTGGGGATGGGCGAACCGGTTCTGATCCTGGCTTTTGTGGTCATTGTGATCGGTGGTATCGGGTCGATCAGGGGCGCGCTGATCGGGGCGATACTGGTGGGGCTGACAGATACGCTTGGCGGGTTGCTTCTGCCGGCGCTGTTCGGGAGGTTCATGGAGGCCTCCGCGGCCAGCAGCACCGGTTCTGCCTTGGCGTCGATGCTGATCTACATCCTGATGGCGGTGGTTCTGATGGTCCGCCCCACCGGCCTGTTCGGAGCCCGCACATGACCCGGGAACAGGGCGTCAATGCGCTTATGCTGCTTGCGCTTGTGGTCTTTCCCCTATGGGCCTGGGCGGCGGATGAGCCGTTTCTGATCACCCTGACCACGCGGGCCGCGATTCTGGCGCTGGCCGGTGTGGGCCTGAACATCGCGCTTGGGCTTGGCGGCATGGTCAGCCTGGGCCATGCGGCGTTTTTCGGCATCGGCGGCTATGCGATGGGGGTGCTGGCCAGCCATGCGCAGAATTTCGACCCGATCCTGGAAATCCCGTTCCTGATTGAAGGCACCAAATCCATGCCTGTCATCTGGCTGGTGGCGATGGGCGCCTCGGGTCTGGCCGCGCTGATCATCGGCGCGATCAGCATTCGCACATCAGGGGCCTATTTCATCATGATCACGCTGGCTTTTGGCCAGATGCTGTATTTCTTCGCCATAAGCTGGCCCGCCTATGGCGGCGAGGACGGGCTGTCGATCTATGTGCGCAACGGGTTTCCGGGGCTGAACACGCTGGACCCGATCCAGTTCTACGCGATCGTTCTGGGGCTTCTGATGATTGTCCTTCTCTTTGCGGCCCGGCTGGCGAAATCCCCTTTCGGGCTGGCCCTGAACGCTGCAAGGCAAAGTGATATCCGGGTCGAAACAGTTGGTATCTCGCCCTATCGGCTGCGCCTGATCGCCTTTACCATATCGGGCATGATCACCGGACTGGCCGGTGCGCTGTTTGCCGATCTGAACCGGTTTGTCAGCCCCACCATGTTCAGCTGGCAGACCAGCGGCGAAATTATGGTCTTTGTCATCATCGGCGGGGTGGCCCGCCTGTTCGGGCCGGTTGTGGGCGCGGTGCTGTTCATCCTGCTGGAACATCTGTTGGGGGGGCTGTCGGATTACTGGCATATCTATCTGGGGGCCCTGCTTCTGCTGATCGTGCTGTTTGCGCGCGGCGGGGTGATCGGCACGCTGGCCGGGCGGGAGACACCCGATGACTGACCCGGTTCTGCAAACCATCGGCATCCGCAAATCCTTTGGCGCCCTGCAGGCCAGCAAGGATATCTCCATCGACCTGCATCCGGGGGAAATTCACGCCCTGATCGGCCCCAATGGCGCGGGCAAATCCACATTGATCCAGCAGATCGCAGGCGGGCTGCGCCCTGATGCGGGGCAGGTGAGGCTGAACGGGGAGGATGTGACAGCGCTGAGGACGGCGGCCCGCGCAAAGCGGGGCCTGGCGCGGACCTTTCAGATATCGGCGCTGGCGATGGAAGATACGGTGCTGCAAAACGCGGTTCTGGGGGCCACAGGGGCAAGCGGCACCCCGTTCCGGTTTTTCGGCCGTGCTCTGGCACAGCGGCAGATGCGGGAAATTGCCGAACACGCGCTGGAGCAGGTCGGCCTGACCGATCACGCCAAAACCCGCACCTCGGATCTGTCCCATGGCCAGCGGCGTCAGCTGGAGGTTGCCGTGGCGCTGACCCTGTCACCGAAGGCTTTCGTGATGGATGAACCCATGGCCGGGCTTGGCTTTGAAGGCTCAAAGGCCCTGACCGGGTTTCTGGACGGGCTGCGCACAACCGCCCCGATCCTGCTGGTTGAACATGATATGGACGCGGTGTTTGCCCTGGCCGACCGGATCAGCGTGCTGGTCTATGGCGAGGTCATTGCCACCGGCACCGCAGATGAGATCAGAACCGACCCCGCCGTGCGCAGCGCCTATCTGGGGGAAGAGGCATGACGCTGCTCTCGGTCAGCCATATCGCCGCTTTCTACGGCGCCTCACAGGCGCTTTTCGATGTATCCCTGACGCTGGAAGAGGGGCAGGTTCTGGCCCTGATGGGGCGCAACGGGATGGGCAAGACAACCACCGTCAAGACCATCTGCCGGTTGTTGCCGGTGAGCGCGGGGCAGATCCTCTTTGACGGCCATGATCTGGCCCGGTTGCCCGCCTATAAGGCCGCGCGCCTTGGGCTGGGCCTTGTGCCGGAAGGGCGGCGCTGTTTCACCAACCTGACAGTCGGCGAAAACCTGATCGCCGCCGCGCGACCCGGCCATTGGGACATGACGCGGGTTGCCGCGCTTTTCCCCCGCATGGCGGAACGGCGCGACCAACCCGCAGGCTCATTGTCAGGCGGGGAACAGCAGATGCTGGCCATCGGGCGCGCGCTGATGACCAACCCGCGCCTTCTGATCCTGGATGAGGCGACCGAAGGCCTTGCCCCGGTGGTGCGACAGGAAATCTGGACCGCCATCGCCGCCCTGAAACGCGACACGGGCATGGCGATTCTGGTGGTTGATAAATCCCTGCGCGAGATAACTGCGATTGCCGATACGGCCGTTATTCTGCAACGGGGCAAGACCGTCTGGTCTGATGTGATCGGCAGCCTCGAAGACGGGGTCAAGAACCGGTATCTGGGCGTTTGAAACGAGACTGTCCAAGTGTGGCAGCAAGACGATAATATAGGATTGGCGCCCCAAAATTTTATGGGGTATTATTTATACAATGCGCCACATTATAAGTTTTTTATTACATCATGTAAACGGCAATATGCATAAACATAAACCTCGCCCCAATAAAAACAAAACTCTTTAAGACCTGAAATAATTGCGATTGCGGATCAACAACATATTATTACTTGACAATTCCTTCGGTTGCTCAGATCAGTATTTCAGAATTTGTTTTGGAATTTAAAGACGGGCCCCCCCTAAATCTTTAATTCTCCGAATGAAATCAACATGTAACTTTGAGCCAGATACTGCAAGCATTTCCACACCCGCGACAGGGTCAGGAAAACCAGGCCCAGAGTGAACCATAAATCAGACGGCATGCCGTTTTAGACAGGAACGACCGGATGCGCGTCTATCCGGTATAAAGAGGCGATGCATATGACATTCGACCTTCATCTGGAAGATATATTCTGCGGGTATGGAGCGCGTTACTCTTTGATGTTCAAGCCATGCCATCGAGCTGTTCCCGGATTCTGACATTATGCATCTTCCAAACGTTCTGATGGCTGCTTTTGCTGCATCTGTTGCAGCATCCACAGGTCTCTCCCAAGAGACCAGATATCCGCTCACTCTGGAAAATTGCGGTCAGGAGCTCATCTTTGATGCAGCCCCCGAAACAACCGTCACAGTTGGCCAATCCACAACGGAAATCCTTTATCTTCTGGGGCTGGGCAATCATGTCGCCGCAACATCCGTTTGGTTCAACCCTGTCCTGCCGGAGTTTGAGGGCCTGAATGCCAGAATAGACAGGCTATCCGATGATGATCCAAGCTTTGAAAGCATTCTGGAAGAACAGCCTGATCTTGTCACGGTCATGCATGACTGGCTTGTCGGCGAAGACGGAATTGTCGCCACGCGCGAGATGTTTCACGACGCGGATGTTCCCACCTATGTGATGCCAACCGATTGCGAGGAACAGGACAGTCCCGGTGGGGAAGACGCCTTTACACCAGATCAGCTCTACAGGGGCATCGAAGAGCTGGCGAATATCTACGATGCCCGGGAGGAAGGTGCGGCCCTTATCGCTGATCTACAGGCGCGGGAAGCCTCGGCGGTTGCAGGCGTTGAAGCGCTGAACCTGCCAGAGGGCACCTCGGCCATAGTCTGGTTTTCATCTGCGGATATTTATGCCGCCCCTTATGTCGCCGGCCAACAGGGCGTGCCTGCCTATATGATGGACCGTCTGGGTATCGAGAATATCGTTCAATCCGACCGGAAATGGCCCACACTCGACTGGGAGGACATTGCCCTTGCAGACCCCAGCGTTATAATTCTGGCCGAAATGAATCGGCGCCGTTTCGCGGCCGATGATATCGAGCGGAAGCTTGAATTTCTGATGACGGACCCTGTCACACGCAAAATGACCGCAGTGCGCGAGGGGCGGATCATTATCATTGATGCCCACGCCCTGAGCCCGACCGTGCGTGCGATCTATGCCCTTGAAGAGATTGTGAATGCCTTGGCAGAGTTTGATCTGTCAGAGTGATATTTGGTATCCCTTCAAGCTGGCATAGATACGGATTATCCGCCCAAAACCGGTTGGGTAAGATATCGTCACACCTATACGCTACGTGCAGCAACTGACATTTGGGCCTTTCCTGAGACTGCAATGTTTATGTGCGAGGTCTTGCCATAGAACGCACAGGCGAGTGTCGAGCTCCATTCCCCGGCCTGATCGAATATCTCCAACGTCCCGTGGTGAAGCAGAACCCGAACCCCGCCAACGCCTGTAAACGGCACATCAAGCTCTCGTTGATCCATATCGGCACAACGATAGATCAAGGACCGCTCTGAAAGGATGAGGTCCAGATCAATGTCGCCCCCAAGGGTCATATGAAGCGGATCATTCCCTTTGGGGATGGATAACTTGATTTCGAGAATATCGGCAGCGGGTATGGCGACTGGTTCATCATTCGCAGCTATGTCCAGTGTCGGCCCGTCACCGGGGATTCTATATGGCAACACGCTTAGCTGCCTTGACCCGTCCGGCGCATCAAGAAGCGCAAGCTGTCTGGGCCATGTCATGCCACTCTCAAGCTTTTTACCCGCGTGCAACTCGGACCAGTTTGCAACCCAACCCAGACCAATGATGCCTTCAGGGCTGTTACACGCCTGGAAAGCATAGAAATGGGGGCCATGGTCAAGTTCACGTTCGAGATCTGGCGTGAACTGAACACCATCGAAACGCCCAACAAGCGCAAGAGTGACATTTCGGCGGTTCTTTACCTTTGACCGGCTGCCAAGCAGGCTAAAAATCAGAAGCCAGCTTGTGCCTGCATCCTGCGGATCACCGAAAGGCAACAAAACCGGGCATTCCGCGGCAACGCCACCAAACCGGGGTTCACTGTAAAGCACGCCCTGATAGTCCCAGCTTTCATCTTCAGCCTGCCGGTAGAGAAACAGTAATGCCTCGGCCCGGTTTCGCCCTGCCAACACCATATACAGGCGACCATCCGGGCCACGGGTTATAAACGGATCCCGAAAATCCATACGTTCGCGTGCGTCGGCGGGGCGCGCATCAATCAGGACCTCAGGTTCCGCGTCGATCCCGACAAGATCCGACGTTCGGGCACGGCATTGCACCTCAACCTCATCAGCACCGTGGCGATGATGCGTGAAAAACAGATCAAGCCCCGCCCCCTCCGCCGGCCAAGAGCTTCCCGAAAAGGCGCCTCCGTCACCGGGGAAAGCCGGGTCGGGAAACAAAATCACAGGCAGATCGGTCCATGTATAGAGATCCTTTGAAACCGCATGGCCCCAATGCATCCTGTCCCAGGCAAGGCTGGTCGGGTTGAATTGGTAAAACAGGTGAAAGCATCCATCATGATAGCAGAAACCATTCGGGTCGTTCATCCACCCGAATGGCGGACGGAACCCGGCAGGGCCATTCGGATTGCTGCGCCGGGTGATCGGGTCAACATATAGTATCTCGATACCCTTATCGGTCACAGTTGCAGGATCGAAGACATAGATTGCCCGACAGTCTGTATCGTCGCGATTCCATTTCAATTGGGCCGCCCCTGCGGTGTCACAGATATAATGCACCGCAGTAATGCCGGTTTCGGTGGTTTTGAGCCCAACGGTATCCAGCGGTGGAATATGCATAGACAATTCGGCCGTGCCACTGCCACGCGGCCCGATCCACGCATGCAATTGCATACCCGCTTTGGCCGTGAAGGAGAGAGTTTCAGTTTGCCCGTCTTTCTGCATGTGCGCGCTCATCCCTTTACGGCCGATGAAATGAACGAGCTGACAAACCAGCGCTGGAACAGCATGTAGAAGATCAGGATCGGGATCATCATCGTCACCGATGCGGCCATCGCATAGTTCCAGTAAATTTCGTCATTCCCGAAAATCGCGGCAATCGCCACCGAGATCGGCCTTGCATAGCTTGTCTGGGTGATCAGCACCGGCCACAGATACTGGTTCCAGCTTTCGATCCCCATCAGGATCGCGACAGTCGCCGTCGCCGGTACGCTCATCGGCATATAGACATACCGCCAGGCCTGGAACGGCTTGGTGCCATCCAGCGTTGCGGCTTCGTGGATTTCTATCGGGATCTGTGAAAAGAACTGGTAGAAAATGAAGATATAGATCGGGTTGGCCGCCCAGGGCAGAATCTGCGCCAGAAAGCCATCCCCCAACCCCATCCGGGTCACGATCAGCAGAAGCGGCATCATGATGCTTTCCTGCGGGATGATGTAGAGGGAAATGACCGCCGCCAGAAGCGCCGCCCGCCCCCGCATCGAGCCGCGCGCGAGTACATAACCCGCCATCGAACAGAAGATGATGCCCAGGCCCAATGTGCCCACCAGAATGATCAGGGAATTCACCAGATACCGGGCAAAGCCATAGGGCCCCGAGAAGGACATGATCTCTGCGAAGTTATCGAAGCTGGGGGTCGACACCCAGAATGCCCGCCACGATCCCATATCCGCCATGATCTCGAACCGGTCGGTTTTGAGGGAGGCAACAAACAGCATCACAAGCGGGGCGATCAGGATGAGAGAGACACAAATCGCCGTGACAAGCTGCACGGTCCGCAGCGAAACCCCGTTTTGAGACTTAAACATCATACCTCCTTAACGCGCGCCGCTGAATGAGCGTGATAAACAGAACCAGCACGAAAAGGATGACCGAGCCGGCGGCGGCGGCGCCAAGGCGCCCGCGGGCGAAGCCGGCCTCCACGATATAGTGCACAATGGTGTCGGTGGTGCCCCTTGGTCCGCCCTGGGTCAGGATCGCGACCTGCGTGTAAAGCTTGAAGGCCTGAATGGTTGTGACAAGCAGCACCAGCACATGGGTCGGGCGCAGACCGGGCATGGTGACATGCCAGAACCGGCGCAACGGGCTGGCCCCGTCAAGCTTGGCCGCGTCATAGAGATCTTCGGAAATCGACTGAAGCCCGGCCAGATAGATGATCATCTGAAACCCGTAAGCCTGCCATGCGGACAGGACGACCAGCGCGGGCATCGCAACGGAAGGTTCGGCCAGCCAGTCAACCGGGTCCAGCAACCCAAAGCTCAGGATATGGACCAGCTGGTTCGCGGGGCCGGACGGGTATTGATAGATCGTGACCCATATGACGCAGACCACAACCATGGACGTGATCTGCGGCAGAAACATCACCCCGCGAAAGAAGTTGCGGAACGGAAGTGCCGCGTTCAGCAGCATCGCAAGGGCCAGGGCCAGGCCGCACTGAACCGGAATAACCATCAACGTGAACCGGACCACGTTCCAGACCGCCTGCCAGAAATCATCATCTGTCAGAATGCGCTCATAATTCCGAAAGCCCACAAACTGTACCGGCACCGGGCGCGGGATCAGGGGCTGGTTGGTCATTGCTGTCCAGAATGACAACAGGAAAGGCGCAACAAGAAACGTCAGAAGAAGCAGGATTGCGGGCGCAATCATCAGCCATTCCTGCCGCTGAGAGGATGAAGAGACGTTCACAACTGATCTCGATTTACATATGGGGCATGTCTGGATGCCCCCGGCGCGGAATGCATCGCAATGCGCCGGGGGAAATGTGCTTGTCTTCTAGCCACCGAATGGCGGGTAGCCACCGTTATCCTCGATATCAATGTCGATGTTTTCGGCAGCTTCCTCCAAGGCGTCCTGCACGTCCCCGCCCGAGAAGATCTCATCAATCGCCTCCATATAGGCCAGGGTGATCGTCGGGTAGGCCGGGTGCGGCGGGCGTTCGACCGCGTGCTGTTCCAGTGCCACATGCATCGCCCCGCCTTCCGCATAAAGCGGGCTTTCGGCGGCAAAGCTGTTCATGCCCGGAAAGCCGACATTGCCTTTTACATATTCACGGTAATCCGTGTCGTTGATCATGAATTCAATGAACTGTCCGGCCAGATCAGGGTCTTCGGCGGCGGTTGTGATGCCCCAGATCCAGGTGCCATTGGGGCCGATGGACCCATTGCCCAGATCGGGCATGCCCATGACCACCACATTCCCGGCCCCAAGTGCGTTGATATATTCGTTATACACCCAGAAGCCGCCAAGCGAGATGCCGACATTTCCGCCATCGGCATAGAACGCATTGGCCCCGGCTGAGGCCGGAACAACCCAGTCATTTTCGACCCAGCGCTGCATTTCCACATGCAGGTCAACACAGGCCTCATTGTCGATGGTGCCGCTGGCCTCCCAGCTGTCGCGGTCGATCAGGTCGCAGCCCGCCGAGATCATCAGCGGTTCATAGGCATAGGTAATCCACTCGGTACGGTTGCCATAGCTGCGGAATATATCAATCGGCCATGTCACGCCATCAAGCCCGGCCAGCGCCTCGATCGCGCCGACCAGTTCGTCGCGATTCCAGACATCTTCGATCCCGGTGGGGATCCGAACGCCCGCCTCCTCCAGCAACTGGCGATTGCCGAACAGCATGACCGCACTGTCGGTCAGGCCAAGGGCATAGAGATTGCCGTCAACCGGATAGGTGCCCTGCGCGATATTCGAGGCGGTCATGTCATCCAGCAGTTCCTGGCTGACATAGGGCGTGATTTCCCGCATATGCCCGGACCAGACGTAATTGGACAGAAACGGTGCATCAAGCTCGACGATATCGGCAAGCTGCCCGGACAGGACCGCTGCGCCGAAGCTTTCATTATAGCTGTCATGGGGGGCGTAAACGAGTTCGATCTCGACGCCGGTGGCCTCATGGAACCGTTCCGCCACGCCTTCGTAAGTCGCGATCGATTCAGGGCTGCCCTGGTGCATCATGCGCAATTCCTGCGCCGCAAGCACGCCCGGCATGACCAGCATGACCGCAATTGAGTTCAATAACCTTTGCATCGTTTACTCCTCCTATCAGATGCCTTTGTTTTCTTCGGGTTTGCGTACCCGGTGCGATTGTCGTTGCACGAGCCGGAAGGCCAGTGTGTGCCCATGTGCCGGGGTGTCTTTCGCGGCGCAGACCCGACCGGCAATCGCGCCCATCCGACGATGCGGAAGCGCCATGGATGTCAGGGGCGGGTCCATGCGGCGGGCGAGTTCGACCTGGTTGTCAAAACTGCAGACCGAAAGGGTTTCAGACACCGAGATGCCAAGCCGGGCGGCGGCGGCATACACATCCATTGCAACGCGGTCATTGCCGCAGATCAGGGCATCGGGCAGTTGGCCCGCGGCAAGAAGCGCCCGAAGGGGTGCATCAACACTGCCGGCCTCTCCGTCAAAATACCGGGCGCGGGATGTGGCGGGGAAGACATGGGCGGGATCAAGATGCAGCCCGGCCTGCTCCAGCGCCGTTGCGACCCCTTCAAGACGCACGGTTGAGGCATCAAGACCGGGAAGGCTGACATAGCCAATGCGCCGATGACCCGCATCAATCAGGAATTGCGTCAGGTCACGCCCACCCTGCAATTCATCCGCCACGATCGAGGGGATGACGTCATCCGCATCGCGGCAATTCACCAGAACCAGAATACGCCCGACCATGTGTTTCGGGATAGACACCCTTCGATAGAAGCCGGACACATAGATAATTGAGCGGGGTTTGAACTGCTCAAGCCATTCGACGGATTCCTCGATATCACCACGCAACATCGTTGTGATCGAGGTCAGGCGTTCACTGGCCAGCGATTTTTCCAGCCCGCGCATGATATCTGCCGCATATGGCGAGTTGATCGCCCCGTCCGAGACGACCCCGACCAGCGGTAAAGCTCCCAGCCGCATGGCCTGTGCCGCGAAACTGGGACGATATCCCTGCTGGTTGGCCACTTCGATCACCCGCAACCGGGTCTCGTCAGACATCCGGATCGACGCCTGATCATTCAACGCACCCGAGGCGGTTTTTACCGATACACCGGCGAGTTTTGCAATTTCCTTGATCGAAGCCATATATGCCACAGGCGGGTTGAGTAATCGATTACTCATTTTGGGTAAACGAATACTCAAATCGAGTCAATGACTGCCCCGATCAACATCGATCCGGCTCAGGCGCTCTGGCCGTCGATGAGTTCAAAACCCAGATCAATCTTGCGCATGACTGGCACGCCGGACAGAACCTTGAGCACATTGCGTGCTGCGGTCTGGCCGATTTCGAGACGAAAGGTGCGGATGGTTGTCATCGGCTGTGGCAGGCATTGCCCCATGCGCAATCCGCTGAAGCCCGCAATCGCCATATCATCCGGCAGGGCGATATTTTTTTCCTGGCAGAAAAGCGCACCGCCCATGGCCGCCGTGTCGTTGGAATATACGATGACATCCGTCAGCGGCGCCTCTTTCAATAGCAGGTCTGTTCCGGCTTTTCCGGCGGGCATGTCGGGCGGGGCATTGTAAATCTCTGGGGCAACCAGACCATAGCCACGGGCCTCCAAGCGTTCCCGGAAGGCTTTGAACCGTTTTGCCGCTGCATAATCATTTGTCTGCCAACCGAGATACCCGAACCGCTGATAGCCTTTTGACACCAGATGATCCGCCAATGCCTGCGCTGCGGTGTCGTGTTTCAGGCCAACGCACATGTCGATCGGCGCCCCGTCGACATCCATGATCTCAACCACCGGGACCGAGGCATTTCTCAGAATGCTTATCGTGCGATCCGTATGAATAAGGTTGGTGACAATCACCGCAGCGGGGCGCCATGACATCATGGAGATCAAAAGCGCCTCTTCCTTTTCAAGATTGTAATCCGTGACACCGACAACCGGGTTGTAATCGGCTTTTTCCAGCTCTGCCGTGATCCCGGCCAGCACCTGGGAAAATACATTATTCACCAGTGACGGGATGATAACGGCGACCTGGTTAGACCGGGCATGGGCCAGCGACCCGGCCAGTTTGTTCGGCACATATCCGATCTGTTCGATCGTCTGCTGCACCCGTTCCCGTGTTCGCAGGGAAACCGCCTGGTCACCCCGGACCACGCGGGAAACCGTCATCTGGGAAACGCCAGCCGCCTGGGCCACGTCTTTCAGGGTTGTGCGGGCAGACATTTGGTCAGGCTTTCATCCTTAATTGTTAACGGGTGACAAGTTATCACTTAGCGATGCTTCGGACAAACTCTAGGCTCCCAGTCAGATTCTAAGGGAGGAAGACAGATGAAAAGAACGGTAAGCTCCGTGCTTGTCGGGGCCGGCATGGCCCTGAGCGCGACCATGGCTATTGCCGATTACCCGGAGCGGACGATCAACATGCTGGTCCCGTTCGGGGCCGGTGGCGGAACCGACGTTCCGGCCCGGTTCCTGGCGGCGGAGCTTGAGGGCATTCTGGGTCAGAACATCGTGGTGACCAATGTCGACGGCGCCGGTGGCACCGTGGGGGCCACCCAATTGTCCGAACAGGCGGCTGATGGCTATAATCTTGGCTTCATGCCGGTCGGCACCACAACGACCCAGCCACATCTGCGCGGCACCAGCTATAATGCCGACAGCTGGGCCCCGATATGCATGGTCAGCCAGGGGCCTTTCTATCTTGTTGTGGCCGATGACAGCCCGATTCAGTCGCTGGACGACTACAGGACCGCCGCAGAGGCAGGCACGTTGCGTTTCGCGGGTGCCGGGCCGGGCTCGATGAGCCATGTGGCGCAACTGACACTCGACAATGCGACAGGGGTAACAACCCAATATATCCCGACGCAGGGCGGTGGAGATATTGCCACTGAAATCTCGGGCGGGCGGGCTGAAACAACCACCTGGTTTGCCGATTATGACAGCCGGTTCGGCTGGCGCGCATTGGCGATCATGGCCGATGAACGCTCAGACACTCACCCGGATGTGCCGACCATGGCGGAACTTGGATATGACGCGCAGGTCTCTGTATGGTTCGGCCTGTTCACCCAGGCGGGCACCCCGGGTGATGTGGTCTCTGCCCTGTCGGATGCCTGTGGGCAGGCCGTTCAGACCGACAGCTTTGCCGAAAACATGGCCGGGGCCAACCGCCTGATCCGGTTTATGGATCACAATGCCTTTGGGTTGTTCTTCCGCTCGGCCTATGAGTTGAATGGCCAGCTTATGCGGGATGCCGGACTGATCCAGTAACGGTCCCTGATGGTCCATACGGCGCGCGCCTTGCCGTGCGCGCCGCAACCGGCAATCGCAACTCAAAAGGCGATCTCATGGCGCGCATGCTTGATATAACGGTTTCCGGTCTGCTTTTGCTGTCGGGTATCGTCTTGTTCGCATTGACCTTCAGTGCAGATTTCGACGTTGTGACATTTGGCGGGGATGTCGGCCCCGGCTTCGCACCCCGGCTGTTTCTTGTGCCATGGATACTTTTTGCGACTGCCGTAACCGTTCAGTCCATCAGGTCTGAAAACACGGAAACCCGGCTGGAACAGATCAATATACGCCAGCTTGCCACGACTGTTATCATCGTGCTTGCAACGGCATACGGGATCACGAAAATCGGCTTTGTCTTCGCCATGATCCCCGGGATGTTCCTGTTCTGCCTGGCGGTCGGGTATCGCAATCTGCCTGTGTTGCTTGCCGTTGTCCTGATGTCCGTACCCGCGCTTTGGGCGCTGTTCACCTTCGTGTTCGAGTTGCTGTTGCCGCATTCTCCCTGGTTCAATCAGATCTGAGGCAGAGACATGGACCAGATCGCCCTTGCCATCAGCCAGTTTGCAACATTTTCGGTTCTTCTGGCCGTCATCATCGGATGCCTCTGGGGCACAATCGCCGGTGCGCTGCCGGGGATCGGCACCGTGACCGCTCTGATCGTGGCGCTGCCGTTTTCCTTCAGTCTCGACACCGAAACCTCCATCGCGCTGTTTCTGGGGATTTATGTCACCTCAGTCTATGGCGGGTCGGTTTCGGCCATCCTGATCAATACACCGGGCACACCGCAATCGGCGGCAACGGTTCTGGATGGTTACCCTATGGCCAAAGCGGGCAAGGCGGATCTGGCCATTGGCTGGGCCACTTTTGCCTCGCTCTTCGGCGGCCTGTTCTCGCTGGCGGTTCTGATCGTTGCCGCCCCGACACTGGCGTCGGTATCGGTGGCATTCGGCCCCGCCGCCATTTTCGCAATCATCGTTTTTGCACTGACCTGTATCGCCTGGGTGTCGCGCGGCAGCACTCTCAAAGGCCTGTTGGGGGGCATGATCGGCCTGTGGCTGACAACGGTTGGCCCGGATGATCTGACCGGCATGACCCGGTTTTCCTTCGACATCCCCGCCTTGCGTGGCGGGCTGTCCCTGATCCCGGTGCTGATCGGGTTGTTCGCCCTGTCAGAAGTCCTGCACCGGGCCGCGTTCTATTTCCCGGCCAAGACCCAGGATGTGACCAATATCGGCTTCCGCATGCCCGAATGGCCCGAAATCCGAATGCGGTTCCCACAGCTTGTCAGGTCCAGTGTGATCGGAACCTTTATCGGCATCCTGCCGGGCACCGGCGCCACGGCCGCCACCTTCGTCAGCTATTCGGATCTGCGCCGCACCTCTCCACGGAAGGAGAATTTCGGCAAGGGGGAACCTGACGGGCTGATCGCCTCGGAGGCGTCAAACAACGCCGTCACCGGTGGTGCATTGATCCCCACGCTTGCCCTGGGCATTCCCGGCGATGGCGGTACGGTTGTCCTGCTCGGGGTGCTGACCATTCAGGGGCTGACACCGGGTTTCGATCTGATCAACAACAACCCCCATATTCTGACCGGCGCCTTTCTGGTGATCCTGGTCGCCAATTTCATCATGTTTGCCATGGGGGCCCTTGGCGCCCGGGTTTTTGAACGTGTCCTGCGTATGCCCGAGCCTGTTCTGATGTCGATGATTGTTCTGTTTTCGATGATCGGGGCCTTTACCGTTCGGGGCAATCTTGTCGATATCCTTGTCTGCGCGATCGCGGGCATTCTGGGGCTGGTTCTGAGATTTGCGAATTATCCGGTGGCGCCGATTGTTATTGGCATGGCCCTTGGGGCAACGCTTGAACGAAAACTGCGTCAGGGCATGATCTCTGCCCAGGGTGATTTTATCGCCTTCATTTCAGATCCAATTGCGCTGGCAATCCTTGGCATGACCGCCCTGATCGTGCTGACACCCCTTATCAGGCGCGCCAGGGCCGCGAAGGCAACGGAGTAAAAGACATGACACAGCCCAATGTCCTTCTGGTTGTCACCGATCACTGGCCCGCGGCCCTTCTGGGCGCTGCGGGTCATCCGGCGGTTCACACACCCGTTCTGAACCAGCTTTGCCGGAACGGTGTGCGGTTCACCAATTGCTACTCGGAAACACCGGTCTGCCTGCCCGCGCGGCGCACATTGATGACCGGTACGACACCGCGCATCCATGGCGACCGCACATTCCAGCCGCACCGCCCGATGGAACCGCACCTGCCCACGCTTGCACAGAGCTTTCGCAATGCCGGCTATCAGGCCTATGCCGTGGGCAAGACCCATACCTATCCGCAACGCGACAGAATCGGGTTTGACGATATCCTGCTCGATGATGAAGGCCGCACATTATACGGCGTGACCGATGATTATGAAATCTTCCTGGGTGATCAGGGTTTTGTCGGTCAGCAATTCGGGCATGGCATGTCGAACAACGCCTATCAGGCCACGGCCTGGCACCTGCCGGAACATGTGCATGCCACCAACTGGGCCACCGATGCGATGCAGCGCTATGTGCGCCGCCGCGACCCGACACGCCCCTCTTTCTGGTATCTCGGCTATCGCCACCCACATCCGCCGCTGGTTCCGCCGCAAAGGTTTCTTGATCATTATAGCGGGGTCGAGATCGATACACCGTTCTGCGGGGATTGGGCCAACGAGACCGAGGACCTGCCCTATAACCTTCAGGGTGTGCGGTCCCGCGCGGTCTATTCAGATCGGGAGATCACATGGGCACGTCGCGCCTTTTATGCCCTGTGTACCCATATCGACCAGCAGATCGGCGCATTGATCGGAACCATCCGCGAGGAAGGTATCCTTGACGAGACAATCGTCATGTTCACCTCGGATCATGGCGACATGCTGGGCAATCACGGTTTCTGGGCCAAACAGACCTATTATGAAGGGTCGTCCAATGTGCCGATGATTGTGATCGGGCAGAAGGATGACCGCGAGGTCGGGTTCAACCGCACCGACGACCGGATCACCGGCCTTCAGGATGTGATGCCGACGCTTCTGGGACTGGCGGGCATTGATGTGCCTGAAACAGTCGAGGGCTGCTCGATGATATCAGACCGGCCGCGCGACCATCTCTATGGCGAATTCGGGGAAGAGGCGCATGCCTCGCGCATGATCCGCGCCGGGCAGTACAAATTGATCTGGTACCCGGTCGGCAACCATTTCCAACTGTTCGATATCGACGCGGACCCACAGGAAATGACCGATCTGGCTGGCGATGCGCGGCATGGGGCCACGCTGGACCAGTTGAAAACCCTGCTGCGCGCCGAGATGTATGGCAGCGATGACAAATGGTGTGATGGCGACGAGATCGTGGGCGAACCCGGTCGCAAGTTCCACCCCGGCGCAAACCGCGAATTATCACTGACCCGCGGTCATCAATGGCCCGTCCCGCCAATCAATCCCAAAGGCGGCATGAAATTCTTCCCCGAAGCCCCCGATGGCTGGGACGGCAGCGTCTGAGGTATCATTGGTGTAGTGCCCCTGCGAGCGGGAGGTTTGTGTTGAAGCCGTTTCAAGTTCGACACATTTTGCCGCTTGGTAAGCTGTGCATCCCGTAGCGGAATACCATTTTTTGATGCGTGCTCACTGACCCAAGCGCAATTGGACAGCATCGATGTTCGTGCCTATTTGGCCCCTTTAGTGGGCTGGCGCCGTGTAATCTCTATACCAGCAAGAGTACAGGCCGGGATGAGTGCCAGTGACAGGGCAGAGTAGCCGAATACCCCCATGGCAATCGAGGTGAACAGGACCAATGACAGCGAGGTTTCATGCCCTCGGCGGAGCAGCCAGCAAGCTATCGTAACACAGGAAACCATACCCAGGATCAGAGCGGAAAGCATGATTGGCGTCATCTCCAGATTCAGAAAATACGCTCCGAAACCATGGCCTACCATTCCTGCCAGACCTGACAGACCACCGCCATAGTAAGCGAGGGTTTTTTCCAGCGTTGACGACAAATCGGAATGGTAGAGCAACAATATGAAGAGCAGCGGGATCAAACCATGCAGCCGAGCCAACATGGTTTGAGCGCGAATGGTGGTGCCAAAGCTCAGCACGACGAGCGCTGTAAAAGCTGAATAAAATGTGCCACTCGACACAGACGTGAGAAAAAGTGCGGCAGCAGAACCCAGCGCCACCCAATATGGTGCGGTTCGAAGAGGGGCCAAATGGGCGCACAACAAGATTGCAAAGCCGCAAAACGCAAGCATCATGCGGCCATCCATTGCGAAATATATTCCGGCCAGAGGCAGGATCGCCAGAAGTGAGGTGCAGGTCAAAGGCCTTCCACTACGCACGACTATAACGCGGGCGACGGACCATATCGTCGTTGCCGACAGCAAGGGTGCGAGGCTTGTAAACAGCCTGTCTGCGCTGATCCCCAGTTGGGAACCAAGCCAAAAAAGTGGGTATGTCAGGAAATAGCGCAGCCGATGAGCAGCAGGCCGGACGCTGTTTGCGCGAAGCTGATCGGCCGGGTCGTCAGATAGAGGAGATTGCCAGTTCGCAATGGTCCAGCCGTGATCCCAAAGGTAACCCACCTGGCTCCACAGCGTGGCTTGATAAATTCCGCCAAAAATACACGCCACGTAAATCAGAAAGGTTATTGCAGCCAAAATGGCCGGGGTCATCACTGGCTTCTGGCGCTGCATAATATTCTCCTTCAAATACAGCGTCTCTTAAGAATTGCCTCGAAGGCTGTCCAGTCATGGGCCATCCTGCGGGGGTCGCAACCGGCGCCTAAGGTGCTTGCTCCTCCCGCATGTGCCATCTAGGGTCAGACAGCATGAGTGGACTGATGACCGGAAAACAGCGCCCGATACAGACGCTTATGACCAAACGTGGTGCTCCGGTATTGCTGTTGCAGTGGTTGCTGATGCCGCTGCTTGGCAAGTTTACGACACTGGCGTTTCTTGTGCTTGTACCGCTGCTGCGTATGCAGCAGGGGCCTTATCTCCGCGAGCTGCGCCACTTTCTTTTCATCTCTCTGGCATACGTGATTTATATCACGGCACGATCACTGATTGCCGGCGCTGATGCAGCATCGCCAATAGGCGATACGCTTCCTCTGATCATTGTGGCTGGTCTTGCGTTCTGGGCGGTGCGTGAACCCGTGCGTCTGGACATGGGCTGGCTGTTTCGCGGTACAGTGCTGATGTTGATGCTGGTTTTTGGTCTCGCGCTTTTTGCACGTGTCTACATGGACGTCTGGCGGCCTGAACTTCTGTTGGGAAATCCGCTCAATCTGACACCTCTTCTCCTGGTTCCCTGCATGCTGGTGACGATGGCAAGATTTGCGCCCTCGCAGCTATGGGTCTGGCTGGGCCTCTTGAGTTTTGTACTTGGTGGCTATGTCATTGGCGGCCTTTCGCAATCCCGCGGTCTGTTCCTGGGGCTCGGGGTTCTCGTATTGATACGGATAGGGTTCGATGCGACATCCCCCGCCAGTCTGCGGGATAAAATCTGGACCTGCGGGGCGATCTTTGCCGCGATGGGGCTGGTCATTTTGTTTGTTTCAGCCAACGCGACATCGTCTGGCCGATATGCGGCAGCTGCGCAAATGCTCACAAGTTCAAGTCCAAGTTCAAGTTCACTTGCAAGTGAACTTGTAGGTGGAGATGGAGATTGGTCCACGGGTTTGCGTATGATCATGTTGCACGAAGGTTGGGCGACGTTTCTGGAACAACCCCTTTTCGGGTTTGGCCCTCAAAACCGCTTTGATGCAGTTTTTCCCGATACATCCTCATTTCCGATCCGTCTGTCGCATCTGCACAATGATTTTCTGACCCATGGTGTCGGGGGCGGCATTGTGGCTGTCCTGCTGCTGGTCCTGCTGCTGGTCGCGCCTGCATGGGCAGGGTTCAGGGGGAATGCAGGGCTGGGTGCGGGGCTTGCACATGCCCGCCGGGAGATCGGTGTTCTGACGAGTGCTGCCTTTCTGGGCGTGGCGATGGTCAACAATGTATTTTTTGTGGCTATTTCGGCATTTACGACGAGTCTGTCCTTGGTCTCAATCCTGGTTGTGCTGGCCGCGCTCCGTATATCCTAGGGTTTCAGCGGGGCGGGCTGCAAAGTGTAAATGACCGAAAAACGCCGCGCGTTGAAAGCATCTCTCCGTGCGAAGGAAATCCGGCGCAATTGTGCAACTGGCGACGAACAGAGCGCCGGGCAGGCCCGCCTCGGCTTGATTGCACTTCGACACTGCAAAGGTTACCTCATTAGGTGATCACAACTGCGAGCCATACGTGACCCAGATCGACCAACACATATTGTCAGCAACTTCGGATCTGCGTCAGGTGCTTGCGGCGCTTGAACATGTCAGCACCAAGATTTGCCTGGTTGTAGACGCCGATCAACGTATCATGCGCACGGTTACGGATGGCGATGTCCGGCGGGCGCTTCTTGGAGGTCACGATCTTGATACGCCGGTATCGGCCCTTGGCGACAGGCAACCTGTTACAAGAGCGCAAGGCACGCGTAGAGCGGAACTGCTTTCTGCTCTTGATGAGCGGGCGATAGACGTAATTGTGTTGACCGATCCCGAAGGTCGGCCGGTTGGCTTGGCTGACCGGGCTGCGCTGACCAAGACCTTACTGTTGTCGCCACCGCATATGGGGGATGCTGAAGCCGGGTATGTTCAGCTTGCATTTGATGAGAACTGGATCGCACCGGCAGGGCCAAACCTGACCGCATTCGAAGATGCCATGTGCTATGTATCTGGAAGACATCACGCGGTTGCTTTGACTTCTGGAACAGCGGGGCTGCATCTTGCGCTGCGCGTGCTGGATATCGGAGTAAGCGACCGGGTCTATGTCTCGGATCTGACCTTTGCAGCTTCGGTGCAGCCGATTTTATATGTTGGCGCCGAGCCGGTTTTGATCGATGCCGACCCTGAAAGTTGGAATATGTCGCCAGCGGCTTTAGCGCGCGCTTTGGCACGAGACAATGAAAGGGGTCTGTTGCCGAAGGCGGTGATCGTCGTGCATCTTTACGGACAGTCCGCAGATATGGATGCGCTGGTCAGGTTGACCGAGGCCTATGGTGTCCCGATTATCGAAGACGCGGCGGAAAGCCTGGGTGCGAGCTATGGCAATCGACCTTCAGGCGCGCATGGGCTGATGTCTGTCTACTCCTTTAACGGGAATAAGATTATCACAACATCCGGTGGCGGGGCGCTTGTCTCTGATCAGCAGGATCTTGTGGACCGTGCTCGCAAGCTTGCGACGCAGGGACGCGATGATGCAGAGCACTATCAGCATTCTGATTTGTCATATAACTACCGGATGTCAAACGTGCTGGCCGGAATTGGTCGTGGCCAGCTTGAAGTTTTGAATGATCGGGTTGCAGCGCGTCGGGCTATTTTTCTAAGGTATCTGGACGCATTGTCTGAAGTCCCCGGCATATGCTTTCAGTCAGAGGTCGATGGGTCGATTGGAAACCGTTGGCTGACCGTGATTTCGCTTGATCCCGATTTGATCTCACTACATTCATATCAGCTTATGCGTTCTCTTCAGGCAAGGGGAATTGAGACCCGGCCCGCATGGAAGCCGATGCAGATGCAACCGCTGCTTGCAGGAGCCGCGTTCGAACCACACTCACCGGAAAGAGCCGTAAGTCCCGGCCTGTTTCTTACATCGCTTTGCCTTCCGTCTGGCAGCGCCATGAGCATTCGCGAACAACAGGGTGTAATCACGGCAATAAAGGAAATTCTGGTGTCTGAGGGACAGAGCTGATGTGCGGAATTTTTGGGGCCTTCCGATGGGATGACCATCAGGTGACCTGCGGTCCGAGCATGGCGAACGCACTTCGACACAGGGGCCCGGACGCGGATGGTATGCATGCGGGGCCGGGCATTCTGTTGGGGAATACGCGGCTTTCGATCCTTGATCTGACCGAGGCGTCCAACCAGCCTATCTATTCAGATGATGGCGATCTGGTCGTCGTGCAGAATGGTGAGATTTACAACTATCTGGAACTGCGTGAGGTTCTCAGGCGTGCCGGCTATAGCTTCCGAAGCAATGGCGATACAGAGGTTCTGTTGCACGGTTTCGACTATTGGGGTCCTGACGTTGTCCATCATTTAAACGGTATGTTTGCATTTGCTGTCTACCGGATCAGCACTCAGACGCTATGGCTGTTTCGGGATAGGCTTGGGGTCAAACCTCTTTACCTTGCTGGCGACGAACAAAGCGGGGTGCTCTGGTTCGGCTCTGAGATCAAGGCCATACTAACAAACGGGCAGCGCTATTCGCCGAACCTGTCATCTCTCGCACAGTTCTTTGCGCTCAACTACATTCCTGCGCCTGATACGATTTTTCAGGGCATACATCATTTAATGCCGGGTTGTCGCGCCAAGATTGATCGCATTGGCGGTGTGAAGATTGAACGGTACTGGGATCTCAACGCGGTTTCGCCGGAAAAAGATATATCACCGGCTGATGTGCACGCAGGGCTGGTTCGTTTGCTGGATGATGCAACGCGTATAAGGATGAGGTCGGATGCCGCATTCGGTGCGTTTTTGTCTGGCGGTCTCGACAGTGCGTCGGTCGTTGGAATGATGAGTCTTTACCAGAAGGCACCGATCCGCACCTATTCGATCGGTTTTTCCGACCCGCGTTTCGATGAGACCTACTGGGCTCGGAGGGTTGCCGCCCGGTTCGGCAGCTACCATCAGGTCCATATGATGAAACCGGACCTTGAGGTGCTTTGGCCGCAAATGATCTGGAATTGCGATCAGCCGCATGGCGATATCTCTTTTATCCCGACGGGCCAGGTTTCGGCGCTGGCCGCACGAGAGGTAAGGATGGTGTTGACCGGCGATGGTGGTGACGAACTGTTTGGAGGATATGAAAAGTATCTGCAGGTTTTCCCTCAAGGCAAGGCCGATCAGTTGGAGCCGGATTGGGAAAACGCATTCGCGCGCGGGTCGGGTTTGCTCACAGGCAGTCAGGCTGACTGGCTGCTTACAGGAGACCTCGCGGCGGCCTTTTCGGAGAAAGACCCGTTTTCTGCTCTTTCAGATCCCATAAAGGACGCAAGTCACCAAGACCCGATAAATCGCGTCCTGCTCGCTGAAACACTTACGCTTTTACCTGGTAACAATCTGGTCAAGCCAGACAGGATGGCAATGGCGCACGGTCTTGAGGTTCGCTCGCCCTTTCTAGACTATCGAATGGCGGAGTTCGCATTCCAAATACCTGGGGCGCTTAAGCTGAGTGGGGGCCGAACAAAGGCGGTCTACAAAGATGCCATGATACCCTTGCTTGGGCGGGAAATAGTCGAACGCAAAAAACAGATGTTCACTGTGCCGGTTGGCGAATGGTTTCGGGATGCGCTCGCTTCATATTGCCGGTCCTGTCTGCTTGACGGTCGGCTTGAGGCCCGCAATCTCTTTTCTGGAGAAGGTCTTCGGCGCATCGTGGACGAACATCTAGGAGGACACGCAAACCACACCCGTCAACTCAGAGCCCTGATCGCAACGGAGCTCTGGTTTCGCCGGTTTGAAGATCTGGAAAACACACCAGCCAATCTTGGTAAGACCGGCTGATGGCGATCAGAGAGAACAAACTGCGGCTCTTGATGATTGTCGACGACCCTGACATCGCGCTGTTTGCGTCCACCCACGGGGTAGACCGGATAATGGTTGATTTGGAGACTCTCGGAAAACAGGAACGCCAAGGTCATCTTGATACCGTGCAGTCGGCCTTGCAGATCGAGGATGTCACCAGAATAAGGCAGGGCGCGCCGGATGCTCATTTGCTGGTTCGGATTAACCCGTTGCACGAGGGGTCAAAAGATGAGGTGGACGCTGTTGTGGCACGCGGCGCCGATGCGGTTATGCTGCCAATGTTTCACAATCGGGATACCTTGGCGCGGTTTTTTGACATCCTGGCTGATCGCGTCGAAGCGCTGCCACTCTTTGAAACGATCGGGGCGGTTGCGCAACTGCCTGAGATGATTGGAGACCTGCCTTTGACCGGGCTGCACTTTGGCCTGAACGATCTGCACCTCGAACGGGGCGATGCGATGATGTTCGAACCTCTGGCGCAGAAGGTTCTCGACGGTCCTGCCAAAGCACTCAGGTCAGCCGATATCCCGTTTGGTATTGGTGGCATTGCGCGCAGTACAGAAGGCGTCATCCCACCGGAAATCCTTTTGGGTGAGCATGTCAGACTTGGTTCTTCGGGAGCGATTCTTTCGCGCAGCTTTCACCGCAGGGCGCGAAGCCTGGACGAATTGAAGGCAGGCATGGATTTCGTGGCAGAGATTGCGCGCCTGAGAAAAATCTACAACGGTTTTCTGGAGATGGATACAACTGCCATTGCCGAAAATACCAGCCGGTTCCGCAGAGCCGTCGAAAAAGTCAGCACGATACGGTCGGTGCCAACCTGAGGCTCTTGTTGGGTGCGCCGAACAAAATGGGTGACCAGCTCAACCAACAGGTGGATTTTCCATACGGCTCGGCTCCTGCCGATCTTTCAGAATTAACTCCACGATACGAAAATCCAGGGGCGCATCGATGTCTATCGAGCGTTCCCGAGGCATCACGTGCATCTTAACGCGTCCCGACCATAGGTTCTTGTTGAGGCTTTGGCGATGCCAGACATAGATAGACGCATTCATCGAGTAGACATGTGGGGCAGACTGCCTTGACAAGACGGGGCCACCAAGCCGCTTGCATAGATGCACATCGCCGTCCTGACCCATCTCTACCATATTGAAATACGGGTTTTTTTCGGCTTCGAATGCGGTGATCACCGTGTCACAGGAATCGTCAAGGAGACGAAGACAGTCGTCTATGTCTGACAAGGCGCGCAACGGTGATGTTGGGTCCAAATCGACAATTCGGGATATGTTTGCACCAGTGGCTTCCAGATGTTCCACCAAGTGGATGATCGCATCAAGTTTTCCGGCCGTATCTGTTGCAAGTTCGGCTGGGCGCAGGAAGGGTATTTCAGCACCCGCCAAGCGCGCGATATCAGCTATTTCCTGACTGTCTGTCGATACACATACTCGGTCAATCTGTCCGCAGGACAGCGCCTGCTCAATCGTGTGTGTGATCAATGGCTTACCCAGTAGCAGACGGGTGTTTTTTCCCGGAACTCCCTTGCTGCCACCGCGTGCGCAAATTGTGGCGACTGTACTCATAAGGCGGCCTTTGCTTTGATCGCCAGAGCGGCGGTTTCAAGTCCAACGGAAATATCCTGGCTCGTCGATTGTCGAGTTGAGATGGCATTGAGAAATTCCGACATCGCAGTAACGTAGGTTTGAGCGACATCGAAGTCGGCTGGATCCTGCGATAGGATTTCGCGCCCCTTGGCTGTATCGAGGATCATTCGCTTTTTCACCAGGTCCAGTTGAAGTGTTCCGGCGGTGCCGACGATATCATATTTGCGCAATGGTTGCCGGCTGACATAATCGAGACCGATGGTCACCAGCGGCTTGCCGGTTTCGCCACGTAAGATGAGTGTTGCCACCGCCTCGGAGCGAATGCCCAACGGCTCCATCCTCGCCGAAAAGGCGTGTAAGTCGGTGAAAGCCCCCAAGAGAAAACACGCGGCGTCTATCTCGTGGATGAGATCAAAGATGACACCGCCGCCACGCTTTGGATCGGCGCTGTAGGAAAGGCGACAATCCGTGCCTGGACGCCAGTCGGGCAGATACTGCCCCGCCTGAAAGCTCGCCCGCGCAATCAGCCCAAGCTCACCGGATCGGGCAAGGTCGTAAGTTTTCTGCATTGCTGGAAGATAGCGCAGGTTGCAGCCCATCTGACTTGGCGCATCGTAGCCTCGGTTCGCTATCAGTTGAGAGATAGAGGAAATGTCACTGTTTGTGGTGACTGCGGGCTTTTCAAGATAAATTGGAAGGTTGGTCATCATGCATGGGGCCAGCGCGTCAATGTGCAGTGCTGACGGCGTGGCAATCACGGCAAGATCAGGTCGTAAATCCAGCGCGGCTTTAGGTGAGCCGATCACTATGGCCCCAATTTGTTTCGAATAGTCATCCTCATGCGCCCCATTGCGTACGATAATGATCTCACAGTCCGGTACGATTTGTCTGAGTGAACCAATATGACGCCGACCGATCGACCCGGTTCCGAATACGATTGCCTTCATGAGCCTTGCCTGTCGGGACGTCCAGAAACCCAGTATCTCAGGCGCCGATGATGTCGCTCGAACAGGGCCCAGAGAAGAACTGCGGCCACATTGCAGAGCAGGTAGAGGAAGAGGAGCCGCGTTGCTTTTCCCTTCGGTCCCAACTCAAGCGCATCGCAGAAATAGATAATGGAATAGTGGATCAGATAAAGCGAGTAGGAGTAGCCCGCTAAGAACCGGATAGACTTGTGGCCTAAAGGGTTTTCGATCTGCCGCACAAGAAAGAACATCAGGGACATTGCGAATGCAATCAGAACATAGAGGTTGAAGTCGTAGACCACCGGTGTTCCGGGCGCCAAGGATGGATGCAGGTATGAGATCCATAAGAAGCGTACAACGGCTAGCAGCAGAGTACAGATGAGCGCCATCGTTAGGATAATGTTCAGCTTGGAGTCCGGCACTTTGATATCTGGCATATTTGCCCCGGTTTTGCCGGGCCTGCGGGCATAGAATACACCCATCAATGCCATGACAACCCAAAGCAGACTCAGCCCGTCACCTGTACCTGCGACGAAGTTGAATACCGGGACGATCGCGGCTGCCAGAAGAAAAACAAAGCCGGTTTTGCGATGTTTTGAAACTATACTGAAGAATATCATGCCAAAGCAGACATAGAGCCACCACTCGTTGGCAACAGTCCAGAACGGTCTGGCGCTGCCGAAAGTCGAGAGTTTTGCGGCATTAAGTCCGAACCACTCGTCGAGGATGATGCCAGGTGGAAACTGTTGCAACATCAGCAGGCTCGCCGTGAAATCTTTAAGTGTGAAATACTCAGCATAGGTTTGCACCGTCGAAAACCGAAGGGTCAATCCATCAAGAATGAACACGGCTATCAATGCGGGAAGGTAAGGTGCGAAAATCCTGAAAGCACGGTCAAGCAGGTAATCCTGAAACAGATATCGACTACGATCCGCCTTCGCAGTGCTGGTGGATGCGATCAGAAAACCAGATAGAACAAAAAAGATGACGACGCCCAGGTCCCCCAAGCCGGTGCGTAGCTCCGGGAAGATCGAAAGCGAAAGGATATGTCCGAGCAGAACGCAATGTGCGGCAAATGCCCTCAAAGCATCCAGCAGAGTTGATTGACCAGGCGACATCTACCACGCGCTCCAGCCGCCGTCGACCATGAGGTTCTGGCCCGTTACATATGTTGAAAGATCGCTTGCGAGAAACGCAATTGCTCCTTTCAAGTCCTCTTCTTTTCCCATGCGCCTCAGTGGTGTTCGTGCGACATAACGGTCGCGAAAAACCTCGGGCTGGCCCCGGAAAATACCACCGGGACTAATTGCGTTGACCCTGACATCAGGCGCAAGGACGGTTGAAAGCCAGCGCGTCAATTGAAGAAGCCCCCCTTTGCTTGCCGCGTAAGCTGCGGGGTTTCCCATGGATGTATCGTCATAGAGCGACAGATCCGGTCCCAAGACACCGTAAAGCGATCCGATATTGACCACGCTTCCGTGTCCTCCCTCGCGTAAAGGCTGTACGAGTGCCTGAATGAGTGCAAACGCAGCGGTTAGGTTCACCTGCATGGCCTGGTTCCACGTATCGACGCTTTGATCTTCGAAACGGGTTACCCACCCCTCAAGGTCAGAAGTGCCAACAAAAGCGGCATTGTTGATCAGTATATCAAGGGATCCACTGGTTTTCTGAAGCTCGCGTGCAATTTCTGCTGGCAACTCTGGATCTTTCAAATCGCCTGTCAGAACAGTGATCCGGTCCCCGTGGTGGTCGCGCAAAGTTGCTGCGCATTTCTCAAGCGGTGAAGTGGGTAAGTCGAGAAGTACAACTTCGGCGCCAAGTTCAAGCAGCGCCTCAGCCGCTGCAATACCAATATGACCTGCGCCTCCGGTGACAAGGGCTTTCCGGCCGGACAGATTTGCAAGATCCTGTAGTGATTTCATTGCACTGTTCCGGCACTTTGGCGTTGTACTAAGAGGGTTTCGATCACCCTCAGGACGCGCGCGGTCGCACTGCCCAGACTTGGCGCGCCCAACCGGGCGAGATCGGGTTTTGTCGGGTTCTGCAGCACTGGCAATGCTGCGTTGACGTCGAGTACATCGGTTGCGAGCCCAAGTGTTGCATAGGGCGGATAACCGTCGGCTTTGATTGTGACGACGGGCTTGCCGAGTAGGGCCGCCTGTAGGCCAACCGTTGATGTTTCAACGAGGACGCTGTCGCAGGCCGCCAAACAGTCTTCGATCTTCCAATTGGCCGGGGGCTCAAAGGCCGGGCCTATCTTGTCTGTTTTGAGGACTCTCTCATTGGGGTGCTGTCGGACCATGATTTGTGTTCCTGGAGTTTGTTCGGTTAAATCTTTCAGCATGTTCAGGATGGCCGAAGGATCAGCAAAAGGCCTACCAAGAATTGACACTGCAGCCGAGGGACAGACCCACATCACCAGGCTTTGCGTGTCCAGCAGACCAAGCTCGTGGCGCCTTTTCAGCCTCAGGTCTTCCGAGGCAGCGTCAACAAGCGGATCAAACGCCGGGTTCCCGGTGACCCAGATGTGCGACTGACACCCTTTTGAAAATAGAAAGTCTCGCACGTAGTCAGAGAGCACCGATACATTTGCGGCATAGTCCGTTGCGCAGACGTATTTGGCTTCCGCTTGCAGGAAAAGATCCGAGATCACCAAAGTTTCAATCCCCAGCTGACGGGCTGATCTTATCATGGCAAGTTCTGATCGGGGGCTGCTGGATGTGATAACCAGGTCCGGTCGGGAGTTGTTGAGAAACCTGTCAAAAGTGCGCGTCGGCAAAAAGCATTTGCGTCCGAAGCGTTCGAATTTGGCCAGAGCGGCCTCCTGGCCTTCTTCTGCGGCCAGGTCCTGCAGCCCAATAGCGTGATAGGCTAGGTTTTCGTCCTCTGTAATATCGGCGTGACGTGATGCCGGCGCGTGCCGACGGGCCAGTTTGAGCCATTTGTGCTCAATGTCATCCAGAAAATAACAGTAACTCTCGGCCGGGATCCCGGCCCGCTGAAAGCTCGCCCGGGCAGTTGTGAAACCAACCACCAGCAGGTCTATCTCGGGCCGGGCTGAGAGTGCCTTTGCCACAGGGATGAGCGATTGCACATGACCACCGCCATAGCAGGCCATGATGACCTTTTTTGGCGGGTCGTGTTCATGAGGTCGCATGCGGGTCAATAGCCGGGCCGGAATGTCTTGGTGATTGTGTTGCCGAGGATGTCGCTTGCACCCACGCCAATTTCCTCAACATCCTCAAGCGGAAGCGTGTCGCCATGAAACGCATAGTACCAGACGTTTGGCATATCGCCGAAATCAAGGTTGTCATGCAGAAAGCGCCGGGATTTGGTTTTGATCGCGAGAAATGGCTGGGGGCCGAAAACCTTCCCGCGTTTTGCTTCAATGCGGATAAAGGGGACATCTTGGCCCGGCCTCTCAGGCACGAACTCAAGAGAAAGGTCCAGCGCCTCCTGTTGCCGTTCTTCGGTCGTCAACTGAGTTTGGAAAGCTGGTCGCGCAGGGCTGTAGTGGAAGGGCACATTGGGATAGCGACATGTGCTTGCGCGCAGCATATCGACAGCGGCATCCACCTCGGGCTCAAGATCACGCCAGTCATGGCTGCACATTCCTACAACTGTATCAAGCCCGGATGCCGCGCGCGCGAATGCCGCGTTCATTTCATCTTGTGTCATCGCTGCGATGCGGCTGCGGAGGTTGAGCGATCGCGCGATCAAGCGCCGACATCGGCCCTCCTTCTGGTAGTCGTCATGATCGGGCCGGTACACTCTCCAATCACTGGGCGCGCGACGCCAATTGCCCGACCGGCCGTTTCGGAAGTCGGTGGATGCGTCTAGATCATGTGTATCTTTTGTTGCCATGTTCGAGAAATCGAACGGAATGAACTGCTCAAGAAACCAATGGCTGTCTGGTCTCTCCGCTTGAAAGCCGGCACGATAGCTTGCCGGGAAAAAGCCGCGTTCCAGAATGCGGCGGGACAGGATCTCGAAAAGATCATCATAACGCAGATAGTGCGTCGCACAGCGATGCGCCTCACGATAGGTGGATACGGGGTGAAAGTGAAACTCAACCGCGTCTCGCGACCACGGCTGATCTTCTACCAGGCTTGTGTAGCGGTCATGAACATGATGGTGACCGATGTCGCGCTTTCGCGGGTTCACATTGAACCCGACATGGTCCATGCAATACCAAGTATAGACCCATCCATTTCCGTCATGATCAGGCAATTGTTCGCGGTATGCCCGTTCCGTCACCCGTCGCAACATGGCGTTGATTTCTTCCCAACTGCCCAGTGTGCTTCCAGCATGACTTTGCAGTGCGAGTGAAATCTTCTCCGTCTTGTTGCCAAGATCGATTTCGCCGTTTTTCAATCTTTGAAGATTGTCGATCGTAGGTTCTACGCCACTCAGCCCATATAGTTCTTCCAGCCGTTCGAACTTTGCCTCCAGAGGCTCGAACAACGGCCCCTCGGTGTCGATGGTATGTACGATAAAAACACGACCGGACATGAAGTACCCTTTAGCAGTATCGGCGGCTTTCGGGCCGGGCTTTATTGATTTTGAAAAGCTTTCGAATAGGCGGAGCTGATGGTCGGCAGAGGCGCAAAGCTCTCACCTCGCGAGAAGACCAGAAGATATTCGTAAAATGGCGGACGAGGCGTTTCAACGTATTTAAAGGCCGCAAAATCGCCTCGGCGCTCGAAGTAATACTGTCCAACCAGAGTGTGACCCTGCTGCGACATGCATTCCAGCAGTCCGGTGACGTCCGTGAAAAAATTCGGATGGTTCTTCTTCCTCGCACCGATCTCGGCCGCCAGCGCTTCTTGATCATCCGCGTGATAAAGATCATTTTTCCCGGTGATATAGAGCCGCCCGCCTGGGCGGGTGACACGCAGGAATTCAGTGAGTGCCTCGTTTTGCCGGGTCGCATCAAGGACTGCAAGACATGCGAGATTGTCAAAATACTCATCTGCGAACGGCAACTCTTCCGCCGGCGCAACTGCAAGCGCCTCAACGGCTTCATCAGTTTCCCAACTCTCGCGTGCGGCAGAGATCATCGCTTCAGAGATGTCAGCCCCGGTGATTTTAAGGTCATATGCTTTGTAGCAAGGAAACATCCGGCCCCACGCGCATCCTACTTCCAGCAAACGGCCCGGCTCGAATCCGTAGCGATGAAATACACGGCGATATACTTCGTCATCTTCCGTGTTCGGGTCGCCCGAAACGACGTTGCTGGTGCCTTCCCCTGCTTCTGCTACCCTGCTACGCCAGTACTCCAGATATTTTTCATTCCAGTAGGCTTTGCGCGGGTCGTCTTGCGTCATCGGTTTTTCCAGAAAGGTTTGAAGGGCTGTCTGAGAGGTCGAGTGGTCAGCTTTAACCAGTAATTGAAAGTCCGAAGGCTGACTAGTGGGTAGGGTCTTCTGATAGGTGTGAGGGCGAATCTTCACGCGACCACCGACTGCCGCTATAGCTCGGCACGCATCTTATCGGCTGGAGGCCAGCATTGAGACAGAAACACGCCGTTGCAGCGGCAGCGAACGAACCGCGACCTGTTTTCCTCTCGGGTGTGTACCGAAGTGGGACAACATTTTTGACAGCGGTGGTAAACAATATTCCTGCAATCGCTGCGGCTTCCTCCACGGTGAAATACTTGCGGTTCTGCTACCCTCATTTCCCGGATCCCGCCGACCCGCAACAGCTTCAGAAATTGCTGGCGGAAACGCATCAGCGTGTGGCCAGGCGTTGGGGCCTGAGCTTTTCCAGCGACGCTGTTAGGGGCAGCTGGCCGAAGGGCAGATCACCCACAGCCGTGTTTACGACGCGATTATGAGATCAATTCTCGTTGCGGATAAGCCCGGGGCCACGCGTTGGGCAGAGAAACTTGCAGCACAGTGGCGCGACATTCCCGTTTTCCTGGAAATGTTTCCGCACGGGCAAGTTATACATATTGTGCGGGATCCTCGTGACGTGACCGCATCCTACAAAAAGATGACCTACGAGCCCTGGCCGACATATCTTGATGCCGCGCTGAACTGCAAGGGGGCCATGGTGGAGGTTCCCAAACTACAGAAAATACACGGAGAAAACCGCATCTTGATACTGCGCGCAGAGAGTCTTGCTCTGGATCTGCCGGGGGAAATGCGCAAGATTTGCCAGTTTCTAGGTGAGCCATACGTTGATGAGTTGGCGGATTTGGACCGTTTTTCTGATATTAAAGGTGAGGCTTGGCGCACGAATACCTCCTTCGACGACACTCGCGAGAACTACAACGCTGCGGCGCCGCGCTGGCAAAACCATCTCGATCCTGAAGAGACTTTTTTGGTTGAATTGATTTGCCAACCTGAGATGGCTGACTTCGGCTATCAAGGCAGCGGGCTGGACATCACGACGCTGCCCATTGATCGCCTGCAAGAAATTTTCGGCGATCCCTGGTTCTCATCCCGCCTGTCACACTATCTTGTTCATGGCCAACCGATACAGGGCTATCGGACCGACCCTTACAAGACCGAGATGGAGATTGTCTTTGCTACGGACAGCCAGGGCGCTGCTACGTCAAATCAGAGCCGCAGGAAACCATCCAGAAAAGATTGACCGTCCAGTCCAGACCGCTCGGGATGAAACTGCACTCCGTAGACATGATCGCGGGCAATTGCAGCCGTCACTTGTGTCGTCCCTACATCGGTAACGGCAGTGACGACGCCCTCTGTTTTACATTGCACCGCGTAACTGTGCACGAAGTAGTAGGCGGCATTTGCCCCAACAGCGGAAAATGGTGTCCCTGCAAAACTGCCTGTGAATGCTTCGCGCGGGGTGTTCCAACCGATCACTGGCACTCGCACCGGTCTTCCGTCATCGTGTTGCGCGGTGATTTTTGAAACGGATCCGCTGAACACTCCGAGACCTTGATGGATGCCATACTCTTCTCCTGTCTCCATCAAAATCTGCATGCCGACACAGATGCCCAGAAATGGACGTTCCCTGTCAAGATAACGCAGTACGGCCGCATCAAGACCAGTCTTGCGCAACTGATCAGCGGCGCGTCCGAACGCACCCACGCCCGGAAGGATCAGGCGATCTGAGTTGGCGACGACGTCTGGGTCGGAGCTCAAGACAGGCGTGACGTTGCAGCGTTTAAGAGCTTCGGTCACGGAAAAAAGATTGCCACTGCCGTAATCGACAATTGTACAGCTGAGCGTCACGTTCTGATGTCCCGGTCTGTGAATTTCTTTGCTGGAACGCCGATGTATGTTCCCGGTTCTTTTATGTGATCGCAGACCACCGCGCCCGCGCCAATCGTCGACCAGTCGCAAACGGACATACCCGGCAGAACTGTGGCGTTGCTACCCAGCAAAACGCCGCAGCCAAGCTTCGCCGCACCGCCGACAACGCTGCCCGGTGCCAGATGGCAGTGGTCATCGATGATTGCATCGTGCTCGACAATGGCACCGCTGTTTACGATGACATTCTTTCCGATTTTTGCACCGATGTTCACAAAAGCGCCGATAAGTACCATTGTCCCTTCGCCGGGGTCTTCTGACAGGAAACGTGCACCTTCAATGATAAGCCGCGCATGAGGGTGACCCGAAGCGCGGCTTTGGTCAAAGATGCGTTGTCTTGTGCGGATATCACCAACCGTGATGAGCATCGCATAGCCTGACACGCTTTCCAGATCCGGGAACAGCACCGGAGTTTCGTCAATACTGGATCCGGTTGGCAATGCATCGTCTGCAAAGCAAAGATCCTTTACCCCTATGGATCGCGCCTGATGGGCGACGACACGACCATGGGCGCCTGCACCGAAAAGACAAAGCTTATCGATTTGCTCATTCGACATGTGCCAGGTCCACAAGCTCACCAGCGTCTACATCGCAGCGTAAAGCACGTCCTATAAACAGGTCCAGAAGGGCAGGCGATAGACCGTTCCCGGGCCGCATTGCTGACAAATCAGCCTCACGGAGCGTATGACCTTTCGGCAGGTTGAGGCCGAACACAAGACTTTTCTGCGCTACGGCACGTACATCCGAGACAGAACCCACCTCGCGTTTGACGCCATCACCAAGCCCATCCTCGACCTGCCTCAGCAGCCGAACCAAAGCAGCAAAGTCATCTGGTTCAATTGATGCCGCGTGATCTGGTCCGGGTTGTGAACGATCAAGGGTGAAGTGCTTTTCGAGCACACACATTCCGAGCCCGCGTGCAACAAGCGCGGCGTAAGGTCCGATTGTGTGGTCAGAAAATCCAACCGGGCGTCCAAATGCACCGGAGAGCGCAGGCAGGCTGCGCAAATTTTGGTCCTCGATCCGGGCCGGGTAGTTTGAGACGCACTGCAAAATCGCGACGTCTTTCTCGCCGCTTCGAGTAAGTGTGTCGATGGCAGTGGAGATTTCGGCAATGCCACCCATCCCGGTTGAGAGCAGGACGGGCAGGTCGGTCTGCGCAGCCTGACGGAGCAGGGGAACATTTGTGATTTCGCCAGATGGCCATTTCAGACACACCGGGTCGAGGTCGATGACTGTCTCAAGGCTTTGGCAGTCAAAGGCAGTTGACATAAAGTCAATTCCAACAGTTTCGCAGTGGTCGCGCAATGCCCTGAAGGTGTCATCGTCTAGTTCCAGCCTGCGCAACATGTCAGCTTGCGAACCGCTCCCGGTTTGGGTGACCTGATAGTCTGCCTTGCCGGCGCCTGGGCTGACCAATGCGTCCGTGCGAAAAGTCTGAAACTTGACCGCGTCCGCGCCGGCTTTTTTTGCCGCGTCGATCATTTCGCGGGCGATTTGGCCGTTGCCGTTGTGATTCACCCCTATCTCTGCAACGATATAGCAAGGATGGCTGGATCCGATTTCGCGGCCGTTCAGGGACATCACGGGGGCTGAAATGGTCATCATTGTTCCGTATTCCGTTTAGGCGTCATTTCCAAACCTGGTCAACAAGGTTCTGAGGCTTTAGCAAATTGTTTGTGGGGTTGACAGGCTATCGTCGCTCTTACACAGGTTCGTTTCACAAGACCTGCAATGTGACCCTGGGGGTTGATCTTTCCATGACAATAAAACCATGTGCTTTGGACTGGAACATCGAGCCGGATGACTTTTCACCCGAACGAAACGATCCACCTCGGCTTTACGGTCTGCCTGCAGATGTCGAGTTTTGTTCCCGTTGCGGCATCTCAAACCAGCGAGCGAACTCAACTGTCGAGTTCCAGCATACGCAGGAATCCGTCAAGACAACGATCCGGTTCGATCAAGACAGGGTGTGCGATGCCTGCCGAACCGCGGCGCGGAAAGAACGCGACATCGATTGGGATGAACGTCGGGCAGAACTGAAGGCGCTCTGTGATCGGTTTCGCAGTCAAAACGGATCGTATGACTGTCTTGTGCCTGGATCGGGAGGCAAAGACAGCTTCTATCAGTCATGGATGCTGAAATACGAGTTTGGGATGAATCCGCTCACCGTAACCTGGGCACCGAACATCTATACGGATTGGGGCAGACAGAACTTCGATGCTTGGATCAACTCGGGCATGGACAACTACAAGATGACCGCATCGGGTCGATCCAAAAGGCTGCTGACGAGGCTCGCCGTAGAGAATATATTCCATCCTTTTCAGCCATTTATCATTGGTCAGAAGTGTTTTGCACCAAAGATGGCGCTTTTGTTCGGTATCCCGCTGATCTTCTATGGCGAGAACGAGGCTGAGTATGGCAATCCGATCGAAGACAACGCTGACGCCCAGAGATCCTACGACTTTTTTGCCGCCAAGGGCGATCAGGAAATGTATCTTGGTGGCGAAAGCGTTGCCAGCCTGAAGGAAAATTTCGGTTTGAGCCAGGCCGACTTATCGCCGTACTTGCCAGCCGATATGGCGCCGTTGCGAGACTTAAAGGCTGAAGTTCACTATTTGGGATACTACCTGAAATGGCATCCGCAGTCGGCCTACTACTTTGCTGTGAAGAATGGTGGTTTCAAAGCCTCGCCGGAACGCACTGCCGGTACGTATTCGAAGTATAACTCGATTGACGACAAAATTGACGATTTCCACTATTATACCACCTATATCAAGTTTGGCATCGGTCGCGCGAGCTATGATGCAAGCCAAGAGGTCCGCTCGGGAGATCTGGAGCGGGAAGAGGCTGTCGCGCTCATCCGCAGGTATGACGGAGAGTTCCCTGAAAGATGGGCGGATGAAATTTTTGACTATCTTTCGATCGACGCGGAAACTTTTCCGAAAGCTTCGACTATGTTTGAACATCCGAAAATGGATCGAGCATATTTTGAGGCGCTTACAGATCGTTTTCGGTCACCACATCTATGGCAAAAGGACGCGGAGACTGGTTGGTCTTTGCGTCACCGCGTGATCTGAGGGCCTGCTCTATGCGAAATGTCCGCCTTATCGCACGCCTCGACATCAAGTTGAACTGGCTGATCAAGGGCGTGCAGATGGAAGGATGGCGCAAGGTTGGACCACCTGCCGAATTCGCCCGCACCTATGCGGAAGGGGGCGCGGATGAGCTGTTCCTTATGGACGCAGTCGCAAGCCTTTATGAACGCAACAGTCTTTTGGACATCGTGAGGACTGTTGCCACCGAAGTTTTTGTTCCAATGACGGTCGGTGGGGGGGTGCGAAGTGTCGAGGATGCGAATGTTCTGCTCAGTTCAGGAGCGGACAAAGTGGCGATCAACACGGCGGCGACACGCGACCCTTCATTGATTTCAGCTTTGTCTGATCGTTTTGGGGCGCAGGCGACTGTTGTGTCTATTGAAGCGATCCGTTCCGGGACGAACTGGCTCGCAATGACGGATAACGGTAGGAATCATACTGGGCGCGACGTGCTGGAATGGGCTTCGGAGGCCGAGAAATGCGGCGCGGGAGAGATCGTTTTGACTTCGATCGACAAGGATGGTCTTGGCTCGGGTTTTGATGTTGATCTGGTGCGGCAAGTGAGTGATCGTGTGTCGATCCCGGTGGTCGCTTCGGGGGGGCTGGGAACCGGGGATCATCTTGTCGAGTTGATCGACAAGACGGAGGTATCTGGTGTTGCCGTCGCGCAAGCCTTGCATTGGCGGGAGCTTGACCTGTCGGACTTGCGACAGTGCCTACGCGACGAAGGGATCTTTGTGCGACCTCTCCCGGAAGAGAGAGCCCGCTATAGCCTTTCAAGTTAACATTGAATCGCTTGTTCGCTGCCTCTCTCTTCGGTCGAACGCGAAAAGCGATGAACATGTCTCAATGAAAACTCGAAAGGCTTTAATACGCGTTCTGTTTTGCTAAAATAGACGGCTTCAGCTCGATATTGTTAAGTGCGTGAAGCAATAGGTGATCCGAACGGCCGTCGCCGTAGACGTTTTCTCCATCGCATTTCATTTCCAGTGCGGTTCCAATCGCTTGCAGAATGGCGGATTGGTCGATGCTTGGGCAATCAACTGTGTTGCTGTTGCGCTGCCGGTTTTTCTGGCGGCTACCGACATTGACGCAAGGAACAGAAAAACTTGCCGACTCGATGATACCGGACGAAGAATTTCCAATCATCACATCGCAGGACGCGAGGACTGAAACAAAGTCGGCACGGCCCAGATGGGTTAGGACGCGTATGTCACCTGACATCTCGTATTTGTTCAGCACTTCATCTATCGCGACCCCACCAGCATCGGAGTTTGGCCGAAGAATGATCGCTGAGAGGTTTGCCTCTTGGATGGCAACGATAATCGTTTCGATCTGTGCCGCCGCACATTGTTGTTCCTGAACGACCGGGTGGAAGATGACCAGCGCGACGGCTTTGGAATGTGGCAGTTCAAAGTCTTGTCGGAGCTTGGTCGGCTTGCGTCGGGCACCATCGGTCAGCCCGACCAGCCCAGGCGCGCCGATCACGGTGATGCTGTCTTCCTCCTCCCCCATCTTCAACAGCCGAGTTGCTGCGTCCTGGGTCGCCGGAAAGTGGAAATGGCTCAGTTTTGAAATAGCATGGCGAAAGCTTTCATCGACAGTTCCCGATCGCTCACCACCGTGAAGATGCGCGACATGGATGCCCATGTTGACCGCAGCAATGGCCGCTGCCAACATCTCACCACGATCTCCCAGAACCAAGAGCAGATCAGGGCGTTTTGTCTTCCAGATGCTCGCAAAACCTGCAAGTTCATGTGCCGTCGCAATCGCCATCTCCTGGCCGTCTTTGCCGGAGAGCGACACCGGGATTGTTCCCGCGATCCGAAGCGCACTACGTTCGACCTCGGACATCGTACCGCCATATTTGTCGATGAGATGCTGCCCCGTTACGACAAGTTCCACCTCATGCTGGCTGGACGCATCAATTCTCTTGAGACAACTCTGGACCAGCCCGAAATCGGCTCTGCTTCCTGTTACATAATGGATAAGCATTAGCTTATATGCCCTTTTGCACGACGCGGAAGGTTTTGAGCAGAATATGAAGATCTAGTGCGAGGTTAGCTCTCTCGACATATTCCAGATCGTGGGCCAGTCTGGTCTTCGGGTCGATATCAGAGCGTCCCCTCACCTGTGCAAGCCCCGTGATGCCGGGACGAACCTGATGGCGGCGCTGCCAATCCTCCGGCTCATACAGTTGTTCCTGCATTGGTACATCTGGTCTGGGTCCGACAAAGGACATGTCACCCTTCAGGACGTTCAGAATTTGTGGCAACTCATCTATCGACTTGGCTCTCATGAACACGCCGATCCGTGTCACTCTCTGGTCGTTTTGCATGGTCTGGAAACCGCCGGTTTGATCAGCATTCACGATCATAGATCTGAATTTCAGCATTTCAAAAGGCACGCAGCCCCGGCCAATTCGTTTTTGCTTATAAAGAACGGGCCCTCCATCCTCACGCTTTATCGCCACCGCGATAACCAGCATCGGGATTACAAGAGGTATCAGACAGGCAAGCGACAACAGCACATCAAAGGCTCTCTTCAAGATACTGCTCCATTGGTGTATCCCGCGACCGTTTTGGTGAAGAGCTTCCTCAGCGCCCCCGCATCCTTCCTGTCTAATGCGTCTTTGAGTTGACAAAGCGCCTCTGCGGTTTCTTCCGGGTTCAGGAACGGCTCCCGCGCGCACATTATTTTGTTATGGGGAGTAGGAACCTGACTGTCGTCGATGAGGAGCTCTTCGTACAGCTTTTCACCTTCGCGCAGACCGGTATAGATTACTTCGATATCGCCACGAGGGTTCTTTGTCGTGCGCTCGGTCAAGCCGCAAAAGGCGATCATGTTCCTTGCCAAGTCAACTATGCGCACTGGCTTGCCCATATCCAAAACAAAGACCTCTCCGCCACGTGCAAAGGTTCCTGCCAGCAGCACCAGCCTTGCGGCTTCACTCAGCGTCATAAAAAAGCGGGTCACTTCGGGATGGGTCACGGTCAACGGGCCGCCTTTCGAGATTTGTTCGCGAAATAGCGGGATGACCGAGCCCGAACTGCCAAGCACGTTCCCGAACCGGACCATTGAGAAAACAGTTTTGGGGTGACGTGTCTGCAAGTCTTGCACAAGCATCTCGGCAAACCTTTTGGTCGCCCCCATGACATTCGTCGGTCGCACGGCCTTGTCGGTCGAAATCAGTATAAATCGGGCAATGCCAATTTCAGCGACCGTTTGCGCAACCTGATATGTTCCGATAATGTTGTTTCTTGCCCCCGAGATTTCATTGTTTTCGACCAAAGGTACATGCTTGTAAGCCGCCGCGTGCAGGACGATCTCAATGTCATGTTCAACAAGCGCCTGTCGCAGGTGGTCTTCAGCCAAGACCGAGGCAAGAATAGGAACTATCTGACACTCCACATGCGCGGCCCGCAACCGCCTTTCGATATCATATAACGCCACCTCGCTGTGGTCGAAGAGCACAATTTTTCTGGCGGGAACAGATGCCAGCTGGAGACTTAGCTCTGACCCTATGGATCCACCAGCGCCGGTAACAAGCACATTCCGCCCCATATAATCTGCAGCGATTTCCGGCATGTCCAGCGCCTGGGGCAAACGGCCCAGTAGGTCCTCGCTGGTCACGGTCTGTAAGTGACCGGTGATGGCTTGGCCGGTCATGAAATCAATGAAATGCGGCATAGTGCGCAGGGTTACGCCATGATCGCTAAGCCCCCGCAGTATTTGCTGCTTTCTCGCACGCGACGCAGACGGCATCGCCAGAACGATCTCCGTCACATTTTTTTCCTTGATCAACCCATTGATATCTTTGGGCCCGTAAATGCGAAGAGCACCGATAAGAACCTTGTGCATGGCTGGATTGTCATCAACAAAGGCGACGGCCTCGGCGGCATCGAAGCTTTTGAGTGCGTTTGCCAATTGCACGCCTGCCGCGCCGGCACCGTAGATCAAGACGCGCTCCTGCCCGGCTGTTGCCTTCCCGCCCGGCTCTATGAAACGGTCGAAACTAAGCCGGAGCCAGACCGTCAGAAAGGCCAGGATCGGGATGAAAATCAAGGGCGCTGATCGCGGGATCAGAAAGAATACCCACGTATTGATGAGAAACAGCAAAACGCCGAGCAGGACCGCAAAAAGCCCCAGTCGAGCAATGCCATGGAGATTGAATGACCGAACGGAAATCCAGGGGATTGAAAGGAAAATCGAGAGTGCGATTCCTGCCGGCAAGAGGCCAATAAGGCACAGAGCCCAGCCCTGCGAGTAAAATAAGAGATCAAAACTGTTCAGACGTAGCGCAATTGCCAAATACAGCGACAAAGCCGTTAGGGCCCCATCCATTGCGATAACCAATGCAATTTTCTTGCTTCGGCCAAGGTTCAAGAGAGTGCTTGATAGTCCACGCATCGCCTGGCGTCCTACTGTGATGTCTCACCCTCGTCCACGCGAACCGAGCGCAGCGAGAGTAGAACACGGAGGTTGACCAGAATCATCAGCAATGTGGTGCAAAGTATCAAGAACAGGTTCATGAGGCGGCTTTCTGGCAATGTAAGGAAGTTGAGCAATAGAAGCAGTGGCATCATAACGACCAAGCAGCGGAACATGGTTCGACTAAGTTGACCGAAAAGTTCTGACAAGTCGGTTTTGCCCATCGAGAAGCATGTTGAGAAGATGGCCGCCGCATAATGGAAACTGACAAACCCCCAACTTGCCGATATGTGAGGCGGGAGTCCGAATTTTTGCAGAACAAGAAAAACGCCCAGACCTGCAACCAATGCCAAGATGGTTGCCTGAAGCACTTTGTGGGTCCGTGTCTGTGCGTTAAGCGCAGCGCTCATAACCTGAAATAGAGCGAATGCCGGTAACGCAGTCGCAAAAATTCGGAAGGAAGATGCGACTTGCATGGTGTCTGCGCCCTGCATGCGCCCATACCCGAAGATGATTTCAGAGATAGGGTCTGAGAATAAAGCCAACACTATGGCTGCAGATAGGGTCGCTGCAAATCCGATGTTTGATGCAAGCAGTACCCGAGAACGGAAAGCCGCGTTCTCATCTTTTGAAAGCCTGGACAGGATTGGCAAAAAGAACAGCATGATCGGCGAAATCAGCAGGGCGACTGGAAGATGAAAGAGACGTTCTGCGAAGCTGAAGGCGGCCAGGTTCCCTGGTCCACCGGTCGCCTGCAAGGACCGAAATATGATCGGGGTCGCGGCAACGAGGCTATGTGCAGCGACACCTTGCAAGAACTGCCTTCGAAATCCGGTTTGAAACCTTGCCCTTCGTATTGGTCTTCTAAGTACGGGGGTCACCCCGGGTACAAGTGTCGCAAGCCGGAGTAGAGCTGCAAAAACCAGTACGGTTCCGAAGGTTAAAAAATCAATTGTTTCAAATTGGTTAGAACTTCTTTGGAGGATCGCAAAATAGATCACCAGCACGCAGTTAAAGACGACAACCCCAAGGGGTGGCAACGCATTTTGCCGCGTGACCTGTAGATACGCTGTCACGGGCCCCAGAACAACGGAGAGCGGAAGAACCAACACGGCGAGCGCAAATCCCCATCCAAAATTTGTCAACTCTACAGGGTTGAGACTTGGCGCAAGTAAACCAAGGACTGTCTCGCGGAAGATGATCAAAAGAAGTCCCAGACCAATGGCACCTAGGGTCATCCAAAGGATGATACGCTGCAAGAGGTCCGCCCGTTCAGCGGGTTCGGCGCGGCTTAGCGCGGGAACCAAGGCTGCACTAAACCCGCCAGCCAACAAGACGCTTACAAGCATATCCGGGAGGGTCAACAACAACACCGTTGCATCAGCTTCGGGACCAAGCCCGAGCTGCGCGGCAATCATCTGTTCTCGGATCAGCCCGGAAAACCGGCTTAAGAGCAACAGAACACTCAAAATTGCGGAAGCTTGCAGAAGGGTTCGTGCCATCGGGTGCCAGTGGCGGGGGACTCCGCCTGCTCTTTGTGTATCGCCATTATCCTCCAGAGGAAAGAGAAGGGAGTAATCGCGGCAAGATCAACGGAGGGTACAGAAATCTCAGCATTTCCGGCACGCCCAAATCTGACGCGGCTGTTCTGCCTTTGAACTCATGGGGCGGGGGAGCGCAAGTTAAGATGGTTGCGGGAACCTGCAAGCCTCTCAGCTTGCCATTCGATTCCATTGCCTGCCGTGTCTGGGGTCGAGCTGGCTATCTCGCTTTTGCAAATCCTCGATCCGTTGCCCGAAACCAGTTTGACCCCGGGGCCACAAGACGCGCAGGCTCATCGGTTTGGGCTGAGAGGCGTGCCTTCCTTCCCCTGCACAAGCCGTTCTTTCGTGCCAATGGCGGCGATTGCTCCTATCAGATTTTTGCATGGCATCAGCAGATCAATTCATTTGCCTGAAGGGAGTGCGGCCTGAATAACTTGAGGTGAAAGGAACGCGCATGCATATCGCAGTTATCGGGACGGGGATTGTCGGTGTTGCCACCGCGGCCTGGCTTCAGCGCGATGGCCACAAGGTGACGTTCATCGATCCAAAGGAGGCTGGATCGCAGACGTCCTTCGGCAACGCAGGCTCCATTTCGCCCAGCGCCGTTCTTCCGGTCGGTATGCCGGGCATGTGGAAGCGGGTTCCAAAATGGCTCACCGATCCGGAAGGGCCGCTGGTGATCCGCATGCATTACCTGCCCCGCGTGCTGCCCTGGCTTTTTCAGTTCCTGCGCAACATGCCCGAGGCGGAGGTCACCCGGATCGCAGGTGCGATTCGCGGGCTGCTGGCGCCGACATTTGACTGCTACACACCGCTGTTGCAGCGGGCCGGGGCTACCAGCCTTCTGCGGCGCAATGGGTGTCTGTACGTTTATTCCTCCCGCGAGGCGGCTGAGCGGTGGCGGTTCGGCACCGAGTTGCGGCGCAGTTTGGGGGTCGAGATGAAATGCGTTGAGGGAGAGGACCTTTTCGCCCTTGAGCCCGCCCTGCGCGGTCGTTTCGGCTTTGGTCAGTTCGCGCCCGATAACGGTTCCACCCCTGATCCGGCGGCGCTGGTTCAGGCGCTTTATACGCAGGCCTTGAAGGACGGGGCTGAGCATCTGCGCGACGCTGCCACCGGGTTTGGGATGAGGGACGGCCTCGTACACACGGTCGAACTGGCTGACAGCGCGCCGCTTGAGGTTGATGGCGTCATCATCGCCGCCGGTGCGTGGTCCAAGACCCTTGCTCTTAAACTTGGGGCCGCCGTGCGGCTGGAAACCCAGCGCGGCTATCACGTCACGATCCCCGATCCCGGCGTGGAGCTGAACCGCAACGTCATGGCGGTGGAGCAGAACATCATGATCAATCCGATGCAGATGGGTCTGCGTCTGGCCGGAACCGTTGAATTTGCGGGTCTGAATGCACCGCCCCGGATGGAACGGGCCGAGGCGCTGATCAATGTGGGCCGGAAGGTGTTCGGCACTCTCAAGACGGAAAACTACACAACCTGGATGGGCCACCGCCCCTGCCTGCCGGATTCCCTGCCTGTCATTGGCCGCGCGCCCAGGGCTGAAAACGCATGGTTCGGCTTTGGCCACGGCCATGTCGGCATGTGCGGCGGCGCCACGACAGGCCGTGAGATCGCCAATCTGGTCGCCGGGCGCACGCCCGGGATCGACCTTCATCCGTTTCGAGCGGAACGATTCAGGCGGGCCTGATACAGCCCGAAACGGCCCTGAAGAGGTCGGAGTTAACAAAACGAACAGTCATTATTAGGAGAGAAGACGTGAAAGTACTTTTGACAGCCCTTCTTGGTGTGACGGTAGCCTTTACCGGGACCAGCGCCTTGGCCCAAAGCTATCCTGAACGACCGATCACCATTGTCGTGCCCTTCCCGCCGGGTGGATCGACCGATCTGTTGGCCCGCCAGATCGGTGAAGCGATCTCTGGCCCGCTGGGTCAGCCCGTGGTCGTCGACAACCGCGGCGGTGCGGGCGGTACTGTGGGGGCGAACTATGTCGCCCAGTCCGACCCCGACGGATATACGCTTTTGATGGGCGTGACCGGATCGAACGCGATCAGTGCGGCGCTGCGCGACGATCTTCCCTATTCGCCGGTTGACGACTTCGCCCCGGTCAGCATCGTCATCTCCTCGCCTCTGGCGCTGGTGGTCCGGTCTGACAGCGATTTTACATCGGTCTCGGACGTGATCGACTTCGCCGCCGAGAACCCCGAAGGCTTCGCACACGGCACACCGGGCGTCGGCACGTCGATGCATATGTCGGCAGAACTGTTCGGCCTTGAGAGCGGAACTCAGCTTTTGCACGTTCCCTACGGTGGCAGCGCCGCGGCACTGCAGGATCTGCTTGGCGGCAACATCGACGGCATGTTCGGCGACATTCTGGTGACGTCGGAATTCATTGCATCGGGCGATCTGCGCCCCTTGGCCGTGACCGGCACGCAGGAGCATTACTTGCTCGAAGGCGTCCCCACGATGAGCGATGCCGGGCTTGAAGGCTATTCCGCCTTCTCCTGGCAGGGTGTCTTCGCGCCGGCAGGCACACCGCCCGAGGTTCTCGAAATGCTCTACGACGCGATTTCCGACGCGCTCCAGACGGAGGCTTTGCAAACGACATTTTCCGAACGTGGGTTCCTGGTGGAAGGCATGACACCATTGGACTCGGCTGATTTCATCGTCAGCGAGGTCGAAAAATGGACCCGTGTCGTCGACGCGGCTGGATTGTGATCCGATCTTTCAAGCACGGGCGGCACGGATGAGTGCTGCCCTTGTGCGCACCATCATGCCCGGGCTGTGCGTCAGCCTGTTCGGTGCGTTTGTCGCGGCCATTGCGCTGACCTACCCCCTCGGCTCCGCGCTGCGGCCCGGGCCGGGGTTCTTTCCACTGGCGATTGGCGGAACTCTTGTGGTTCTGGGGCTGCTCGTCATCATTGAGGCTTGGCGCGCGCGCCCTTTGGACGAAGACAACACCACAGGTATCGCCTGGCGCGGGATGCTTGCGACCTGTGCCGCCATCCTCGTCTTCGCCTTGTTGCTTGAACGGCTTGGCTATGTCCCGGCAGCAATTGCATTGGTCCTGATCGTGGGCATGGGTGAGCCGGGGCGGAATTGGCGGGTGCTTGGGGTCATCGCGATATTCATGGCGCTCTTTGGAACGGTGGTGTTCATCTGGGGCTTCGGCTTGCCCATTGAGCCGTTCGAGGGGCTGTGATGGAGGTTTTCCACGGCATGCTGCTGGGCCTGAACACGGCGTTGAGCCCAGAGGCGTTGATGTTCTGTTTCATCGGTGTTCTTGTCGGCACGATTGTCGGTGTCTTGCCGGGTGTCGGCGCGCTGGCAGCCATTTCGCTGGCCCTGCCGCTGACCTACTATATTGACCCCACCCATGCGCTGATCATGCTGGCGGGGATTTTCTATGGCGCGCAATACGGCGGCTCTACCGCGTCGATCCTGCTCAACCTTCCCGGGACGGCGACGGCCGCCATCACCTGCCTTGATGGCCATCCGATGGCACAGCAGGGCAAGGCCCCGCTTGCGCTGTTCATCACCGCGATCAACAGCTTTGTCGGGTCAACCTTCGCGATCATCCTGGTGATGTTCTTCGCCCCCGTCATCGCCCGCTTCGCCCTGAATTTCAGCTCAGCCGAATACTTCTCGGTCATGCTTCTGGGGCTGATTGCCGCCGCCACGCTCAGCCTCGGCTCGCCATTCAAGGGATTGGCGATGGTGGCTCTCGGCGTCGGGCTTGGACTGGCCGGCACGGATGTGAACACCGGGCAATTCCGGTATACGTTCGGCTTCCTGCCCCTTGCTGACGGGTTCAGCCTTGTGGCTGTCGCCATGGGATTGTTCGGCGTGGCCGAGATCAGTGCAAGCATCGGACAGCCACAGGGCGTGGTGCATCAGGTCGGTCGCTTCCGGTTCAAGGACATGTGGCCGGGGAAGGCAGAAAGGCGACAGATTTGGGGGCCCACCCTGCGCGGTTCGGCCATCGGGTCTTTCGTCGGTGCGCTGCCGGGCACCGGGCCGGGGATTGCATCGCTGATGGCATATGCCACCGAAACCCGCCTGTCGCGCACGCCTGAGCGTTTCGGCAAGGGCGCGATTGAGGGGATCTCCGCGCCCGAGGCCGCGAACAACGCGAGCGTACAGGCCGCGTTCATCCCCACACTCAGCCTCGGCATTCCCGGTGACGCGGTGGTCGCCGTGCTGCTCGGCGCGATGCTTCTGCACGGCATTCAGCCGGGGCCGAACCTGATCAACGATCAGCCGACACTGTTCTGGGGCCTGATCATGAGCTTTTGGATCGGCAACCTGATGCTGCTTGTCCTCAACATCCCCCTGATCGGGTTATGGGTGCGGCTGCTGACGATCCCCTATCATGTGCTTTACCCCTGTATCCTCGTCTTCATCTGCCTGGGCGTCTATTCGTCCGACAACAACGTCTTCGACATCTTCATCGTGCTGATCTTCGGGGTTGTCGGCTACGCCATGCGCATCGGCGGATTCCCAGCGACACCGGTGCTGTTGGGCTTTATCCTCGGCCCCCTGCTGGAGGAACATTTCCGCCGCGCGATGCTTTTGGCACGCGGTGATCCGCTTGTCTTTGTCGAGCGGCCCATCAGCGCCGTGTTTCTTGGGATCTCCCTTCTTTTCCTGTCGAGCGTGTTTTTCTCCCGCCGGAAACCAGGCATACAATCTTCTGAACCATGAACCCGGCAATAAGGGCTTAGGGCATGCAAACCCGTCTCTTTTCAGGTGTCGACCTTGCGAACACCATCCTCGATGGCCTGAACCCCGTGCCCGGCGACACCTTGTGCGTTCTGGCCGACCCGCTGGCGCCCGGCGCGATGGCTTATGTGGATCGCATATCCGACTACGCCGCCCGCATTGCCTTGCGAATTGAGAGGCTGGCCTATCCAACATCCGATGAAGAACACGCAAGGCTTCCGGCGTTACTCACAGGGCCGGTCCTGCTGATCCAACCCGCACCGGATGCATTTGATGCCTCCCGGTTCCTTGATCACATCGGACCCGACGCGGACGCAGAGGGGCTGCACCCCGTTCACGCCGGGCACCATGCCAAGGGAGAGGTCGCCGTCATTCCGCCAACGGCAGAGGCTGCCGCTATTGTAGCCGCGCATCTCGCAGGGTCGTTGGAGGGGGCGGTGGTGTCCGTCGTCGGCGCGTCACCCACGGTCGGGCGGCCCCTTGCCATGGCGCTGCTGACAGCGGGCGCGACGGTCCGGGTCGCACAAGTCACGACAAAAGACCTGGTCGCCGAGACCTGCGGCGCGGACATTGTGGTGGCGGCTGCGGGCGTTCCGGGATTGATCAGATGCGATCACCTGCGCCGGGGCGCCATCGCAATCGACATCGGCGTGACCCGCGTCGGTAACCGTCTTGTGGGCGATATCGACCGCGCTGCGGTGGATGGTCATGTGTCCTGGCTCACCCATGTCCCCGACGGGGTCGGGCCGGTCACCACGGCCTGCTTGCTGCGCAATGCGGTGAATGCCTGTCGCAAGATGAACAGCTATAGCGTTTCAACATAAAGTCGAAACGCTTTAGTCATTTTGGCGTTGCGCCTTCGCCTATTCATTGGGCGATCTGCCACGCCCCTGCAATTCAGAGAGACAAAGTCACCCTTCGGTGCCTTCCGCAGCGTCAAGAAACTTGAAAAAAAGCAATGGTCGGGCGATTATCGACATATACTTCGATAAACGAAAAGAGAGATGGACTATGTTACGGACAGCTTTAGCGGCCTTCGCGGTGCTCACCTCATCCACAACACTCGCAATGGCGCAGGAAGAAGTGCGCCCCAACGTGTTCTTCGCAGGTGAATTGGACGAGCCGGGAACAGACCGGGCCATGATGCAAGATCTCATCCTTGACCTGATGACCGCGTGGGGCGACTGCAACGCCGATGCGATGATCTCTTCCGTGTCGGAAGAGGTAAGTTTTGCCTACCCGACAACCGCCTATACCGGGCGCGGCTCGATGCTTGAGGATCTTCAGCTGTTCTGCGAAGCAGCCAGCGAAGTGTCGTTCTATCTGCCGGCCGATGCCTGGTATATCGACACCGTCACTGGCCGGATCGCGGCAGAGGTGCAGTTCCGCGCGTTCCAGCGTGGCAACTATCAGGTCGTCAACGATGTCTGGATCGCGACGATTGAGGATGGGCAAATCACGATCATCAAGGAATATCTCGATGGGCGCGTGAAGGACCTTCAGGCTCTGGGTGTGCTGGAACTTGAGGAAAGCCCCGAAAGCCTGACCCCATGGCCGTCACGGACCGCGGAATGGGAATCCTGTTTCCCGATCACGCGCGCCGCGCCGATCAACGAATGCCGCCCCCCTTCGGAATAACCAGCAAAGGCTGGCGCGTGACAGACGCGCGCCAGCCCACCCTGCCGTGACGCTTGTTTGTCACATTGCAGCGGCGGTCACTTCTACCTCGACCAGAAATTCGGAACGGGTGAAGCCGGACACGATCACCAGCGTTGACGCGGGCAAATGCGTCACATCAGCCAGCCACGCATCGCGTGCCTCCATATATCCCTGCATATGTTCCCGCGCGGTGACAAACGCATTGATGCGGATCACATCACCCGGCCCCATGCCAGCAGCGCCCAAGATCGCGGTGCAGGATGCAAAACACAGATCGGCCTGGGCGCGCGCGCCCTCTGGCACCGTTCCGTCCGCCGCGAGGCCCAACTGGCCCGAAGTGGCGACCAGCCGCATTCCGGCAGGCATCTCGACCCCGTGGGAGTAGCGGGCAAATGGCGGCGCAATCGTATCGGGAACTAAGGAGCGCAAAGGAGGATATCCCGTTTGAAGAGTGTCTGGCTGAGTGGCCTCAGCGGCGGCGACCAGGTTCAGCAACAGATGGGCACGCGTCAATGCACCGACCGAGCCATGGCGCGGGGTCACGAAACTGGCCTTTTCAGCCACGTCGCCCGCAATGTCAGAGACCATTTCGCCCTCTGCGTAACTGATTCCGATGCCCAGAACCGAAGCGCCGGGCCGGATCATGTCGGCACGAATGAAATCGGGCTGCCCGACGGCCGAGATCACGATATCGGCCCCGGCAATAGCGCCACCCACATCACCGGACCGGCTATGCAGCAGCGTCACATCCGCGTCCACACCCTTGCGCGACAGCAGCATCGCAAGGGGTCGCCCCACGATGGAACCACGCCCAATGATAACAACACGCTGCCCTGCAAGCGGGACATGATGGGCTTGCAGCAGATCGAGAATACCGGCGGGCGTGCAGGGTAATGTGCCCTCGGATCCCCAAAGAAGCCGCCCGAGGTTCATTGGGTGAAACCCGTCCACATCCTTGGCCGGGTCGACTGCCGCGACGGCACTGTCGGTGTCCAGGTGGTTCGGCAAGGGAAGCTGGATAAGCACACCATGGCGCGACGCGTCCGCGTTCAACCGCGCGATCAGTGCCATCAGATCATCCTGGGAGGTTTCGGCATCCAGCACGATGGCCTCCGACCCGATCCCCGCTTTCGCGCAATCCGCATGCTTGCGTTTGAGATAGGCCTCGCTGGCCGGGTCATTGCCCACCAGAATGGTCGTCAAATGCGGGACGATGCCCGCATCTGCCAATGCAGCCACCCTGGCCGTCATCTCCGAGAGTCGGATGGCGGCCAGGGCGTCGCCGTCAAGAAGCACGGCGCGTGTCACTGTCACTCGAACCCGATGGACGGGTCGATGAACTGGTTGGTCACGACATCTTCCGGCGTGACGTCAGGATTGGCACGCTCATCGAGGTTCGGCGCAACCACATCGAAGATGGCCTGCACCCGTGCCATGTCGAAATCGCCGACAGTGCCGTTGGTGCCGTTGCCGATGATCCCGGTCTCGGCCATGACCTGCGCCGCGTTCGCGACCTGATCGGGTTCGGTCGACCACCAGCCAACATTGTAATCGCCCTCGTTGAAGGCCACGACAATTTCGTTCACTTCTGCGGGTTCAGTGGCGTAGTCAATCGCCGCCTGCTGCATGATCGGAACCAAGGCTTCCAGACAGGGCGAAAGTTCCTCCAACCGATCCCGGCTGACCGAGACCATGCCGGTATAGTTCGGATAGCCCAGATCGTTGATGAACACGTAGTCGATGGGGCGGGCCCAGTTGTTGCCCGTCTCGAAGTTATAGACCTCACTGGTGGCGAAGCCCTGGTTCAGCCATGTGCCGTTGTTGACGACGAAGTTCTCGGCATCGCCCCGGTAGCCTTCGACGAAAGCCTCGGCGGGAACGCCTGCCTCAACCAGGTAGCGCCCGAAGGTGCGGTTGATGGTCGAGACATAGATCTTGCCCTGACCGGACCCGGCGAAGGCGATCAGGTCTTCCACGGAGTTGAAGCCATCAGGGTAAGTTTCCTCATCCCAGAGCAGCGCCGTGGGGGCGACGTCGAGCGGCGCGAAGACACCGATGGCCGGGAACTGATCAGAGAATATGAAGGCATTGTCCAACTCGTGATAGGCGAGGTGCGGCACCAGATTGGCGCGGTTGTTGCCACGGAACAGGGCAGAATAGGACGTCTCGCCATCGGCCAGACCGATACCGCCGCCGCCTTCCAGCACGACAAGCTCGATACCGGTCGAGCCGAGAGGGCCGCGATAGGCGCCCTGCTCCATCGTGCCGCCGGACCCGATCATCTGAATGATCGGCCCATGTTCGGCCTGCATCAGCCAATCCTTTTGCAGGATCAGCGGGTTCGGGCAGACCTCTGACAGGTCGGTGGTATAGCTGGTCTCGGCAAAATCGCCGGCCATGGCAGCAGTGGCCGATAGGGCAGTCGCGCCGAGAAGGGCGGGAAGCAGTCGTAGTGTCATGGTAGGTTCCTCTCTGTTGGCGGAAGTTTCGTCACCTTCAAACGCGTCCGTGCCATTCCGAAAACAGCCGGTTTCCGACGAATTGAAAGAACAGGTAAACCGAGATCGACAAGACCGAGGAGGCGATCAGCGCCGCGTACATTTCCTCGTATTTGAAGTCGATCTTGGCATTGATAAGCATCTGGCCGAGGCCCCCGGCACCCGCCAGAAAGAACAGTTCGGACACGATGGCGCCGATTACGGCGAGGCCTGCGGAAATCCGAAGGCCCGCGAACAACGCCGGTGCGGCGGACGGAAAGCCCGCCTTCCACAGCGTAATCCACCAGCTTGCGCTGGCCAGGCGGAACAGGTCGATCACGCCGCGATCAAGGCTTTTCAGGCCCAGCAGCAAAGTGGTCGGGATCGAGAAGAACGTGAACATCGCCACAATCAGAACTTTCGGCAGAAAGCCGAAGCCGAGGGCGGCCTGAATCAGCGGGATAATCGCAAGGATCGGAATGGATTGCAGGGCCACGAGATAGGGGAAAATCGCACGCTCCATCGTCACCAGCCGGAACATGATCATACCAAGCAGGATGCCCATGGGGATGGAACAGGCGAGGCCCGCCGCCGCAATCGAAAGGGTCACAAGCGCACGCTGACCAAGCTCGGCCAGGACGTCGGGGCGCGAAAACGCACGCTCCCACAATCCGGCCCCGCTTGGCATCAGGAACAGCCTGTGATCGGGCAACCCGGCCCGGACCCAGGCATAAAGCCCCAACAGGGCGATGCCGAGGATCACGGGCGGCAGCACCGAACAGGCGAAGCGCACGACCGGCGTGGGGGGCGCACGATTTGGGACCGGCTTATGGGCCCGAAGGGTGGATGCGTCGCTCATATCGCGCCGTCTCCCGGTTGCATGGTTTCCTGAAGGGATTTTGACACTTGCGCGCGGCCATCCGTAAAAGCGGCCCCGAAGCGCATGTCGCCGGTGCGCGGTGAGGGCAGATTGACCTTGAACTCGGAATGGATGCGTCCGGGGCGCGCGCTCATCACCACAACACGGTCGGACAGGTAGACCGCCTCGGGGATGGAGTGGGTGATGAAGAAGCCGGTGAATTGCTTTTCCCGGTGGAGCGCCGCGAGGTCTTCGATCAGCTTCTCGCGGGTGATCTCATCAAGTGCGCCGAAGGGCTCGTCGAACAGGAACACGGAAGGCTCCAGCGACAACGAACGGGCAAGAGAGGCGCGCATCTTCATGCCGCCGGACAGGGCGCGGGGAAAGCGATCCTCAAACCCTTTAAGGCCCACGGCTTCCATCTGTTCCAGCGCCTTGCGCCGCCGTTCCGCTGCCGGCACGCCGCGCAGTTCCATCATCAGCTCGACATTTTGCAACGTCTTGCGCCACGGCAGAAGAGTTGCCTCCTGAAACACGAATGCCAGGTGGTCGCGGTCAATGCGGACGGTCCCATCGGTATGGGTGAGCAGGCCCGATGCGATCCGCGCCAGGGTGGACTTGCCGCAACCCGATGGCCCGATGAAGGACACAAATTCGCCCTTTCGGATCGTCAGGTTGATGTCGCGCAATGCCTCTGTGCCATCGGGATAGGTCATTGAAAGGTTTTCAAACGCCACTGCAACCTCGCGGTCATCACCGGCGCCCGCCCCGGGCTCCACCTGGCTAATCCCGACGGTGGGCGGAGGAGCTATATCAGCAGGTGCGGACATCAATAATTCCTCATCTTCGTACCGACCTTCCTGATGAAGCTCTCAACCTGGTCTCGCGACAGTCGGTCGATATTGTAGAGCGCGTGATAGTCGACACGCACGCCCGGTTTGCAAATCGCGCGTAGAAAACGGGTCGCGTTCTTGCGCGGTGGATCGCCCAGAACGGCGGCGCGCCAGCGTTTCGAACCATAGGTCGTCACCGTCGTCAGCTTCTTGATGTTTGTCAGCCCCGGCCCAAGGCGTTCCTTCTTGAACACGAAGGAGACGTCCGGCAGGAAGACGCGGTCGAAATAACCTTTCAGCATGGCGGGCCAGCCGAAGTTCCAGACCGGATGGCACAGCACCAGCGCATCGGCGGCCTTGAGGCGCTGAACATAGCTTTCGACGGGCACGCGATTGTCCGGCACATCGTGGTAGCTTGATCGTCCCTCAGCCGACAAGACCGGGTCGAACCCTTCGGCGTAAAGGTCGAGATCATCAACCTCATGACCCGCGTGCGTCAGGTTCTCGACAACCGTTCGGTGCAGGGTTCCCGCAAGGCTATCTGCCAGGGGATGCGCGTATATGACGTGAACGCGCATGATCAGGTCCGTCCCCCGCCGACAGTGCCGAACAGGTAGCTGCGCCCGTCCTGCGGCACCCAATCCGGGTCTTCCCAGGCAATCATCTTGCCGGGGTTCAGCAACCCTTTGGGATCCGCCCGGCGTTTGAACTCCAACTGATCAAGATCCGGCGCCTTCATGCCACCCTCCTCCAATGTCACGCGATGCGGGTTGAATACCGTCAGCCCCAATTCGCCCTCAAGAATGGTCACGACCTCCTCCAGCCGGGCCTCATCCGTGAAGCGCACAAGGGGCATCGCGACGGCGCGCACCTCGCCCTGGATGCGGGTGAATTCCATGTGGATCTGCAGCTCATCCCCGAACCGGGCCTTGATGGCGGCGGCGTCAGAATGGACATCATCGCTGAACATCATTTGCAGGTAGGTCATCGCCGGATCGACCTTGATCGCCCTGAGCGTGGTGTGATTCCACCCAAGCTCATAAAGGTCGGGAAACCGCCCCTCATGCTCCCCATCGCGGAACCGGATTTGTCCGCCCAGGCGCGCGATCAACGCCTCCAATGCCGCAAGATCCCCGCTGGCCACATAGACCGCCACAAGCGCTTCCCCCTCAGGCACCAGCTTGCGATGGCGGAGGAAATACCTGTCCGCAATCCCCGGCTCGAACAGTGAAATCATGCGGGACAGGATTGCATCGTCGCGACCAATGGCGAAGGCGCAGGCAATCGCGGCGGCCATATCCGGCAGGCCGATCAGAACCTCGCGCCAGTCTGTTGCCGGATCAATCGGCAGTTCCAGCTCGGTGATGATCCCGTTGACGCCATAGGCATGGGCGGCCTTGTGAACATCGTGGCCCGTCAATTCGATCACCTGCGGCTCGGCCTCCATGGTCAGAAGCCGGATGCGGCGGATATTGGCCGGGTTACGCAAACCGCCCCAACGGATTGCGCCGACGCCGCTTGATCCACCCGCGATGAAACCGCCGATCGTCGCGGTCGCCATGGTGGACGGGAACAGCCGGATCTCCTGATCCGTCTCGCGGGCCCGGTCTTCGATCCGGCGCATGATCGCCCCCGGCCCGGCCACCACATGCCCCGTATGGATGCCGATCTGGTCGAGGCGTTCGGTCAGCAGCACACAACCGCCCCGAAGCGGCATTGCCTGCCCGTAATTGCCGGTTCCGGCACCGCGAACGGTAACCGGTACGTCATGTTCGAAACATGTGGCAAGGATTTTGCGAACCTCATCCTCGGTCTCCGGGATCGCCAGAAAATCGCCCCTGATGTCAGCCAATTGCCGTTTCAGGATCGGCGAATACCAGAAGAAATCGCGACTTTTGCGCTCAACCGGACCCGGCGCATCGTCCACGGTGATGCCACTGGTCTGTAGGATCCCGAAACACTCTGTCATCCGCGCGTTCATAGGGCGATCTCTTTTGGCGTGATGGTGTTCATGCCGCCCACCGCCCTGTCGCGGCCGGCGATCAGGACGGTGCGCTCCTGTGGGGGGGCGGTCAAAAGCGCGCTCCAGTTGCGAGCCGGAACAAGAAGCAGGTCGGCGGGGGCACCGCTGGCAAGCAGGCCGCCATCGGTGTCCCCAAGGACGCGGGCGGGAATGTCGGTAATGGATCTGATCCAATGGCCAAGCTCATGATCAAGATGCAGGGCATAGGCCGCATCCGCGAACACGGACAGCAAATCGTAGTTTCCAAAGGGAAAGAACGCATCGCGCACGTTGTCGGTGGCGATCACGATCGGCACGCCACGGGCGGACATCTCCCGAACCGGGGCCATCCCCCGTTGCTTTGGGGTCCGTGCCTGTTGCCGATCCTGAAGGTAGAGATTTGTTCGGGGCAGCGTTGCGATGGCGATGCCGGATTGGGCGATCAGATCCAAGGCCCGGTCCAGATCATCTGCCGGCAACAGCCCCAAACGACAGGCATGACCGGCCAGAACCCGGCCCTCATACCCGGTCCGCACCACCGCCTCGGCCAGTGCGAGTGTTGCCGGGGGCGTATCACACAGATGCTCATCCACATGGAAATCGACGTCGAGCGCGTAGCGTGCCGCCCCTTGCAGGAACCGATCAAGAACCTCGGGTGCCGCGCCATCGGGCGGGATGAAGGCGCCAAGCACACCGCCCGCCCTTGCCACCTGCTTGCACCGCGTATCGAAGCCATCAATCATCGCGCGATCGAGGGCGGCAAGCGCCACCGGCGTGATCCGCATCCGGCCTTCATACTCTGACATCACGTCTTTGATCGCGTGCCATCCCGGTTTGTCCTCGGGCAGCAGCATGCAGTCGATATGGCTTCGCATCGTGCCGACACCCGCCGTCAGCGCCTGATCGACAGCCCGGGTCATCCGCGTTCTGAAATGATCCACGTCCCAGGTGTGCATGGCAGGCCCCAGGGTTCCGATAGCCCCCATCAGGGTGCCGTCGCCCGCGCCCGTTTCATGAATCGTCTCGGATTTGTCGAGATGAACATGCGCCTCTGCGAGGCGGGGCAGCGCAACATTGCCGCGTGCCGGAACATGTATCGCATCGGGCAGTTCAGAGGCATGGCACAGCCGCCCCGCAGCAACCCCCAAATCCGCCATAACAAGCCCGTCCGTCATCCCCCCGCCTTCTACCGGCCGAGAGGCGAAATCGCGCAACAGGGAGATCGGGACCATCACGTCCTGCAAGACGTAGGGTTGAGGCGGCGCGGGCAACGGGCGCATCATGACGCGTCCCAATCCGGCTCATATCCCGCCATTTCGTCGATCAGCGCACCAATGTGCCTTGCTGCCGTTTCGACAATCACCCGCCCGGCCTCAGGTGTTGCGGCGGCGGCATTCCCAGCTACTCCCTCAGGGTGCAAATCACGCGCGGTCCATCCGGTGGACGGGGTGCCAAGGAACCTGAGATAGCTGTAATCCTGCGCCATCTGCCGGTTGGTCGAGGCAAAATCTTCCGCTTGGGTCATATCCACAAGGTCGGCAAACAGATGCAGCATTGCCGCCGTCTCCATGAACCCACCATGAAGGTCGTCAACCCTTGCCTCCTGCGGATGATCCCCGATCCCCAACGCCATCCAGCCAAGTGTCGAGGCGAATAGCCCGTGCTGGATGCGGGCACGCCGGATAACGGTTTGGAGGGCGGGCATGTTCCCGCCATGGCCGTTGATGATCAGCAGTTTTCGGAAGCCCGCATGCGCCACACCGCGCGCGACCGCCATCAGCGTGGCAATCATGTCTTCCGTTCCAAGCCACACCGTACCCGGCCAATCGTGATGCTCTTCCGAGACACCGATGGGCAAAACGGGAAGAAGGCAGCATTCCGCTATTTGCGCCTGTGCCGCCCCCAGGCCCGCCATCGCCTCGGCCAGCAGATGATCAGTCCCCAGGGGCAGATGCGGCCCGTGCTGCTCCAACGCGCCGACCGGAAGGATCGCCACCGCGCCGGGGGGCGGCGGGAAGTCAGAGCTGCGAAGGGTGTGCCAAAGGCGTGTCATGGATTTCCGCAATATTCGTTTATCGAAACTTTATTCGATATACCGTACGATAGAATCCGGACAGTGCAACCCACTACCGGCTATGTTGGCCTCGAATGACTTGCGAATGCCTATTAAACCAGCGATGGAGTCCGAGAAATGGATGATGTTGTGATGAATACAGTCCCCAAGCCCGAGAAAAGCAGTGCCATCGAGTCTGAAATCTCGCTCACGTTTCGCAAGGGCCTTCAGGTCATGGAGGCGTTCGACGGAACGTCGCGCCTGATGAGTCTGTCGGAAATCGCGCGCAAGACGGGGCTGAACGCTGCGGTCACGCGGCGGCTGGTGCGCACCCTTTTGCAGGCGGGCATCCTTGTGGAAAAGGGCCAGCGCTTTGAGATGACGGTGGGTGTGATGCGATTGGCGCGCGGGTTTCTGGACGGGCACCGAATCGCGCAGGTGATCCAGCCCATCTTGCGCAAATCCGCCGAAAAGATTGGTGAGAACCTGTCTTTCGCGCTGCATGACCAGGCGGATGCCACCTATGTCGCCCACGCCTATCTGCCGGGGCAATTCACACTCAACATGATCTCGGTCGGAACCCATGTCCCGCTTCACCGCACGGCGTCGGGTCATGCGATCCTTGCCCATCTGGACCGGGGCGATTGGCCCGCTGAATGTGATCCTGATACGCTGGGGCCGTCGGTCGACAGCACCCGAAAGCGCGGCTTCTCGTTTGTCGAGGCCGGGCTTATCTCTGGCGTGAGTTCGGTCGCGGTGCCGGTGTTCTCACCAGCACGGCAGATCGAAGGCGCAATCTCGATGCTTTTCCCGACCGGCCGGTACACCGCCGATGAGATGCCCCGAAGCGTTTTGGACGAGATGCAGCAATGTGCCGTCGATATCGGCGCCGCTGGCTGAACGATCATACCAGGGGGACCGGACGCGCGCCAAAGCCCGCGCCACCGCAACTCTCGATCACCAGCTTGTCGCCCGTGTCCAGTTTCACAGCAGATCGCGGGCCGAGTGGTTCCGTCGTGCCGTCGGCGCGCAAGAGACGCGCAGCGGAAGGTTTCGGCGCACCACCCCCGCCGGATCCATCTGGGACGCGCTGGAACCGCTCCCCCGGATCGAGACCGAGATGCCATCGGCCAGTGCAAGATATGTTCGCCGAACGCCGTCACCGCCATTGTGCAGGCCCTCCCCGCCGGAACCGCGCCGACGCTCCGACGACAGGACCCGCAAAGGCAGGTCCGCCTCGATGATTTCAACGGGCGTGTTGCGGGCATTGCCCACATCGGTCGAGACCGCATGCGCGCCTGCGCCATCGGGACCGCCACCGGCACCCCCTGCGATGATCTCGGTCGCGAGGAACCGTTGGCCATCCGCCCCCATCCCCGAGAACGCGATGACATAGGCCATCCCGCAATTTGCCGCCGGGCGACCCGCAGGGTCAATCTGCGCCAAGGCCGCAAGGACGGTTGAGGTGATCGCACGCACCATATTGGTGCGCGCATTGACCGGCGCGGGTGTGGCGGCGTTGACGACGCTTGCCTCCGGCAGCACCAGATGGAGGCAACGCAGGATACCGCCGTTGCGCAATGCCGTGGGGCCAAGCAGCGTGATCGCAGCATAGAACACCGCCGATAGCGGGCCGGAGGCGACGCAGTTGATCGGCGCGTCGACCTGCGCGGAGGAGCCGGTGAAATCCACGACCATACCATCCGCCGAGATCATCAAGGCAACGCAAACATCTAACCGCCCGAGAGTCGCATCCGGATCAAGGCCGTCAACCGCGCGCACTTCATCCCCCGACAACGCCCCGAAGGCGGCGCGGGTTTCCACTTCGGCGGCATCGAGTAGTTCTGCGGTCGCCTCAACAAACCCACCGACACCCAAATCATCAATGATGCGCATCCAGCCTTGCACGGCAGAACGCGCGGCGGCGACCTGCGCGTCCAGATCGGCCAGAACGACCCCCGGGACGCGGCTGTTGGCGGTGACAAGATCGCGGACCTCTTGCGACAGCACATGGTCGGTTCCCGCCCGCATCGGGGGCAGGCGCAACCCCTCCTGAAAGATCTCAGTCGCATCAGGCGGCACCGATCCGGGCCGCATGCCGCCAATGTCCTGATGATGCAGCAGGCTTGCCGTGAACCCGATCAGTTGGCCCTTGGCGAAGACAGGCAGGATCACGGCGATATCAGGCAGATGGGTGCCGCCTGAGAACGGATCGTTGGCGATGTAAACCTCACCCTCGCGCATTGTGTCCGGGGGGTAGCAGGCAAGCAACGCCGTCATTTGGCCGGGCAACGCCCCAAGCAGCAGGGGGATGGCATCGGACATGGCGAGAAGTTCGCCCGATGCCGTGAACAGGGCCGAGGCGCAATCCGCCGCCTCCCGCGCGACGGGCGACACGGCCGTGTCCAGAAGCATGCGCTGCATGGTTTCCGCCAACCCGTCGAGGCGCAGTTGCAGAATACGGTTTGCCGTGCTCATGAGGCCCTCCTCTCCAGCCGATACCCGCCCGATACCGGGACGGCGTGCCATCCGTCCGGACAGATCGGCAGGTCAGCCTCCCCCGGTGTCAGAGCCGACGCCAGCGCGCCGGTTGTCTCAAACGACCGCGCGCATAGCAGTGTCACATATCCCGGCCCCTGCGGCGCGATTCCGTAGCGGCTGCGGTAGGTCTCTTGATAGGTCTGCGCCAATCGCTCCGGCGCGGCGCGGTCAAACGTGACGTCCATATGTGGCATCCTAGGGCGGGGAGAGATGCGGGCTATCAGCTCGATTGAGGATTGATGATCCGGCACCGGTACAAGCTCAGCCGTGCTGGTGCGCGCGAAACCCACCAACATCGTTGACGTCACATCGGTCAACGACGCATCGACGCGACGCCGGATCTCAGCCTGCCTTGGCGCGCGCGCCAGACCGACGGCACCCGCAAACATCGACAGATGCGGTATCAGGACGTGGCTGAGGCCCAGCGCCTCCGCAAGACCCGTGGCCAGATACGCACCCGCCCCTCCCGTCACGACAAGACTCGCGCGGGTCGGATCGACATTGCGCCGGGTGGCATGGCGCGTGATTGCCTGGGCCAGATGCCGGTGCACAAGATCAAGGAGATGCGCCGCCTCGGTCGCCGTACAGTCGGTGTCACCCGCCATCCACCCAGCGGCAATCAGGGCGTCGTCCAGCATATACTCCACCTGCCCCGGAACCATCTGGGTGCCGCCCACCGGCAGGCTTTCCATATCCACCCGTGCACCACGCACCGGAATCCCGGCCAGCATTCCGCTATCGGTCAGGGCCGGAGCGCCCTGCCGGACAAGGGCCAGATCGGAGGTTTTTGACCCTATATCGATCGAAATCGCGGTCGCTTGCCCGCCATCGATCACAGCCGCGGCCCCCCGGATTGAGGCCGCGGGTCCGCCGGCCATCAGCCGCACCAATGATCCGGTGAATTCCGTCAGCACCCCACGCCCATCGCCCCAAGCCCAACACCCGGCAAATCCCTTGGCCGCAAAACGATCCCTCAGCATAATCAGATCCGGCAGCACCGTGACTCGCAGCCAGCTATCGAGCACCGTGGAGACGAGACGCTCGAACTCCCGTGGCCGAGGATCGACCAGATGGGACAGGCTGATGGACAGATCGGGCAACCGCGCCCTCAGGATCGATGCGACGGCGTGTTCGTGCCGACCATTTTGGTGGGCATGCAGCAGACAAATCGCGACTGTGGACACGCCGCTTTCCGAAAGGGCTTCAGCGATCCGTGCAACCTCGGCCTCGTCGACCGCCTGAATTTCTTCGCCCTGCGCATCCATGCGGGCAGAGACGCCGGAAGTTGCGCCATCGTCGATCAGATGTACGGGCGTCGCGACACGTGTCACCGGGTCGTACAATCCGACCCGGTCCTGACGGCCAAGCACCGCGATATCCTCAAACCCCGCTGTCGTGATGAGACCGACCCCAACCCCGGGCCCGTCCTGCAGTGTTTGCGCGTGATGCAAGTGATTGAGAAAACCCGTCGATGCGATCCGCACCTCCGACAGCTGCTCTGGCGTAAGGTCAAGCTTGGCCAACCCCGCCAGTGCGGTGTCCCATAGCGCATCGCCCAAAGGCTGCTTGCACCTGCGCACGCCGTCCGACCCCCACGCGATCATGTCGATGAACCGCGCCCCTATATCGATCGCCAGATGCGTCACGGATCGCCAATCTCAAACGCGACAGCGCGCGACAGGGTGTGAAATTCGGTATCCTGCGTGTCGTCGCCGCGGAACATCATCGACACGAACTGCATGTCGATCTCAAGCGCGATGATGCCCTGATGCCAGATACCCCTTTTGTACACGACGCCCTGTCCGGCCCTGGCCACGAAGGCACGAACCGGCCCCTCGGGCCCATCGGGCCAGACGGCAACCATCCAGCATGCATGAGCGCTTGACACGGACATCTGCGGCACAAACATCTGCGCGCTCAAGGGATGCCGCTCGATGCGCGTGCACACGACCGGCGATGCCTTTCCCGTAACCTCGTAGATGTCGATTTCGGCACGGGTCGCCGCATCTGTGTGGGTCAGGCATGAGGGCGTGTTGGTCAGGCGGACGGTGTTATCACGGATCAACCGGCTGGCTCCGATACCCGGCCCAAGCACTTGGCCGAACGGCGCGAAATCATCAGATGTCAGCGGCTCAGCACGAAGCCGGATTGGCGGCAGGCCTGAAGCAGATGTCATGCCGCCTCCCAGCTCTTCGGAAAATGCATATGTGATGCGGTCGCGAACAAGGTTGACTATTCGATCTCGCATGGCAAAAGGCAAACAAATATATCTCGCTCAGCCATCAGGGAAACTGATGAAGATCACGGTCCGCCAGATCCGCGCCTTTGCCGCCGTCGCCGAGTTGCAGAGCTTTACGGCAGCGGCGGAGCAGGTGAACCTGACGCAATCGGCTGTCAGCATGTTGGTGCGGCAACTTGAAGACACGCTGGGGCTGGCGTTGTTCGTCCGGACCGGGCGCGGCGTGATATTGACCGAATTCGGCGCCGAACTGCGCCCTATTTTCGCACGGGTCATGGCAGATCTTGATGGTGTGCAGGATGCGGCACAGGGTTTGCGGTCGCTTAGCAGTGGCACCCTGCGATTGGCCCTGACGCAAGTGCTGGCGGCGACGTGGCTGCCCGAGATTCTTGACATTTACCGGACCCGGCATCCCGGCATCACCCTGGAAATCATGGATTCCGTGGGCGACCGGATCGTGGATACCGTCGCCGCCAATGAGGCCGAGATCGGGATCGGACCCGCGCGCAGCCACCTGCCGGATGTCGAAAAATCACCCCTATGGAGCGTGCCAATCCGTCTGGTTACCGCGGCAGGCTCAGCGGCCAAGACCGAACACCCGCATCAGTGGATTCACTATTCTGATGAGTTCGACATTCTGTTGGAGCGCACCCTCAGACATCATAGCTGGACGAAAAATTGCGGATCGGTGCGTGTGCGCAGTCTGATCCCCGCGCTCGCGATGGTCGGCACCGGTAATTTCGCGACCGCCGCCCCCTCCTACGCAGAGGTGTTCGCCCCCAGTTCAAGGTCGCGTTCCATGATTTCGGCGACCCGCCGGTTGCGCAGGATTTCATGGTCTACTTTCGGTCGGATCACGCCCTGTCGCCTGCAGCCTCTGCCTTCCAGGACATCGCGAAGACGCATGTGCCACCGGGGGCGGTGCCGCTGTGACGGCAACCATCTAGGGTCAGGACCCTAGAGCAGAACAAAACGATTTCACTCTAGGTCCCGGGCTCGGAGCGGGACAAGACGTATTGGCCGGGGCGCAGCTCAGGCCGCGCAGTCTTTGAAACAGAACGCCCAAAGGTCAGATGCACCGGCGTATCCGTCGCGGCGATCCCTGCGGCACTTGGGATCGGCCCCCATATCCGCAGGGCTGACCAGCCCAATTGGGTCTGCACATCCGTAAGACCTTGCCCCTTCTCAGGCGCCAGATGAACCGACACCATACCGGAGCCTTGCACGGCGGGGTCGGCGGGCAATCCGATCCCCCACAGGAAGGCCGGTTCGGCCAATCGGACCATCGGATCAAGCTGCCCCCCCTTGTCTGAGCCATCATCTTCCAGCCATCGCCAGGAGCCGTTTCCAAACACCTCCAGCGTGCCGCCAGATTGATGCAGCCACAAAGTCACCTCATCGATCAGACCGGCCTGACCTGCCCTGATGTTGAGCGGAACGGGGGCATCATCGGGCAAGTTCGGAAACACCGCCATCGGTGCATGGGACATCAGGACAAACGCGGAGCTGAAGCCGTTTCGCTCCATCATCTGGGACAGCGACACCATCAGCGGGAAGTACCCGTCGATGGTGTCCTCGAAGAGGCGGCCATTGACCGTTGTGATCTGGATCTGGCCCGGCGCCGTCATGGCCTAGAATAGCCCGAAATACTCTTGCTGCTCCCACTCGGACAGGGCCGAGATATAGCGATCCCATTCCGCGCGCTTCAAAGTCACGATGTAGTCCACGACGGCATCGCCCATGGCACTCCGCAAATAGGCACTGCTCCCGAATGCTTCGACCGCAGCGATCAGGCTGCGCGGAAGGGGCTCTGCTGCATCATTGTAAGGGTCTTCGCTGGCAGGTGGCGGGGTATCGCCACTTTGGATACCTTCCAGGCCCGACAGGATCTGGGCCGCGAAGGCGTAGTGGGGATTTGCCGATGTATCCGCCACCCGGTTCTCGACCCGCGACGCGGGATCACCGGCGGTCAGCAACGCACGCAGCATCGCGCCACGATTGTCCTGCCCCCATTGCACGGCATTCGGGGCAAGCTGGAACGGTTGGAACCGTTTGTAGCTGTTCACTGTGGGATTGGTCAGCAAGCAAAAGGCAGCGGCGTGTTTCAGGATCCCGGCGATCCAGCCGCTTGCGGGCGTGGTCAACTCCCCCGGCGTGTCGGGACAAAACAGCGCCTTGCCCGTGGCCTTATCAAGAAGCGATTGGTGGATATGCCAGCCATTCGCCACCGCGTTCGGCAGCACGGGCTTGGCCATGAAGCTCGCGTGCAGCCCGCGAATGTGACAGACCTCCTTGACCATCGTGCGGAACAGCACAAAGCGGTCGGCCTGGGTTACCGGGTCTGATGGCTCGAAGGTGAACTCGAACTGGCTTGGCCCCATTTCGATTTCCATCGACCGGGGGTGCAGCCCAAGACCCTCCGCCATGCGGCGCAGGTGATCGAGAAGATCCTCCACCTCCGCATAGCGCGTCTCGGTCAGATACTTATAGCCCTGCGTCAGGTTGCGGGTCTGAACCGGGGCAGGCGGCATGGTGGCTGCCGCGTGGCCAAGCGCGGGGTCCAGGCATTCGAACACCTGAAATTCCACCTCCAGCCCGAAAATCGCGCGGAACCCCGCCGCGTCCAGCTTGCCCACCGCATTGGCCAGAACCGCCCCGGAGGAAAAGGAAACCGGCGCGCCGGAGCGGTGGAACACATCGCATAGCAAGATCGCGGAATGGGGCGACCAGGGCAGTGGAAAGAACCGTGCCGGATCGGGCCGTAGGATGACATCGCCCGCGCCGCCAAAGGGTTGATCGGCGATGGAAAGCCCGCCGGTCCAAACCGGAAACACCGTTTTGTGCGCAGTGTCCTTCAACAGCAAGGTAGAGGGCACCCCGATACCGGATTTGAAGGCCGAGGCCAGCGCAGCAGCGACAATTGTCTTGCCGCGCAGAATACCGTGCTGATCTGAAAACAGGATGCGGACAGTCTCCAACCCCACCTCGGAAACCGAGGCCAGAACCTCCTCTGCGCGCTCTATATCGGCCACATCGTAGTGGCCCGCGCGGGTCAGGGCCTGCGCGAAATCTGTCGTGTTCCCCGCCATCTCAGACAGACGCATCCCACGGGCAATCCGCCCGGCGCGCAAGGTCGGCGGCATGGCTGGCCGATTGCCAATCCCCGGTTGAGGCAATCGCGTCGTTCGACAACGGCCCCCTGATGCGCGCGACATCGCCGCTGCCCCGCATCGGCAGGCTCTGCACGTCACCGTCCTGAACGCTCTTGATCGCTTGACGCAACATGCGCCTGTAGCGGATGATCGCGACATCACTGCGCCCAAGGTGTTCTTGCGTCCTGTCCTGAATAGCGCCCATCCCTTCAACTGCCCACTGGTCATGGACGTTGATATCAAGCCCCATGCCCGTATAGGTCACCGATGCCTGTTCCGCCGGGTCGTAGTGGTAATTGTTGCTGTGGTTCTTCAACGGCGCATAGTCGGGCAGCCGGTGTTCCAGCAGCCTTTGTTCGCGCATCCGCGTCTTGTCGATGGGGGTCTTGAAGCTGGTGAAAATCGTGAACCAATAGCAATGTTCATCATCAATCGGGACGTGCCATTGTGTGATCGTCATCTCGCGCGACATCGGAATACAGATCGCTTCGGGAAAGATCTGGTTGGTCACGCGCACATGGGTCAACGCGTTCTCCATATGGCGCAGCGCGGTGATCTTCAGGCCGTAATCGGTTTCATCGACCTTGATCTCGGGGCGCGGGTATTCGCGCAGGACCTGCGTCATCGGCATGTTGGTCTCTGCCGCCTTGTCGCGGAACTGTTTGCCGTAGCTGTCGGCGGGATCTTCATCCTCCAAGAAACGGTGCAGGAAGGAGGCATGGGCCGGGTCGATCCCAATCTCCAGCGCTTGCAGCCAATTGCACTCCCACAGGCCCTTGAACGCAAACACATGGGTATCGGGCGCGCGGAAACAGTCGAAACCTGGGAAGGCGGGAGGCTCATCGGGGCCGAGATAGGCGAAGACCACGCCCTTTTGCTCAAACACCGGGTAGCGCGGGCCGTCGGGTTTCACCACGATATCCGCGCTGTCGGGGTAATGAGCCGCGGCCTCGGACGGGTCCGCCTCTCGGGTCACGAGGCTCAGCGTTTCGTCACCGTCGCGGATAAGGGCCAAACGCTCCCCCAGCAGGTTGACCGGCACGGGAAACGACCCCTGCAGCTCATCGCTCAGCGCCGCAGGCTGCCAGTAGCGGCGCAGCACGCTGCCTGCCGCCGTGTCAGGGCCGATCCGGGTGATTTGATCATTAAGTTGCTGGCTAATCATTGGCGTTCACCTCCTGTGGCGCAACCTGTGCAAAGATCGCGCCGTCGACCTCACGGACCGGCACCATCGGCACCTTGATCTGCGTGTGCATTTTCGACCCCTCCGGCTCTGCTGGCTGTTCGACGCATTGTCCCGTCCGGTCAAAGTGCCAGCCATGAAAGGGGCAGCGTAATCCGTTATCCTCAAGCCGTCCAAAACAAAGATCCGCGCCGCGATGGGGGCAGTTGCGGCCGATCAGTCCCAGCTGGCCCTCATCATCCCGGAACAACACATAGCGATCACCGCCAAGCGAAACCGGCAAAACGGCGCGCTCGCCATCCAGATCGACGCTGGCCGCGATCGGCGTCCACCCGTTGCTGTCGACTGGCATATCGGTCCCCTCGGCCGTCGTCATCGCTTCTTGATCTTCTCCCATACGTTCGATATACGAACTAATGTTCCCTTATGGAACGTAAGGCACTTCGGAAAGCGGGTCAAGATGAACGCGAGCGACACGGCATCAACCTTCGTCAAAGGCCTCCGCGTTCTGGACAGTTTTGAGACAGGGCGCACTGACCTTACGATGGCCGAGATCGCCCGGCTTACCGAATTCGACCGTTCCACCGTCCGGCGCCTGTGTCTGGCCCTGGAAGAAGCAGGGTATCTGACGCGGCAAAATCAGACGTTCCGCCTGACCCCCAAGATTGTCGCCGTCGCCGGTGGTTACCTGACGTCCCACGCGATCGGGATGTCTATTCAACCTGTCCTCAATCAATTTGCAGAAGAACTTCGCGGCGAACTTGCCGTCTCTGTTATGGAAGGCACGCGGGCGGTTTATATCGCACGCTCGGCGGTGGCGTCTGCGCGCATGTCATTGGGCTTCTCCATCGGCAGCGCCCTGCCGCTTCTCCCGACTGCGGTCGGACGTATGTTATTGGCCGGGTATCCCGCCCCGCAGCGTGAGGACATCATTCAGGCCTGCCGGCTTTATCGCTACACCGACGCGACCGATATGGATCTGGCGTCCATTCGCGCAAAGGTGGAAGCTGCGGCACAGCATGGCTACGTCCTGTCGACCAGCGAATTCGAACAGGGCGCTTCAGGAATTGCCGTTCCCATCCGCAATATCGGAGAAACGCAGGCCGTCCTGTCAACGACCGCCTCTGTTGACCACTTCAGAAAGGAGGAAGAGGTCGATCGGGTTCTCGACATCCTCCGGCGCACAGCCATGAGCCTGAGAGCGTAGTGCGATGCATGAGGCGTGGATACTAAAGCAGGAGGATTTTCCAACCTACTCCGCTGCCTGACATCTGGGATCATCAAACCATATGGTTCTCAATCCTTGCGATGCAGGCTCAGACGAAGCAGGGGAAAATAGGCCACCGCTTTCAAAACAACCCAAAGGTTGTGCCTCACGGCGAGTGAATGCCTTTGGACCTGTAGCGTTTTTGTGCCGCCCCAAGTGCTCATTTAGCCTAGGGATGAGCGTCAGGCAGATGAGCGGGAGCGCTGAAATGGCTGATTGAAAATGGACAAGATTCAAGCTTGACATGAGCGCAAAAGAATATTTTTCTACACCAGAAACCCTAATACACCAGCGTGAATTTAGGGACGCGAGCATTCAGCATAATACTGAGCCAGCCCAATCCCAGGAATTGTGGTGAAAATGCAAGATACGCGTATTAATTATAGATATTTCGACGACCATCGTTACTATGAAAGCCCTGGGTCGCATACCAAGCACATCCAGTATGATCCAAAGCTCGTAAAAAGATACCCGATGTCCAGCGGTGGCGAGTTTTGGGCAGATGCCGATACAAGTCGGATCGCTACGTCTGATCCAAACCTCTACATTCAGTTAGTACATATGACCGCCGGGGGCACTCCGAGGTATTTCATGTACGTTTTCATTGATGGTCTGCGAATTCAGTTTTCACTTAAAGATGGCGAACCTTACGGTTTTATGCCCAGAACGGAAGGCAAGAAGACAATTTGGAATATTGAAGATATTGGCTTTCCATTGAGGTTTTGCACAAACATCTCGGACCGAATTCATAACGTAGACCGCCCTTACGAAGAGCGATATCAAATTTTGACCAATGCCTCAAAATTCAAGAGCCGCGAGCAGCAAGACAGAGCATGTAACTTTGTTCAAGAAGCCCTGTCAAAATACGACAGCCCATCACTAAACAGACAACTTTATGGGCATGAAACGGAAGCGATTGTGATCTTTTCTGAAGATTTGGAGATCAAAATGAAAAATGGGTATTTTGTCGGTGGCTGATTATTCACATGTGGATTTTTCTGATCTGAATTCAGTTTTACAAGAGGTCGCGCAGGCCAACTCTAGCGGCGTTGCATTGACCCAGGATTTTTTCAATCAGGCCGTTAACGGTCTGTCATCTTCAATTGACGCGGGATCGACAGGCCTGTTCTCCAGCCCGATCAGTGACAGCGCTAGCGGTTTGTTGGATAGCCTTGTTAGAGATGGAGGGCCATACAGTCATATTCAACTCACGGAAGCGGCTGAATTTCTTAGCACCCAAGCCGTTGCAGACGCTATCCAAGACACCATTGGTGCCCATGGTTCCCTGAACGACTACACGGACGTTGGCTCGGCTATAAATGGTCGAAGCGATGCATCGCTTTTTGGCCAGGTTTCGCAGAACTACGCGGCTTCGGTATCCGGAGATGTTTACGCGGTTATTCCCAACGGTTCTATGGACAGCGCATTTGGACAAGTTGAGCTTGAGGCTCTGCTAAATAATCCGGATGTCACATCGATCAACGGGATTTCTGTAAGTGAATTACACGGAGTGCTTGATTCCGGAGACATGTCGTCGGTGTTCGATGCAGTTCAGGGTGCGTATCCTGACAGTGTTAGTTTCTTGCTCGCGGATGCTGCTACATCTGGACACATAACGCCGGATTCTTTGGATTCATATTTTAACGAATCCGGTATTTCTACAAATGGTAACTTCTTTTATGAATCGGCCCAGGAGACCATCGACTATGCAAATACGAATGGACTTCCACTATCCTCCTTTGCAGGCGTTATGGTGGGTCTTGAGGTTTTGGATCGTATTGGGTTCGCAGGGGATGTCGCAGCAATCGGCCTCACCGCGTATCGCGTAAACGACCTCTTACAGAACGGCCAGCGAGATGAAGCAGAAACGCTCATCCAGGAATTTGTCGTGGACACATCCATTGGCGGTGCGCGTGTCGCCCGTGAACTGGACCGGATTGCCGAGTTGCGCGGGTATCCGTGCTTGGTGGTCTCAGACAACGGGACGGAGCTGACCTCCAACGCGATGCTGAAGTGGCAAGAGGATCGCAAGGTCGGCTGGCACTACATCGCGCCAGGCAAGCCCATGCAGAACGGCCTCGTCGAAAGCTTCAACGGTCGGATGCGCGAAGAATGTTTGAACGAACACTTGTTCCCGTCGCTCCGCAATGCCTGCCACTTAATTGCGGCATGGCGAAACGACTACAATCACAACCGCCCACATTCGAGCCTCGACGGGCTCATCCCGTGGGAGTATCACCAACGGTCAAGCGAGGACCAAAACCTGAACAGAGCTAACTGAAAAACGCGGGCTCACAGGGGAGCAGGTCAAACAGTGTGACTGCCGGGACAACCCGGAGATACGTTTCGTCAACATGCCAGTTCAGGCCAACCCACTGGCGGCGCCTTTCAATACCATTGGCTATCTGGGGTCCGAACTTACGCACCCAACGATAGAGAGTTGATCGGTCAACATACACGCCGCGCTCGGCAAGCAAATCAGCCGTATCCTGATAAGAAAGGGAATAGCGAAGGTACATACGAACCGCACAAAGAATAATGACGGCTGGAAAACGGTGGCGCTTGAAGGGATGCTTACGGGTCATTGTGGGCCTCTTTCCTCACCACCTGATCCAATAGACCGTTTTATGAAAAAGTCCCGGCCTTATCATTATTTGTATACAAAATATATTCTTTGCACTCAAAAGTACCCTTAAGAATACACTCCTAACCTGCGTCCTGCCGCCTGATCTTGATACGGCGGATGATTTCGGCATCACGCTGCATCCTGAACGTCCCGGGATCGCGTTGGGTCCAATCATAGAACCCGTGCCCCGATTCCATGCCCAGATGGCCCTGTTCATAAAGCTCCCCCACAGGCGTATCGCCCGGATCCATGACATTCGACAAATCTGCCCAGACGGCCTTTGCGGCGGCTGAATTGATCAGGTCCAGCCCGGCCAGATCAGCATGTTCAAAAGCCCCCATCGCGGGCAGACGCGAGGCATAGCCAACCTTCAGAATGGTGTCACATGCCTCTGCCGTGACCAGCCCCTGCCCCACAAGCGAGGCAAATTCACGTAACACCGCATGCTGTATCCGGGCCCAAAGGAACCCGGGGATATCCGGGCACAGCACCGGGGTCTTTCCCGTATCGGTCAGAAGCCGGGTTACAAATTCGGTTACTCCGGCGGCAGTCTGTTGTCCCGGAACCACTTCAACCAGTTCCACAAGATGCGCAGGCTGCGCGTAATGGGCGACGCAAAACCGGTCAGGCCGGGCGAGAGAGGACTGGATTTCAGTCGCGCTAAGCGCCGACGTGGTGGAAGACAGCACAGCATCTGATGCGGCATGGGTTTCTGCGGCGCCAAGCAGGCTTTGTTTCACGGCAATGTCTTCTGCAACGGCTTCGATCACAAACCCTGCGTCGCAAACCGCCTCTTCCAGATCAGATGTCGCCTTGATCCGCGACAGGACCAACGGCCGGTTGCCCGGCTCTGCCAATCCCGCCTCGGCCAGGAAATCAAAGGCCGCGCCAACCCGGTCCATCGCATCGGGCAATGCCTCTGCCCGGCGGCCCCACAGACGAATATCAAAGCCGCCAAGCGCCAGAGACAGCGCAATCTGCGCCCCCATCGTGCCGGAGCCCAGCACCGCCGCCATTGGCATGCCGCTAACCTGCATGGACCCAGCCACCGCTCTCCTGGCGAATCCTGCCTGCGGCTTCAAACGCTTTCAGGCTTGCATCAATGCTGACCAGCGCGCGCCATTCGCGCACCTTTTCAAACTCGTCACAGACCAGATCGCGCAATTCGGCAAAACCGATCCCGGGTTTGGCCTTGATATTGCGCAACATGCTGTCTTCGATCCCGTCAACCCGGGCCCGGCAATTGTCGATCAACTCAAACGTATCGGCGCCGGTGCGTGGCTCTTCATGGGCAAAGATCACGGTTTGCACATCCCGCTCGCGAATGAAGGCTTCGATCCGGTCGAAAGTGGCCCGCATCACGGCGGGGTCTTCATAAAGATACAACACCGGATTGAAGACCGGCAAAAGCGGGTCGGCGATCACCAAGGTCTGGGTGGAATGTTCAAAAAAGCCGATTTCAGACATCGAATGACCCAGACATTCGACCACTTCCAGCTTCACGCCCCCGCCCAGATCAATGATATCGCCATCGGCGACAAAACTGTCCAGCGGGCCTTCGTTCGGGGCCATCCAGTCCAGATATTCCACGTTCAGATCAAAATCTTCACCTTCCGGGAAAGCATGTACAATCGTCTTGGCATTCAGCATGTTATCGGCCACGCGGTCGGCCCGGCCCTTATGTCCGATGATCGTGCAGCCGGTCTGTTCTTTCAGGGGGCCGTTATTGCCCACATGGTCCATATGTTCATGGGTGATCAGCAACAGGTCGAGATCAGATTTGGCATATCCAAGTTCCTCGAACCCCTGTTCGAGCGAGGGATATCCGGCGTAAAGGCCACTGTCGATCAGGGCCAGTTTCTCGGCCCCTTTGACAAAGAAGACACGGGTCGCGGTCTTGCCCTCATGATCCCCCGGCAGCCCCATGCTGACGGTCGCAAACGGCCCGTTGCGGTAGCTGATAACACTCTTCTCGCTCATTGCTTCCTCATGTTCCCGACCAGACCGGGTCTCTTTTTCCCACGAATGCGTCGATGCCTTCCTTGGCATCATCGGTGGCATAAAGCGCGCCAAGAACACGCTGTTCGAATGTCAGCCCGGCGCTTAGCGGCATCTCGACCCCGTCATCTATAACCCGCTTGCCCTCGCTGAGCGCCACAGGCGCCTGTGCGACCAGCATTTCCGCCATGTCACGCGCCCGTGGCAGCAGCGCATCAGCCTCCAGCACCTCAAGGGCAGCACCATAGTCCACAGCCTCCGATGCGGTGATGAACCGGCCCGACAGCAGGATTTCCTTGGCCCGCATCCTGCCCACCAGTTTGGGCAGGCGCTGTGTGCCGCCGCCACCGGGCAGCAGCCCCAGCTTGATCTCGGGCAGGCCCAGTTTTGCGCATTCTGCTACAAGAATGAAATCGCAGCACAGTGCCAGTTCGAACCCACCCCCAAGCGCATAGCCATTCACCGCGCAGATGGTGATTTGCGGCAGGACGGCAATGGCATCAAAGGTCTGCCGCGACCGGCGCTGAAACGCGTCGAACACGGCCTGGGAGGCGCCATGATAGCCGGTGATATCGGCCCCGGCGACAAACCCCTTGCCCGTGCCCGTCAGGATCAGCGCGCGGCACTCCGTATCGGCGGAAAGTTCCGTGATATAGGCACCAAGCGCCTCCATAATCTCGAAATTGAGCGCACCCAGCGCCTCTTCACGGTCCACGCGCAATTCATGGATCGCCCCTTTGCGGGTCAGCACAAGATTGGGGTGAAGGCGCGTCTCGCTCATCCAATCGCGCCTTTCTCTTTCAGCGCGCTACAGCGTGCACCCCCGATCAGTTCCTGCAAAACCTCATCGGTATGCTGCCCCACAAGCGGTGCCGGGTCCTTGCGTGTGGCGGGCGTGCCGGTCAGGGTGATCGGGCAGGCAATCGCCTTCACCACCCCTGCCTCGGGATGATCCAGATCGACCAGCAGGTCAGACCCGGTTTCCACCAGTTCATCCATCGCTTCCCGGCTGTCGCGTACCGGCGCGCACCAGACATCCGCTGATTGCAGCAGTTTCAACAATGCCGCCGTGGTCATTTTTGCGCTATGGCCATCAATCCGCAGTTTCAGCACATCGCGGTCGCGAAACCCGTGCATCCCGGCAATGCCGGGATCGTCCAGCAAAATGGCCAGCTTGTCCAACGGACACATCGCAATCGCGACATAGCCATCAGATGTCGGGTGCGGGCCATAAGGCGCATCATTCCAGGGCGTTGCAACACCGGCGCTGGAGCGTTCCAACGTCAGATCCTGATTGAGAACCGCGAAGTTTTCCTGCGCCATCAGGTTCAGGGTTGCTGAATAAAGGTCAACCTCCACCCGCTGCCCAAGCCCGTGCCGGGCGCGGGCCAGAAGGGCCGCCAGAATGCCGGAAACCATCGCCTGGCTGGCCGCGAAATCGGCAATCGGCGTGCCACAGGCCGTGGGCTGATCCGTGGCCCGCCCGGTATTATACATCACACCGGACATGGCCTGGATCAGCAAATCCTGCCCCGGCCAGTTCTGCTTGGCCAGTTCCGAGTTTTGGCCCCAGCCCGACCCGCTGGCATAGATGATATCGGGTTTGACGGCTTTGAAATCCTCATATCCAAGGCCAAGCCGGTCCATCACGCCGGCCCGGAAATTCTCGGTCACCACGTCAAAATCCTTGACGATCTCCAGCAGAAGCGCACGCCCATCGGGATGTTTCAGATCAACCGCGACAGAGCGTTTGTTGCGATTGAAAGAATGGAAGGCCGCGGAATCCCTGCCGACAAATTCACCAAGCATCGGCATCTTGCGCATCCATTCGCCAACGCCCGGGCGTTCAACCTTCACCACATCGGCGCCCAGATCGGCCAGAGTCTGCGTGCATAGCGGGCCCAGCATCATCTGGGTGAAATCCAGCACGCGCACACCATCAAGCGCATCCGGCGTCATTGCAGCAGTCATGAGGTTGCCCTTCTCTTCTTCCCGCATCCGCCCGCGAATCGTGGAAATACGCCCAAATCTCTATTATGGTAAATCGATTTACCAACTCAGGCAACATGATTTACCATCCAGTTGCACCCGCCCGACAGATGGCTATTCTTCCTCTCCGAACAGGGGGCGTTTTCATGAGCAGCAACGCAGACATCGCCCGTGCCGCCGGGGTTTCACCGGCAATCGTCAGCCGCATCGTAAACGGCGACAAAACCCTGCGTGTGAGCAAGGAAACACGTGAACGGGTGCTGCGGCTGATTGAGGAAATGGATTATGCGCCGAATGTGGCGGCCCGGAACCTCAAATCGGCCAAAACGGGTGTGATCGCCCTTGTTGTCCATGATCTGACAAATTCGATCTATGCCGAAATCATCGCCGGGGCGCATCAGGCAGCCATGGGGTTCGGCAAGACCATTCTGGTGGGAGAGGCAAATTCGGATGCTTTTGGCAGGTCGCATCTGGAAACGCTGGTGGCAGGCCGCGGGGTCGATGGGCTGATCCTGCAAGGCGCTGATACAAGGCTTGACAAGACTCTGGCGCGCGCCGCGCGCAACAATGTGCCGACCGTGTTCCTGCAATCCGGCGACCCGGACAAGGCAATGATCATCCATCTTGATGATGTGGAGGCCGGGCGTATGGCCACCACCCATCTGACGGATCTGGGTCATCGCAGGATCGGCTTTATCGGGGTGGATGACAGGCTTCAGTTCTCAAAGGGCCGCAAGACCGGATGGGAACAGGGCCTGCGCGCAGCGGGCATCGCCCCCGATACCGGATGGGACACAATTGGTGGCAATCAGTTCGATGAGGGGGCCGAGGCAATCTCTCGCCTGCTTGGCAAAACACCCGATCTGAGCGCGGTTGTGGTCTCAAGCTTTGTGGGTGCGATCGGGGTGCTGGCAAAGCTTCAGGATAGCGGAAAGACCGTGCCGCATGATTTTTCCGTCATCGCCATCCACGACACGCCGCTGGCCGATTACCTGCGCCCCGCATTGACCGTGATCCGCATGCCCCTGCGCGCCTTGGGTATCCGCGCGGTAGAGGAGATCTGCGCCGCCACCCCGGCCAGATCGGGCATGGTGGTGGTTGATCAGATTGCGCCGCAGATCATCCTCAGATCCAGCACAGCCGCACCAAAAGCGCGATAAAGCATCGGCACAGAATTCTGCAACCTGCCCGCATGACAGCGGAGGGCATTCCCCGAACTAAGGGGTCATGCGGGCGAGGTGCCAGAACGGTGACCGGTCCTGCGGCGCGCGCCTTGCCAAAACGCGCGCGGTCTTGGGTGTCAGGAAAGCCGCGCTTTCGCCGCCGGGGCGATGGCCACCAGCACCCGGTCAATCAGAAACACCGTGACAAGCGTCAGCCCGGCAAGCGGGAAAACAATCGCCAGAACCAGCCCGACCATCATCGCGCCACGCCATAACGGTATGTTCCTTGGCAAAGGCGGCGCAACAATCCGCCATGCCCCGGCGGGGCGCCGCATCCACCACATCACGATTCCGCTGACACAAAGAAACACAACCGACAGGCAGAACACCGTGTTCAGCACCAGGTTCCACAATCCCATATCGCCTTCGTGAAACGCGATGCCGACCGCCATGCCTTTGCCGTATATCGAGTAATCGGCAAATCGCACATCCGCCAGGATACGCCCGGTATACTGATCAATGTGAACGGTCCGGTCCGAGGTCGGGTCAGAGCTGTCATTGCTCATCGAATCCCGGGCAATCGTCCAGACGCCTGTCTCGTCACGGGGCATGTCCAGCTGGAACCGATGATCGAAACCAATGCTGCGCGCAAAGGCAACCACGCTGTCAATGGTGACCGGCATGCCCGGGGCAAGCCCCTCAACACCCGCCTGCGAACCCGAGGCAGGCATCGGTGTCTGCTCCAGTGCCCAGGGCACTTCCAGCGCATCCCCGTGGTTCATATCCGCATGGGTCAGATCTGACAGGGGTGCGCCCCATTTCTCTGCCGGAAATGTGCTCCAGGCCTGCACGAATTTGCCACCCCAGACACCGGCCCATGACAGGCCAGACACCAGAAAGACCGCCAGCAAAAGCGCGCTCCAGACACCGATTGTGGCATGCATTGATTTCCACCACCGGCGGCCCCTGGCACGCAGTTGCGGCACCAGTGCCTGCGACAACCGGGTGCCCCGCGGCCACCAGAGGTATAGCCCCGTGGCGATCAGAACCATCCCAAGCGAGGCCGCAATCTCGATCAGAAAATCGCCCGTGCTGCCAAGCAGAAGCTCACCATGAATATCCGCAACAAAATCATACAGCGCATCCCGCCGTGGGGCGACAGACAGGACATCGCCGCGATACGGGTCCACCGCCACCATCAACGCCTGATCGGCCACATCCATACGGAACACCGCCGCCAGATCATCAGAGCGTGGCGCCATATAACGCACCAGCACTCCATCCGGGACGGCCTGTTGCGCAGCCTCGGCCTGCGCCGAAACCGCAAGTGTGGTATCCAGTGGTATCACAGTGATCTTCTCACCATCGCGGCCGACGATAACCGCCGCGTAAAGCATGATAAGCCCTGTCACCGCGAGCATGATCAGAAACGGGACGACATACAGCCCGGCGTAGAAATGCCATCGCCATGCGGTTGAATAGAATCTGGCGCGCGCGCCAGTGGTTGCCGGCCCCGTATCGGGGCGGATTTGATCGGTCAAAGCCATTATAGGTCCTCTGATTTACATATTGTCTGTGAAAAATCAGAGGTGCTGCGGCGGCCCCCGTACAGGCGGCCCTGGCCGCACGCCAAAATAAGGGACCGTGACATCCGGTTGCCACAGGGCAAGCCGGGAAAATTCTGTCTTCCGGAAAACCGCATTGTCATCTGCGGCCATGTCAATTGACTGCGCATGGGCGGCCCATGCGCATCTGCTGTCTTCCGCCTCGACAGGCTCACCATCAGGCCCAAGGACGATGGTCGCCGTGTCGCCACCCGAACAGATGACAATGACCATCCCGCCCTCGGTGCGCACAGGCATCAGGCCGGGCGCGACAAGACTGCTGAGAATGAAAGGCAGAACAAACAGCCAGGACATCAAGATTAAGCCCCTTGCCCTGCGAACAGGTGATATGGCGCGAGCTTGGCTCATCCGAGGCCTGTCTCGACTTTCTTGATTTGCCACATCACTTCGGGGTTCCCGGAACAGGTGCATCTGACCCTACAGACAGGGTTCCACGTATCAAGGTCAATCCCCGGCGGGTCCGAAATGCGGGAGGATCAATCATCCGCAACGATACCGCTGATAAGGTTTTCGCCCGATAACCGCTCAGGCAGGGATCGGATATCCGCCGGATGCACCCCTTTGGCAAGGCCAAGCAACCCTGCGGCCATGCGGCGTGCGGCCTCCTGCGCCTGGGCCATTGTCACCGCGCGAAACCGCACGGTCCCGCCGGGCAAGGTCTGCGCCAGACGGCCAAGATCAGCAGAGATTACGGTGGCGATCTTGGGATATCCGCCCGTGGTCTGGGCATCCCGCATCAGCACAATCGGCTGCCCGTCGCCGGGCACCTGAACGCTGCCCGGCACCACCCCGTCGGAGACGATGTTATGCCCGCCAGGATGGCAAAGCGATGCCCCCGACAGGCGTTGACCCATGCGATCCGATTGCGGGCTGACCGTGTAAGGGGATGACAGAAACCTGTTCAGCGCGCCCTGTTCAAATTCACCGTCCTGAGGCCCCGGCACCACACGAAACGGGCCGCCCTTGCCATTGATACCCCCCAGCGCCGTCGCATCCCCTGCCAGTTCCGGTTCATTGGAGTCAGAGGCGGAACATGTCAGGATATCCCCCGCCGTCAGCGCGACGCCTCCGATGCCGGAGCGTATATGCGCCGAACGGCTGCCCATCGCCAAAGGCGAGGTAAGGCCGCCCCGGATCGCAAGATAGCCATAAACCCCGCCCCGGATCGGCGACACCTCAAGCACCGCCCCCGCCGGTGCATAGGCGGAATGGTGGGTCAGCACCTTCTGCCCGTCGATGCAGAGGGACAGCCCCGGCCCGGCCACCGCCACAAGCACACCCGCCTCCCCGACACGAAACCGCCCGCCGATCAGGGTGAATTCAATCGCGGCTGCAAAGGGTCCGTTGCCAACCAGAAGATTGGCGGCAGCCAAGGCTGATCTGTCCATCGCACCTGCTGTCGGCACGCCATAGCGGCGGTGACCAAGCCGCCCGGCATCCTGCACGCTTGTGCCGGGCCCGCAGTCCAGAACGGTCAGATCGGTCACCGGGTCATCTCCGTGATCACCAATTGGCCTTTTGCCGCCGCCGCATCCAGCCTGTCCCATTCGCCGGCATCAATCGGGGCAAAGGAAATGCGGTCCCCCGGGGCGAACAGGGCCTGCGGCTTGCGGTCCTGAACAAAAGGCCGCGCCGGGGTCCGGCCCAGCATATGCCACCCGCTTGGCCCTGAGACGCTGCCGATCGCAGTCTGTGCACCGCCGATCGAGATTGAGGATGCGGCCACCTGCAGGCGCGGCTCCTCCCGCCTTGGGATCGCAAGCCGGGGATCAAGACCGCTGAGATATGAGAAGCCGGGCAGAAACCCGATCATCGCAATCGTATATGAGCCAGCGGAATGCCGCGTGACCAGTTCTGCCGGGGTCAGCCCGCAGGCCTTGGCCGCAGCTTCAAGATCCGGCCCAAAACTGCCGCCATAGACAACCGGCACCTGCCAGCTGTGCCCGGGCCTCGCGGTGACAGCCACGGGCCGGGCGGCCAGCGCCTGCAATGTCTGTTGCAATCCCTCCATATCCACCGTCACCGGGTCGATATGAACCGTAAGGGAGCGATAGGTGGGCACGGTTTCGACAATGCCGGGTATGAACATCCCAGTAATCGCGGCTTCCAGCGCCAGAACGCGGGCATTGGACAGCGGGTCAATCTCTGTGCCGAATTCGACTGTGAGCGCTGTATCCCCCATCGCCAGGAGTTTTGCGGTCTTATACGCGGCTTTTGTCTGCGTATCCGTCTCCATAGGCACATCCCTCAGGCAAAATCCGGGCACAGCCGGTCAATCACGATCTGTGCGACGGCCAGTCCGGTACGATCCATCGCCTCAACCGTGGCCCCGCCCATATGCGGTGTCAGATACAGGTTCGGGCAGGTTAGAAGCGGGCTGTCTGTATCTGGCGGCTCGGGCTGGAACACGTCAAGCCCGGCGGCGCGCAGATGCCCTGACCGCAGGGCCGCAACCAGCGCTGTGTCATCAATCAGCGCACCGCGTGCGGTGTTGATCAGAATGGCCCCGGCTTTCATCTGCCCGATAAGGGTCGCATCGAACCGGGGGGACCGCCCCGGAACACCATGCAGTGACACCACATCGGCAGTGGCGCAAATCTGTTCAACTGTGCCCACAGGAATGCAGCCCGCCTGTGTCAGCGCCGCCGCATCCGCATGGACCGACAGAACAAGCACCTGCATGCCAAGCGCCCGCGCCATCCCGGCCAGACGCTGCGCGACATGGCCATAGCCGACAAGGCCCAGGGTCCGGCCCGACAGCTCAACCGGGTGATGCCGGTCGCGAAAGTCAAAATCATCGGAGCGGACAGCCTGATCCGACGCCGGGATGGCCCGGGCGCAGGACAAGATCAGGCCAAGGGCATGTTCGGCAACCGATTGCGCATTTGTCCCCGGCGTATTGCACAGGGCGATGCCGCGGGCCTCTGCCATGGCGTGATCCACCCGATCCGTGCCGGTGCCGTGAACCGCGATCACCTCAAGTTTCGGGGCCGCAGCAATCGCTTCTGCCGGAAAACCCCAGTTGCGGGTGATCACCGCCCGTGCATGGGCCAGTGAAACGCGCATCTGATCCAGGTCCGGGGCGGGGGCCACATGTACATCAAGCCCCGCCTTCCGCAACGCCACCACACCACATGCGGCAATCGGCTGGACCACAACGCAATCTGTCATTCCGATAACTGCGGCGGGTCCAGACACAGGGCCGAAACAACCTCTGCCGCAATGGCAAAATCGCTGATCTCCATATGCTCGTCAGGGTTATGGCTGCCGTTGCGGTTGCGGATGAACACCATGCCCGTGGGCACACCCATCTGGGCAAAGACAGCCGCATCATGGCCTGCCCCGCATGGCATGATGCGAGTCGGCACCCGCAACATGCGCGCTGCATTTTCAAACCCCGCCACGATCCCGGGATGCATCCGCGCAGGCGTGGACCCGCTTGGCGCACCGGGTTCGAACCGGACACCCATTTCGGTCTCGATGGCCTGAAACCGGGCCTCCACCTCGCGGCGCAGCCGTGCAAGCGTGTCGGGGCTGGCGCTGCGCAGATCAAGCGAGAACGACACCTTGCCCGGGACTTTGCTGAAGGCAGCCTCATCGGCATCGGTGTTGAACTGGCCGATGGTCACGGTCATATCCTCCCCCTCTGCATCCAAGTCCTTCCACAACGCGTTCAGCCGGACAACCAGCGCCGAAACAGCCACCACCGCATCCTGTCGCGAGGAACGCCCCGTCGCCCCCGAATGGGCATATGTGCCAAAGCAGCGGGCGTGGCGATAGCGAAAACTGCCGCGAATACCGGTGACGATACCAATCGGCAGGTTCTGTTCAAGCAGCACCGGGCCCTGTTCGATATGCGGTTCCAGAAACATGCCAATCGCCGCAGGATCAAGATAGGCCGCACCCTGCCGAAGACTGGCGGTATCACCGCCCGCCGCCGCGATGGCCGCGCCCAGGGTTGATCGGTCACCCGCACGCAGCACATCGTCCAGTTCCTCTGCGGCAAGCTGACCAAAAGCCGCCCGGCTGCCGATATAGGATGCCCCGAACCAGGTGCTTTCCTCGGCCCGGATCGCGACAAGAACGATATCACAGGGCGGCACGACGCCGGCGCTGCAAAAGCCTGCGATCACAGACAATCCCAGCAACACACCCGCCGCGCCGTCGAAATTGCCGCCCAGGGGAACGGAATCAAGATGCGACCCGATATAGATCGGCTTGCCCCGCCCCCGGCCCGGCAGCGTCATGTAAAGATTGCAGGCCGCGTCGGTCTGAATGCTCAGATCCAGCTTTGCGGCCTCGCGTTTGAGAATGTCATGGGCCAGTTGCTCCCCCATTCCATAGGAGGCGCGGGTCACCCCCCGGCTTGCCGCCGTGCGCAGGCGCAGTTCCTCGAATATCCGGGCGGCCAGGTCGATATCCGGCACAGCCGTGTTCTGACGGGGCTCAGCCGGGATTTGATTCATGATTTTACCAATCGTGCAACAATACTGGCGCGGACTTTATCAAGATGGGTGCGCATCGCCGCTGCGGCGTCATCCCCGCGTCTGGAATTCAGCGCATCTATGATCGCAAGATGTTCGCGACAGGTATCTTCAAGCCGTTCGGGCAGCCGCTTGAGATCGAAGATCTGCGTCTGCCGGCGCAGCATGCGGATGATCGAAGACAATTGCTGGTTTCCCGCAGCATCGGCAATCAGCCCGTGCAACTGTTCGTCAACCCCGCGCACTTCGTCCCGTTCTATCCGCGCCTGCCCGGTGGCGGCCCGTTCCACAAGCTGCTTCAAGGTTGCGGCCAGATCGTCAAGCGCGCCCTCTTCCAGATCCATGGCCGCCATACGCGCAACCTCGGGTTCCAGAAACGTGCGTATCTGAAGCGCATCCATGTAATCCTCGATCCGCATCTGCTTGATCTGAAGGCCGCGCTTGCCTTGCCGCACAAGAAGCCCCTCCCCCTCCAGCATCAGCAATGCATCACGCACCGGCGTGCGCGACATATCAAGATGCTCGGCCAGCCTGCGTTCATTCAGCAGATCGCCCGGCTGCGCCTCCCCCGAAAGGATCAGGTCAAGCACCTTCTCATAGGCCTGCAATGCAAGCCTCTTGTCGGTTTCCTTCAGCATGCACTCCCTCTCTTCGGCGTGCCTGTCGCACAATCGCTCAAACTATCAGACTGTCTTATTGGCCCATTTTGCGAGCAATGCACAGAAGTGGATTAGCATAACATGAAAAGGCATTCCAGTGGTTGACGACTGGTATACCAAACTTTAGTCTTTATTATTATGACACCGGAAGAATCCCAACTCACGACCTCGCCATGACCGGAGAACAGATGCGATGATCCAGCCCGGCGCCTTTCTGCCATTTTCGCGGGAAGAACATGAAGATCGCCAATCCCGGCTGCGTGCCGAGCTGAAACGCCGCAACGTGGATGCGATGCTGGTTTTTGCCCAGGAAAGCCATTTCTGGCTGACCGGCTATGACACCGGGGGCTTTGTCTTCTTCCAATGTGCCGTTGTCACCGCTGATGACAGGCCGATTGTCCTGCTGACGCGGCGCCCTGATCTGCTTCAGGCACGTCAGACCAGCACCATCGAGGATATCCGCATCTGGTGGGACGCCGAAGATGCCAACCCCGCACAGGATCTCAAAAGCATCCTGTCGGAACTGGGCCTTGAAGGCGGCAGGATTGCTGTGGAACTGAACACCCACGGGCTGACCGGCTGGAACCTGTGGCGCCTTCAGGGGGCGCTTGACGGGTTCTGCACCCTTGAAAATGACGATCACCTGATCCGGCGCATGCGGCTTGTGAAATCACCGGCCGAGCTGGAATATATGCGCACGGCGGGGGATATTCTTGATGCCTCGCTTCTGGATGTCATTGATATCGCCCGCCCCGGCATAACCGATGCGCAGGTCAAGGCGGCCTATATCGCCTCGGTCCTCGGGCGCGGCGGGGATATGCCCCCCAATGACCCGATCTTCAATTCCGGGCCACGTGCGGTTTATGGCCGTGGCGTTTCCTTCCCGCGTCAGATCCTGGCGCAGGATCAGCTTCTGGTTGAATATCCGGTCGCCTACCGCCGGTATAATGTCAAAACCGAATGGATGATCCTGTTTGGCAAGGTCGCCGATGCGCAGCGCAAGATGTATGATGTTGCGCGGGAAACCCTGCATAAGATGACCGAGATTGCCCGCCCCGGCACAACCCTGGGCGAAATATTCGACTGCCATGCCGACGGGCTGGATGCGGGCGGGTATGGGCAGCACCGGTACGGGGCCACGGGATATTCGGTTGGCGGAACCTTCGCACCGACCAGCATGGATGTGCCGCCGATGATCTATTCGGGCAATCCGATGCAATGTGAACCGGGCATGACCCTGTTTTATCATGTGATGCTGGGCGACAGCGACAGCGGATACGCCATGGGCGTCGGCCATACCCTGCTGGTGACCGAAGGCGCGCCGGATATTCTGACCTCATTGCCCGATGATCTGACCGTTGTGACCTGACATTCAAGGCACGAAAAACACACAAAAAACAACGAGAGTCCCCGATCAGAGGGGACCAGCCCACAAACCAGAGAGCCGCCCGCAGTAAAACGGCTCAACCGACACAGAGGAACGACGACAATGTCCCATTTCACTCTCTCGCGCCGCGGCGTGATGATCGGCATGGCTGCCGCAACCACATTGCCCCGCATCGGTTTTGCGCAAACCGGCACGCCCGTGCAGGGCGGCACCCTCAAGATCAGCCACTCCACCCGGATTGCAACGCTCAACGTGTTGTCAAACTCAGGCCCTGCCGAATATCCGGTGATGGATATGGTCTATTCCGGTCTGACACGCATTGGCGTTGATACCCGCCCGGTGCCCGATCTGGCCGAAAGCTGGACGGCAAATGACGACGCGACCGAGTTCACCTTTCATCTGCGCCACGGCGTCACCTTCCATGACGGCACCCCCTTCACCGCCGATGATGTGGTTGCAACCTATGAGTTGATCCTGAACCCCGACACACCCGCAGCGGCCCGTTCGGTGCTGGATATGGTAGAGGCCATCGAAGCGACGGACGATCATACCGTCGTGTTCCGCCTCAGCGTGCCTTACGCGGATCTGCCGACCTCGACCGCACATACCAATGCGCGGATCATCAGCCGTGCCGCGGCCGAGGCGCCCCTGACCGAGCTGGACACCAACGTCAACGGAACCGGGCCCTTCAAGCTTGAGGATTATGACAGCGCCCGGATCACGCGACTGGTGAAAAACGACGATTACTTCATCGAGGGCAAGCCCTATCTCGATGCGGTCGAGATGCATCTGTTCCCGGATCTGGCCGCCGAGACCGCCAATTTCCTGTCCGGCGATATGGATGTGATGCTGACCGTGCAGCAGGCGGATTATGAACGCATCGCAGGCTCTGCCGGGGTCGAGGCGCAGCGCGTGCCCTCGGGCCGGTATGTGAATGTGGTCATGCGCTATGATCAGGCGCCATTCGACGATCTGCGGGTACGTCAGGCGCTGGCCATGTCCGTCGACCGCCAGTTGCTGGTTGATATCGTGCTTGAAGGTCTGGGCCGTCCGGCCAATGACAATATCCTGTCGCCGGAATTTCACTATGCGGTCGACGCCCCTGCCATCCCGTATGATCCCGAAGGCGCGCGGGCCCTGCTGGCCGAGGCCGGGTATCCCGATGGCATCGACCTGACCCTGGTTGCATCGAACCGGCCCGCGATCCGGGTGCAAACCGCCATCGCGATTCGCCAGATGGCACAGCCCGCCGGCTTCAATATCGAGGTCGAAACGATGCCCCATGACACGTATCTGGCGAATGTCTGGATGCAGGGGCCGTTCTATATGGGCTATTGGGGGATGCAGCCAACCGAGGATGGCACCTTCAACCTGCTGCTGACATCGGATGCATCCTATGAGGATACAGGCTGGAAGAATGCCGAATTCGACGGTCTGGTCGAACAGGCCCGCAGCACCCCGGACGAGGCGGAACGTGCCGCGCTTTATACGCAGGCGCAGGAGCTGATCCTGCGGGACAAGCCCTATATCATCCCGTTCTTCGAGGATGTGCTGACCGCCAGCCGCGACGAGACGGAGGAATGGACGGTCGCGCCCATCTCCCGGTATTACTATATCGAGAACGTATGGCTCGACCGGAACTGACCCTGTGTCATTTGGCTACCTGATCCGGCGGCTGTTTTCGGTCCTGATCGTCCTTGCCATCGTGACCTTCGCGGTCTTTGCGGTGACGATGATCCTGCCCGGCAATGCCGCAATCATGATCCTTGGTGAGTATGGCTCGCCGGATCAGGTGGCCGCACTTGAACGGCAACTGGGGCTCGATCAGCCCTGGTATCTGCAATATATCGACTGGGTCAGCGGGTTGCTGCAGGGTGATCTGGGCATGTCTTTGCGCCTGTCCCGGCCCGTGGCCGAGGTGGTCGGCGATGCATTCTGGAATTCCGCTGTTCTGGCCCTGACAGCGCTGATCACCGTGACGGTGATCGCCGTGCCCCTTGGAGCGCTGGCCGCGATCAAACGCGGCAGTGTCTGGGATCTGTTCATCGGCTTTGTGTCCTATATCGGGGCCTCGATGCCCGAATTTGTTACCGCCACCCTGCTGCTGGTGTTTCTTGCCGGGCCCTCCGTGGGCCTGTTTCCGGCCGGCGGCTATGTCGCGCCATGGGAAGACCTTGGCAGCTTTCTGGGGCATGTGGCCCTTCCGGCCACAACCCTGGGTCTGATCCTGATGGCCCATATCGCCCGTCAGGTCCGCAGCGAGATGTCCGACGTTCTGTCCAGCGACTATATCCGCGCCGCCCGGCTGAAAGGCCTGCGCGAAGGGCGGGTCCTGCGGCGCCACGCCCTGCCCAATTCCCTGGCCCCCGCCGTGGCCGTGATTTCGCTGGATATCGGCTATCTGCTGGGCGGCATCATCGTGGTTGAGGAGATATTCGCCTGGCCCGGTCTGGGCCGGTTGCTGATCTATGCGCTGGAAAACCGCGACCTGCCTGTCATTCAGGCGATCACATTGCTGCTGGCAACGGTTTACGCCCTGTCGAACCTGCTGTCCGATCTGGTGATTGCCTTTCTCGATCCACGGGTCCGGTATGAGTAAGAGCTTTCGCAACCCCCCTGCCCTTGTTGGCATTTCCTTGCTGACAATTGTGCTTTGCGCCGCAATCTTCGGCCCGTTTCTGGCCCCCTATGATCCACAGGCCTTTCACCCTGCCAACCGGCTTGAAGGTCCGTCTGCCGCCCATTGGCTGGGCACAGACCAGTTTGGGCGTGACCTGCTGTCGCGGCTTCTGAACGGGGCGCCCGCAACCATCTCTTTCGGTCTTGGGGCAACGATACTGGGGGTTGGCGCAGGCACCCTGATCGGCGTTGTCGCGGGTGTTGCCGGGGGCTGGGTCGACAGCCTGATCATGCGCGTGCTTGATGGTCTTCTGGCGGTGCCGGACCTGTTATTCACCCTGCTGATCGTCACCATACTGGGCGGCGGCATGGGCGAGGCGATGCTGGCCGTCGCGATTGCCTTCACGCCGGGCATGGCCCGGATCTCGCGCAGTTCGGTTCTGTCGATCCGCACCCGTGAATATGTGCAGGCCGCCGTCGCCCGTGGTGAAACCGGCGGCTATATTGTTCTGCGCGAAGTGATGCCGAACGCCCTGGGCCCGATCGTGGTTGAGGCCACAATCCGCGTCGCTTTTGCGATCATGATCGGGGCCACACTGGGCTTTCTGGGGCTGGGGGCGCAACCGCCCAGCACAGAATGGGGGCTGATGGTGGCCGAAGCCCGGCAATTCATGTTCCGCAATGCCTGGTGCGTGGCGGTGCCCGGCGTCGCCATCGCCATCGCAGCACTTGGGTTCAACCTGTTCGGCGACGCCCTGCGGGACAGCCTTGACCCAAGCCGGAGCCACTGAGGCTATGGAGCAGACAATCACGCCCCTTCCCGGCAGCGCGCAACCGGTGCTTGATATCCGCGACTATTCTCTCAGCTATCAGACCGATGCAGGCCCGGTGGAGGCGCTGAAATCCATCAACCTGACCGTTCCCCAGGGGCAGACACTTGGCCTTGTGGGCGAATCCGGCTCCGGCAAATCCTCACTGGCCTGGGCGATCATGCGGTATCTGCCCGCGAACGCGACCGAGCCGGGCGGGCAGATCTGCCTGAACGGGGAAGATCTGCGCCAGAAAACCCTGCCGCAAATTCTGGAAATCCGGGGCCGCCGCATCGCCATGGTGTTCCAGGACCCCAGCACCTCGCTGAACCCCACCATGCGGCTGGGGGAGCAATTGGCCGAAACGCTGATGCGCCACCGGAACCTTGATCACGATCAGGCCTGGGCCGAAGGTGAGGCCGCGCTGACCCGCACCGGCATCGCCCGCCCCAGACAGTTGATGCAGCGCTTTCCGCATCAGGCATCGGGGGGCGAAAAGCAACGCGTGGTCATCGCCACCGCGTTTGCCTGCGCCCCGGAACTGATCATCTTCGATGAACCGACAACCGCGCTAGATATCATAACCGCCCGGCAGATTCTGGACCTGTTTACCGAGCTTCGGGCCGAAACCGGTGTTGCAGCCCTTTATATCTCCCATGATCTGGGGCTTGTGTCGCGCATCGCCCAGAGTGTCGCGGTGATCCAGAAAGGCGAGATTGTCGAACAGGGCCCCTGTGAAGAGATGTTCCGCGCGCCGCGTGCCGCCTATACCCGCGCCCTTCTTGCCGCCGTCCCCCGGCCCGGGGACTGGCAGGGGGCCACGCCACCCGAACCGGGTGCCGCGCCGCTGCTCAGCACCGATACTGTCAGTGTGGAATATGGCCGCCCCTCGGCCTTTGCCCGGCTGATCGGGACAAAGGCCGAAGGGGTTTTCGGTGCGAAAACCGTCAATCTTGCGGTCCGGCCGGGGGAATTGCTTGGGATCGTAGGCGAATCCGGCTCCGGCAAATCGACCATGGCAAAGGTCTTGTCGGGCCTTCAGGATTTTGACGGAACCGTCACCTTCCATGATCGGCATTTCACGACCCGCCGCCAGATCGACACAGCCTATCGGCGCCGCGTTCAGATGGTGTTCCAGCATCCCGATGGTTCCCTCAACCCGCGCCAGCGTATCCGCGAGATCCTGTCCCGACCGCTGAAGCTTTATGATCTGGTGCCAAAGGCGGATCGCGCGGCGCGGATTGCCGATCTGCTGGAGCAGGTCCTGCTGCCGGCGGATTTCGCGAACCGCTACCCCTATCAGCTTTCGGGAGGCGAGAAACAGCGCGTGGCCATCGCCCGGGCCTTTGCCGCCGAACCCGATGTGGTGATCTGTGACGAAATCACCGCCTCGCTGGACGTCTCGGTACAGGCCTCGGTCGCGAAGCTGCTGATCAGGCTGCAAAAGCAGACGGGAACCGCCTGCATCTTCATCACCCATGATATCAACCTCGTGCGTCAGCTCGCCCATCAGATCATGGTCATGTATCGCGGTGAGGTTGTGGACCGTTTTGCCACATCCGAGGCCACCACGCCTGACCGCCACAGCTATACCCGCGATCTGCTTGATGCGGTGCCCGTGCCCCGCGGCGCGGCCCCTGACTTTGACGAGGTGAAACCATGACCCAAACCGCCCTCGACCTCGCCCGCAATATCGACACGCGCGCCTGTCTCGACACCCTGTCAGACATGGTGCGCCACAAAAGCTATTCCGAAACGAAAGGAGAGCGGGACCTCGCCGCCCATATGGTCGATATCATGCGCAATATGGGGCTTGAAGCCGAGCTTCAGCCGGTGGCGGGCGAAAGGGTCAATGCGATTGGCATCTGGCGGGGGACCGGCGGCGGCAAAAGCCTGCTGTTCAACGGCCATCTCGACACCAACCCGGTGACCGAAGGCTGGACTGTCGACCCCTGGGGCGGGATCGTAGATGAAGATTTCATCTATGGCATCGGCGTGTCGAATATGAAGGCTGGCGATGCGGCCTCCCTGTGTGCGGTGCAGACTCTGATCAAGGCCGGCCGGCGTCTGAAGGGCGATGTGATCCTGACCTATGTGATCGGTGAACTTCAGGGTGGTGTGGGCACTCTGTCTGCGGTCAAAGCCGGAACCCGCGCGGATTATTTCATCAACTCCGAACCGACCGACCTGCAAGCCGTCACCATGCATGCGGCCGCCTTCACCTTCATCATCGAATTGGAAGGGATCACCCGCCATCTGTCCAAACGCGAAGAGGCCGTGGATGCGATCCTGGCTGCAACCGCGCTGATCCCCGAACTGAACGCCATGACATTTTCAGACGCCCCCAGTGACGACCATCGCGCGATCAACCGGGTCCATGTGGGCACTGTGGAAGGTGCGCTTGGGCGCGAAATGCACAAATGGCGCCCACCCCAGGTTGCCGATTTCGTGCGGATCACCGGATCGGGGCGCTATGGTCCGGGCCAGACCGAAACCTGCGCACTGGCTGATATACGCAATGTTCTCGACCGGCTGGAGGCCCGCACCCCCGGCCTCAAGGCCACGCTGCGCACGGAACATCGTGATGGCAATCCGATGATGCCGGCCTTCGAGGTTGCGAAAGACGCCCGCATCGTCACCGCCCTGTCCCAGGCCTATGAGGCGATCCGCGGCACGCCCCAACCTGTCGGCGCGATCACCCCGCCAGGCTATTACGGCACCGATGCGGGCCATCTTTGGGCCGAGGGAGGCATGGAAGGGGTGGTTTGCGGCCCGGGCGGCAAATACAACACCATGCCCGATGAACGTGTGGATGTGCCCGATTACCTCGACATGATCCGCATCTACCTGATGACCATGGCGGATATCTGCGATCTGGAGTGACCCATGACCGAAACCGCCGAGATATCCGGCACCACCCGGGATGGCCGACAGGTCTCCCTGCGGTTTGCCGAGGCGGAACATCGCCAGCGGATCGCCCGCACCCGCCAGTTGCTGCGGGATCGTGGGCAGGCCGCCCTGCTGATCTTTGCCCAGGAAAGCCATTATTACCTGACCGGATTCGACACGGCTGGCTATGTGTTTTTTCAGGTCGGGATCGTGACGGCGGATGATGGCCCGCTGATCCTGCTGACCCGCACACCTGACCGGCAGCAGGCCGAGGTTGCCTCGCTTTACGACGATATCCGCATCTGGCTGAATGCCGAAGATGCCACCCCCGCGCATGACCTGCGCGCGATCCTCGCAGATCTGAACCTCGCGGGGGAGCGGATCGGGGTTGAATTCGACACCTATGGCCTGACCGCCGCAAACGGGCGTCTGGTCGAGGCCGCGCTTGCCGGGTTTGTCACGCTTGAGGATGCCTCGAATCTGGTCCGCAACCAGCGGCTGGTGAAATCCGCCGCTGAGCTGGACCATATGCGCGTTGCGGGCAACCTGGCTGACGCCGCTGTTGAGGCCGCGATTTCCATCACCCGGACCGGCATTTATGAAAGCGCGCTGAGTGCGGCCTGCCTGACCGCCATGTTGCAGGGCGGTGGCGATGTGCCCTCGGGCGGGCCGCTGGTCAATTCCGGTGAACGGGCGCTTTTCGGACGGGGGATCGGTGGACCTCGCCGGATTGAGAAAACCGATCAGGTTCTGGTCGAACTGGCGGCCTCCTATTGCCGCTATCATGTCTGTATCGAACACACGCTGATCTTGGGCACCCCCGACCCGCGGCAGGAACGGATGCTGGACATCGCCGCTGACGCGCTGGCACAGGTCAAAGAGGCCGCCCGGGCGGGGACCGAACTGGGCCAGCTTGATGATATCCATCGCCGGGTGCTGGACAGGGCCGGATTCGCCAAAGCGCGTTATGCGGCCTGCGGCTATGCGCTGGGATGCACCTTTCGCCCCACATGGATGGATGTGCCGCCGATGATCTATTCGGGCAATCCACTGATGATGGCACCGGGCATGGTATTCTTTGTCCACATCATGATCCCCGACACCGAAACCGGCCTGACCGCGGGCGTGGGCCAGACCTTTGCAATCCGTGAGACCGGCCCGCCCGAAGTGTTCAGCGCTTTGCCGGTTGACCTCTATCGCTGCTAGAGCAGAAATCTATCGCCAGTCTTGGACGCCGCGTGCAATTTTGTCTAGCAAACATAAGAGCGTTTCACGTTCATTGGGGTTCAAAGCACTCAGCATTTTGGCTTCGGATGTCGCAAAACCAATCATAATCCGGTCATGCACCTTTTGACCTTCCGGCGTGATGTTCAAAACCTGCCGGCGCGTATCCACCTTATCTTTCTCGCGCAGCAAAAAGCCCTTCTGCTCCAGCGATGACACCGCCCGACTGACCGTGTTGGACGGCTGTTCTGTCACCTCGCAGATGTCGCGCGCATAAAGACCGCGCTGAAAACTCAGACACATTAACACGGTGAGTTCGGGGCGGATCAGCCCAGTCTCCCGCTCCATTTTCCGCAACTGCGGTTCACGCCAGAAGTTCGTCAAGAATGCGATCCGGTATCCAATGGGAAACGGGGTCGCGTCGAGGATGTCGATCAGTTTCATATTTCAAACCTAGCCCTGAAAAAAGGATTGCTCCAGATGGAAATATATTGTTCCATGTGGAGCAATATGCGGGGAGGACGTAGTGAAACGAGGGGAGCATGCCCTTGCGGTGTTTGCAGTCGGATTGCTGATTCTGATGGCGGCAATCGTGGCGCAGGTCATCTGCAGCGCCTTGGATGTGAACCCTCTGGCCGAATTTACGACCGACTGGGCCCTGATCGGCGGTGCCGTAACGCTGAATTCGCTGCTTGATTTGCAATGGCACCTGCTGGTCGTCGCGGGGCTGTTGCCTACGGGATTGGTATGGCTGCGCGATGTCCACGTGCGCGTTGATTTCCTCTACCAGAACCGCAGCCGCGCGACGCGCGCGCGGATCAACCTCATCGGCAACCTACTCTTCGCCACGCCGTTCCTTGCCCTTGCCCTACCCGCCTCGTGGAATTTCATGATACGCGCATGGACCTCGGACGAAGGGTCCCGCAACGGGGGGCTGAATGATCTCTGGCTGGTCAAAACCGTGCTGCCTTTGGGGCTGGCCCTTCTGGCCATAGCCATCCTGTTTGAAACCCTCCGCCTGATCCGTGTGGCCAGATGAGCGAGAGCCTCCTCCCTCTCGCCATGGCGGCGCTCACGCTCATTGGCATTCTCGCAGGATACCGCGTGGGCATGGTGCTGGCGGGTTCTGCCGCGATTTTCATCCTGATCTCGGACCTGCCAACGGCCTTCTTTAACCTGCTTGTCAGCCGGATTTACGCCAATGTGTTGTCCAACTGGCTACTGGTGGCGATCCCGATGTTCATCCTGATGGGCCTGATTTTGGAAACGTCAGGCGTTGCAGAACGCTCCCTGCGCGCGGCACAACGTGCCCTCGGCGGCAGTGCGGGTGGGATGGGCGTGTCGGTTCTTGTGATCGGCGTCCTGCTTGCAGCCTCATCCGGCATCGTCGGCGCGTCGGTGGTTCTGCTGGCCCTCCTTGCCCTGCCTCGCCTTGAAGAAGCAGGCTATGACAAATCCACCTCTGCAGGGCTGGTCGCGGCTTCGGGCACGCTCGCCATTCTGATCCCGCCCTCGGTCATGCTGATCGTGCTGGGCGACCAGTTGCAAACGCCTGTGCCGGACATGTTCGCAGGTGCCATCGGGCCGGGGCTGATGCTCGTCGGGGCCTATGCGGCCTATGTGATATGGCGCGCGCGCGGATTGCCCGCGATGCCGCAGACCCATCGCGTGTCCCTGTGGCAGTTGCTGTTCGACCTTGGCCCATTGCTGTCCCTCGTGGTTTGCGTTCTGGGGTCGATCATTGCAGGGCTGGCAACCCCGACCGAAGCCAGCGGCATCGGGGCCCTTGGTGCGCTCCTGATCACCGTTCTTTATGGCCAGTTCAGCATCGGCATGCTGATGACCGCCGCCAAGAAAACCGTCGTGACCACCGCTGTCGTGCTCTTCGTGATGATCGGGGCCACTTGTTTTTCCGCCGTCTTCAAAGGCGTGGGCGGTGATGACCTGGTTGAGGCGGGGATCATGGCCTTTGGCACAGATCCCTACACTGTGCTGGCCGTCGTCATGGGCGCGATCTTTCTTTTGGGCTTCGTGCTCGACTGGCTGGAAATCACGCTCATCCTGATGCCGATTTTTGCACCCATCGTGGCGGGGCTCGACTTCGGCAACGGGCTGGCGGGGCAAGATATCCTGATCTGGTTCGGTATCCTTGTTGCCGTCAACCTGCAGACCTCATTCCTGACACCGCCCTTTGGCTTTTCGCTCTTCTACTTGCGGGGAGCGGCGGGCGACCGGCTGACCACCCCGCAAATCTACAAAGGCGTGGCACCGTTCATTGCATTGCAAGTCGCAGTGCTGGTGCTGCTGATCGTATTCCCCCGGCTGATCACCGGGTTCACATCATGATAGGGAGGAACCTCATGAAAACCACACTGATCGCCGCATCCGTCGCGGCCCTTGCAGCAAGCGGCGCTTTGGCCGACAGCTTTACAATGCAAAGCGCCTTTCCCGGCCTGCCCGTGCTTGACCCGACGGCACAGCGGTTCGTCGAAAACGTCGCCACCCTAACCGGCGGCGAAGTCGATTTTGACTATCTGTTGGCTGGTGAGTTGTCCCCGCCGACTGAAATTTTCGACAACGTCAGCGTGGGGGCCATTGATGCCGGCTGGTCCTTTGCGGCCTATGCGGCGGGTAAAGAACCGGCAGCGGCTCTCTTCGGCTCGGTGCCCTTTGGCGGCGACCCCCTGTCTTACATCAGCTGGCTGCATCACGGCGGCGGGCTGGAGCTGTGGCAGGAGATGTATGAACCCTATAATATCGTGCCAATGGCCTGCGGTGTGATCCTGTCGGAGGCAGGCGGCTGGTACACATCCGAGATCAACAGCCCCGAAGACCTGCAAGGCCTCAATATCCGCATCGGCGGCTTGGGCGGCGAGATACTTGGCAGGCTGGGGGCCAATGCGACAGGTATCCCCGTGGGCGAAATCTCAACGTCACTGGAAACCGGTCGGCTTGATGCCACAGAGCTCAGCTTTCCTCTCGTCGATGTCTTGCTGGGCTTCGATGAGGTTGCCAAAAACTACTACTTCCCTGGCTGGCACCAACCGGCAGGCTTTATCGAATTCTATATGAACAAGGATAAATGGGACAGCCTGACAGATCAGCAGCGCACCGCAATCGAAGTGTCCTGCGCGGACGCGAACCTCTATGCGATGGGCGTAGCTGCGGGTGCGCAAAGCGAAGTTCTGGACCAGTTCCGGGCCAACGGCGTCAACGTTCAACGTTTCCCGGACAGTGTTCTGGACGCACTGCGCGAAGCGGCCGACGAGGTCTATGCTGAGAACGCCGAAAACGACCCGATGTTCAGACGCGTGATCGAAAGCTACCGCGCATATGCTGCGGCATATAACGAGTATCAGGCGCTTTCAGATCTCAACTAAGCCCAAAGGCGCGCCTTGTCTTTTGGCGGGGCGCGCCACCACAAAGGCTGTTCCATGGGTTATCACTTATCAGATTTCGGGTCCTACACCGCGGGCGGGCGCATCCATCAGGTCACAACCGGCACGCCCAAAACCGTGCAGTTCACCCGCACCGCGTCTTACGAGGTTGACCCGCGCGGTCATTTCGCAGTGGAACATGCCTATGTCCAATATTTCATTCCTGAGGCCCGCAATACTGACCCCCCTGTGGTGCTGATCCACGGCGGCGGCATGTCCGGCACCTGTTGGGAGACGACGCCCGATGGCCGCCCCGGCTGGCTGCATCTGCTGTTGCAACGTGGCTATGAGGTCCATGTGGTCGACAATGTCGAACGCGGTCGCGCGGGCTTTGCCCCCAGTCTGTGGGAGGGCGATCCGATCCTGCGCAGCATGGAAGAGGCGTGGGTCCTGTTTCGTATTGGCACCCGCGAAGGCTTCGCAACCCGCACGGCTTTTAAGGGCCAGCAATTCCCCGTCGCGCAGTTTGATGCCTTTGCGCGCATTTTTGCCCCGCGATGGCTGCACACCACGCCCCTGCACACTCAGGCGCTGCTGGACGTGCTGCGCAAAACCGGCCCTGCGATCGTCGTCTGCCACAGCCAGGGCGGTGAGATTGCCTTTGACGCACAGGCCGCAGCCCCCGACCTGTTCCGCCGCATCATCGCCCTCGAACCCTCAGGCGCACCTGCGACAGCATCGGTTTTGGGCAATACCCCTCTGACCATCGTGGCGGGTGATTTCTTGGACTGTGCAGAACATTGGCAAGATCGCTCAACAGCCTGGGCTGCCCTTTCGACACATAACCAGAATTTCAGGCTGTTGGCCGAACCCGACCTGCCCCGCGGGCACAGCCACATGCTGATGATGGATCACTTGAGCCACAACCTGTTCGACCTGCTTTTTGGCTAAAGCGTTTCGACTTTATGTTGAAACGCTATAATGGGAAGACGGCCGCGACGTCAAACCTGATGGGGTGGATGGCTCCTGCTTCAATCGTCGTCGCAATGCGCCATACTGCAAATGTCCATATCTGCAGCGCACGCAACTTATCAATGGTCTGCGTGATATGGTGGCCGAGCTTGGCGTTTACATTGCAAGAGGTCTCGCTCGGGTCATCGGTTTTGCTCAAGATATTCTTGTAGATGAAGTTCTGGACCTGCCCGAGATTGCCAATGAGGTGATCCACAATCTCTGCAAACAGGTCATCGCACTGCATGCGCGGGTGACGGTCGAAAGCTGCCAAGCCGCACCGGGAAAATTTTGCCAAAGGATCGACGGCTTTCAGGCCGTCCGCTCACCCCGCAATGAATAACTGACGCGGAAAATTGGTCAGCCGTTCAGACCCCGTCTCGGTGATCGCAATCGTCTCGGACATGCCGAACCCCCGGGCCAGCACATAGGTGTGAAAGGTCATCCCCGGCTCGAAGCACCAATCCGCACCGGGCGCGGCCTCCAATGGCTCTCCGCCAGAGGGCTGAAGCAGTAAACCGACGGAATAGAAGGTCTTGTTGGTATAGGTCTCGCGCAGCCCGGCAGACAGCACACCTTCGCGGTAAATCGTGTCAGGCACCCGGGCAGATATGCCGGGGGCCACCTCGGCCAGGGCGGCATCCTGTATCGCGATCAGGTTTTCGACCACCCGGTGATCCTCCTCACGGGCGCTGGCCACCCGGATCGGACGCATGAACCGGGCATGGTAATGGCGGACATTCGGTGTGGTCTCGATCTGCACGATATCGCCATGTTCAAGAACCCGGTCCGAATAGCCGCCATGCAGGTGGAACGCCCGCTCACCCGAGGACATGACACCGGGGCCGGGCAGATCACTGCCCGCGCGGATCATCGCGGCACAAACCTCGGCGGCCATCTCCCGCTCGCTGACGCCCACGGCAGCACTGTCGATTGCCGCGCGCATCCCGGCCTCGGCCGCCTTGCCCGCGCGGCGCTGATAGGCAATCTCGGCCGGGGATTTGATCAACCGCATCTGCCGCACAAGATCACTTTCATCCTGCCAGAGACAGCCCGGCAGGGCCGCTTGCAGACCGTCGAACCGATCAACCGACAGCGGCCAGGCGGCTTTCTCGATCCCCAGTTTCGCAGTGCTGCCCAACCGCGCGCGGATCGCCTCCGCCGCCACCGCGATCCGGTCATCGCTGTCGCGCCACATCGCCCGGTCGGGATAGACGCAGGTGGCATCAAGGTAATATTCCTCAACATCCCTGCAAAACACCGCAGGCAGCCCCTCTGCCGGAATGATCGCAAACTGCAATGTCCCGTAACCCCGGGTGAAATACCCTGTCACCCAGGTCACCGTTTCGGGCTGGAAGGCGATCAGACCGTCCAGACCGCCGGCGCGCAAGGCGGCCTGCACACGGGCAAGCCGGGCATCATATTCGCGTTTCTCGAACCAATAGGCGGTCTCGACCACTCTCTTCCCTTTCTGTCCGGGTTTGCGGGGCTGTCCGGGTTTTCGGGCTCAGCCCTGCACAATAAAATCCACAAAGCGGGTCAGCATCGTCTTGGCCTGCAGTGCCGGGTCCGCAGTTGCTTTCAGAACGTCGATATCGGCCCCGTCTGCCTCCATCCGGCTGCGGTTCTGTTCAAACCAGACCGGGGCCTGGGCGGCCGTGATTTCAGGATGCCCCTGGATGCCCCAGAACGGCCTGTCGCGATAGCGCCAGATGTGATTGGGGCAGATGTCGGAATAGGCAAGGATCGTCATATCCGGGTGATCGCCGCGCACCTCGTCATTGTGCCAGACGAACATATGCACGTTCTCGTCCAGATCGGCAGCGATAGGGTCGTCTTTTGCGGCCCTGGTGACCGGCAGGTCCTTATATCCGATCTCGCAATGGTCGCGGCGAAAGACCTGATCGCGACCGCAGAGCGCCGAGGCCAGAATCTGGCTGCCAAAGCAGATGCCCAGTATCGGAATGCCCTTGTCGGCAGCATCGGTGATCAAGTCATGTTCGCGGGTGATAAAGTCGATATCTTCATAGGCGCCATGGGGGCTGCCGGACAGGAAAATACCGTCATATCCTTCCAGACTATCCGGGAATTCACCGCCATAGGCCCAGTATCTGTCAAGCTTCAGACCCCAGCCTTCAAACCGTTCGTCAAGCTTTGCAACTGACTGAAAACTCCTCCCGTTTCCGAGATAAAGCAGGCGCGTGTCTGGCATGATATTTCTTTCTCCGGCTGCTGAATGATGGTATACCAACGGTGTTCCAATCGCAAGTGCCAGAACAGGAGACCGCCCGCCATGCGGATTGATCTGAACGCCGATCTTGGAGAAGGCTTTGGCCCCTGGACCATGGGCGATGATCTGGCCATGCTGTCACTGGTCAGCACCGCGAATATCGCCTGCGGCTTTCATGCAGGCGACCCCGAAACGATGCGGCAAACGATCGCCACGGCAAAGACCCGCGGTGTCGCCGTGGGTGCGCATCCCGGATATGATGATCTTCTGGGGTTCGGGCGGCGACCGGTCGCGGGCATCACGGCAGGCGAGATCGAGAACCTGATCGCCTATCAGACCGGTGCGTTTCAGGCCATGGCCACACTTGCCGGGCATCCCGGCACCCATGTCAAAACCCATGGCGCCCTTGGCAATGCCTGCGCCGATGAGGATGATCTGGCGGATGCGGTCGCACGGGGCATTCGTGCCGCCGACCCCGGGCTTGCCTTCATGGTCATGCCCGGCACCGCAACCGCGCGGGCGGCCGAGAGGTACAATCTGCGCCCGATCCGCGAAATCTATGCCGACCGGAGCTATGCGGACAATTTCAACCTGACCCCGCGCCGAATGCCCGGCGCGATGATTGAAGACCCGGATCATGCCCTGTTGCGGGTGCTGGATATGATCCGCGAAAACAGGATCACCTCGGAAAGCGGCAGGCAGCTGGATACCGGAATTGACAGTGTCTGCATCCATGGCGACAGCCCTGCAGCCGTTGCCATGGCGACGCGCCTGAAACAGGGGCTGGAAGAGGCAGGCTATACAATCGCACCGGCTGCCAGCGCAGATTGAGACCGGCATTCCCGGATTCTCACCGGCGGGTATGATTCTGCTGACGGTCAAAACCGTCCCTGCCATATCCCCGCACCGGGCACCGGGTTGTTGACAGGTAAAACCGGCGCGGATGTGGATAACCGGGGATTCTGCATAAAAAGCAAACCGCTATCTATTCCTGCGCGACCAGACCCGTTTGCGCAATCGTTAAACCTTGACTGGTTTATCGTTTGCGCATTATACAATTCGCATAGTTCTTTGGGAGGAAATCATGCGACATTCGATTAAGGCGGCCTTGGCCGTTTCTGCTTCTGCGTTGGTGTTCAGTGGCGATATCGCCTCGGCCGAGATCACCGGACCGATCACATTCTTCACCCATTTCGGCACGTTCCAGACAAATGGCCGGTGGGATGACTGGACCGCAGAATTCGAAGCCCTTTACCCCGGCACCGATGTTGAGGTCATCGTGGTCGATGGCTATCGCCGGGAAATGCCGACACGGCTGGCTTCGGGCGATTATGGCGACGTTCTGAATGTTCTCGACAATCTGCCGCCGGATCAATACGCGGAATTTTACCTGCCACTGAACGATATGGAACTGCGCGACACGCATATGTTCGTGGACCGCTATACCGTTGATGGCAATGTCTATGGCTATATCTATGGCGCCAATGCCGAAGCGGTTGTCTATAATCGCAGCGCGTTTGAACGCGCGGGCATCGAAAGCGTCCCGACCACCCGCACCGAACTGTTTGCAGCCTGCGAAGCGCTGAACGAGGCGGGGATCACCCCCTTCCAGATCAACATGGGTGCCGGTTGGCCCATGCAGCAATGGGACAAGGCCGCGCTGCTGTTTGCAGGCGATGGCGGCTATTACGAAGACGCGCTGGCCAGTGCCACACCCTTCTCGCCCGATGAACCTTACGGGGAGTCGATTTCCTTTGTGCATGACCTGTTCGAGGCAGGCTGCACCGAACGTGATTACACCGCCAATAACTGGGACCAGTCCAAGGCAATGCTGGGTGTCGGTGAGGCCGGAATGTGGTTCCTGGCCAACTGGTCGGTGCCGCAGGCCATCGCCTCTGGTGAGGCACTGGGCATGGAAAATGTCTCGGACGATCTTGGCATGTTCCCCCTGCCGATTGATGACAGCGGCAGCCCCGCCGTCCTGCTGAACCCCGACTGGGCGATTGGCGTCTCGGCCAATTCGGACAACCCGGAAACGGCAATGGCCTGGGTGGAGTTTCTGCTGACCCAGACCGATGTGGCCAATGAGGCAGGGTTCATCCCCGGCGATACCCGGATCGAACCGACATTGCCGCAACTGGTCGAGCTGCTGGCACCGGAACCGCCGATCATCGAATCCGAGACGCCAAGCTCTGCCTTCAAGCAGGCGATGGCAGATGCCCGTCTGGACTTCATGGCGGGCACCTATATCCGCGATCTTGTCCTGGCAGATGATTTTGCAGCAGCCATCGCGGATGTGAATGCACGCTGGGACCGGGCAAACGGCAACTGACTCACTCACGGGGGCGCGCCACGTGCCCCCCCCTGTGTCATCTCTGGCGGCATTGCGCCGTCGGGGGTGACACATCCACCGCCGCACCGAAAATTGCGATTTCCCTTGTCAGGAGCTGGTTATGGGACCGTTAACTGCGCAGTCGCAGCGTCGGCTGGTTATTGTCGGCTTTCTGGTTGTGCCGCTGTCCATGCTGACGCTTTTCAGCCTCTACCCTTTTGTCCAGTTGATCTGGTATTCGATGACCGATTGGGATGGGTTGTCGCGAAGCTCGAATTTCATCTGGTTTGAAAATTACCGGCGCATCTTCACCGAAGATCGCATTCTGCTCAGCCCGCTGATCAACTCTCTCTATTACTTCATTGGCTCGCTGATCCAACTGGCGATGGCGACCTATTTCGCGGTGATCCTGAACCGTGGCATGCCCGGGTCGAACATGTTCCGCATGTTGCTGTTCATGCCCTTCGTGCTGAACTCGGTCGCGGTGTCGATCATCTTCCGCGATTTTCTGCAGATCGAGGGCGGGCTTGACGCGCTGATGCATGTGGTGGGTCTGGGCGATTATACTCAGGAATGGGTGCAGAACCCGGCAATCGTGAAATGGTCGCTCGTCTTTGCCTCGATCTGGCGCTATCTGGGCTTTCAGCTTCTGATCACCTATGGCGCGCTTCAGGCCGTCCCCCAGGACCAGTACGAGGCCGCCCGGATCGAAGGCGCCGGTGAGTGGCAACAGTTCCGGTTCATCACCTTCCCGACCATTGCCCCGGTTCTGGGCCTTCAGATCATCCTGTCGACCGTTGGATCGCTTGAGGTGTTCGATGTGCCCTTCCTGATCACCGGCGGGGCCAACGGCACAAAAACCTTCATCATGGCCACCCTTGAAGAGGCGTTCGAGTTTCGACGCGTCGGCATGGCCGCCGCCATGGCCATCATCCTGCTGAGCTTCGTGATGCTGGTGATCATCCTGCAACGCGCGCTGTTTGACCGGGGGGGCACGAAATGACCGCCGAAAGCACCACCACGCCCCCGGTCGCAAATACGGGCCGGCACAATCGGCTGCGCCGGAAACTGACGCCGCAAAAACTGTTCTGGAACGGGTTTCATTACCTGTTCCTGACCCTCGCCTCCTTCATTGTGGTCGCCCCGCTCTACATCGCTTTCATCAGTTCTTTCAAAACGCCGATAGAAATGCTGAGGGGCGAAAAGACCGACTGGCCGGAAAATTTCGGCAGTCTCACAAATTATTGGGAATTCTTTGACCGCGCGATGGTGGGAACGGCATTTTACAACACGGTGTTTGTGGTGACCGTGTCACTGGTGATCGTGACGCTGATCGGCACCATGGTGGCCTATGTGGTTGACCGGTTTCGCTTTCCCGGGCGGCGGCTGATCCTGCTGGCCTATGTCGTGGTGATGGCAGTGCCGCATATCACCACACAGGTTTCCCTGTATCAGGTGATCCTGACGCTTGGCCTGGTGAACAGCAAATGGGCACTGATCGTGCTCTATTCCGGGGCGGATATCGTATCGCTTTATATCTTCATCGTGTTTCTTGGGTCGATCAGCCGCGAGGTTGATGAAAGCGCCCGGATCGAAGGGGCAAACTATTTCCAGATCTACTGGAAGATCATTCTGCCACTGATGACGCCCGCGATCTCGACCGTGGTGATCCTGCGCACGATCCACATCTATAACGATTTCATCCTGCCCTATCTCTACACCCCAAGGGTCGAGGATTCGACCGTCTCGATGCTGCTTTACCGGGCGAATGACATGATGTCCTCGACCACCGAGGCGATCCTGATGGCCGGGATCATGATCGTGATCGCGCCCACATTGATCGCCTTCCTGCTGCTGCAACGGCAAATCGTGTCCGGCATGATGCGCGGCGCGGTGAAAGGGTAAGATGATGCAGGGATTTGTTGTTCTTTTCACCACACGCATCTGGCAGATGACGGCGATCAATCTGGTCACCATCGGGCTGGCTCTGGCGGGGCTTGGGCTGTTCGGTTTCGCCCCCGCCCTGGCGGCCTGCCTCTGGGCCACCCGCCGGATAGAGGATGAAACGGTCGCGCAGATCGTGCCCGGCATGTGGCGCGAATACCGGCGGGAGTTTCTGACCCTGAATGCCTTTGCCCTGCCCCATTACATCGCGTTCGCAGTGATCGGTGCACTTCTGGCCATGATCACCGGGATCGCCACCAGCCTGCTGCTGACAGCCCTTGTCTTTGTCGCGCTCAGCCTGCTGGCGGGCATCGTGGTCAAATCCTGCCTGTCGGGCGGGATTGCCGACACATTCGTCAATGCGAAATGGGCGATGGCGCTGGCCCCGTACCGGTTGCTGCTGTCTCTGGCGGTTCTGCCGGTGCTGATCCTTGTCACGGCCTGGCAGCCCTTGGTGGGTCTTTATTTCGGCCTGTCGGCCTGGGCCGTTCTGATCAGCGGCTTTGTCATTCCCGGCATAGAAGCCGGATTTCCCAATGCTTCAGAGAAGGAGGCCCTGTCGTGAGTGGCGGATTGCAACTGAAGAATGTCTCCAAATCCTTCGGCGCGCTCACCGTGCTGAACGATATCAATATCACGGTTGAAACCGGTGAGTTTCTTGTGCTTCTGGGGGAATCCGGCTGCGGGAAATCCACGCTTCTGCGGTTGATCTCGGGCCTGGAAGAGGATCACGAGGGGGCCATCGAGATCGGCGGCCGGGATGTCACCCATCTGGACCCCAAAAACCGCGATCTGGCGATGGTGTTCCAATCCTACGCGCTGTACCCGCATATGAGCGTTTTCGACAATATCGCCTTCGGCATGCGCATCCGCAAATCCGCGCGCGCGGATATCAAGACCGAGGTCGAACGCGTCGCGCAGGTTCTGAAGCTTGAGGATTACCTGCAACGCAAACCCGCGCAATTATCCGGCGGTCAGCGCCAGCGGGTTGCCATCGGCCGGGCCATGGTGCGCAACCCGCAGCTTTTCCTGTTTGATGAACCCCTGTCGAACCTTGATGCCAAGCTGCGCACCGAGATGCGGACCGAGTTGAAACGCATCCACAAGACGCTGAATGCCACCATCGCCTATGTGACCCATGATCAGGTCGAGGCGATGACCCTGGCCGACAAGATCGTGCTGCTGAACAAGGGCAGGATCGAACAGTTGGGCACCCCGGAGGAGCTTTACCTGCACCCCGACACCCTGTTCGCCGCGCAGTTCATCGGCTCGCCCGAGATCAATGCGCTGGACGTGACCATCGCCACCAATGCGGAGGGTTTCGTGGCGCATTTCGGCGATATGGAGCTGCCGCTGCCGGCCTCTGTCGCCCGCGGCAAGGTGCAGGACGGTCAGCGCGCGACCCTGGCGATCCGGCCGGAAAACTTGTCTCTGGCGGCGGAAGGCGCCACCGGCACTGTCACCGGGCCGCATTCGCTGGAATTCTGTGAACCGATCGGCTCTGAAACCTCAATGGTGATCGACATTGCCGGCACCCATGTGCGGATGCGTGAACCCGGGCTGCTGAAACTGGCAACCGGCAGCAACCATAATGTGATCTGGGATCTGGCGGCGGCGCATCTGTTCGACCCCGACAGCGGCAGGCATCTGTAAATGGCGACCCGCCCCAATATCATCCTGATCACCTCGGATCAGCTGCGCCCGTTCGAGCTTGGATGCTATGGCGGTACGCAGGTGGCCACGCCGAATATCGACCGGCTGGCGGCCCGGGGCGCGATGTGGGATCTGGCGATCACCAATTTCCCGGTCTGCATGGCCGCGCGATCCGTGCTGATCTCGGGGCAGCACAACCGGACAGCCACGGGCGGCAAGACCAATGTGGCCTATGACGGGCGGCAGGGCGATTTCAACATGCCCGAATACCCCTATCCCAAACGCCCGCATCTGCCCCATAAAACGCTGGCCGAGATCCTTCGGGACAGCGGCTATGAAACCAGTGTGATCGGCAAATGGCATATCCATTCCTGGCCTCATGAAATCGGCTTTGACCATTATCTGATCCCGCGTGTACATCATGCCCATTCCGCGCAGATCTATTCCCGCGATGGCGGGCCGGAATTCGCACCCGACGGGTTCAGCGTCGCGTTCGAGGCAGAGGAGGCGGTGACCTATCTGAAAGGCAAGACGGACAGCACGCAGCCGTTTTTCCTCTATCACAACATCTCTCCGCCCCATTGCCCGGTTGCGGATATGCCCGACGAATATCTGCATATGTACGACCCGGACCATGTTGCCCTGCGGGAAAACACCGATGAGGACCGGATCGAGAACAAGGATTACTGGTACAAGGTCTATCGTTGGGATTTCCGGTACTATTCCTTCCGCCTGCCGCACACGATGGACCTGCCGCAGGGTTATGACCTGCGGGCTCTGGCTGCGGAATATTACGGGGCGGTCACCTGGATGGACAGCGCCGTGGGCCGTATTCTGGATGCGGTGCGCGATGCGGGTCTCGAAGACGACACGCTGATCGTGTTCACCTCGGATCACGGGGAAAATCTGGGCAGTCACGGGCTGGTCCAGAAGGGCACCGAGAATGACGAAAGCCTGCGCATCCCGCTGGTCATGGCCGGGCCGGGCGTGGTGCCGGGCCATCGGGTGACGGGTGCGGTCGCCTCGCTGGTCGATCTGGCCCCCAGCTTTCTGGAGGCCGCCGGGCAACCCGCGCCCGACCATATGCATGGCGCCTCGCTTATGGCCGAGGCAGGTGGCGCGGCTGATACCGGACGCACCGCATTTTTTCAGACCGTTCGCGGTGTGGGCCTGCGCAGCCCCGCCCAGACAGTCTATGCGCCCCTGTCCGATGACCGCCGGATCAGCGCGGCACCGGTCACTGTCTACGACAACATCAATGATCCCTTTCAATATCAGAACCTCGCCCCCGACGGGAAGGATCAGGCCCTGTGGCACTCGCTGCTGGCGCAGGACGCTACCTTTCCGTGGAGCCATTTGGAGGACGACCCAAGATGACCCATTTGAGCACAACAATGACCCCCGGCACCCTGTTGAACGAGGGCTGGACAATTACCCAGGTCAATGGCGCCGCATCGGCTCCGATGCCGGTGCCCGGCGATGTGCATTCCGCCCTGCTGGAGGCCGGGCTGATCCCCGACCCGTATTGGCGTGACACCGAACGCAGCCTGGACTGGGTTCACGAAAGCAGCTGGCAGGCCGAAACCCGGTTCGATGCCGCCCCCGAAGCGGGCGCGCGCTATACGATCAGTTTCGCAAGCGTGGATTGCCATGCCATCGTCGCCCTGAACGGGGTTGAGATCGGCCGCTGCACCAGCCAGTTCCTGCGGTGGGATTTTGACGCGACCGAGGCCCTGAAACCCGGGGAAAACACCCTGACGGTCACCTTCCTTTCAAACAGCGCCATCGCGCTGGAAAAGGCTGCGGCTTCGGCCTTTCCGATCCCCTATGTCGCCCATAACAACCCGATTGCGCAGTATAATTTCCTGCGCAAGGCGCAATGCCATGCGGGCTGGGACTGGAATATCGCCCTGTCCCCGCTTGGTCTTTACGGCGATGTCATATTGCGCCGGACCGACACGCTGCGCTTTGATGATGCGCTGATCCGCCAGCAGCATGCAGACAGCGCTGTAACGCTTGAGGTTGATCTGGTCTTCAGCGCCTCCCTGCCGACCGATGCCGAACTGGAACTGTCCATCGACGGCCAGACCATCACCGATGTGGTGGCCGCCTATCCG